>NZ_JBSIBP030000007.1:0-242339 GCF_053613295.3 Aquimarina ulvae
AAAGAACTAACAAAACATTATCCCGTTTTGCGGGTGCAAACATACAACCCTTTTTCTAATCAACAATAAAAAAATAAAAGAAAATTTTAACCTTTTTATAATAACCTCGAAACCTTTAATTTACATCCAAAAAAATAAATTAATTAGAAGGCTTTTCTAAGGTTACGATAATGGATTTACTAATCGGCGTGTTACTTTTATCTGCATAATGGTTGTGGGGAACCAAAACATTGGTTTCAGGAAAATACGCGGCCAGGTTACCCTCGGGTATATTGTAAGGTAGCACTAAAAAACTGGATGCCTTTCTTTTTTTATTATCGTAATTACTGATCATATTAACGACATCAAGCTTTTTTAAATTACACATGTTCATATCCAAAGTATTCATCAAAACGATACGGCGCTCATTATACACACCACGGTAACGATCATCCAAACCATAGATAGTGGTATTGAATTGATCGTGTGAACGAATTGTCATTAACAAAAATTCATTTTCTTTTAGTGTGTGTTTTGGCAAATCACAACAACTAAATTGCGCTTTCCCATTTGGAAGTTTACTAAAATCCAGATCCCTCACGTTATTAGGCAAATAAAAACCTGTTCCTTTTGACTTAGTGTCTATATTTTTAAAACCTTCAACTACAGCTTCTATTTTTTCTCGAATCAACCCATAATCCTCACTAAGTTGTTTCCATTGTACGGGATGATCGCTTTTAAAATAGGTGTTTGCTATTCTACCAATGATTTCGGGTTCACTCATAAGATTGCCTGATGCCGGCCGTAACACCCCCTTAGAGCGATGTACTTTTCCCATACTATTCTCTACCGTAATAAACCTCTGTTTTCCATCTTTTTGATCCAATTCTGAGCGCCCTAATGTTGGTAATATCAAACTTGTTTTGCCTGCCACTAGGTGCGTTCTATTCAACTTAGTACTTATATTGACCGTTAACTCACAGTTCTGAAGTGCCGCTGCTGTATATTTTGTATCGGACGCTGCAGACAAAAAATTACCTCCAAGCGCTATAAACACCTTTGCTTTACCTTTATTCATTGCTTCTATAGCATGTACCGTATCTAAGCCCTCTTTATCCGGAGGAGTAAAACCAAACGTTTTCTTGATAATTTTATTCAGCGTAGGAGATACGTGATGCATTATCCCTACAGTACGATCTCCCTGAACATTACTATGCCCTCTGACCGGACAGGTTCCTGCACCTGATTTGCCCAGGCTTCCTTTGAGCAACAAAAGATTTACACATTCCTTTATATTATTGACTCCGTTTTTATGTTGGGTTAATCCCATTGCCCAGCAAATTATAATTTTATTCTTTGTTGCCAGCAAATTAACAGCCTTGTTAATTAAGCTTTCATCTACTCCACATAAATTGATTAACTCTTTTTCGGAATATTTATCAAAATCTGTTAATAACTCTTTGTAACCATCGGTATACGTATCAATAAATTGATGATCAAATACGTTTTTGCTCTCCTTATCTAAAACCGCCAATTTTTTTTGAATTACTTTTAACAAAGGGACATCCTGATTTATTTTTACCTGAAGGTGTATATCGGTTAATGAAGTACCTGAACCTACTATCCCTTTAATCTCCTGAGGGTTTTTAAATCTAATAAGTCCTGCTTCTTCCAGAGGATTGATGCTAATTATTTTTCCTCCGTTTTCTTTACATTTCTGTAAAGCTGACAACATTCTTGGATGGTTTGTCCCTGGGTTTTGCCCAATCACCATTACTATTTCTGCTTGATCAAAGTCCGTTAGCTTTACAGAACCTTTGCCTATTCCCAAAGTCTCACTCAATGCTACTCCACTAGATTCGTGACACATATTTGAGCAATCAGGCATATTATTAGTGCCAAAAGCTCTGACAAACAAACCATACAGGAAAGCGGCTTCGTTACTAGATCTTCCTGAAGTATAAAACACTCCCTGATCCGGGGAATCCAATTCGCGTAATTTATGAGCAATTAATTCATAAGCTTCTTTCCAAGATATTGGTTCGTAATATATACTATCAGGTTTCAGGACCATAGGTTCTGTCAACCTTCCGCTTTTACCGATTTGATAATCTGACCAATGAGAGAGTTCTTCTACAGAGTATTTAGCAAAAAAATCACGGTCTACTTTTTGATTGGTTGCTTCTTCTGCCAGTGCTTTTGCTCCATTTTCACAATACTCGCCAAGCTTAGAAGGTTTTTCGGGATCTGGCCAGGCACAGCCAGGGCAATCAAACCCATCTTTTTGATTCATCTTAAAAAGACCGCTCATAGACTTTACAACACCCATTTCTCTAAAAACGTGCTGAAGTGCTACTTTAACTCCAGGAACTCCAGCTGCATATTCTGCAGGTTTTTCCAGTTTGATCCCAGTAAAACTTTCAGGTCCTAAAAAAGAGATATTTCGTTTTTTGGCAGTACTCATAAAATGTTGTGTAATGTTTCTCAAAGATACGTCAAAATGCTGAATGCCTTTCCATCAATAACCGCCTGAAAAGAACGATTTATCTTATTTTGGCCACACGGTAAATCCTTTGCGTAAGGGATAGCAGCTAGCTACCATGTAGCGCGGATAGCCCGACCTGAAATGTAATGTAGGGATACGCCCAAATTTTATAAAAAGAAATTCCAAACTAGTCCAAAACGGATCACGGCATCACGAGGCGCATATCCGGGAGCAGAAAATTCATTATTTTGGCTAAATGCTTCTCCAAAATTCTCTACCTTAAAGTAGATACGGGTTTGTCTTATTTTCGCATTAAAAAAGATATCGAATTGTGGAAAACCTCCAAAAGTTTGTTTTATATCAGGTCCATTAAACGATAGTATTTCTTCTGGACTTTGCACATAAAATTCTGATAACACAGGATCATATCCATCGGCATCATACTCCGAATAGTATTTAAATGTTACACCTGTTTGCAGAAACAATGCTCGCTTAAACCAATGATCCTGATAATAAACACTATTTCTTGTTATTATGTTTGGTACATTATATACACTATAGGTTCTGCTAATATTTCCGTTGGTTGCTGAATTAACAGCACCGCCAACATTTTGATAAACTATGGTATTATTAAAGCCCAACCAACCTAAATTCAATGTTTGTGTTAGCTTAAGCTTCAAAAGATTTATGCTTTCTCCAAACTGCTCTGGAACTGTCAATGAATCTTGATTTTTTGTTAAATAGGTGTGATTATCGATGGTAGTATAACTAGCTTCAATATTAGCCAGTTTTTTTATCTTTAGGTTTGCTTGAATCTTTCGAGTTTCGATATTTTTGAAATTGACTAAAGAAGAATTCTGACTCGTATCGTTATTATAGTTTTGCCAATTATATCCAACATAATCACTCTGATACAATAAAAAGTTATAATTAGGCGCTACCGAATTTGCGCTGACTCCTAACTGCAATCCATAATCTTTAAGTTGATATCCTGCAGATGCATTTACATAATTGCCATCAAAATTTCCTGATACGATAGACATCCCGTTGGCTGCTAATTGAAAACCCTTATAATTTTTTTGATACGAGCCTCCAATAGCATAAATATCTCCTTTAAGCCTGTTAGTAATTTCGACACTGTCATCGATATTCTCTCCTAAATTCACTATTGTATTATATCCATAATTATAATTAGAAGTTTTGGCATTAACGGTTAGAGTTCCTAACCAATCATTATTCACTTTTACAAACAGCTGGTTACTAAAATCTTCTAACGCCACTTTATCAGTCAGCGCTCCGGATTCATAGGATTCTCCAAAAAAATCAACTGGTGTAGTCTGGTCAAATTGGAAAGACTTATCTGTAATGTCTAATATATGACCAATAGCAACATTGGTAGCACTGCTATCTGTTTTTTTGATAATAGAATAGCTATGATTCAGATAGAACCTTTTGCCCAATAGAATGCTTTCTGCATTTTCAAAACTAACGTCTATCGCTCCTCTATCAGCAAAATCATCAGCATTCTGAAATTCTTCTGTGCTACTAAGATACTGTTGTAATCCACTTGCTGACAACCCTCCGTTTTCTTCATTGAGAAGATCTTGAGACACAAAATGTGTTCTCATTCGATATCGGTCGTTTTTTGTAGCGTAGTTTGCGGTTGCTCTAAAATTACCTGTGCTAGTCAGTGCATGTTGGTATTTACCTAACGATCTGTTTCCTTTGTACGCAATAGAAAGGTTTAATCTTGGAGAGGTATTTACGGTAAAAAAAGCATCCAATTGCTGTCCTTGCTCAAACGTAGTCTTGAAATACAATTCTGTAAGTGGCGTAGGAACGTTGTAGTATAGGATATCTTCTACTTCCATAAAATTAAAATGCCTTGCTCTGGCTCCAAACAATGGCAATAAATGATCACGTTCTTCTACTTTTATAAGACTATTGTAACTCTGACCTACATTGTTTAATGGTTGCAACCCAAAATCATCTCTGCGCAAGTAATTAAAGTTATAATCTCTTTGAATAGTTAATGTGGTATCTACAAATGTAGTATCATTATGGATATCAATAATTTTATAATCGGTTACAGGAGGTTTTTTCTTATTGTTTTTAGATAATGATTTTTCACTTCTTCTAAATTCAGGTCTAGTAGGAATCGTTTGTGTTCCTTCATTTATCTCTTCTTCATTTCCTTCCTGAGCAAATGTTATATATCCTGTAAGAAGTACAATTATAAATACTATGTTCTTTTTCATCTATATCGTAAACTGTTGGCAAAAATATACTTTTTTAACGAAAGTTAATGCTCCTGATTGTTCGTTTTAGTCTTAAGTTTTTTTCCTGATTCTCAAAAATAGTTTTCTGATGTTCTGATCATACATTATCTTCGTAGCATGCTCAAATTAAAATTAAAACCTGATCTCATCGAATGCGGTACTGATGAGGCTGGTCGTGGTTGTTTGGCAGGACCGGTAACTGCGGCAGCCATTATCCTTCCTGATGATTTCAGCAATGATGTCTTAAATGACTCTAAACAGCTTAGTGAAGCCAAAAGAAAAACATTGCGCCCACTATTAGAAGACTGTTCTATCACCTATGGTGTGACACACATCTATATGGAAGAGATTGATGAGATCAATATTTTAAACGCTTCGATACTAGGCATGCAACGATCTATTGCGCAATTAACACCACAGCCAGAACATATTTCTGTCGATGGGAACAGGTTTAAACCTTATCATACGACCCCACATACTTGCATTATCAAAGGTGACGCTAAGTTTATGAATATCGCAGCAGCATCTGTATTGGCAAAGACCTATCGGGATGAATTTATGGAAAAGATACACGAAGAATTCCCAATGTATAACTGGAAAAAAAACAAAGGATATCCCACCGCAGAGCATCGAGAGGCGATACAAAAATATGGAATTACTAAATATCACAGAAAAAGTTTTAGATTGTTGCCAGAACAGCTTACACTAGAATTCAAATAATTATCTTTGGTGTTTAAGACATGTTTGGCAATTAAGTGCGAAATAATGGGGCTTACATAGAATTAAGAATAAAAAGGAAAACAAACACATGAAAAAAATAGTTGTAATTCTACTATCAACAATTGTTTTAGCTTGTAACACAACTACAGAAAAACCGAACACACTTATTGATTATATCCCTCAGGATGCTCAGGTAATCTTAAAAATCAATGACCTGGAACAAACCAGGAATATGCTAAGGGACAATGATTTCCTGAAAAAAAATAGTGAAATTCAATTTTTTACGTATTTCAAAAAGCTTCCAATATTAAATCAAATCAACCAATCTAAAGGATTGTTGTGTTTTTCTCCGATTGGTAAAAATGATTTTGAGTACACGTATATATCTAAATTTGACGCTTCTATCGTTGATAAAGATTCTTTGGGTCAAAAGAATATTGAAAACATAACGTATTCGAACAAGATCATACATAAAGTAATCTCTGGCAACAATACATTTTATGCTACTAAACAAGATAGTTTATTGATAGCTTCTTCATCTCAGATATTGATAGAAAATGCTATTCGACAGCAAGAAAACAAGACATCTGTTAGTGAAGATCTTATCAAAGCATACGATGTTTCTGACCCCAAAAACCCAGTATCTGTTTTAATGAATGGAAAACAGCTTAGCCAAATTCATAATTCCCTATTACCTAGTACGGATTTTTCAGAAATATCGAATTTTAGCGGATGGATATCAGTAGATGCCAAGTTAGAACAAAATGCTATGTACATTGATGGTATTGCAATAGAAAAAGATTCTTTATCGAGTACGATCGGTATCTTTGACAATACTATTGCTCAGGAAAACAAGATTGCAAAAGTAACTCCTGTTACGGCCAATGGTTTTGTGTCGTTTACCTATGACGATTTTTATATCTTGAAAAAGAATTTGGCATTAGCCCAAGATCGCGAAATAGAAAATATTCCTGATGAACTAGATGAATTGCTATCCGGGGTTTCTGAAATCGGAATGATTTTTATGGAAAACGAAACAGTATTCACCTTAACATCCCTAGCCCCTGAAAACACTTTGGAACAATTAGCAGGAACCGCTTCTGGGTCGTACAGAAACATTGATATTTTCAGCTACGAAGAAACAACCACTTTTTCTGGATTACTAAAACCGCTTATGCCCGAGTTTGAAGCAAAATTTTATTTTGTATATGAGAGTCATATTGTATTCGGATCATCTAAAAATAGTTTGCAAGCAATTATTGCAAATATCCTCAATAAAACCATACTTGGGGAGCAGGTGTTCTATACGAATGCTATGGAAAAACTATCTGATGAATCTTCTATATTGATGGTAGGTTCTACTAAGAAACTTAAAGATTATGTGGTTCGTAACGTAGCAGAATCTTATAAAAAACAGTGGAATGAGGTCAATACCAAAGGATATGCAATGGCCGCATTACAAATCACAAAAGAAAATAACTTTGCACATATCCATGGGGTTTTCCAGAAGAACGTTAGCAAAGGTGCTGCAACCTCGGTAACCCAAACAGCCTCTACTACTTTAGAAAATAAGGTTTTAAACAGGCCAATTCTGGTTCAAAATCACAGAACCAAAGGTATGGATATCGCTATACAGGATGTAGATAATAATCTTTATTTAGTTTCTAAAAAAGGAAGTATTTTCTGGAAAAAACAGATTAATGGTGCCATTATGGGTGATATCCAGCAAATTGATATTTATAAAAACGGAAGGTATCAGCTCTTATTTAATACAGAAACCACCTTATATCTAGTAGACAGAGATGGTAACGACGTACCGCCATATCCTAAAAAATTCGAAAAACCAATTACACAACCATTGTCTTTATTTGATTATGATAAGAACAAACGGTATCGAATCCTAATTACACAAGGAAAGGATATAACCATGTTTGATGCAGAAGGGAAAATTGTAAGCGGGTTTGGGTTTAAAGGGACTTCAACTAATCTGGTCTTGCCTCCTCATCATATCCGTATCGGCAGTAAAGATTACATTCTTATGTCTGAAGAAAATGGAAAGCTTAACATCCTTGATCGATTAGGAAGAACCAGGGTTGATGTAAAACAGAATGTTAGTTTTTCTGAGAATCAATGGCAACAATATGAAAATAAATTTACATCTCTTACCAAAGACGGAAAGCTTATTCAGATTCAATCCGATGGCACTATATTATTGACAGATAAAGAACTGAATGAAAACAGCTCATTAGCGGCTACTAATAAAACACTGGTTACTTTTTCTGAAAACAAATTATCCATCAAAGAGCGAACGCTGGAACTTGATTTTGGAGTTTATACAACGCCTCAAATATTCTATATAAACAACAAAATCTATGTAGCTATTACCGACATACAGGCTAAAAAAGTATACCTATACGATAGTAACGCTGAACTATTTCCTAATTTTCCTGTGTATGGCAATTCTATTATTAGCCTTGGCAATATGGATAAAGATCCTAATCTGGAATTTACTGTACAGGGAGAAGAAAATAGCATTCTGATTTATCAGATAAATTAGAATCCCTATCGATATAATATAATTCTTATGTTAACTTTTTGATTACGTATCGCACTAATGTGAAATAACGTAATTAAAATGTCATGAAAACTTTAAAAATTTTATCGGTAGTATTGCTTACAGCTTTATTCATTTCGTGTGATAGCGATGACGATGCTGCCGCATTAGGAACTATTGATTTAGAAGCGTCTTCCATTACTTTTTCAATTGTAAGAGATGGGAGCAGTGATTTTACAGGAACTGCTACTATTACAGGAACTGTTACAAACACTGGCGAATCTGATTTTAACTCCTCTACAGGACAACAAGCTATCCTTTTATATCAAAGAAATTTGGGAGCACCCGCTCCGGGAGATTTGGTTGGTACAGTAAATTTTACCGATCTAGCTGTAGGAGAAACATTAACAGTTAGTTATATGAGGCCTTGGAATTCCTCATCTCCAGCAGAAGGCGAATTCCCACCTGATTATCGAATCGTTCTGAGTTATGACCCTGATATCTTTATCGATGGAAATGATCATAATAACGATGAAGATTTATCCAATAATGATCTAACCGTAAGTGGTTCGGGAATCAATGATATTTTCAGAAATTAAATCAGGAACTAAAACTGAAAAAATCGATTACTGATTTTTTCAGTTTTTCCATTGAACTTGGCAACAATTCTTTTCTCAATAACAAAATCACCTTCAAAAACTTTAAAAACCATGGTCGTAAAAACTATAAGTACGTTTCTCTTATACTGTTTAGCTTTTGTTAGTAATGCACAGTCCATAGATACCAATGTTGTTTCTAATGCTGGCGGCACCAATGCTAATACATCTCATATTATCACTTTTACAATTGGTGAAACTTTTATCAGAACGATATCAGATTCGCAATCCGTAGAACAAGGGTTCTGGTCAGGAATCGCTGCGCAAAATATATTATCTACAGCAGAATTTCAAACGGATGGTCGAGCAATTGTAGTGTATCCTAATCCCGTATCAGATTTTTTTACAATCAGAATACCAGATATCGCCAACTACCAACTGTCTATATTCAATGTAAGTGGTCAAAAAGTTCTTAGCAGAGAAGTAAGTCCTTCTCCTCAAGGAGATCGAATTAATATTAGCTCATTGGCAAAAGGAATCTATATGCTTACGCTATTTAATACCGAAGTAAATGATACCAAAACATTTAAAATTATTAAAAATTAATCTCACTTTCGAAATTCTAAAATCATGAAAAAAATAATAACTAATTTAATAATGGTTAGCGCGTTATTCTTTTGCACATTGCTATCCGCGCAATCCGCACAAAAAAACTTTATCAACTATCAGGGTGTGGCCAAAAATGCTGGCGGAGAAATTCTGAATAATCAATCAATCAATATACAAATTGCTATCAAATTTGGAGCACCAGACATAGCTGCTAGTTATGTGGAAAACCATACGGTTACCACGAGTGCAAACGGTGTTTTTAGTTTGCTTATTGGTAATGGGGCTCCGGTAACTGGTGATTTTAGCACATTGCAATGGGGAGGTATTGCATCTTATATAACGGTTTCATTAAACGGGGCTGAAGTAGGAACTAACGAACTCATGGCAGTACCTTATGCCATAACATCTGGAGATAACCGATGGATTTCCAACGGAAATGATATTAACAACATAAACAGTGGAAATGTAGGTATTGACCGAAATCCTACGGCTAAATTAGATGTAAATGGAGATTTAAGATTACAAAATGGCGTCTCAGTAAACGAAATATCTACAGATGAAAGCTTGGGAAGCAATAGTAACAATGCTGTCCCAACAGAAAGAGCCGTAAAAACCTATGTAGATAATGCTACCGCTACTACTACGCCGGTGGTGTTTAAGGTTAGAGGAAACGGCTTTGCGGTAAAAGATTTAGACGGCGGTACAACTATAGAAACTGATATTTGGGATATTGTAACGTATGATACCAGAAATGCTTTTAATACCTCAACCAAAAGGTATGTGGTTCCAGAAACCGGTTATTATTACTTACAATCGGTAGTAAGACAATCTAATTTTGTTACCGATGCATTCTTTAGAATCAACTTTAATGTAGATAGTAGCGCGCGCTACAGTCAGATTATGGATGGAGATGATGTAAAAATCAATGTCAGCGGTATTTACTACTTAACTGTAGGTCAAGAAATATATGTCAACCTCAGAAACTTTACTACTGGAGAAGACGTTCGGGTAGATGGAACCGGTAGTTGGTTTGAGGGATATAAGATAAATTAACCCCAACCTATTTGATTTGTTTAGTTTTTAGTCAAAAAAAACCGGAGTACACTATACTTCGGTTTTTTGTTGTATCATCTCTGCTTCAAAAAGATCGGTAAAATGTTTTAGTAGTTTTTCTTTTACTTCAGAAATATCAACCTTTTCTACCGATAATTCTACATGTAAAGAAGTGACCGCTTTGTCATTGATACCGCACGGAATAATATTATCAAAATAGCCCAGATCTGCATTTACATTAAAAGCAAAACCATGCATAGTAACCCACCTGCTGGCTCTTACACCCATTGCACAAATTTTGCGGGCGAAAGGTGTACCCACATCTAGCCAAACTCCCGTTTCTCCATCACTTCTAACTCCTTTGATTCCGTATTCTGCTAAGGTTAGTATAACCATTTCTTCCAGAAAACGCAGATATTTGTGAATATCTGTAAAAAAATTATCTAAATCCAATATAGGATATCCAACAATTTGTCCTGGTCCGTGATATGTAATGTCTCCACCACGATTAATCTTATAAAAGGTAGCTCCTTTTTTTTGTAGTTGTTCTTCGTTTAATAACAAATTACTAATGTCTCCACTTTTTCCTAAGGTATACACATGGGGATGTTCTACAAAAAGAAAGTAGTTGCTTGTATCCAGATTGGCAGCCTCTCTTCTGTTCTTGATTTTGGTATCCAAAATTTCTTTAAAGAGTGCCTCTTGGTATTCCCAGGTTTCTTTAAAGTCCTTTAACCCCAATTCTTGTATTTCAATCTTCTTATTCATTTATCCTTTTTCTATACTAAGAAAAGAAGCATTTTTTTATTTTCCCAACTCTACTTCTACATCCAATACTTTAGGATTTTCCATAAATTCGAGGAAACCAACTTCTAATGTAAAACTTTTTCCATCTTGGCTAAATAATGCCTTATCAGAGGAAATCTTTTTTATTTTTTTGGGAAAGTGATAATTGATTTTATATTTAGAACTTGCTAAAAACATTCTCATCTGTTCTATGCTGTCTAGACTCTTTTTTAGTTTTTCTCTATCCAGAATTTCTGTAACTCTTTTAAATTTATTCTTTTTGTAAGAATATACCACTCGCGTAGGATCTTCTCCTTCAGAACTAGATAAAGGGTCTCCTACCGGGCTAGCAGCCGGACTAGGTGTGTTTTTATTTCCAATAGAAGATGCCGTTTTAAAACTATTAAACACGTCGTCTAGCTCTTCTACCGTTGTAAATTCTGAATAGAGATCAAATTTCATCTCCAAGGATTCAGGGTTCATCAGCATATGCATCTTAAAATTCTCCAGTTTTTTTAACTTTTCCTGTTCTTCCTTTGGTAATGTAGCAATACTATCTTTTTTCTCTTCCAGAAATTCTTTGAAAACCAAGGTAGAATCTATGATTTCTTCTTTTCCTTCGTTTACTTTGTCTCCTGCCATTTCCATAATTTCAGAACCATCAAAACTGAAAGATATTTTTCCACTTCCATCCTCATTAATGTGTAAATCTTCTGAAAACTGACATCCGACTAAAAGTGTTACTGCCAACAGTACTTGTATAAAGAGTGAAACTTTTTTCATACATTAAATTTTTTCAATTTCTTTTAAATTTTTGTAAATATCAGGAGTTTTACAAGGTATTAAACTCTAAAAATCAGCTGTTTGGATTATTTATGATCACTAGTGCTGCAATAACTCCAGGAACCCATCCACACAAGGTTAACAAAAGTACAATGATAATTGATCCACAACCTTTATCTAAAACTGCTAGCGGCGGAAAAAAAATCGATAATAAAACTCTCCAAATACTCATAAACAAAAATAAATTAAATAATACAATTATAGGTAGTCTTATATCTTATTATGTTACATCCCTATCCTAAAATTATTTTTATCTTGGCATAGTTTCTATAAAAAGACCAGGTATTACGTTATGAAACACATAAGAATTATTCTTTGTATCACTTTGTTAACCGGTTATACTACACTTTGGAGTCAATATCAATTTTCGGGTTATGTGGATCCTAGTAATAAGGACAATAATGTTTATTTGTCGTTGATCGAAGATTACCGACAAATGTCAGGAATTTATCCTGAACAGATTATCCAAAAAGTACAACCAGACAGTACGGGATATTTTGTGTTTACAGACAATAATCTACCCTCTCAAAACAGCCTGTATCGTATTCATACCGAAAATTGCTCAGAAACAGGTGAAGAATCTATTCATTTCAATGGCATCTGTCTGAATAGTAAAGAAATTATTTTTATTGCTAAAAACTCGGATACCATCTATTTACCTTTTACACAAGAGCACGAAGTGTTTTGTGAAGTGGTATCAACAAACGAACGAAGCAGTGCTTTCTTACAGGTAGATTCTATAATCGAAAACATGCGATATGCATTTAATTCTTATCGTAGTAAAACTAACAGAAAAGTAAACACTAAAAAGTGGTTTCAGACCTTACAGGAATACGGTATAAACCAACAAGAACCACTAACAGAATTATATATTTATTCTTTTCTGTCAAATAAGTCAAATAATCTATACACTTATTATTTACAGGATTTAAAAAAGAACACTTATTATGATGCATTGTCAAAAAGGCTAGAAAACAAGTATCCTAACAGTTCGTATGTGCAACAATATAGAACTGAACTGGCAGCAGATAAATTCTCTGTTGCAATTACTAATGAGACCACTACCTATTGGTTATGGATTCTCTCTTTGCTGTTCGTGCTATCCGGATTAGTAAACGTTATTCAATTTCTGAAATTAAAAAAATATAAGAACTCATATAAGATTACAGAAAAGAAACTTACCCAACAAGAGAAAAAAATATTAGATCTCATTCTACAGGAGAAGACCAATAAAGAAATCGCTTCTTTACTATTTTTAAGTGTGAGTACAATAAAAACACATATTAATAATTTGTACAAGAAAATAGGTGTAGAAAGCCGTGAAGAGGTAAAAACACTATACAAGAATAAGTAATTTTAAATAGGTTTTTCTATTAAAACTCAAATTTCCATCGGGGGTCTAGTCCCTATCTCCACCTTACTTTCATTGTTTTTTTCATCACATGTCCAGAGTTTTGATTCAGAATTAGAATACGATATCTATTAAGAACTTATAAATTAAAAAGACATGAAAACTAAAAACGCTTTTGTATTATTATTGACGATTACTGCTGGTCTTATGATCTCTTGTAGCAATCAAACTAAAAAAAACAACTCTTCAGAAACAATTGCTATGCAAACTGATCAAAACATTTTCAATAAAGACGCAGCTCCAGTGATGACTTTTGCAGAAACTGAATTTGATTTTGGGACCGTTGCAGAAGGTGACATCCTAGAACATTCATTTTCTTTTACTAATACAGGTAATGCACCGTTGGTGATTGTTAATGCGAAAGGAAGTTGCGGTTGCACTGTTTCTAACTGGCCAAAAGAACCCATTGCTCCCGGTACGTCCAAAGAAATGTTAATCACCTTTAATACCAATGGCAAACCTAACTTACAAAACAAGGAAGTTACAATCACAACTAATACCGCCACAGGAAAACAAATTCTAAAAGTAAAAGCAATGGTGACACCAAAGGTTAAAAGTCCATCAAGCGGAGTTCCTATAAGTAAGTAAAGAGTCCTTCGGTAACTAAGAAGAATCCCATAGAAAGTTATTTTTAAAGTCCTGAAAAGCAAACTTCGAGATGCTAGGTCTTAACTCTGCTTGAAAAAATGTGGTTGGTTCAACCATTTATTTTGTAAGCATTACTCGGCAACTTTCTTATTGCCATAAAAGAATGCTAATAAAACGAAAAATAAATTACGACTCATTCAACAACCCGAGTATTATAATAGCCGGATAGACAGACACATATAATACTTGGGCTGAAATCTATCCAATAAGAAAAATATACTTGATCTTATGCTAACTACTAACTATACACTCATGAAAACAATACTATACCTACTGACTTTTGTTACGATATCTTCCCCTGTTATTGGACAAAGCTTTAATCAGGAAATTAATACTACAAAAGGAGTCTTTCATCTTGTTGGGAAAATAAATTTTCAAAAACTAAACACCGCTCCTTACCATAACTGGTTTTCTAAAAATTATGAATCGTATACCCCTAATGAAAAGGTAGTGCATAGTATAAAAACAAGTTTACAGGAGTACACCATCATAATGTTTATGGGTACATGGTGTGGAGATAGTAAAAAAGAAGTTCCAAGTTTTTACAAGGTATTAAATGCCAGTGGTTTTCCGATAAACCGATTAACGACTATTGCGGTGCAAGCAGATCGAAAGTACTATAAACAAAGCACTGGAGGTGAACACGAAGGTTTGAACATTCATCGTGTGCCCACCTTTATTTTTTATAAAAACGGTAAGGAAGTTAACCGTATAGTAGAATCTCCTAAAAAAACGATCGAAGAAGATATTAGCGATATTCTATCAGGAAACTATACGCCTAACTATCCTTTAGTCACTAAAGTGAACACAATTATTGAAACACAAGGTCTGAAATACCTTGCCAAATATTCTGAATCTCTTGCAAAAGAATATAGTAGTATTTCAAAAAGTTTATACGAATTGAACACCTATGCCAATGTTTTGTTTTATACAGGCAAGAAGAAAGAAGCTGTAGAAATACTGAAATTTAATATCCTGCTGTTTCCTAACGAAGCGGAAACATATATAAGTTTAGCAAACAAACTAGTAGTAACAAAAGACATTCCTGATGCTATCATGTATTATGAAAAGTCTTTAACTTTTGAAAAAAATGAGGAAATCAACACTAAACTTGCTGCTCTAAAGAAATTATCAAAATAAAAACTATAAGGTTTAAAATGATGTAATTTCTTCTGTAGTCGGTTTTACCTCAATATGCCTTTGGATCTTTCTTTTGATTTTAGGTGTTTGATCACGATATTCTTGAAGCGAAATCATTTGTTTAAAACCATAAATATCATCACTACCTTTACCGCCAGAACGGTTACTGGCAAAATATCCCATCATATTTTCCTCATTAATGATAAAGGTAAAATCATCTTTAGAGCTATTTATAGGAGCTCCCATATTGTAAATTTGCCAACCCTTATCTGTATCAGGCAAGACCATAAAAATATCCAATCCCCCAAAACCAACATGGCCATCACTGGTAAAAAACAAGGTTCCTTTATCACTTATATACGGAAACGTTTCTCTACCAGCAGAGTTGATCAGGCTTCCTAAGTTTTGAGGAGTGCCATAACTTCCGTCTTTATGTATAGCCACTACGTAGATGTCAGACTTACCATAACTACCTGGCATATCACTGGCAAAATACAGGAATTTTCCATCAGGAGATAGAGCTGGATGTGCAGTAGAGTATTCGTTGCTATTGAAGGGTAACTCTTTTACGTTTTTCCATTTGCCGTTATTGTAATCTGCTTTGTATATTTTTAATAAGACGCAACCTTTTGTATTTCTTTTAAACTTTCTTTCAGAGTAATTATTTCTAGTAAAGTACACCGTTTTGCCATCCGGGCTAAAGGTGGCAGAAGATTCGTGAAATTTGGTATTGACCGCTCCTTTTAGTTTTGATATTTCTTTATCAGGTATATTTTTACTGGTGGTATACAAATCCGAGAAAGGCTCGTTCGTGTTTTCCTGTAGTATCACAGTCAGGGATTTGCTATTGCGAGAAGAAGCAAATACGAGCTCTCCCTTATAAAAGCTTGGTGCATAGTCAGAATTCTCAGAGTTTATAGATAAGGGTTTTATCAAAAAGTTTTCTGATGCATTAGGTACTATGGCGGTGTTGTCTGACAAAGAATGATCAACGTCCGATTCTTTTGGATTCTTAGTGATATTTGGTTGTACAGCTACATCTGCTGCTGGATTTTGATATAGATTGGCTGTTTTTATAAAATCATAAGTATCACCCATTACATTAGGTAATCCTAATGATTTTTGCTGAGAAAATGTTGAATTTAAAAAAAAGAAAAAAACCAGCCCCAAAAGGTTTTTTTGCAATGTCATTGATTACTTTTTTTGTTGATCGCGTACAACGTATATCATTGCTCATTTACAAAACTAATGTGTATCACAACACACTGTTGCTTATAGTACTTTTATAGACAAATACACATATATTTTATAAAGATTACGATGCTGCTATCCCCATAGCATTAATTGTACTCTGATTCGTGTTACAAACACAATGTACTGATCCTTAAAAGAATAAAGTGTTAAAAAAGTAAGAAATTTAGATTCTGTTATTAATTTTAACAGGTGTGGAAGAAAACCCTTGGGCTATTGAATAGTTCGGATTTACAATCCATGTAAGAATAGTCGTGAATACAATAGGTTTAGAGTTTTTGTATCTAGTTTACCATCTAAATCCGTAGAATCTTCTTATAGAACCACAAACAAAATCATCTAGATGCACCAAGATGCTATCTACAAATAGGACAATAATCTATAACATTTACTCGGAGTCTGAGATTAACTCTACACCTATGTGTACTCAAAAAACACGATATAATTATCAAAAAAATTAACATTATATCACTATCTGGAGGTACTTGACAAGTATATTTATCTAGGGATTAAGTAGGTTTACTATATTTTTGATTGATTTTTATTAAATCAATGTTCCTTAAGTGTTTTTTGAAGAACAACATAGGGGTTGAGATCATTTTCAGTTAATTTCTACAACCGTAACTCATAACTTTTCATATAATACCGTTTCTACTCTACTATGATTAAAAATCAATTGAAAGATTATACGATACTTTGTATCTTTGCACGCTTAAAACGGCAGCATTATGCAATTATCAGAACAAGAACTTGTAAGAAGAGAAAAACTACAATCGCTACGCGACTTTGGTATCAATCCGTATCCGGCTGCTTTATTTCCGGTAGACCATACTTCTGAGGGTATCAAACAGCAATACGAAGAAGGAAAAAAAGTAATCATTGCAGGAAGATTAATGTCTAGACGTATACAAGGAAAAGCTTCTTTTGCCGAATTACAGGATTCTAAAGGCCGTATTCAGGTATATTTTAACAGAGATGAAATCTGTACTGGTGAGGACAAAACCAAATACAATGAAGTCTATAAGAAACTACTCGATATTGGCGACTTTATTGGTGTAGAAGGAGAACTGTTTACCACTCAGGTAGGCGAAAAAACAGTCATGGTTAAGGACTTTACCTTATTAAGTAAAACCCTAAAACCATTACCTCAACCAAGAACGGATACCGACGGAAAAGTACACGATGCGTTTACCGATCCCGAATTGAGGTACCGCCAGCGATACGTAGATTTGGTAGTGAATCCAAAAGTTAAGGATGTATTTGTAAAAAGAACAAAACTCTTTAATGCGATGCGCGAGTTCTTTAACAGCAAAGGGTATTTTGAAGTAGAAACTCCAATTTTACAACCTATTCCTGGTGGTGCAGCGGCACGTCCTTTTGTGACGCACCATAATTCTTTAGATATTCCATTATATATGCGAATTGCTAACGAGTTATATCTAAAACGATTAATCGTAGGTGGTTTTGATGGGGTGTATGAGTTTTCTAAAAACTTTAGAAACGAAGGAATGGATCGTACGCATAATCCAGAGTTTACCGCTATGGAGATTTATGTAGCCTATAAGGACTATAACTGGATGATGGAATTTACTGAAAACCTGGTTGAACACTGCTCGATAGCAGTTAACGGAACTACCGAAGCTACTTTTGGGGAACATACCATCAATTTCAAAACTCCGTATGCACGGGTAACGATGACTGACTCTATCAAACACTTTACAGGGTTTGATATTACCGGAAAATCTGAAAGCGAAATTCGCGAAGCTGCTAAAGGTATGGGTATTGAAGTAGATGAAACGATGGGTAAAGGAAAGTTGATCGATGAGATTTTTGGTGAAAAATGTGAAGGAAACTACATTCAACCTACATTCATAACAGATTACCCTAAGGAAATGAGTCCGTTATGCAAAGAGCACCGAGACAATCCGGAGCTTACAGAACGTTTTGAGCTCATGGTTTGTGGTAAAGAAATTGCGAATGCATATTCTGAGTTGAATGACCCTATTGATCAGAGAGAGCGTTTTGAAGCACAATTAAAACTAAGTGAAAAAGGAGATGATGAAGCGATGTTTATCGACAATGATTTTATCAGAGCATTAGAATATGGCATGCCACCAACATCTGGAATGGGAATCGGTATGGATCGCTTGATTATGTATCTAACCAATAATCAATCGATACAAGAAGTGCTATTTTTTCCACAGATGAGACCCGAAAAGAAAGCTGTAGAGCTGAATGATAACGAAAAGGCGATTTTTGAGATCATCAAAAAACAACAAAGCATGGCTTTGGCAGATCTAAAATCAGCTTCTGGCTTAAGTAATAAAGCTTGGGATAAGGGAATGAAAGGTCTTTCTAAACATGGTTTGACCAAAGTTACCAAAACAGATGACAGTCTGATTGTAGAGGTTATTGAGTAAATCATATCAAAATATACAATATAAAAAACGCAACCCGCATAGGTTGCGTTTTGACTAACGACGTATATACAAAAACACGCTAGCTATAAGAAACTGTTTCCCCTACAACAACTGCATAATTCTCTGCAGCAATAGTATTTATAAAATTCCACTGCGCCTCACTGGTAGTTGGTGTAAAGGTAACTTGTAAAAACCCTCTTTGTGTAGCATCCATATATTGCAAGTCATCAATTAATATCTCCAAAGCTTGCTGAAAACTGGCAGCTTGATTTGTGTCAACACCTAAAAACCCTTCAAAACCCGGAGAAGAAACTGAAGAGGTAGCAAACTCTACTCCTATTTCCTGTCCATTTGTATCTTTTAATTTGCTGTACCAAGCATTATGCGTATCACCTGCCAAACAAACTGTTTTCTTTCCATTTAGTATTGTAAAAAGCTGTTCTCTCTCTATAAAATATCCGTCCCAGGCATCTAGGTTGTATGGAATAACGGTCTGCACTCTTGCTGCTTCTTGTTGTGTGAGTGTGGGATCTCCAGCTAAAAGTCTTGATTTAATCGTTGTCAATTCGATTAATACTGTTTGAAAAGCCACAGCAGTCTCTGGAGTAGCACTTCCTAAAGCTCCTATTTCGGCTACAAGTTTTCCTATTAATATTAAAAGCTCTGATGGCATAAACATTTTACCCATCAATACCTGTTGACCTAATACTTGCCAATTGGAGCTACTTACGGAAACTGCTCCAGAAAGCCAGTTCAGCTGTTCTGACCCCAGTAGTGTCCTGTTAGGGTCTTGTAATGCTGTCTGGAATGCAACTGCATCTAATCCTGTATCTGGACTAAAAAAATCATCATAAGAAAGTTGCTTATTTCTACCAATAATTCGGGTATCGAGCATATGCAAGCTTAGTACATTGCCAAAATCAAATGTTCTATAAATTTTAGAAGGGTCTTCCGATCTTACTGGTAAGAACTCACTATAAACCTGAATAGCGGTTTGTTTTCTTACCTCATATGATCCTTCAGAATCCTGATGATTCTCTGCTCCTTCAGTATAGGCATCATTGGTAACTTCGTGATCATCCCATACACAAATAAACGGTTTTTTCTGATGTGCCAGTTGCAGTTGAGCGTCGCTTCTATATTGTTTGTACCGAGCTCTGTAATCAGAAAGCGATATAATTTCATTAGCTGGTTGATGCACTCTATCTAAGGCCAAGGTATTCTCATTAGTGCCGTATTCTCCTTCACCATATTCATAAATATAATCTCCCAAATGGACAATAACATCAGCTTCAGAGTTTGCCATTGCACCATATACATTAAACAATCCTCCTGCAAAATTAGCACAGGAACATACAGCCAATTTTACGTCAGTTACCGTATCACCTAAAGAAGGAAGTGTAATAGTTTCTCCGATTACAGAGGTTGTTTGCGTTTCTAACTCAAAAAAACGATAGTAAAACTTACTATGAGATGGTAATTCCTGAACATCTATAGCTACAGTATAATCTCTATCTGCTCCCGTTATAAATTCACCACGTCGCACAACACTTTCAAAATTTCGATCCGAAGCAACTTGCCAATTAATTATAATATTAGGATTCCCGGAATCCGGTGTAAATCGTGTCCATATGATAATTTTAGAATCTGTAGGATCAAAACTTGCTACGCCTTCAAAAAAATTATCTGTATTAAGATTTGGAATACTGATATCCATATCATCATCGTCATTACAACTGATATACATAGGAGCAATCATAAAGCCCCCAGCAACTAACAAAGATTTTTCAAAAAAATTTCTTCTATTCATCGTGTGTTTATTTTCACACAAAGGTATTTTGCCACAATAAACTTGTTGTTATCTGTTCTTTAAATTAAGGTCAAACTATTGCCTTATAAAAAACATCACAGGTTGTTCTAATCACTCAACTTCAATAAAGAAAGCTATTCTACCCACGGACAATAACACGCATACTTTTTTGACCTACACGAAAAGTCAATTCCTAAGGTGATTTGATGAAAACCGCCATTATTAAATGTTACCGGATTGGATTGATAGGAATAGGTATAAGCAAACATGTATTTTCCAAAATTAACTCCGATAAAAGGCGTAACATAGTTTAGGGATTGAGTCGTAATTTCGGACCCATCTACAAAATCTATTGAGTCAAAACTTCTTCGGTAAGACAATCCTCCCCATAATTTTCCGAAATTCATATCACTGTAGATCTTCAGGTTGAAATCAATACTAGATTGGCTTACTCCTTCTCTGTGAGAAAATAAAATGGAAGGTTCATACGAAAAAGTTTTGCCGGGCCGATCAAACACGTACCCAACAGACACCAGATAATTACGCAAGTTGTTAACTAGTTGTAAGTCATTATTGACACCTGAGTTCTTCAATATATTTTTCGCGGTTACATGCGTGTAAAAGTTATACAGATTATACGAAAAACCCACATCCATATTAAACTCGCTTTCACTAATGGATCCTGGTCCAACCAAAGGATCGTTGGGGTCAAATCTTGTTTGATCCAATCTATATTGAATGATACCGGCACTTAGTCCAAAAGAAAGTTGATTCAAATCTGCCTCACTACTCGAAAACATCAAATGATGTGCATAGGTAACATATCCACCTGTTTGAGAAGAAAAACCATTTTTATCGTTATATACAATCGCACCGATTCCTGATTGAGAATTACCTATTCTTCCGTTATATGCAGCCGTATATAAACCGGGGCTATCTTCTTCACCAACCCAGTTTCTGCGACCAGTTAATCTGACCTGCGAACAATTAGCTGCTCCTGCCATCGATGGATGTAATAAATAATAGTTATCTGTTAGATAATCTGAGTATATTGATAGCCCTTCCTGAGCACTTCCAATTCTTGTTAACAGCAACATCATTATTGCTGTTAGATATATTTTTGTAAACTTCATCTTGCTTGTTTTGAAATAAAGAAATAATATTCCCATTATCGTTTTAGTGTAAAGTGTCTTCTGTAGGTAGCGGATCCATCTTTAAACTCTGCCACGAACCAATAGTCTGTAGCTGGAAGCGGTTTCCCACCGTAAGTCCCATCCCATTGATTATCCCTATTCAATTGTTGAAGAAGTTTTCCATATCGGTCAAAAATAAATATGTCCATTTCTGGAGTATCTAC
The DNA here is from genome assembly GCF_053613295.3 of Aquimarina ulvae. Classification (NCBI taxonomy): domain Bacteria; kingdom Pseudomonadati; phylum Bacteroidota; class Flavobacteriia; order Flavobacteriales; family Flavobacteriaceae; genus Aquimarina; species Aquimarina ulvae. Next base: position 21,942 of record NZ_JBSIBP030000007.1, read on the forward strand.
ATTTCCTACAACTCCCCATTGATCATTGAATCCATCATTATTAGGGGTAAAAAATGCAGGAAATCCAACAACGAAAATGGACGCCGTAACAGAACCACATCTATTGGTATCTATGGCAGTTACCTCATGCAATCCTAGTGGAACATTTGTAAATATGTTACTGTCTTGTGGGCTTCCATTGTCAAGGATATATTGATACGTGCTATCTCCAGTTACCGTAGCAATGATATCACTGTTATCTGCAAAAGACCCTGATGACAATTGAAGGTCCAAGCTCTGTGGGGCATTCACTCCGGTAATAGTGATCTGCGAGCTTCCTTCACATGTAGAAACCACATCTGTATATGTTACGGTATAGGTTCCTGCCTGGGTTGCTTCATAGGTAGATTGTGTAGCTCCGGGAATGATTGTTCCTTCAAAACTCCAGTCAAAAGAAAAGTCTATATCGCTTAATTCTGTGTTGATCAGAAAAGAAGTGGCTGTATTAGGCCCTACGCATATGATTCCCGGCTCAATCTCTAATTCTTCAACATTTGTAATCTCTACAAAAAATGAAACTTCGTTTTCACAACCAATGCCATCAACTTCTCGTAAAAAAATCGTTTGACTTTCTAATATAATATCTCCGACATTTAGCTGTGTACCGGCCCCATCTGGTCCTGTAAAATATTGCTGTCCGTTTTGCAATGCTGGTAAGGTATAACGCTCACAAAAACGATCTCCTGGATTAACTGGCGCTACAGGGTTAGGCAATTGATTAATGGTAATATCCAGCGGTTTCTCATCAAAACAATTAGGAGTTGTACCTGTTTCTGCATACACATAAACTACCTGACTTGTATTAATTATTTCACCTGGATTGAGTTGCGTCCCCACTCCGTTCATTTCTGTAAAATAGTTTCCAAGCTCGAGTTCTGGTAATTCATAAGATTCACAAGCAGAGATGGCATCTATAGGGTCAATAATCGGAACATCCAGAATCTGATAAAAAACTTCGATACGACCACTAGCACAGTTTTCTGTGGTATCAAAAGCTTCTACACGATACACATAATCTCCTATATCAGTGTCTGTCGGAGTAAATGTTGCACTGTCCATCCGTAAGGAATTTCCATCCTGGTCATACCAGTTTGCTGTCTGGCCGGGTAATACATTAACCGATAACACTGGTGCTGTAGAACCAACACATATACTTTCGTTACTAGGATTAGTAGGCTCTGCGACATCAGGGCAACTACAATCAGGTGCTGTAATCATCAGCATAGCTACACAAGAAGTATTATCTGGATTTGTTGCAGTAATTGTAATATCAACTCCATCTGTTATTGCTGTAATCATCGAATTAACTACATCAACAGTTCCTGCATCAACAGGGTCTATCGAAATATTCCAGCTACCGTTAGTGATAAAAGATGCGTTATAAGTAGCTCGATCAGCAGCACAGGTTGTTTCTCCAAAAGCTAACGTAGGAACAGTACTTATCTCTACAGTGATTATGGCTGTGTCTGTGCATCCATTGCTGGATACAGTATAGCTGTAGTCCCCTTCAATATTTGTACTTGCAGTAATGGTACCATCTGGAATAACTGTCGCCGTTGGATCTGTCCAAACGCCTCCTGTATCTTCTCCGGTCAGTTCGTCGTATAAGTTAATAATAGCAGTGTTTCCTTCGCACAAAGTAACCGGAACTGGTGGCGTGTCATTAGGTTCTCCCGCCTCTGGAGGAGCAGTGACTGTAATAATTACGTCAACCAGATCACTGGCACACATTCCTACGGGTTCATATGCTTCTACTCTAAATAAATTGTCCCCCAATACCAACTCTGCTCTTATAGGCGTAAATGTATCTGTATTCTGAGCTCTTGCGATGGGAGTCACTCCATCAGCTAAGTACCAACGTCCCTCTAATCCAGACGTAAGTGTTACCGTTACAGAAGGTAAAGGTGCAGCATCTATACAAGTAGTTATAGGTGTTGCGGGAACAATTGGCTCATCTATATCAGGACATTGACATGTATCATCAATTGTAACATCTATCAGATATCTAATAGGTGGACATCCTGCCGTCAATACCGGAAGTGTATATATATATTCTCCGTCTAAGACACCTGTAGCGGTAGGATCTAATGTTCCTAAATGACCACCTGTTAATGCTGTGCCGGTTGCCGGCACACTCCAACTACCTGTAGTTAGCGTTCCCTCAGGTAACTCATCGAACAAATCCACAGGATCACATACCATAATCGCAAGAGGATCAAGATCTACATCCCCTATTTCTTCCCTCCAATCTCTTTCTACTGTTAACGGATTGTGATTATTGGGGAAATCCGTAGGGACTGTACCTCCATTATTTGCATTAGTTGCGCCAGTTAATCGATCTAATACGACTGTATCAAAAGCATCATCCAATCCGTCTCCATCTACATCAGAACCACCAGCCAGCAAATCCGGAATCCCGTCCTGATCAGTATCATAGGCTTCTATCGTATCTTCCAGACAATCACCTGACACGGGATCTGAGTTGTTATCTATGTAATCGGGAGCTGTATTTGTGTTAGAATTCACCGGAGCAATTGCAGTTCCATTGGTATCATAACTATCATCAACTCCATTAAAGTCTCCATCGATACCACTTGGTGAGATATAGCCAGCTGTAGACTGCCCTTCAATATTGTCAATAATACCATCACCATCTGCATCAATATCCAGGAAATCTAGATTGGCATCTGCATCAGAATTAATAACATTATGCACTACTGTAGTCGATGTTCCATCTACATCAATAGGCCCGTCAAAACGTCCATCTCCGTTTCCATCTGCTGCTGCATTTCCAGATTCTACAATGTCATAAATACCATCATTATCAGCATCCAGATCCTGAGAATTAGGAATTCCGTCACGATCAAAATCACAAGCGTTGGTAGAAAGAAAAATATTATCTATCCCAATATCATTACCATCACCATCTGTCCCTTGCCTATTGATTACTCTTATAGTCACAACATTAACAGTAGCATCTGGAACAAAAGAACTTTGTACAAGAATCCATTCATCTGTGCCATTAGATATTTCTCCAGAATCCTCACTAAAAAGAGGGGTACCTGTAGCCTGATCCACTACTTCTATCGTTAGACTTGCCTTTATTTCATCTGTATTATTATTCAGACCTGCTATAGACATTGTAAAATCATATTCAATTCCAGGAAGGACAGGCAGGTTTTCTGCCACAAAAACTGGTTTATCAGCAAATGCACTTGATTTCATATTAATAGCTAGATACCTACCATCTGTATTTCCATCGGCATCAACATCTCCTATACGATCTGTAGCCAAAAATGTTGCATCAAATCCTACATTAGTGCGATAGTGGGTAGATGTAGCCACATTATACTCCCCATCGTTTCCATTAATGTCCTGTGGTAACACTGGGTTATATGTTAAACCTAACCCTTCTGCATACCTACTTCTTGTTGGCCCCCCGAAACCAAAATCTTCTTCCAAAATAAATATAGGTGAAGTCGTTGCAGCGGTACAAAAACCATCTTCTATAACATCAGGAATACCATCATTATCATCATCATTGTCCGTTACATCAGGTACTCCATCATCATCAGCGTCATTATCCCCACAAGATCTTACTGTTATTATTGCACTAACTGGTGGACAAGCGCCTCCATTATCAATGGTATATGTAAATGCACCTCCATTAGGATCTGCTGTATCATAAGTCCCTGTGCCATTACTCCACACACCGCCAGGTTGCGGACCACCATCTAGTTCATCAAATAAATTAATCATACCGGATCTACCACATAAGAACATCGTAGTATTTAAACCTGGATTGGGTACTTCTTCTACGGTTACGGTAACTGTACTTCTCACAGAACCCGAGGGACCTCCATTAACGGTCACTGTGTAAGTAGTTGTTTCTAATGGTGTTTCTCGATAAAAAGAACAAGAATCATCAGGACTTGGAAATTGACAGTTCCTGATAAACGTGGGGTTGACTGTTTTTTCCCATTGTACGTTATATGTACTGGTTCCACCAGATGGCCTAGGCGGATCTATGCTGAGGTTTAATTGAATATCAGTTCCCTTACAAATGGTTTTGGCGGTTAAGCCATCATCTGTTTGAAAAGTAACAGTTTGCGCATAACTAAAAGCAAATAAAAATACTGCTACGCAATTGATTAATAGTTTACGTATCATAATGGTCGGTTTTTATTATGTTGGTTTTTATAAAAGAATGATAAAGACGGGCAAACAATTTATAATTGCATGCATTTTTACTCAAAGAATTCATGGTATTATTGATCGGTACTGAAGTTGACCTGAATATACATTCGCGTATTACTTTTTTTACTTTCAAAATAAACTCTGAAAGCAACAAGCTTATATTTAATACAAGAAAAAATAATAAAAGTACCCTTAGGTATATGCCTACGCTCACGTTGGTTAAGTTTTGTGTACAATAAAACCAGCAGTACTCTATTTTTGATTAGGGTGGGAAAGATCTTTAAAATAGACTACCGAAAAAGAGATAACGTACTAGTGTTTATAATATTTCCAGCCTTTACAGGTATTCGATGTGATGTAATTAATTGCCGTTATGTGGTCCCCGATTTCCTTTTTACTACTCTTCTTTAGAAAAATCCTACATTTATCCATTCTTACTTATGAAACAGAAAAGTTATTTCCTATAAGGATTACTTTGCACCTTATTTTACAATCTTTTTATTCCTATATTCCGCTACTGTTATTATTAACAATAAACATAAAAAACGAGTACACTCAATGAAGAAACTACGGTTTATCAGTAATATAATTTTTGGATAAAACAATAATCACCTATATTTGACCACATTAAAACCACAACTCATGCCTTATATCAGTGATGATGAACTATTGAATTTTCAGGTTCAAATAGATGAAGCAAAAGAAGAAAAAAGAGCTACTAACTACGCTCATAACAAAGCCCTTTCTGACGAACAGGAAAATACCAGAAAGTTTAAAATCGCTACGATCATATTGGGAATTATAGCTCTTCTAGGAATTGCAGGAACTGTATATTTTATGAAATTTAGCACCTCTGATGGAATGATCGCTAAAAGCGAAGCTAACAAAGAATCAATGATGCTAAAGAATAAAATTGCTGAACTTGAAGAAACTATCAAAAATTTATCGATGGATCAGGAGATTAATGCCTCTGGAAACGATATGGATGAAGAGCAAGAGAAAGCTTCTTTAAAAGATCAATTAGTGTATGCGGTTCAGATAGGAGCTTTCGAGAAAAAAGATTTATCGCTTTACTCTGAGAAATTTGTTAATTTTAAAGAGATCAAAGCAGGTAGCTTTAATAAATATGCACTTGGTAATTTTGCTTCATTATCGGAGGCTAAAAAATTTCGTAGAGAGTTAGTCCGTTTAGGCTTTAGAGGTGCCTTTATAGCTTCTTACCAAAATGGAGAACGTATAAAAATTGAAGAAGCTTGGTAATTCAGTTTTTCGAATGCGTTGCCCTGTAACTTTTTCTGTCGAAGTGGGTCACCAATAAAAAAACCCTGAGCTTTTTTATAAAACCTCAAGGAATTTTCTTAACTAAACTAACCAATTTAATCTAAAACTCGCTATACCTGTACTATCAGATAGGTCCTACCAGATCTTTTGTAATAGACTCCTTTGTGCCTGTAATATCTTGCACCTCTTACTGTAATCACCCTATATCCTGCGGGTAACGTATTTACACGAAGTCCTACCGGAGCTGCGACAGTTACATACCTTCTATTCTTTTTTACATACCAAACACCATCGCTTCTGTAGTATTTTACATTGTTATGAAATACAATTTTAGGACGATGTACTTTAGTGATCATTACCCGATTTGTTGGACGTACTCGAACTGTTGTTGTGCAAGAGATAGTTACTGTAGATAACAAAAAACCTAATACAAACATTTTTGATAGTGTTCTCATAATAATCCTTATTTTTTGTTCTTCGTTATTATGACTACCGCTGTTAAAAAAGGTTTAATTCCTTCAGATATAAATTATTTCTCAACGTACTCTTGTATCGGGATTTCATTTATAAATACATCTTTAAGAACTACATCTTCATCTTTGATATATACTAATGCATATACATTATCCAAACGACTATCTCTATTGGCTCTCGTATATGCCAGCTCTGCATCATACGCCTTTGTTTCTTCCATATAAAATATATTGAATGGTAACTGAAAATTAACCTTGTTTTTGTAATAATACGTTACTCTGGCGGTCACGTAGTCAGCTTCACTTTCTAAGGACGTTTTACTGATTTCAGAGACCTCCGCAAAACCTTTATCATCATTTTTAAGATAGATATAAATCTCCTCACCTACTACATAGGTAGTATCGTTCGTTTCAAAATGATTCATCTCGTACTGGAGTGTGATATACTTCCCTCTAAAGGGATCAGTAGGATCAATAGGTCTTGTTTTAAACTTATAAGCTACTCCTGAGTTTAAAATATCCTCACTCCCTAAAATCATCTGAGTTGGAACGTAAATCTGAGCCAATGCCAACACAACGAATAAAATTAATAAATACATGATTTTCATATGTCCAATTTTTATTGTTTTACCATTTTCTGTTGCCTTCTTAACATAATGTAGTTGGTTAGAAAAAAACCCAAACCGATAGTAATAAATAACAATCCGTGAATCACAAAGCTCATATCTGTATCAAAGAACCTGCAGATGATTAGTATGGAAACGACCAGCAATCCATAATTAAGAACTCCAAAATTATATTTGTCTGTCCCAATCTTAATAGCAGAAATACCCAAAGTAAAAACCAATATATTGGTTAAGGTCATTGGTAGTGTGGTCATTCCAGAAAATGAGTAGAATAACACCGAGAATATCAGAAACGATACCTGAAATAAATTAACAGATCGGATTCCTTCCTTGATGATATTAAATAGTAACACTGATATTGCCACAATTTCTAAAACCAAAGAGATATAGAATTCCTGAGAAACATACATCGTGGTATCAAGAATTTCTGCCCACAACCATCTAAAAGTGCATATCATCAATACAATGGTCGTCCCCAAAGAACCAAGAATCAAGAATCCATTTCTTAGTGTTCTTAATTCTTTGAATAATGGATGCCTTCCTAAATTATAATATATGCCAAAAAGAGTCATATACACGACAAAGCCTAATTCTTCATTATCATTTATAAATGCCCCGAGTCCGACTGCTATACTTGCCGGTATCATCCAATTAAAAATTGTGGCTGCATTGCTTAATAATTGATTCTTTATCTCTAGTATATAATAGGGTATGATTGCCAATATAAAAACCAAATACCACCAAGTAATACTATCATTTTTATAATTCCAAAGGCCAACTTCTGCTACATAATAAGTACTTGACAAGATAACCAATAGCATTACTGCATGAGATCTAAGCAAGTAAATCAATGGTAAACAAAGGGTGATCCAGGTTTTTAAAAAAGACCCTAAATCACCCGATAAATTATAAATCTGACTTACTAAAGAAATACTGGCTCCTACCGCAAAAAACAAAAAGGTGCCTGAAGCTTCTTTCCACGTACGGCTTTTATTTTTAATTATGGAAAATCCTGTGATACATTGCCCGGTAATTAGAGGGACAAATGCTACTATGGTTTTTGTCAATCTGGAGAAATCATCCCAATTATGCGCCAGCATCAGAATGATTCCGGATCCTATCAACAACGCTCCAAAAATTCCGAATATAGTAAATAACCTATTGGGTTTAGGTGCTTGCTTTTGATCAAAATATGAAGAAATCCTATCTGCGATCTCTAGTGAGATTACCTGATCTGTGACCAGTTCTTTTAATTCATTTTGAAATTTTGAAATCATGTTTTGACGGTTTTATAAAATGTATTTATTCAAAAGGAAACATCAACAATGTCCCTACTAACAGCGAATTATAAAAGCAGGTCAGTAAGTACACTATCATTCTCCTATTGATTAAAGGCCTTATACCATAGAAAACAATGGCTCCGAAAATAACTCCCACACTAATAAAGAATGGTATTGTCAATACAAATATCAAAGAGGCTCCACCACCTGTGACCCATATTGTTTTGGACACAAAGGATTAAAAACCCTAATAAAACCAGAAAGAATGCGTGCGCACGTCTTCTGGTATCTTTCATAAGAGTTATTTCTAAATAAAAAAGACAGCCACAGCTCTGTAGCTGCCTTCTCTAATCATCAAAACAAGGAACTGTAATCATCCAGTTCCTCCTTTTGATTTGTTTTCCAATTACACTTCTTTTGCTTCAATAAATTTTTTATCTCTGGTATTTTTTTGCACTGCGATAGCTGAGAACAAACTAAGGGTGAATGACATTCCATAGAATCCTTTTTCACTTAGATCCAGATCGGCATTCCATAATCCAATGATCAATAAAACGATGGATGCCAAGGCGGCAAACCAGCTAATTCCATAATAGATTTCTGTTACCTGCAATCCTTCTAACTTATCTCGTACGTTTTTTTGTACGGATACTGCAGAGAACAACCCAAATAAAAGAATAGTAAAGTAGTAGCCTTTCTCGTTGAGCAGCATATCTGCATTCCACAAACCTGTGCAAAAAGACACCATACCTGCTAACAACGCTACCCATGAAGCCCCTATAAAGGCAGCTGTTGGTTTTTGATCATACACCTTGATTTCTTTTTTATCGATGTTGTCATTACTAACCTCTTCTGTTACATCATTACTAAATTTGTAATCCATAATAATTGATTTTGATGATTAATTTTTATTTCAATTGTTTGTTTTGAACAGGACAAATTTGCAACGACTTGATCAGTTTAAAAACTCTATTTTCATAAAAAACTTACGATATATTTCATTGCTTTAATTCATTTTTTCAATTTTAAAGTTATATTTAATCCCTATATACTTACGATATAATGAATACACTCTCTACTATAATTAGAACCTTATCCGTTGAAGAAAAAAGGATTTTCATTCATGTTCTTAAGCAAAAGAATAAAAGAAATGATACTAAAAACATTCAGTTATTCAAGCTTTTGGATACCTCACCAGATAATAAAAACTTAGATATTCAGATATATGGAAAAAAGTCAAAAGGTGCTTTTCATGCACTGTGTAAAAGACTGCACGATAACCTTATTGATTTTATTGCCAGCAAAAGTTTTGAAAACGAAACCTCTGAAGAGATGGAAATTTTCAAACTATTACTGGCCAGTAGAATTTTCTTTGAGCAAAAACAGTATAAAATTGCTTTAAAAACCATCAAGAAAGCCGAATTAAAAGCTAAAACCTATGATCTCTTTAGTGTATTACATGAAATTTATTATACAAAAATTCAATATGCTCACGTAGACCCAAGCATCTCCTTAGAAATTGTAATACAGGATTTTAAACGTAATCAAACTTTATTAAAACAGGAAGAGAATTTAAATCTCTTTTATGCAAACATTCAAAATAAACTTTTGCAAAATGAGAATGATATCACAAAGATCATTAAAGATTCTTTGCGCGCTTATGATATTTCAATTTATCAGGATCTGACGTTTAGATCATTATTCAAAATTTTAGAAATTGCTAATAAAGCAGCCAATGTAACACGTAATTTTCATTCGATTCTTTCTTTTGTAGAAAAAACGTATCAACAAATAGAATCAAAAGAACAACTTACACATAAACATTTATTCTATCATATTCAGATACTTTATTATGTATCGAATTCATATTTTAGGAACAAAGATTTTGTAAATTCTCTTGGGTATCTAAAAAAAATGGAGGAACAAATGACTAGGCAACAAAAGAAATATTACAAAAGGTTTCTTCCACAATACTGTCTTTTAGAAGTTTTAAACCATAACTATACAGGTCAAGCGACAAAGGCAATCTCCATATTAGAAAGTTTTGATCACAGTATTTTCAAGGATCAAACCACTTATATTTTAGACCTGAAATTATCATTGATTGTATGTTACTTCCAGCAATCTAGATGGAAAGATGCTTTAAGGCTTTTCAATGAATTATACCATAGTGATACCTGGTATATGCAAAAAGCGGGAATCATCTGGGTGATTAAAAAGAATCTGACCGAAATATTGTTACATATAGAATTGGATCACATGGATTTAGTAGAGTCCAGAATAAAAAGTTTTAGGAAAAAACACAATAGCTATTTAAGAAATAACGGTGAGAATCGCGTATTGGAGTTTTTATCACTGGCAAACGATTATTACCTAAAAGGTAATACTATAAATACAAAAGAATTTTTATTTAAAATCGAAAAATCTCTAATCCAAAACAGCCCTGATCAAGAGGATATATTTGCGATGAGTTTTTATGCCTGGCTCAAAGCTCGCGTTTTAAAATCAGACTTATATCAAACCACACTAGAAGTGGTACATCAATAGTAACATTGAAGATACCTATCATTTATATCAGCGATCTTACTCATAAAAGATGAGACTATATGTTGGATTAAGACTATTTTATAAGTGAGGTTTAAAAAAAGATTATGCCTTATAGAGTATTAATTTCTAATTCATAAGATATTGAAGTGCTGATTGATAGTTTTTAACGTTCTTTTCACTTATCACGCTCTGTTATTTATTTATCTTCGAGCGATAAAAAACAACTCATGCTCAAAAATACGTTCTATCTTTTACTGGTATTTACCATTACACTTTCTAGTTGTTCATCATTACAAAATAAAAAAGAAAAACAACCAGCTACCACTGCAGCTAAAAAACCTGCTAAGGATAAAAATCCTATCAAAACTTACAGCGAGGTCATTACGGAAAAAGCGAAAAGTGACCCTGGTCTTTTTACAGTACATAATATAGAGAACACCTATTACTATGAGATTCCGGATTCTCTGTTTAATAGAGAAATGCTAATGGTTACAAGAATTGCAAAGACCGCTACGGGTATAGGTTTCGGTGGAGGGAAGCAAAATACACAAGTACTTAGATGGCAAAAGAAAAACAAACAAGTACTACTTCGTGTAGTGTCTTATCAGGTGTATGCGGCAGATTCGTTACCGATTCATGAAGCTGTGGTTAATTCTAATTTCGAACCTGTTCTGTTTTCATTTCCTATAAAAGCCTTTCATAAAGACTCTATAAATAACGCAACGGTTATTGAAGTTACCGATCTTTTCAAAAAAGATGTAAAAGCACTTGGTTTCCCTGCATCGAGAAGAAAAAGATATAAGATCACACGATTAGACGCAAACTTGTCATACATAGATTCTATACGGAGTTATCCTCTTAATATTGAAACGCGACACGTAAAAACATACAACGCAGGAGAACCCCCTTCTAATGCCAGTACAGGAACCATTTCTTTAGAGATGAGCAACTCAATGATCCTACTCCCAGAAACACCAATGAAACGAAGGTATTTCGATCAACGCGTAGGATGGTTCGCAAGAGGACAAACAGATTACGGATTAGAAGCTCAGGAAAGTAAGACAATACGATATTTAGATAAATGGAGACTAGAAGTAAGAGATGAAGATATTGAAAAATTTAAAAGAGGAGAGTTAGTTGTACCCAAAAAGCAAATTGTGTATTATATCGACAGAGCTACTCCAAAAAAATGGAGAAAATATATCAAACAAGGTATCGAAGATTGGCAAGTAGCTTTTGAAGAAGCCGGTTTCAAAGAAGCAATAATTGCCAAAGATCCTCCGACTAAAGAAGAAGACCCTGATTGGAGTCCAGAAGATGCGCGGTATTCTGTTGTGCGGTATTTGGCTTCTCCGATTCCTAATGCAAACGGACCCCACGTAAGTGACCCCAGATCTGGGGAAATTTTGGAAAGTGATATCAACTGGTATCATAACGTAATGACGCTACTGCGCAATTGGTTCTTTGTGCAAACAGCAGCAATAAACCCTGATGCGCAAGGGGTCGCTTTCAAAGATGAAGTGATGGGCCGACTTATTAGATTTGTTTCTTCGCACGAAGTGGGTCATACCTTAGGTTTACCGCATAATATGGGAAGTAGTACAGCATACCCTGTGGAATCCCTCCGTGATCCTGAATTCACAAAAAAATATGGAACAGCACCATCAATTATGGATTATGCACGTTTTAATTATATCGCACAACCAGGTGATGGAGATGTTGCATTAATGCCAGAAATAGGTATTTATGATAAACATGCTATTCGATGGGGATACCGACCAATTCTTGGAACTACTGCGGAAGAAGAAAAGAAAACCTTGGATAGTTGGATATTAAAACACGCAGACGATCCTAAATATCGTTTCGGAAGACAACAGTTTGGGGTGATTGACCCTAGCTCACAAACAGAAGATCTTGGAGATGACGCAGTTAAAGCAAGTACTTATGGAATTGCTAATCTAAAAAGAATTGTACCCAATTTAATCCAGTGGACAGCAGAAGACGGTAAGAATTATGATGACCTACAAACCATGTACGGACAGGTATTAAGTCAATATAATAGGTATATGGGGCACGTTGCTTCTAATATAGGAGGTGTATATGAATACTATAAGACATATGATCAAGAAGGAGCTGTATATACTCATGTAACCAAAGAAAACCAAAAGCGCGCTATGAAGTTCATACAAAATCAATTATTTACTACACCAGATTGGTTATTAGATGATACGATTTTCAACAAAATTGAATTCGCAGGTAGTGTAGAACGCGTACGCGGTTTTCAGACTAGAACGCTGAACAATCTGTTAGATCAGGGAAGAATGGCCAGGCTTATTGAGAACGAAGCGATCAATAAAAAAGATGCGTATACATTAATCGATATGATGACAGAACTTAGGTCTGGTCTATGGAGTGAGCTAAGAAAAGGAGCATCAATCGATGTATATCGTCGTAATCTACAAAGAGCATATATTGAGCGATTAGAGTTTTTAATGACTAAAGAGCAAACACCAATTCCGGCTAATATAAGACGTTTCGTAAGACGAACTAATGTGAATGTATCACAAAGTGATATCAGACCAATTGTAAGAGCAGAACTTAAAAACTTACAGAGAGATATCAGAAACGCATTAGGTAGAACTTCTGATAGAATGACCCGTTATCACTTGCAGGACGCTTTAGAGAGAGTTTCTTTAATATTAGAGCCTAAAAAATAACAATATTTATTATATCATTATTGATGGCAATCTTGAATCATCGCTATTACTTTTAGTAGAATTAAATTACTAAACAAGACTCACCAAAAGTAGATTATCTTATGCTCATACAGGAATATACCTCAGAATGGAAAGAATATTTCCAGAGTATAAAGAAGGAACTTGAAAATGCTGTAACGGGAATTACAATTAAAATTGAACACGTAGGAAGCACGTCAGTTTCGGGATTGGCATCCAAACCAATCATTGATATCGATATTATCTACAATAAAGATTCAGATTTTAAAAAAATAAAGACTGGATTAGCTAGTATAGGATATTATCATAATGGCAATCAGGGAATTCTTCATAGAGAAGTTTTTAAAAGAAATGGAACCGTTCAAAACAAAATTCTGGATAGCATACCACATCATTTATATGCTTGCCCAATACATAGCGATGAATTAGATAAACATTTGCTGTTTAGAGATCATTTAAGAAAAAATAAAACTGCTAGATTAACATATCAGAATCTTAAATATACAATAGCAGAAAGGGCAGATCAAAACAGAAAAGCATATAACTTAATCAAAGAAATAAAAGCAAAAGAATTTATATGCTCTATAATTGACTTAGAGAAAAAAATGTTGGATACTAAGAAATAAAAACTACCCGATAACTTCTAAAAAAGTAGTGTAATTTCTATCCTACTATTGATTCGAACTTACGATACCAGTGATTAAACACAAGCCGTGAAAAACGTTAAAATAGGTTGTTCTGCTAAAACCGTAACTAAATTACATTTTTTTTGAAAGAATAATACTACAAAAATAGCTTTAAATAAATATTTAAACGTAATTTGTGGAATATTTTTGCATTTAATCTGTTTCCCCAAAATAGAATGTATGAAAAAAACTACTCTTATCATAGGCCTATGCATGCTGCTGAATTCTTATTGTTTTTCGCAACAAAAATCTCTAGACAGCATACTTCCAACAATAAAAACTCAAAAAGATTCTATTCTTTTTGATGACGCAATAAAACATTTCAAAGAACTTTGGGTTCAAGGAAATTTCGAAATCGCATTATCATACGAAGAAGAACTATTATCCATTTCCAAAAAAATACAATATAACAGAGGAATTGGAGATGTGTATAAACAAATTGGTAACATTTATAACCATACTCAGAAACACATCAAAGCTTTTCATAATTATGATAAAGCTATTATTTATTATAAAATAGCTAATTATCCCAGAGGGCTTGCGATCATTAATAATAATAAATCCACCATAGAACAAGGAAGAGGAAACTCGGAACAAGCGATTCATTACATCCTGGAAGCCAACCTATATTTTGAAAGAATAGAAGATGGTTTAATCTTATCCAGCACCTATAATAATATGGCCAATATCTACTCGGATATTAATAATTATGAACTGGCAGAAAAATATTATAAAAAATCAATAGTACTAAAAAAGCAATATAATTCAAAAAAACTAGGCGCATCACTTAGCAATTTAGCTTTGATTTACATTGCTCAAAAAAGAATGGACAGCGCAGAAGTACTTACCAAAGAAGCCTTAAAGATTAGCAAGAAAAATAATAATACACTAAGTGAATCTTTGTCTTACAACCGATTAGCCTCTATAGCTCTCGGTAAAAAAGAGTATCAGAAATCCAAAAAATATTATGACTCTTCGTACCAAGCCGCAGTAAAAACACAAAATAATAAAGTTGCCGCTAATGCTAAACAGCAGTTGGGCTTAATTGCTATAAAAACCAAAGAATATGAAAAAGCCGAACGTCTTTTAGCTGAAGCTCGTACAGAATTATTAACACTACAAACGAAACCATTGTTACTTACGAATTACAGATATTCTGCAACATTAGATTCTGCTAGAAATAATTTGGCAGAAGCATTTGCCTGGCAAAAAAAGTATCAGAAAATAGCAGATCAAAATTCATCTGATGAAACTGTAAAAAAAATCTCTCAAGCAGAGGAACGTTTCAAATCTGAATTAGAACAACTGAAACTTCTGGAAGCACAGAAAAAAACAGAATTACAAACCAAAGAAGAACTATACAGATATCGAATATTTACTTTTATCAGTTTAGGTGTCTCAATACTCATATTTATCTTCATGGTTTTTATTGTAAAAACAAGAAGGGAACGAAAGAGATACATCAAACAATTAAATGAATCTAATCAGGTAAAAAACAAACTATTCTCTATCATATCACATGATCTAAAAAATGAAATCCACGGTCTTGATGGAACTTTAAACCTTTTAAAAGAAGATGCTATCTCTAAAGAAGAATTTCAACAAATCGTTCCTTTACTGGCAAACAAAACGCATCAAACTTCAATTATGCTTAATAATTTGCTGAATTGGTCAAAATCGCAAATGAAAGAACTAAATGCTAAACCAACCGAATTTAATATCAAAGATGTGATCAATAGTAAATTTACCTTTTTTGAACCTAAAGCAGAGCTCAAGGATATCAAACTTAATAACCAATTAGATTCGACTATGGTGTATGCTGATAAAGATATGTTCTCTATAGTGTCGCAAAACTTAATTGCAAATGCTATTAAATTTTGCAAACCCGGTGATTCAATCACGTTACTTTCAGAAGAAAAAGAAAAACATTACGAGATCTGTTTTCAGGATACTGGGATAGGCATACCACAAGAGAACTTAGGTAAATTGTTTGCAGAAGAAACCTTTACAACAGAAGGTACACAACAAGAAACTGGAACTGGTCTTGGGTTAAGAATATGTAAGGAACTCGTCGAACTTAATAAAGGTGAAATTAATGTAAGAAGTATCTTGGGTAAAGGAAGTACTTTTTGCATCACATTACCAAAAGCATCCTAAATAGAAAAGTTTGTGAGTTATATTCTCAAAAGTTTAATTTTCATTTTAAAAAGCACATATACAAAAGCCAATCTGATCAAGATTGGCTTTTGTATTTTATAAGTTTTCCGCAGTAATAGCCACAGCTTTTATAGTTTCATCGAGATCATTATAAGTCAAAGCCTCTGTAATAAACCAGGTTTCAAAAGCACTGGGGGCAATATAAATTCCTTGATTCAGCATCCCATGAAAGAATTTCTTAAATGTTTCATTATTCCCTTTGGCAGCACTTTCGAAATCAATAACCGAATCTTCAGAAAAATGAACAGAAATCATAGAACCGATTCGGTTTATGGTATGCACCACGTTTTTCTCTTTTAACACCTTAGCCATTCCTTCATGTAAATACGCTGTCTTTTTTCCAATACTATCAAAAATAGCCGTGTTATCATTTAACTCGGTTAACATGGCTAATCCTGCCGCCATTGCCAACGGATTACCACTTAATGTTCCGGCCTGATACACCGGACCTAAAGGAGCCAAATGATTCATGATTTCATCTCTGGCAGCGAATGCTCCAACAGGAAGTCCTCCTCCAATTACTTTGCCAAAAGTAACGATATCGGCACGCACTCCTACTAATTCTTGGACTCCGCCTTTTGCCAACCTAAAACCGGTCATCACCTCATCAAAAACTAACAATATATCATTTGCATCACAAAGAGAACGCAGTCCTTCCAGAAAACCTTTAACTGGCGGAATACACCCCATATTGCCGGCAACAGGTTCTACGATAATACAAGCAATTTCTTCTTTATTAGACTTAACAATATTTTCTACATTTGCTAAATCATTATAACGTGCTAGCAAAGTATCTTTTGCAGTACCTGCCGTTACACCTGGGCTATTAGGGCTGCCAAAAGTAACTGCACCACTACCCGCCTGAATCAAAAAAGAATCACTATGTCCGTGATAACAACCTGCAAATTTTATAATTTTATCTTTTTTGGTAAATCCACGCGCTAATCTTACAGCACTCATACAGGCTTCGGTACCTGAGTTTACAAATCGTATTTTGTCTATATTAGGCACCATAGATACTGCTAACTCTGCAATCTTAGTTTCAATTTCGGTTGGCATTCCAAAACTGGTTCCTTTTTTTGCTTTATCGACAACAGCCTGTACCACTGGCGGATGTGCGTGCCCCAGAATCATTGGACCCCAGGAGTTTATATAATCTATAAGACGATTTCCATCTTCATCATATAAATACGCTCCTTTTGCTTCTTTGACAAAAATTGGATCTCCTCCTACTGCTTTAAACGCACGTACTGGTGAGTTAACTCCTCCGGGAATTACTTTTTGAGCCTCATTAAATAGAGCACTACTTCTTTTATAAATCATATTAGATTAAAATTCTTCAGAATCATCATCAGGCTCTTCTACTTTCAAAACTTGTCCGATGGCGATTGCATTATCTTTTAAATTATTATACGCTTTAAGTTCAGCAACTTTCATGTTATGTCTTCTTGATATAGAATAAAGCGTATCTCCTTTCTGAACCACATACTCGCCATTTTTTGTTATAGAAGATGTTTCCCTTTTAGATTTTTTGGGTTTTTCGGCAATGTATCTTTTTCCTAAAACCTCAGCATCGAACTTATCCAAATTATATCTTTTTATAATACTTATAAGTTTAACAGGGTACTTCTTATCCGTCGCATAACCAGCAGCACGCAAGCCATATGCCCAAGATTTATAATCATCTGGTTTATAGGTAAAAAGTTTCTTATAGCGCCTTCTGTTTTTTAGGAACAACGAGTGATCTCTAAAAGAGTGACTTGCTTTTTCATATTTCCTAAAACATTCCTGAGAAAGATCATCATCGTGATAGACCCTATCTCCCGTCCAATCATGGCATTTAATTCCAAAATGATTTTTCGCTTTTCCTGTGAGTTCCCCATAACCTGCTCCAGACTCCAGGATTCCTTGAGCCAATGTAATACTGGCTGGAATACCATATTGGACCATTTCGTGTTTAGCGATATTGGCATACTCAAATATATAATTCTGGACTTTTTCTTTATAAGAAACAGTAGCAAGAGGTGTTTTTGTTTCCTTCTGCTCTTTTATTTCTTTTATTTCTCTACTGATCTCTGCTTTTCTTGCAGAAACAGCTGGGGTTCTTGTAGCAGCTGTTGTCTTTTTGCTACCTCCACAAGAAATCAAGAGCGTAGTAACACCAAACAAGATTAAAATTTTCCTCACGTTCATATCAAATTTTAATAAGCGGGAGCTTTTTTTTGTACAATTTTTTATTCATACCCGAAATCCCTTGTAAACCTCCGGTATGAATGGCTAAAATACGAGTATTTTTTGTAAAAACCCCGTTCTTAATCTGATCAAAAAGACCATACATCATCTTTCCGGTATAGATAGGATCTAAGGCTATATTTTGAACATCCCAGAATGTATTGATAAACTCAATTAACTCTGTGTTTATTTTGCCATAACCCCCAAAATGATAGTCCTCTACTAAATTCCAGTTTTTTTTATAAGCATACTTTTTTATTTCTTCAGAAAGAAAGCTACCTTTTAAAGAAGGAAAACCAATCACTTGCTGATGCGCCAAACTTGAATTAATAATTCCTGAAATTGTACCACCAGTTCCTACAGGACAACAGATATAATCATAACCATTATCGCCTGTAGTTAAAATCTCCTCACATCCCTTGATGGCTAAAGCATTGGTTCCTCCTTCCGGAACCATATAAAATGATCCAAACTCTTCTTTTAATTCTTCTAAAAACTTTGCTGAAGCTTTTTCCCTGTAAGCTGTTCTGCTAACAAACTTTAATATCATGCTTTGTTCGTTTGCAAATCGCAGTGTATCATTTTCGGACAATGTATGTTTCAAATCCTTTGCCAGTTCTTCTCCTCTTATTACACCAACAGTCTTTATACCAACTAATTTTCCAGCAGAGGCAGTAGCAGCAATATGATTGCTGTAGGCACCTCCAAAAGTTAGTAGGGTGCTAAAACCTGATCTTTTAGTCTCCATTACGTTATATTTCAGTTTTCTAAATTTATTTCCAGAGACATCCTTATGAAGTTGATCTTCTCGTTTCATAACTACTGAAACTCCTGCCTTTTTAAGCATGGGATCAACTATTTTTTCATTTTTTGAAATCTTAGCTTCCGAAGAAAAAAAATCCATAACAGGTTAAAAATATTTAATAAAACTCCAGAGTTTACGATGCTTCAGGTAAGAAAGTTCTGTTTCCATCTCGTACGCTTCACGCTCAAAAGAAATATTACGATACGCTTCTTGTGAATTTCGATATTGAACAAACCGAATTACATACTCCACAAGATATAAAAAGTAGAATGGTATCACAAACAACTCTAATTGCTGTTTTAAGTGAATTTTTTCGTGATTTATAAAAACTTCATCTCTCTTTAGATGATGATATTTTACCACAATAAAAGGCCAAAGGGCAATTCCCACAAAGCGCCGACCTATCAAATATTTGTTAACTACAATTGGCATCTTAGCGCAAGATAGTACTTTTGTAAAAATGAACAACCAAAAAAAAACACTAAAACCCGAAGAAGGAGACTACTATCTTACTCCTGAAGGGTATCGATGCTTTACAGAACAATACCATCTTAAAAGAGGGTATTGTTGCGAAAGCGGATGTAGGCATTGTCCCTATGGTTATGATAAAAAGACAAACAAGTATACAAAAGAGTAGTTTTTATAGCGCTCGTGGTATGATTGTTGTGTCTATATTATATAAAAATATTGTCGAATACATAAAACACAGGATTATGAAATTTTTCTCTCTTTTATCACTAGTCCTTATCATAACACTCAGCTCATGCTCCACCGTTAGAGTAGCTTCTGATTATGATAGGCAAACCAATTTTAGTAGTTACAAAAGCTATGCCTTTTATAAGCCGGGTATAGATAAAGCAGAAATAAGCGATCTCGATAAAAAACGAATTCTAAGAGCAATTGAAGCTGATATGGCTGCTAAAGGGTTTATTAAATCCCAAACTCCAGACATATTGGTGAGCATCTTTACAAAAACAAAGGAAAATGTAAATATCTATCAGAACAACTTTGGATTGGGGTATGGATGGGGATGGAACCCATGGTTTTGGAATAATGGTTTTAATACCGTGTCCAGAACTACCGAAGGTACTTTGTATATTGATTTAATTGATGCTTCTAAGAACGAATTGATCTGGCAAGGGATGGGAACAGCTGCCTTAACAAAAAGGGTAGATAAAAAACAAGAAAAAATGAATCAGATCGTGAGTGCAATATTAGAGAAATATCCTCCAGAATTAAAATAGCACTTCTTCCTCATAATGACAACATAGCTTTTCTTCAACAGAAAGGCTATTTTTTTATGTACATTTATACAGAACTTGACTCATTAAAATATGCGTAACTTTCTTCTAGGTGCATTGATTGCGATAGGTATGGTCTTAGGTATTACTTATCTAATTAATCATTCCAAAACACAAAAAACTGAACTGCAGTCTTCTGATCTTATTCTCAACCAAATCAAAAATGTTGGCAAATTAGTGGTAACGGAAGGGCATTTCTCTGAAGTGATTACTTATAAAGATGCAAAAAAATATTACTTGGATATACTTACAGCAGAAAAAAAAGCGATTGTAGTGGTCAATGCTGGTGTTACTGTTTCCTATGATTTAAGTAAGATAGAGCACACTATTGACAAAGATTCTAAAACACTAACGATTACACGTATTCCTGAGGCCGAAATCAACATCAACCCAGATATCAAATATCACGATCTGGAAGAAGATTTTTTTAACCAGTTCAACCCACAAGATCATAATCTCATCAAAGACGAAGTGATTCGAAAACTTAACGAAAAAATTGAAGCTTCTACTTTAAAATCTAATGCTGAAAATCGATTGATTAGCGAACTACAAAAGATTTATATTCTTACCAATTCTTTAGGTTGGAAACTAATGTACAAAGGCAATTCGATTACGGATTCTGAGCAGTTAATCCTTTAATTGTACCTTGTAACATTGTAGGAACGATCAATTTATGAAATGGTTTTGCAGGAAAAAAGTATAATCTTCCAAACCAATTATTAAAATTAACTATTATTGAAATTGTAAAATCTTTCTTCTCATCTGGTTTTGGTTCTAAAAATAGAGAAACTCTAAAATTAAGATGATTGCCATCTTCTCCTAAGATAATTTCATGGTTGTATCTTTCAAATACTTTAAAAATCCCGACCTGTTCCCAGATTTATCCTTTAAAGTTTTGTAACACTTCTTCTTTTGTTTTTATCTCATCACCAGTTTTCAAACCAAAAACCGATACCGTCTTATTTCGTAACGCAAATAATTTTTCTATCCAGGCAGGAGAACCAGAAAAAAAGCTTTAGTGACAGTAAGGATATCGATCGTATCTTCTTGATCCATAAATTCGCTTTTAAAGCTATCACAATAATCATACGTTTGTTTAGACAACAATGATTTAGAAGGAATGGAAACCTTTTGAATTTTCATGTTATTCGGTAATTTTTAGAACGACAGGATTAAAAGCTTTGGAAGCAACGATAACTTTATCTCCAATTGCTATATTGGCAATTTCTGATTCCTGAGCTATAACTTTTACCACATTATTACCAATAAGCACAGTCACAATGTAGACCACTTCTTCTTGTAGTATAGCAATCACTTCCCCTGTAAATTGAAATTTTCCGCTGAGTTTGTTGTCGGTAAATATAGTCGCTGGATCACCAGACCTCTTAATTCTTCCGTCTTCGATACAGTATATTGTATTGGACATTTTTATAATTTCTCCAGCATCATGACTTACTAAAATAGTCGTAAGTTGATACTGTCTGTGAACTTTTAGGATATAGTCCTGTAGTTTGCCGCGCATTTTTATATCCAATGCAGAAAGTGGTTCGTCTAGCAATAGGATCTCCGGTTTACGAACCAACGCACGTGCCAGGGCTACCCTTTGTTGCTGACCTCCTGATAAGGTTCCCGGTTTTCTATGTTGTAATTCTGTTAACGCTACAAGAGTAACGAGTTCCTCAATAATCTTATGATCCTGCCCTTTTTCTAATGCAAACTCCAGATTTTTTCGAACGGTCATATTAGGAAACAAAGCATAATCCTGAAAAACATAACCAATCTTACGCTTTTGCGGGATAAGATCGATCTTCTTATCAGTTTGTAACCAAATCGCATTGTCAACAACGATTTGTCCTTTATCCGCTGATAACAATCCGGCTAAGATCCTGAGTGTGGATGTTTTTCCGACACCAGATGGTCCATATAAGGTAACAAATTGACCTTTCTCTATATTCAACTGAATATCCAGATACATTTTTCCGTTTGCGGTACTGAGCATTTTTTGAATATCAACTTGTATCATCTCCAAAACCGTTTTAGGTATCCACCATTAACCAAATACACGGATAACAACACCGCAAAGGTGATTATAAATAAAATCAAAGAATAGGTATGCGCATTGCTGTAATTTAGTGCTTCTACCTCATCATAAATCGCAATAGAAACTACTTTGGTCTTGTCAGGAATGTTTCCGCCAATCATAAGTACAACGCCAAACTCTCCCACGGTATGTGCAAAAGCTAGTACAATTCCTGTTAGTAAAGAAGGTTTTATATTAGGTAACAGAACCTTACAAAGGGTTTTAATTTTTGACTTCCCTAATACATAGGAGGCTTCTGTTAATGAAACAGGCAAACTTGCCAATCCAGACTGAATCGGATTGACCATAAACGGTAAACTATAAATAACGGATCCAATAACCAATCCTGAAAACGAAAAAATCAATCGGATACCGAACCAGTCTTGTAACCAACTTCCTAAAGCATTTCCCGGACTAAAAGCCATCAATAAATAAAATCCCAAAACCGTTGGTGGCAATACTAAAGGCATACTAACTAATGTTTCGATAACAGGTTTAATCCGAGATTTGGTATGGGCTAACCAATACGCAAGCGGAATAGAAACCACTAATAAAATCATAGTCGTTACCAGAGCAAGCTTCGCAGTTAATATAATCGGGCCCCAATTTATCATTGCGAAAGCATAATTTCATTTGTTTTAATCATAGCAATCACCTCTTGGTTTTCTTCCAAAACTAATTCTTCCAGAACTTCTGTAGCAAGAATAGAAACAATATCTCCTATCGTTGTACTTAATAGTAACTTACTTAACAATACTCCTTTTGTAATCTTCTTAATGGTGGCTTTCATTTTATTTTGAACACTAATCGAAAGTCTATTTTCTGTACTTATAATGACTTCTGTTTCTTTAAATAAGACGTTTACAGTATTCCCTATCTTTAAATAAGAAGCTGTTTTGGGAGTTTCCACTAAAATTGTTTTGAGTGTAGTATATGTATTTATCCAAACAGAAACCATCGATAAACTTTCATTTACCTGAATAGCTGATATGTGCCCTGAGAAAACATTCATTTTTCAATTACTAAATATCCGAAATCTTCTAGTATTTTTTTGGCTTCTGGAGAAAAAAGAAAATCAAAAAATTGTCGCGTACTTATGAGCTTTTGGTTTTCTTTTCGAATCATTACAACACCTTGTTCAATCGGAAGATACATTTTTTCATCCAAGGCTACCCAACTTCCTTTATCTTTCATTTTGGAAGATAAAACCACCGATTTCGCTGTAAAACCAATTTCTGAAGACTTTGAAATAATAAATTGATTCGTCTGAGCAATACTCTCTCCAAACACTAATTTATCTTTAACCTGATCATAAATACCATAATTTTGCAACACCTCGATCGCGGCCTGACCATAAGGTGCTGTTTTGGGGTTTGCTAAGGCAATGTGCTGTACATTTATCTCTGTTAACTTTGATATAGAAGGTTCGACACCATCGTATAGGGACCATAAAACTAACTGACCAAAGGCGTAAATTTTTGGTGCCAGAGTAGCTCTATCACTTCGGTAAATCTCATTAGGATATTTCATATTTGCAGAAACAAAAATATCGTATGGAGCTCCTTCTTTTATTTGCGCAGTCAATTTGCCCGAGGAACTGATAACCAGTTTACACGGTATCCCGGTTTGTTTGGTAAAGGTTTTAGAAATTTCTTCCATTGCAAACTGCATATTAGCTGCTGCCGCAATCGTTACCACTTCTTTTTCAGACTGTTGACAGCCAATAATCAACAGAATCATTACGATATTAATTGTCGATTTCAATTTTGTTATTTTTTCAAGTATTCTATTCATTTTTATTTAAGCAAATACACTTCTTAATGATTCATCAACAACGGCCATTAATGTATTAAAATTGGACTTTAATGGTAACCAAATATGAATTCTGGTAAAGGCTGGAATGCATCATAATAGTACTGGTTTTAAAAATGTTTACCTAATAACTTCACACGTTTTTGTTATATGCTTTCAAAACTTCATCTATAGCTCCCAAAACTTCGTTGGCATTTTCTTTTGTAAAACATAAAGGTGGTTTTGTTTTTATAACACGATCATCAGGGCCATCTGTACTAATGAGTATGAATTTATCTCGTAATTCATTTTTTATATAATGTGCTAGTGTGCTATTGGTTTCACGATCAAATAAAGATTTATAAAAAGGCACTATATTTTACTTACAGTTTATATTGAGATGAACATCACCAAGCTCTTTCCAAATAGGGTGGCCCATCTCTTGAGGTGATAGA
Organism: Aquimarina ulvae; assembly: GCF_053613295.3. Lineage (NCBI taxonomy): Bacteria > Pseudomonadati > Bacteroidota > Flavobacteriia > Flavobacteriales > Flavobacteriaceae > Aquimarina > Aquimarina ulvae. The sequence goes on from NZ_JBSIBP030000007.1 coordinate 46,687, forward strand.
TAAAACCAAATATTTTTCTCTAACAATACAATACTCATATTGAATGTTGGCACGTAGCATCATCATATCTTTCACAAAAAACACATGAAAAAAAAATCTTCACTATTGATTTCTCCCCAATTGGGTACAAATCGGATATGTTCTTCTCCATCATAGTTTAGATCGTCTACAAATAATAACGGAAAATCTAACAATTCGCTGCGCCAATTACTTTTTGCTTCAAGAACATTTTCTATGGTATGATGCAATCTAACATAAAGATACCCCACAGCCATTGCTACGATAATCACTAGAAAAAGAATAATTTTACTATATTTCTTATCATAACAGTATTTCAAATAGGACATCGAATAATGTATATACTATGATTCTTTTTTAAGCCATAGTATCCAGTATCCTTCTGTGATAATTGATTTGTCCTAAATGATAGGACAGATGCGTAGTTAAATGTACCATAAATCTTAGCGTACTTGGATTCTTATCCATAAGAACTCTAGGGTATTCTTTTTGTAAATCATCTTCTGTCATTTTATCCAGAGATTCTTGTACGATGATCATAACATCATTTATGCCGGAAATCAGCGTTGATCTGGGCACATTTTTTAAAGAAAATTCCTGATCTCTTTTCCTGATATATCCTGTATTGCCAAGCGCTGCTCCAATATAGGTATTGAGGTTACCTACGAGATGCAAACAGAGATTTCCGGCAGAATTACTAATATCCTCTGTTTCAACCCATAAATATTCTTCTTGGGAATATGCGTTTATCTCTGCTTTCAGTTTTGTTAAATCACGGTCAAAAATTGTTTTTAACACGGCTACAATAGAATCATTCATGAGTTTTATGTACGTGGTTTTAGTATTTCTAAGGTATTATATTTTAATTAAAGTTATACTTTTTTAAACAAATACAAACGACTACAAACGTTTACAACCGAAAATAAACACTTCCTAACCGAATATGGCAATTGTCTGAGTCTAAGTTTGCCTCATCGAAACATCAGAACTCGATACGAATATATAACCTGCTTGTACCAAACAGGCATCAAAAAAATAATATTATGAATACATTAAAAAACAAAGTACAATTGATCGGTAACCTAGGACAAGAACCCGAAATTGTAAATTTAGATTCTGGCAGAAAACTGGCAAAATTTTCAATCGCAACAAACGATTATTATTACAACAAAGCAGGCGATAAAGTCACCGACACACAATGGCACAATATTGTTGCTTGGGGAAAAACAGCAGAAATTATTGAAAAATATGTAAACAAAGGTCAGGAAGTAGCCATCGAAGGTAAATTGACTTCTCGAAGCTATGATGATACCGAAGGGAATAAAAGGTATATCACAGAAGTTGTTTGCAATGAATTTCTGATGTTGGGAAAATAAATTGGCCCTATATAAAAGGAGCTGTGTCACATTTGATACAGCTCCTTTTTTATCTTATATTCATAAAAAAAACATCTCTTTATTTTTTGGAGTCAGACTCCCTAAGTGCAGCTACTTGCTCATATCGCTGTAACGCTCTTTTTAATTTTTTATGAATTCTGGCTCGCAATTTTTTAGGTTCTAATACTTCTATACTATCCCCAAAACCAAGAATCAATCGTTCTAATTCAAAATTAATCCGCACACGTATACTAAAAGTAGCCCCTCTTTCATCTTGTGAAACAATTTGTTGCGAACTATGAAACGGTTTGGTAATCACGTAAGGTGCATTTCTGTTATCAACTCGAAACTTTATAAATTCTGGCTCCACATTTTCTGAAACCGTAACACCAATCACATCCTTATAATATTCATCTCCATCAATATGTTGATCGATATAAGTAATCTTTTCTTCTGGATGATGAATACTTTCAATTCTATCTAAAGCAAACGTGGTTAATATTTTTCGTTTTTGACCTATGGCCAATAAAAACCAACGGTTATTAAACTCTTTCAATAATTGCGGGTGAATTAATAGTTGGGTTTCATCTCTTGCTTTAAAAGATTTATACCCAATCTTTACTACTTGTTTGTTTTGGATCGAGTGATATAAGGTATCAATATATTCTAATCCTTTTAGCTGATCATTTTTTTCGAGATGGATAATGGGTATGTTATCTTTTTCATTTGCATATACCGAATCTTCGAGGCGTTCTATAACTCCATTCATCTCTTTAAACAATGAAAAATCTTTAAACTGACGTAATATCTGTATGGATTCATTCATAATCTTAATATCATGATCTGTCACCGGAATATTCATAATACTATACTCCGCTTCTGCATATTGATAATATTTACGCTGATACACTTCTATGGGTGCATTATACCCTAACTTATCACTCCGCATCATTTGTATATCCAGTTGTACAGTTCTTTTACTGACATATACATCTTTTCCTTCATATTCATACAACGCATCCGAGCATGCATCAATCAAATCATCTAATGTCCATGCCCTATATTTATTTCTTAGACATTGATCAATGGTTTTATATCGTATCAATGCATTTTTATTAGAAGCCATCTGAAATATTTTTGAAAAAATAATAAATAATTTTTACTACGCAAAAAGAATGCGTACTTCTAATAGACATTTGTACTTTATACAATAAAACAACAAGAAACTACTGAATTAAGGTCCTGTAATCAAGCAGTATAAATTCAAAACAAAGTTTCACTTAATTAACAACAAAAAAATACTACAATGAAGTTTAATCAATTTTCTAAAAAGAAGCTGGAGATCAGAAATTATCTGTTAACCTATACATTTGCAGGCTTCGACGGAATAGGATTACACACTTCGGTTGTTAATGCTACTCCAGTAAATGTGCCAAATACAAAAGGTATGACAGCACTGGAAACAAAGCTGAAATTAACTAGCATAAACATTCGTGAAGTGCTAGTGACAGAAAGCTTTACTTCGCATATAGTTTAGATGTTGTAAGCTCTCGATAAGCAGATTTGTCTTCATCGACAAATCAAAAAAAGGTATCAAAAACCTTAAAGTGTTCACATAGTACTCACGATAAGCTAATGGCTAATCGACAAACTAATAGACACACAAGGCAGATTATATCAGACACTTATTGTTAGATAACAACATTCATATATCGAACGTATCCAGGTATACATTTCTATGACGCTTATTAAAAAAAGGTTACAAAACTCGTTTTGTCTACCGATCTACATCAGTCTGAGCTAAACAATCAGTCTAATCGTAGCCGAAAAGATGTCTAAGTATTTAGACAAACTCCATCGAAGACAAAACCCATCCAAACTGCAGTTTGCCGCTACCCGAAAAGGGGAAAGTAAGGTATCGCAACTGTACTAGGATCACTTTCCCACCTTATTGATCATTTCCCATAGGTATTAGGTATGTGGGCACATACCAACTGGGGTTGCAACCTATGGACGTACCCCAACAATTGGAATATCAAACAACTAACAACATGAAAACTTTAAAATTTTTACTATTAGCCGTACTATTAGGTCTAAACTTGGTTTCTTGCGACCCTCCTTCTATCAATGAAGAGGTTGGAGTTGAAAACGTTGAAACTTTAGGTTTTAGTGAAGATGAAGATGAAGAGGTTGGTACCTAATCATTAAATCCTTTAATAATAAAAAAAATCAAACTAAATAATTGATGTTTTCTTTTTAACGGAATAGTACCATTGGAGGGTTTATTACAAAATAATCCCTCCTTTTTTTATACTTATCATAGATAATTTTTAATTTAGATATTTAATTATCCCCTATGAAGTACTTAAAGTGGAATACTTTATTGACTTGTATTTTGTTCGTTTTCATCAATTGTAATCAAGATACAGAAATCGTAAAAGATAAAGTATCTCCATCCAACGTAATTGACAACCTAATTAATAATGCAGGGATTAAGTCACGATCTCTTCAAGAACGAGAGTCTGATTTAACAAAATCCTTAGAACTTGTTAATATGCTTGATGATTCGTTATTTAAAGTAGATAAATTACAAGAAATAGCAAGTGCATATTATTATTTAAAAAATTATTCCCAATTAAAAACAATAAACGAAAAAGCATTAGTGCTTTCTATATCTCTATTAGATTCGATTGGAATGGCAAAATCCTATAATTATAAAGCTATTTGGTATAGAAATAAAAAATTAGATAGCGCTTATAAATATTTTTACAGAGCAAATAAAATATATACATTATTAGATAATAGTAAAAACATTGCCCATAATAGCTATGCTTTTGATCAAGGGAGAACATTAATTGATTTAGCAAAATTATCAAGAAAAGTAAACGATTATAGTGAAAGTGAAGATTTGACTATACAAGCCATTCAGAAATTTAAATTATCTAGAAACCTAGAATATATACCTTTATCTTATAACAATCTGGGTATTGTTGCAAAACAATTAGGCCGTTATGATGATGCAATAAAGTATAACAAGAAAGCAGTGGAATATGCTAAAAACACTAAAAAAGACACCCTGTATATAACACTTATGCATAATAACACTGGAGCAATATATAAATCGCAAAAAAAATACATCAGAGCAGAAAAAGAGTACCTAAGAGGATTATCGTATAATGTTTTTTTAAGTAGTAGGCCTAAAAGATACGCTAGATTACTAGATAATCTAGCGTATGTGAAATTTTTAAACGATAAAACTAATGATAGTGCTCTAACTTTATTTAATAAAGCCTATAAAATAAGAGATAGTATAAAAGATGTTATTGGTTTATCAACTAGTAACCTACATTTAGCGGAATACTATCAATCAAATGGTAACAATAAGCTTGCGAAACAATATGCTACAAAGACTAAAGACATTTCGCCTTTAGTCAATGATAACACGGAACTCCTACAAGCTTATGATTTATTGGCACAAGTTTCTCCTCCAGAAGAAGGAAGAAAATACGCGATGGAGTATATCCAGTTAAGTGATAGTCTAACCAAAAGAGATAATCAATTTAGAGATAAATTTGCCAGAATCCGATTCGAAAGTGAAAATTTAGAAAAAGAGAACCAACAGAAAAGTGAAGAAATTCAGGAAGTACAAAACCAAAACACCGTTTATCTTCTTGGGATTTTACTACTTGCTACATTCATTGGATTTATCATCTATTTCTCGCGGCAGCGAACCAAGTATTTAGCGCAACAAAACAAAATCGTAGAGTTCCAAGCAGCGTATGAAACAGAAACCAGGATTTCTAAACGGTTACACGATGAAATTGGTAATGATATTTTTCAGGTAATGATGCAATATCAAAACGATCCACACGATCCGCAGATTACCAAAAAACTGAATACCGCCTACACCAAAGCCAGAGATATCTCTAGAGAAAATAGTGAGTTCGAAGTAGATGAAACCTATGTAGAGGAGTTAACGGATATGTTCACCAATTACACCAAGAATAATATCAGACTTGTTCTAAGGGGTATTGATAAAATTAATTGGGATACTGTAGATAAAAATTTAAAAATTACCATCTACCGAGTTTTACAAGAGTTGATGACCAATATGCAAAAGCATAGTAAAGCAGATTTGGTTGCTGTGGTCTTTAAAAACGAAAAAAATAAAATATTAATTAAGTACTCTGATAATGGTGTAGGCATCCAAAAAGAAGAAATTAAGTCAAAAAATGGACTCCGCAATACAGAAAAACGTATGCTGGCTATCAATGGAACTATTATCTTTGACTCAGAAAAAAATAAAGGCTTTAAAGCTGAGATTGTTATTCCTAGCTAGAAAGAAAGTAAAGGCATTACAGGTCAACTTTCTTGCTAATATGGATTCCAGCATACGCCGGAATGACAAATACGTTATTTAAATATTTTTCTCGTCATTCTGAAGTCTCACAGTGAGATGTCACACTGAGCCTGTCGAAGTGTAGGTCATAATCCATTTTCTGATAAAATCGAACGAGAATAGCCTACAATACGGAAAAACGTAATCAAGCTATAAACAGAACTATTATCTTTGACTAACAAAAAAACAAAAGCTTTAAAGCTGAGATTAAAATCCCGTGTTAAAAAGGATCAAATATGTTTACAAAAGTATTGGTAGCAGAAGATTATGAAATTGCCAATCAAGGTATCGTAAAAGTACTAAATGACCAAGTAGGTATCATCGATATTGAAGAAGCTAAATATTGTGATGATGCGTATATCAAATTTAGAAAAGCGCACCAAGAGAACGGCCCTTTTGAGTTACTAATAACGGATCTTTCTTTTAAAGAAGATCACAAGATACAGACCAGAACCTCTGGTATAGAACTCATACAGGACATTCGAAAAATAGACCCTTCTATTCATGTAATCGTATACTCTCAGGAAAGCAGACCTGATAAGATAAATATGTTATTCCAAAAACTTGATATCAATGGCTATGTATGCAAAGGCCAACATGCAATAAAAGATTTAGTAAACTGTATACAAGGTGTATATAAGGGTGATACTGTACTCCCAGCAGAAGTAACGGATGCTACTACTGATAATATTATCAACTTAGATGATTTCGATATTATGTTATTAGAAGAACTTGCACTCGGTTTTACTAAAAAAGAAATTGTACAGAAATTAAAAAAACAAAAAATATCGCCTAACAGCGAAAGTACTATTGACAAAAGAGTGAGTAAACTCTTTGATGATTTTAAAGCAAAAAACACCACACATCTAGTTGCCATTGTAAAAGATTTGGGGTTATTATAGTGTTCTTCAATTAGATTTAATTCATAACCTTTTCTTCTACTTTGGATTCTTGCTTTTGCCAGAATGACAAATAAAAAAGTACTACAAAAGAACCTATCATTCCAATGAAAAATTGGAATCTACATATTATACTTCGAAAAAAGATCTAAATAAGATTATCGAAAAATATTTCTTCTATTTTTTTGAAAAAAACATCCTCTGATTACGGAAATCTGTAAGGACTTCCGCTCCAGTAAATTTATGTTTGTACCATCAAAAAAAGTAAAATTCTATTTAAGTATTCTAATCAAAAACGAACGGTATAAACAAAAAAAGTAATGGGAAAAATGAATACAGATCAGGCAATAATATCCGGAATCATTAAGGGAGATCAACGGACATTAAAAGTTTTCTATCGAGATAATGTAAGATATATCCAAGGATATATTCTTAGAAACGACGGTAATATGCAGGATGTAGAAGATATTTTTCAGGATGCATTAGTAGTATTGTATCAAAAACTAAAATCAGGAACTTTAGAAATAAACGTTCCATTAACAAACTATTTTTATGGGATCTGCAAAAACACTTGGAGAACTAGATTGCGCAATAAACATAAGGTAGTTCATGATGAGACAAAATTTATAAGTGCCGAACACGTAACTGAATCCATAATCAAGGATATCGAAAACCAAGAACGTGAGCATTTATACCGAAAACATTTCCAGAAATTAAGTAGTGATCATAAAAATTTAATGCTTCTATATTTTGAAGGAAAATCTGCCAAAGAAATTTCTAAAATCACAGGGTATACGGAGGGATATACTCGAAAAAAGAAATTTGAAGTCAAAAAAAAGTTACTGCTTATGATTGAAAAAGATCCATTATACAATGAACTTAGAATCACGGCTTAGTATCCCCAATCATCAAAATGTATACTATATGGTGATACAAATACACTAAAAAAAGAAAACCAGGCTTACACCTGGTTTTCTGCGTTAAACATATTCACTGACGACTGACTAGTCGATTATGAATGGAGACATAACCCCGTATGTTCTTCATTATAGCGCTTTTATATAATAAACAGTCATTCTCAGAAAAACCCTACCGATGTAGCGTTAAAATTATTACTAAAACAAAACATCCCAGATACTGGAAACAACAATCATTTTGAACTGTACAAAAATTTACTTATCATTAGTATCCTAAAACTAGACAACATGAGAAAACTAGCACCTCTATTTATACTAATCATTTGTTTACTATCCTGCAAGGACGATCCCAAACAAAAAACTACAGACACACAAAATGATAAGGAAACTGTGCAAGAAAACAAATCCAAAGACACAAAAACAACCATTGACGATCGAACTACCGCTACTTATAAACGTACCAACATAGACCTGAATAAGGAAGTAGAAAATTTTGTAATTTGTAAAAAAGCTGCCACTGAACGAAATGATTGTAGAAACAGCATCACCAAAACAATTTCCAAAGCGTTTGGACTTACAGAATTTAGTGATCCTGAATTAGGATATGTAGTATATGACAGTATTCGTCCGATTGTAGCACAGTCTAAAAACTGGTTACAATTAGGGTCCGTAACTCAGGAAACTATAGATCAGGCATTAGCGCATACCAATCGAGGTGGTTTAGCATTGATTATCGATACTGCAGAAACATATGGACACGTAGTAATGATTATGCCCGGAGAAAGCAAAAAATCGGGTTCTTGGAATATGAAATTACCAAATGTTTTATCACTGACCAATTACAAACCAGAGAAATCCTTTAGTGATAAGTCACTTTCGTATGCTATGAAAAAAAGTGATGATCTCAAAATATTTATCCGACAATAAAAATATCTTTCTCAGGTCAATGTTAAAAACGGAAAATAAATTCATAGCGTGTGTTTTCTATATTTACTTCTAACAAAATTTCATTCCTTTTTTTACAATAACCTTATTCAAAAAGTTAATTTTTTTACATATACGTAAGCTCTCTATTCTTTATTGTTTTTTATGTTAATTCATGTAAATCCTCCAAAACAACACGCTGATTTTTAAATACTTGAACCTTTTATTGTCACTAGTTATTAGTAATTTACACTACGAAAACGTAACCACATGCTATCATGACAACAACACAAATCGACAGAAGAGAATGGTTAAAAAAAGGAGTTTTAGCTTTCGGAGCTATGGCTTTTGTACCTTCAGAAATATGGTCAAATGCCGTAATTGAAGCACAACAAAATAATCAAAAATTCCTATATCAAAACCCTGTTTTTGACGAATTCACTCCTCCCGAATTTCCAGATTTGAGTACCGTAAAGGCTCGTTTGGTTTGGAATGAAAACCCATATGGACCTTCTAAGAAAGCTGCAGAAGCATTCCAAAAAAAAGTGTTTGATGGCAATCATTATTCCTGGAAACCATTAGGTGAACTAACACAAAAGATCGCCAAAAAAGAAGGGGTAAAAGCTAATCAAATTATGATGGGACCTGGATCATCAGATTTATTAGAAAAAACAGCACTAGTTCTTTTTCAAAACGGGGGAAATATCGTAAGTGCCGATCCTAGTTATATGTCTTTAGTGAGTGTTGCCAGGGCGTTTGGGGGAGATTGGAAATCTATAAAGCTTACTGAAGATTATCAACACGACCTTGAGGCGATGGAAGCCGCAATAGATGCGCAAACTAAGTTAGTGTATATCACCAATCCAAATAATCCGACCGCTACTATTACTGATGCGAAGAAGTTAAAAGATTTTTGTTCTCGAATATCAGAAAAAGTTCCTGTCTTTATAGATGAGGCGTATATAGAACTTACAAATGCAGGAGCTGCCAATAGTATGGTATCTCTCGTAGCAGAAGGCAAAAATGTGCTCATTTCCAGAACCTTTTCTAAGATTCACGGAATGGCTGGTTTACGTATTGGGTATATGCTGGGCGCTACCACCTTATTAGAAAAAATTCAAGAGATCACCCGTGGTGGAATGGGTATTACAGGTCCAACTATTGCTGCTGCCAGTGCTAGTATGGATGATACTGAATTTTTAACCTCTTGTAAACAAAAAATTATAGAAGCCCGTGCATATACGGTCGATTTTCTGAAGCAGATGGAAATTACCTGTATGCCTTCCGAAACCAACTTTTTGATCTTTCCAATACAAATGGACGGAAATGAGTTCTTAGAAAAGATTTATGATAAAAAAGTGGTAGTACGTGCTTTTACATTTTGGGATCAAAACTGGTGTAGAGTAAGCGTAGGAACTATGGAAGAAATGAAAATTTTTACTGAATCAATTTCTGAAATTCTGGCATAATTTTATGGATACAACGATTCAGAAAACTATTTTATTTGGAATTTTTATCGTTATCGGATTTTCATTAAAACGAAAATTCAAATCAAAAGCAGAAATACAGGGCTTAAAGAAAATAATTCTGAACCTTGCCTTACCCGCTACGATTTTTATTGCTCTGATGGGCATAGAAGTAGATCCTAGTCTATTAGGGCTACCTTTTATAGCCTTAGGAATTAACCTGTTTTTGTTTTATGCATTCCCACTTGTACTACCTTTCGTAGGCTTTAAGAAAAACACCTCAGATTATAGAACCATGCGCTTGATGATTCCGTCACTGGCACCGGGGTTATCTTGTTTTCCTTTCATTGCAGAAATATTGGGACAAGAATATCTTGCCAAAGCAGCTATGGCGGATTTAGGCAACAAAGTTTTTGTGTTAATCATCTTGTATAGCATTGCGATGCATTGGTATTTCAAACAATCTTCTGAGTATAAATCTTATCGTAAAAAGGAAAAAGGAAAATTAAAATCATTATTAGTTACTTTGTTATCAGAGCCCGTTACTGTTTTTATTTTAGTGGCATTAGGTTTTATGACTGTTGGTTTTACTTTTGAAAGTCTACCTGCTATTGCAAAAGATGTTTTACTAAAATTAAGCTTGTTAATGACTCCTTTGGTAATGCTTTTTATTGGTCTAGCAGTAAAAATCCGTAAAGATCAATGCGTCAAATTACTTGCTATCCTCCTATTACGTGCCGGCGCAGTGATGCTTATATGTGCTGGAATTATATGGATCACGAAGATTTCTGTGCGAGAAGATATTCTTTGGATATTAGCATTTTCACTGAGCGCTTGCAGCTTCTGGCCGTATGCGCATATTGCCGGGATTGGTGAGAAAGAGAAAAAAGAATTTGGAAAAGAAAAAACATTTAAAAGTTCTATGGCCATTAACCTGCTTGCGCTATCCTTTCCGTTATCAACATTAATGATTATGGTGATTATGCTCAATCCCGAATTTATGATGGTGACCACACATATCATCGGTGTAGCTATAGGTTGTGTAGTAATCGGTGCCGTGTTAGCGATATGGATTCAATTAAAAGAAACAAAAGGAGTACGTTTCAGCAGAAAAATAATTCGATTAAAATGGTTGGATTTTAAAAAAGCATAATTTTTGGATACTCTTCTTCTATAAAAAACGGATGAAAAGCGCGAAGTAAACATACATGCAGGCTGTGGATTTGAAAGCAATTTTTGGCGATTGCGAACCTAAATAATGATGATCATGTAGGTTTTTTATATACCAAAATTCCAGAATGATATGTATCCGTTTCTAATGAAGATATACTAGTTATATTTGATTCGGTAGCTTAGGAATTACGAAAGGGCGTACAATTACGAAGAAAAATCAAACTCCCTGGTCTTTAAATGATTTTTAATACGATGAAGAATAATATACCCAGATACCTTTATTGATTGGAATATCTTTTATCTCTTCTTTATAAATTTTATGCGTAATAAACATAATTATCCTAAATGTAACCTTAGGATTTTTGGGTGAAATTTCATTATCTTTTTGATTGATTACAACTTTTAGGTCATCAGAACTAAACTCATTATAGTCCTCTCTGGCAACTACGACCAACCTTATATGTTTGTCTTCTAACTCCCAGGTATTAGACAAGTACTCTGTACTCACAAAACGCTCCTTTTTTACTATAGGAGTACCCAAAGTTTTTTGGAACTGTTTGAGAGCCTCATTAACAGTCCGACTATCAATAGCCAAAATTTTATCAAAAGAGGTTGATGCACCAATACTCATCGGAACATTATTTAAGTTCGTAATTGTATATAATTTTGAAAAAAATAATGAATTGTATTTTGCAACACTATCTGTACTATTGGTTCGATCTCTCGAATAGTGAAAGCAAGGAAGTTTCATATTGTTTTTGTCGAAATAAGAGTAATAAGGCCCACTATACACAGAATCTTTTGAATAGTGATTTCCTTCTTTTAATACTTTTTCGTAGAACTTTTCAACATTAAAAGAATCGAATGACAATTTATCTAGATCGACAATACCATCTCCTAGATATTCTGGTTGGGTATATTGATTTGATTGAGAAGAACAACCTGTAATAACTACTATTACTAGTAAAAGAAAGCACTTTTGGATTTTCATTGTTTAACCTCTTATTTGACAAAAATAAATAAATCCTGTCTTTTAAATCACCCGGTTTTCAGTGAAACCTAAAAAGAAGATCCATCCTTTTCCTGAGTATTTAAGTAAATTTTATTAGGTTTAATCTAAAAAATAATACCTGCGCAAAACTATTGCGTAGAAACGTGTCATCTTTGCTTCATCAATTAGATAATATCATGAAGAATAAAATTAGCATTACAGGAAAGACATTGATTGATTTAGGATTTAGATCTGGGAAGTGGTTTCCAAAAGCAATTGAATATATCAATACACATCAACTAGCTGACGAAGCAATGCACGCATATTTAGAACAATATAAACTGCCGCCTATTCAGGAACTGCATCAAAAACCCATAGACTTTAAAATTAATATTAAAGCAGAGAATCAATTAGAAAAAGATAATGTTACCAAAGTAACAGACTCTATGAAGGAGTTAATGAAAACGCCAACAATCGTAAACGGGGCGGTGATGCCAGACGCATGTCCTGCCGGTCCTAAAGGGACCATTCCTGTTGGTGGTGTCGTAATAGCCAAAAATGCGATCCATCCAGGAATGCACAGTGCTGATATCTGTTGCTCTGTGATGCTAACTGATTTTCGTAAAACAGATCCTAAAAAAGTACTAGATGCAGCACAAGTTAACACACATTTTGGCCCTGGAGGAAGACCTCGGGGACATCAATACAACCTGACTGATGAGCTATTAGCCGAGTTTAAATCCAACTTTTTTCTTAGAGAAGACAAAGACATAAGTATGGCTAGAGAGCATTTAGGAACTCAGGGAGATGGTAATCATTTCTTATTCGTTGGTACTTCTGCCAAAACAGGAAATACCATGATGATCACACATCACGGATCGAGAGGTGTTGGTGCCAGATTGTATAAAAAAGGAATGCATATTGCTAACAGGTTCAGAAGAGATTTATCTCCGGACACCTTGCAACAAAACGCATGGATTCCTTTTGATACAGAAGAAGGACAATCCTATTGGTCGGCATTGCAAATCATCAGAAAATGGACAAAATTAAACCACGAAGTTATTCATGATGCAACTTTACAAACGTTAGGCGTAGAGGTTAAAAACAGATACTGGAACGAGCATAACTTTGTGTTTAAAGAAGGAGATTTATTTTATCATGCAAAAGGGGCAACACCCTTAGACAAAAATTTTATGCCAGATATTACAGGACCGAGATTGATTCCGTTGAATATGGCTGAACCGGTATTAATTGTCGAAGGTGCAACCACGGATACCAACCTAGGATTTGCACCGCACGGAGCTGGAAGAAATATGAGTAGAACACAGCATAAACGAAATAAAGAAGGACAAACCAGAGAAGAAATCTTTAAAATGGAAACAAAAGGTCTGGATGTGCGATTTTACTCTAAAGAAATTGACATCTCTGAATTGCCGAGCGCCTACAAAAATGCTGCAACGGTGAGAAACCAAATGCAGGAGTTCGGTTTAGGTACTGTGATTGATGAAGTGATGCCATACGGTTGTATTATGGCTGGAGATTTCCAAATCAATGCACCTTGGAGAGTAAAAAGGAGAAATAAAAACATATAGTCATATGCCAATCTGAGCTTCTTCCCAAGGCTGACAGGTGTCGAAGGACTCAGCGTGTCAAATAAAAATAAAAAATCGCAACAAGAAAAAGAACCCTGTATTAAGTTTTTAACTTAAAATTTAATACCGATGAAATCTTATGAAAACAAGAAATTTTACAATTACAAAACAAGTCATAAAAGAAAAAAGAGAACCAAAAGTGCCAAAATTTGGTGGAAAAGTAATTCTTGGGAATATCGCAGATCTTTGCGTAGAAAATATCGTAATCAGTGTAAATCAATTCTTCATAGAAAAAATGAGGGTGAGCATATTGAATTTCCTCTTTACAAAAAAAACACTTTGGTGGGAAGCATAATAATCATATTCTTCAAAGGGAGATAATTAATTAAATCCATTTAATGGCCTATCAAAAGTTTGTTGCAAAATTTGAAATGAAAATACCGTGAAATTTAGACTGTTTGAGCGTAGCGAGTTTCTAAAATTTAAGTGTTAAACCATAAGTTCAAACAAACTTTTGTAAACCTAGACTTTTTTGTTTCTTTTTTGGACGATGTAAAAAAGAAAAGAATTAAGAAACAAAATGAAGCTATTAAAAACCATACAAAACAGCAAACAGTTCCTTTCAGACTCCTATAAGGAACGCTATGCTGATTTTTTACATGAAGAACATCTACTGATTCTTGCAAAAAAACTGGAGCGATATAATCAGTTTAGGGTTCCTAAAAACCTTCTGCTTCCCCATTTTGATGAAGAAATAACACCGCCACTATCCGAAGTATTTAAAAATTTTGAAACATTGTTACAGCATCCAAATACAACTCCAAAAGATTGGGCAGAAACCATAGAAACCACACCGTTCGAATATCTTTTGATATTGATTGGACAACGATGGACTGCAGCTACCTTAAAAAATGAGAAAGCCATTCCTCCGTTACAAAAGAATTTGTTGAATAGTTGTTTCATCCCTTTTAATGATCAAATCTGCATGGCTACCAGAGCTTGGGAAAAACATATGGGAAGATCAACAGATAATTTCTGGGGAGAAATGAAAGGGAATCCAACCGAGAAAGAAGAAAAAGTTCGCAAACTGATTACAGATATGATTCAGAATAAAACCTGGTGGAACATCTTCTATCATTATAGACATGAGCTTGTATATGAGATTCGAGTACCTAGCGGACATGGTATTCGATGGAATGCAGACGGAACAAAGTTAATCGGGTTTTTAGAGCCGTTTTTATAAATAGATATGCTGAAGTTACTTGTTTGTTTATCTTTGTGGTAACTGTAACCAACCATACTACTTACATGATCCATACCTTAGAAAATGACCAACTAATCGCTACCATTGATACTGCGGGAGCAGAATTAACCAGTATCAAATCAAAAAAAGACAACAAAGAATATTTATGGCAAGGTGATCCCAATATATGGGCAAGTCAAGCTCCTGTTCTTTTTCCTATTATTGGCGGACTAAAAAATGGATCATATACCTATAAAGAGAAAAGCTATTCTTTACCAAAACACGGATTCATTCGTTATAATAAAAATATTATAGGAGCGCAAAACAGTCCTACTCAAGTATCATTCTCACTATCTACTTCAGAAGAAACATTAAAGAGCTATCCTTTCAAATTCAAATTCACTATTAGTTTTGAACTTATCAATAATCAAATCAGAATTTCGCATAGTATAGATAATAACGGTTCGCAACCGATGTTTTTTTCAGTTGGAGGACATCCAGCTTTCAATTGTCCTATACACCCGTCAGAAACCTATGAGGCTTATTATATCTTATTAGAAAAAATAAGCAATACGGATTGTTATGTACTTACATCAAATGGATTGATTAGTGATCAAACTATATCTGTCATAGAAGATCACAAAATCTGGCTTACCGATTCTATTTTTGATAATGATGCACTTATTTTTAAAAACATCAAAGCAGAAAAAGCCACTCTTGTTCATAAAGAAAAAGGACCTGTACTTTCTATGGATTTTAAAGATTTTCCGGATCTGGGTATTTGGGCAAAACCCAAAGCTCCTTATGTATGTATCGAACCTTGGTTAGGATATGCGGACGTAGAAGAAACAACACAAAATATTGAAGAAAAAGAAGGGATCCAAAAGCTTGATGAAGGAAAAACGCATAACAGTAGTTATACAATCACTATAACAGATTGCAACTAATATAAAAGTAAATATAGTATCCCCTAAAATTTTAAACCAACTACTTATAAAATTACTTTAAAGTTTTCTAGTATTCGTATAAGACAGTTTGATCAGAATTTGTTATGTTTAGTAAAACTTGATTCCCTTCAACTTGTAGATTAGAAATATCAAAATCCAATTCTTGTGTTATAAAGGCTAGACAGGCTTCCTCATTTTTAAGTGATAACCTCAAATTTCTTTGCGGTGGGTTCGATTCGAAAACATTTTCTGAATCAATTAATTTTAGAACTCAGGTATTTCCATCACAACCACCTGCACTAAGATTAATTGCCAAACAAGTATCAGCTATTGTTACACTATTAATTGTTACTTGATCTGAAGGTGCATTCGTATATTCCGAAGCACTTATCAAAGTTGTAAGATCACAGTTACTAGGATTTACATTGTTATCATCATCATTAGAACAACTAAAAACTGTTATTCCGGTTAGTAATAGAATTAGTATACGTTTCATGATTACGGATTTATGTTATACCATAGATGAAAATTTTATACAATGGTTGGGGTGAATTCTGCTAAAGATTTATATGAGCTATTGTTATTTTATAATCCAAACTTCGATACAACTAAAGTTAGCTAAACACCTAACGATTGCGCTGTTGTATTCTTCTATAAGGAAAATCTTCTTTAGATTGAGCAGCATTTGTCTTTTCATTTTTCATATAACTTTTATGGATCCACCTTTTCTTATCCGTATCTTCCGTAGTAAAAACGATATTCCCTTTGCTATTCTGAACGGTTCTGAAATTGGTTGTTTTATTGACGTTTTTAACCACACCTTTATTTTCAGTTTTAATTGCATCCATAAATGTCGTTACATCTTTTACTGTACAAGCCTCATAATCTTTATCATTTTGTTCGCTAATAGCTTCGACAATAATCGACTCTAATATTTTATCCCACAAATTCTTAAAAAGACGTTGATTATTATAGATCTCTACTGCATAAACTTTACCATTGATTGCGTATGCATATCCAATTGTATTGTCCGTTGTTATTAAGTCCTTAAACTTATTATAGTATTCTTTTTTTGCACTATCCAATTCGTCACTCTCTAGCGCTAATTGCAAGCTCGTATTGGATGCGTTATTGGCTACATTTACCGTTTTCCCATTTTTTCTGGAAAGATTATCATTTAAACGATCCTTCTGTTCCGCTACTTTTCCCCAAACCTTACTCTGATTTTTTTCGTGTCTTGCAGCAAGTTTTAATTCTCTAGATGATAACATTTTGGTATTAGATGCAAAAGAAGAAAGAGTTTCATTACCACGTTGTCTCCATCTACCTTGTTCTACACAAAAACTTTGTAATTCTACATTCTTTGCTTTTGGAGGAATAATTACATCATAACTTATTGTTCTATCCTGTTTTCCTCCTTTTACAATATCTCCAGAATGAATAAATATATAATCATCGCTATTATTATCCAACAGCAATTGATTTACATTTCCTGTTTCTTTTACCGTCACTTCTCTTGTATTCATTACTTCAGATAAGGTTTTATAAATATTACCAGATATTTTTTCTTCACCTGTAATCATAAATAGCGTAAGATTCTGAACACGTATTCCTTCCTTAATTTTAATTTCTTCTGTAATCTGTTCATTACTTGAATCATCAGTAATCTCTTGATTTTCTGAAATTTTGATCTTTTTGAAACCAAATAATAGAATACAAATACTAAAAACGGATAAAATAATTGAGTATGCTTTCATGATTGTTTTTTTTCAAAAATATCTAGTCGAATGACAATTCTCAATAGGTATCGAGTGAGATGACCTTTTCATTTAGGGAATCACTTTTACCGTTGAGGTAACTCATAAAAGAAACACTTTAAAAAAATAATCCTCATTCTTTTGTAAGTTTTATTTCTTTATCTTGACTGAGTATGACAATTAATACCTTAAAGCACCTTTTTGATCTGTAATAAAAGAAATATTGCAATTCTTATTTTTGCCCTTTCGCAAGAAGAAGAAATAAAGAGAAAACCTTTCCTAAAGAACAATTCATTACAATCGAATCTTACTTCGCGAACAATTACTTTAGTCAAAAAAACAGGATTAGATTATTTTGTATACAGTGAACAACAACAATTAGGAACTAGTTTTGGAGAGCGTTATTCGAACGCAATCAATGATATCTATGCGAAGGGATATGATGCAGTAATCACTATAGGAAATGATACGCCTAATCTTAATAAAACGCGCTTACTAAAAGCAGTAGAAACGGTACAAAAAGGACAATCTGTAATTGGTCCTTCTTATGATGGAGGTTTTTATCTTTTAGGAATTCATAAAGAAGCTTTTCATCAAAAAGAGTTTTCCGAATTTCAATGGAATACGTCTAATGTAAGAAAAGAACTATATAGCTATCTGAAATCTTATAATACATCTTTTTATCAATTAGATTTTTTATATGATTTAGATCATTTTTCAGATATTATAAACATATACAAAACACTTCCATTTTTATTAAAAAAGTTGAGAAGAGTTTTACAAATAATACTTCGTACAGAAGATAAAATTCCTACTGTAACAGAAGTACTTTTATCACATATTTCTTCACATATATATTACAACAAAGGATCTCCTAGTCGTACTCCATAGTACTTGAAAAGATTTTTTGTTCCACACCAAGTACTCCAATTTAATTAAAAACAATACGAATTACCCTATGGGAAATACAGAGCATTGATTCGCTTACATCATTTTTAAGTGTTTCGATAAGCATGTTCTTATAGGTTGATGATACACTCAATTATATTTTAATTTATGAAATGAGTCATAAAAACTTTGTTGGTACCAACCGAGAAGATTATTGGCGAATTACATCTGAAAATTAAAACCAATACATACGAATAGATGAAACTCTTTCTTAACGTCATTTTTATTTTTTTTACACCTTATCTAATCATTTCTCAAGAAACCACAGGAACGCTTCAGGGTACACTTACAGATACTAAAAACAACCCTATACCCTTTGCGACGATACAATGTATTGATGTTTCTACTAATTATAAATACGGAACTATTTCTGAAGAAAATGGTTTTTACAATATCACCAATCTATCTCCTTCCAATACCTATAAATTACAGATTTCATTTGTAGGTTTTCAGACCTTCATAGAGGAGAATGTTACGATTCAATTAGGGAATACAACCATTAAAAATTTTGTGATGTCGGAGGATAGCATATCCTTAGAAACTGTTGTTGTAACAGGTTCTTCGAAAAGTCAGAAAAATGGTAATGAAACCTTACTAGGAAAACGAGAGCTTAGAACTACTCCAACCATCAGTAGAAGTATTCAGGATCTCACCAAAAATCTAACAGAAAATAACCTTAATTCTTTTGGTGGAGCCAGTAATCGATTTAACAATCTTAATATCGATGGTATTGCCAATAACGATGTGATCGGTTTTCAGGAACCAGCTAGTGGTGCGGCTGGATCCTCCGCAAACGGAACACCAGGAAGTCTCTCCAGAACCCAACCAATTGGGTTGGGCGCCGTAAAAGAACTCTCTGTAAAACTAGCTCCATTCGATGTAAGTATCGGAAATTTTAGTGGTGCAAGTATTAATTTGGTAACTAAAAACGGAACCAATACCACCAAAGCAGCAATATATGGATACGGAAACAATCAGCTTTTATTAGGTAAGTATGCGGATGGTATCAAGCAAGAAAGCGCTAACTTTTATGACGTTCAGTTTGGAGGTGGAATCGGTGGACCGATTATAAAAGACAAGTTGTTTTATTATGTAAATGTAGAACTGGCACTCTCGGATAATCCTGTACTAAATGCTCCGGGTAGTGCTACCTCTAATATCGCTGAAGAAGATGTACAATTAATTTCGGATCATCTAATTTCAGAATACAATTATGACCCAGGTTCTTTTACCAACGCTTCTATTAAAACTGCCAGTACCAAAATATTTGCTCGACTGGATTACAATCTATCCGATCAGCATAAAATTACCTTACGTAATAACTATGTAAACAGTTTTGCCGATAATTTAGAATGGAGTTCTTCTATATTTAACTTTGGAAATCAAGGATACCGTCATAACAGTATAGCTAATAGCTTAGCGCTAGAGTTAAAATCCAATCTTACTAATGGAATTACGAATCAACTTACATTAGGATATAATACCGTAAAAGAAGATAGAGATTTTGATGGTCGAGTATTTCCACATATCCAAATTGCTTCTAATTCTAGTAATCGCATATTTGCAGGAACCTATCGAGAAGCTTCTGTATATAGCACTGATTTTTCTACCTTACAATTAGCTGATAAAATATCATATACTTCGCAAAAACATACAATTACCGCAGGTGGATTAGCGCAATTTCATGATGTAGATTACGGATTCTTATCTGCGTGGAACGGACGTTGGGAATATCGATCCGTACAGGACTTTCTAGATGATAGTCCCAGTCGTATACGCGGTGTATATAATATTAATAATAATGATTTTGATTTTGTAACTAGTCGACCATCTGCCACCGTTTCTGTTATAGAAACTGCGTTATACATACAAGATCAATTTAGAGTTTCTAACCAATTTTCTGTTACCGCAGGTATCCGAATCGACACACAGTTTCTACCAAGTAATTTACCAATCAGTCAGGAAGTATTAAATACTCCAGAGTTTAGTCAATTTGATAATAAGATCTCCAATGCACCACAATTCAATCCTCGATTAGGATTCAATTATTCATTTGATACTAATAATAAATATAAATTACGTGGAGGCACTGGACTATTCTCTGGCAGAATTCCATATTTATGGTTTGCATATGTAGAATATATATCAGGAACAGAATATTTTAATATTGATTTACGACCTACAGATGCTACTCCTCTTACTGAGAACCTAGCAGATTTGCGAAGTATCCAATCTAATCTTACCGAAATTAATTTAATTGATAATGACTTTACATTACCTAGAGAATGGAAAACGAATCTAGCTTTTGAAGCAAAATTACCTCATCAATGGAATTTAAACCTCGAAGGAACGTATACCGAAGTATTAAATGCACTATTTTTTCAATCCATCAATCGCAGAAATGAACTTGGAAATTTTGCTGGGGCAGATAATCGTCCCTATTTTTTGCAAATAGGTGAGGATATAAAAATTAATCCAAATTTTACCAATGTATTCCTATTAACCAATACAGATAAAGGATACCGCTATAATATAACAGCAAATGTTTCTAAAAGAATAGGGAATTATAGAGGAACTGTAGGATATACGTATGGAAAAAGCAAGGATATCTCGAGTACTGTAAGAAGTTCTCCTGCAGCCAATTTCGAGTGGAATCAAGCTATTTTTGGCAATGAACCTACTATTTCTTTTTCTAATTTTGATCTAAGACATAAGATAGTATCCACACATTCTTATGATATTAATTTTGGAAAAACCAATACAGCTTCTATTTCATTTTTATATAATGGCCGTTCCGGAAGTCCGTTTTCATTCGTTTACCAAGGAGATCCTAATCGGGATGGTTCCTCCAGAAACGACCTGATCTACGTGCCTAGTGACCAATCAGAAATACAACTAGTAGATATTGTAGATAATAATGGCATTATTATGACCTCAGCAAATGAACAGTGGCAACAATTAAATAACTATATCGAGAACAATTCTTATTTAAGAAGCAGAAGAGGTAATTATGTAGAAAGAAATGGAGCCAAAACTCCTTGGAATCACGAATTAGATATGAAATTGCAATATGGAAAACAACTAAAAAATGGAAACAGTATCACAGTATCTTTAGATATGCTAAATGTATTTAACTTTATTAATCGTGATTGGGGACGCTTGGTATTCGTACCTAATGTAGTGAACTCTAGTTTTAGTTTACTCAATTTTGTTGGAATAGAAAATGAACAACCACAATATCAATTTAATGTAGATCCAGATGAGCAACCTTGGAACATAGATTTACAAAACTCCCGATGGAGAGCGCAAATTGGTATTAAATATGGGTTTTAAAAATCATATCTTAAGTGAATTACGTATTGTAATCTTATTCAGAATCAAAATGAATTGTTATTGAAATTTGGAACTTATTTAATATTAAACTCATATTTGCATTCTAAATAAGAACAAAAAACAAGTTTTAAATAGCTATGAATCTATTTTGTACACATAAAAAAGGACGCTGTAAAGCTGTTTTCAAATCGAAGGCATAGATAAAAAACTAAAAAAATATATATTCTAAAGAGCGTCCAAAAAAATTGGACGCTTTTTTTATGTATTATCTTTTAGAAACTATGAACACTCAATAAAATGTTGTTTGAACGACACTCATAAGAATTACAGTTAGTTAGCTAATAGATTAATATTCGTTACTAAACGAACAGGAATTTCCTTGCTCAAAATAAAGTGTAACTAACTGATAATCATAAAAATAAATCATATAATAATTTGCATACCTGAAAAATAGGTTTCATATTTGCACCGCAATACAGCAATCATTAAACATAATAAGTAGTTGTTACACTGAGCCCTTCGACAAGTTCAGGACAGGCATTGTCGAAGTGTTGCTAAACATAAAATTATAAATCATTAATAACCGAAGTACTATGACCTTTACAAACATATACACAGATACACCAAGAGAACGAGGTTCTTTTATGTATATGCTTCGGGACTTCTATAACTCATAAACTGATTGCAACAGTTTGATATAAAGTCCGAAGCCAAAAAAAAGTTTCGGATTTTTTATTCCTAGTAACTTAAATCATATTCAATTGTCATATGTAACTCTTTCAGCGGGTTAATAAATGCTACTGAAATCTCGTTACACATAATTGGATCTTTTCGAAAACAAAATCAACAAAAATTAATTTTTAAGTAATTATCAAATGAGATTTTACAACCACAACAGTTAGAGTTTCAGTTATCAGGAGATATGCTGGAATCATTAGTAAGACAATTATGAATTAAATAAAATGTCTAATGAAACCGGCACATATTAAAAGCCAAAGACAAAAAGAAATTCGTCGTATTCAAAAAAGACAGCGTAAAATCTGGGAAGAACAACGAAATCTAGGTTATATAAAATTAGAAAAACCTATTCGTCATGGTTGGTTTAAAGAATCTGTAATTACCAAAAATGTAGAAAAATATAAAAATCAGAAATACATTGAAGAATTACATAAAAAGTTAGAAAAATCATTTTGGGGAAGAACTAAAGAAGAAGCCGAAAAAAAATGGCTTCAAGAAACTTCAAAATATTTAATTAACAAAGAACTTCCAACCATAAGCCGTAGGACCTTTAATAGGTTAAGTGATGGTGCGCAGAGAATGTGTATTCCTTTTAGATATTATACCAAGGATAAGAAACTAAAACTTCGGTTTTATGTCAACTTACCTAAAGGTACTTATAAGATCAAATTCACGAAAGCATATGTTACGTATAGCAAACGAATTGATCCTCAACTAGAAAGTGAAGATGCATTACTAGAGCAACAATTACTAAAAAACGGATACTTCGAAGAGGTACAAAAACAATACAACTGGAGAGATTATTGGCAAATCTCCAAAAGTAGAAAAGAAAAGCTAAAAACGAATAGCAAATTAAGGGATCTAAAAAAATATACGATTCCAGAAATTATAAAAGAAGAAAGATCATGGGAAAGAAATTAAGCGGAAAAGACTTAATCAAATTAGGCTTTCCAAAAAACAATAGTATTAATGTGACATTGGGTCAGATTAATCGATATCAAAAAAGAGTAAAAAAAGAACACATATTAATAGAAGCTAAAAAGGTATTACTACATCCAGAAGCCTATCAAGGTGATGGGGTATGGGGTAAGATTGCTGAGAGTTTACTAAAGCCAGTGGAAGTAAAAAAACACGCTTTAAAAACTACCAGATCACCATTTCAGATTTATGGCGAAAATGAAATCGATGAGCAAGCAAAATACCAATTGTATGATGCACTCAAGTTACCAGTAGCAGTTGCGGGAGCTTTAATGCCAGATGCACATAGCGGATATGGTTTGCCCATTGGTGGAGTGCTTGCCACAAAAAATGCAGTGATTCCGTACGGTGTTGGAGTGGATATCGGATGTAGAATGTGTCTAACAATTTATCCTATTGCTATCTCCTATTTAAAAGGGAAAAAGCATCAATTGGAAAACATATCGTCTGAGCACACCAAATTCGGGATGTATGAAACCCATAAAATAAAGCATGATCATGAGATCTTCGAAAGAGAGGAGTTTAAGAACATACCTCTAGTAAAAAGACTAAAAGATAAAGCATATAAACAATTGGGAACCTCTGGCGGTGGTAATCATTTTGTAGAATTTGGAACTGTAGCTATTACAAAGGCAGAAAATGAATGGGGATTGGATGTAGGTACGTATATAGGTGTGTTATCACATAGTGGTTCTCGAGGATTGGGAGCTAATATTGCAAAACACTATACCTATTTAGCAACCAAACAATGTCCATTGCCAAAGCACGTACAACAATTAGCTTGGTTAGATCTAAATACGCACGATGGTCAGGAATATTGGTTAGCAATGAATCTTGCTGGAGATTATGCGCAAGCATGTCACGATGATATTCATGCCAGAATCGGAAAATTATTGGGATCACGACCTGTTGCAAAAATTGAAAATCATCACAATTTTGCTTGGAAACAAGAAGTAAACGGAGAGGAATGTATTGTCCATAGAAAAGGAGCGACTCCTGCTGCCAAAGGCGAGTTAGGAATTATTCCGGGATCTATGACAGCGCCAGGATTTATAGTGAGAGGATTAGGAAACTCAGAAAGTTTGCAATCTGCTTCACACGGAGCTGGAAGATTACATTCCAGAAGAAAGTGTAAAGAGAAATTTACCAAGAGTGATATCAAAAAACAATTAAAAGCAAATGATGTTACACTGATTGGTGGAGGAATTGATGAAGCACCTATGGCGTACAAGGATATTACTAAAGTAATGGCTAATCAACAAGAATTAGTTGAGGTAGTCGGAACATTCACTCCAAAAATCGTGCGAATGGATAAGTGATATGATTTGGGCGTTACCCTTTGGGTCGGGCTTTCGCTCATACTCCTCGATGTTACACTTCGACAACACTTCGACAAGCTCAGTGTGACATCTGTGGGGTATCCGCTCTATCCCTAACGCAAAAAAAGAATAAAAATGGAGAATGGCCTATCGAAAGTTTGATGTAAAATTTGAAGTGAAAATACCGTAAAATTTTAGACTGTCTGAGCGTAGCGAGTTTCTAAAATTTAGGTGTTGAACAATAAATTTAATCAAACTTTCGTAAGCCTAGATTTTTTTGGTTCGTTTTTTCATCAATGAAAAAAATGAACAGGTTTAAAAAAAACGTAAAAATGAAAACTAAAATAATTCAAATAACAGCTGGACGAGGACCCGCAGAATGTTGCTGGGTAGTAGCGCAGGTATTAAAACTATTTCTTGAAGACATTAAAAATAGCGGATATACATACAGCATACTACAAAGAGAAAAAGGTTTTGAAAATGGAACCTTACAATCTGCAACAATACAGATAAAAGGAAAAGAAATAGACCTTTTTATAGCGTCGTGGATAGGAACCATTCAATGGATCGGCACTTCCAAATTTCGGAAGTACCATAAACGAAAAAACTGGTTTATCGGCATATATGAAGTAAAACAGGAACAAACCATAGCTATAAAAGAAAAAGACATTTCTTTTCAGGCAATGCGTAGTTCAGGTCCTGGCGGTCAAAATGTAAACAAAGTAAATTCTGCGGTTCGCGCTACCTATCATCCTACAGGAGATCAAGTAGTAGTGATGGACAGTAGATCACAACATCAAAATAAAAAAATCGCAATAGAACGATTAAAAGAAAAAGTCTATCAAAGTCAACTTACTAAACTTCAGAAATCACTAGATGATCAATGGGAAAATCATCTAAACGTAGAACGAGGGAATCCCATTAAAGTATTTAAGGGTACTGACTTTAAAAAAAACTATAAAAAACAATCGTATGCGTCTAATCGACAACAATTAAAAAAAGATTTACGCAACGAATTAAAAAACTAGGATCATGGGAAATTTACTAGACAAATACCTATTTCAGGCATTGGATGCATATCCATATAACCTAGAGGAAGCCGTAGAATCATTAAACTACGCATTGTCATATGATGAAAAAAATCCAGTAGCACTATGTTTAATGGGACAAATCTATGCAGAAAACCTAAGAAATTATGAAACTGCAAAAGAGTATTACCAACAAGCACTAGCAGAAGATATATACGCATTGGATGTATATCCAAAATATATCAATGTTTTACTATGGAACGAAGATTATGACGAAGCAGAAAAACTCATTGATTTTGCATTGACACTAAAAGGAACAGATAAAGCTGTATTGTATTTAAAAAAAGGAATCCTTTTTGAACAAAAAAAAGAATACAAAGCAGCATTAAAAGTTCTAAAGACTGCTAAGATATATGCTTATAACAATTACTTTATAAGTGATATTGAAGGCGATGAAAAAAGAATCAAAGATAAAATGCCCAAAAAGAAGACGAGTAAAAACAAAAAAGATAAGAATACTAACAAATCTTCTAAAAAGGCAAACAAGAAAAAGAAATAATTTAACCAGACCTGTCAGGTTTTAAAAACCTGACAGGTCAAAAAAATTGAAACATATGGGAGCTCCACATAATAAAAACAGATATGGAGAACTATGGCCAGGCTATAGAATACAATATGCACTGGCCGCACTAGCTCCATTAAAAGAATTAGTCATCCTTTCTGGAGGTTGGGCATGGCATTTTTTATCACCTGTAGGACATACAGAATATAAGCATGCTCACGATCATAAGGATATTGACCTTTTTGTAGACCCAAAAAATGTAGCGGAGGTAATGTACATATTACAGGAACAAGATTTCCGAAAAGTATGTACGCGATATGATAAATTGAAAAGCGATGAAAATTTTAGACGTTATGAAAAAACTGTCTTTCATCAACAAGAAAAATCAGTCCGAATAACTATTGATTTTTTTGTAAAAGCTATTATTCCATCTCGCACAGCAAAAGGGTGGACAATAGTAGAGCCTTCTTATTTATTAGGACTATATTCTAATATACACTCTAGTGATAAATGCTGGGCAGTACAAGCTACTAGCAGGCTATTAGATCAAAATATTGATCCCTTAGACAGAAAGGAATTAGTAACTATTCCGAAAATAAAGTTACAAACAAGACCTCGCACGTCTTAAAAAAACTTGTGAGGTCCATAACACAAAATAAAATGACAACTACTAATACAATTATAATCATAGACTTAGAAGCTACATGCTGGAATGGTTCTATTCCAGAAGGACAAGTAAACGAAATTATAGAAATAGGAATCTGTTTATTAAACACAGAAACAGGAAAAATTTCTAAAAACGACGGAATCCTGATCAGACCAGAACGATCAGAAGTAAGTACATTCTGTACAGAACTAACAACAATTACCCAAGACCTATTGAATCAAGAAGGTGTTTCCTTTACAGAGGCTTGTAAAATTTTGAGAACTGATTATCACGGGCATCAGCATACTTGGGCTAGTTATGGGCAATATGACCTGAATATGATGAAAAGTCAATGTGGTTTTCGAGAAATAGAATACCCATTGTCTCAAAATCATATCAATGTAAAAGAGCTTTTTAACAAGACCAAAGGTTTACGAAAAAAAGTTGGCATGAAAGGAGCTTTATGCATATTGGATATCCCTTTAGAGGGAACACATCATAGAGGTGTTGATGATGCAAAAAATATTGCTAAAATTCTTGATTCTTGTTTTAACCAACAATTAACTTCTTAAGAGTTCCAATGAAATGATTAAAAGATATTAGTACTTTTGATCCAACACAAAAGAAAATAGTCTAACTTATGAAATAAAAAATGCTTTTTCCTAATACCAAAAGTACTCTCGTTTTTCTATTAAAGGAAATTACAACCGACATTCCTTATCCGTTGAAATATCAGAAAAGATATCCGTAACAACGAATTAGCAATAAAAATTATATTTTTTAGTTACATATGTTAATGTTTTCAAAGTCATTTATAGTATTCTTTTTTTTGATTACCAACTACACGCTTTTTGCTCAAGTGGAAACAAGTAAACAATTAAAAAACATACCTAATGACAGAGAATTACTTGATAATGCTCGTGATTATCTAACCTCAGAAAATGAGGATAGAGAAAATGCATTTAGGATTAGTCATGAAATACTAAAAAGAACTAACTCTGAAAATAACATAGTTACTGCTTATAATATTTTATCATCCTACCATTATCGTACGTATGCAACTGACTCCGCATTATATTATGGCAAAAAAGCTCTTCAATTAAACAAAAGCAAACATGACACACTGTCTTTAAAATCTTTATCTATTTCCTATAAGCTTCTTTCGAATGCATCAAGAGATAAAAATTTAATTGAAGATAGTAAAAAATGGGCTTTAAAAGGTATTGAAACTGCCAAAAAAATTCAGGATCTTGAAGAATTATATTGGCATACAGCAAATTTAGCCATAACCTATCGGATTAGTGGCAACATCCAAAAAGCTTTAGAAATTTTTGAATCAACACTCGAATTCCAAGAGAATCCCAATAGTTATGGGTCTATAGCTCTTTGCCACATAGATTTAAAAAATTACACAAAAGCAATCTTTTACCACAAAAAAGCACTGGACTTCTATATCGCGGATAATAATCAAAGAAGCGTAGCAATATCTTTAATGAATATTGGTGCTGTCTATTTAGAAATGGGTGAAGGCGATAAAGCTTTAGTTTATTTTAACAAATCACTACCTATAGCCAAAAAACACGGGTATCCCCTTATTACTTTAAACAATCTAATAAATATTAGCGAGGTCTTTCAGCTTCAAAAAAACTTTAAAAAAGCGATAGAAGGATATACCAATGTATTAACTATGGCGAAACAATCAGGATATTTTAGACAACAATTATATGTATACGACCGTCTAAAAGCTATCGCTTTAATCGAAAAGCAACCAGAAAAAGTAATCGCCTACATGGAAAAAAAGATCCATCTAAAAGATTCTATAAATAAAATACAAAGGGATGAAGAGGTTTCTAAACTAGAGGTAGAATATGAGACCTTAAAGAAAGAAAAAGAAATAACCGTTTTAAAAAAAAATCAAGAACTCAAAGTTTTAGAAATAGAAAAACAGCAAACGCAAAAAAAAACACTTACCTACGCTTTTATTATCATTATAATACCTTTGGCAGGTTTGCTTTTTCTCTATTACCAAAAAATAAAAAACCAAGATTTACTGATCAAAAAACAAGATGAGATAGCAAAACAAAAAATAAAAACATTACTTCAAGATCAAGAGTTAACACTCATCAAAACTTCTGTAAGTATCCAAGATAAAGAAAGAAAACGCATTGCTCAAGAACTTCATGATAGAATAGGAGGTAATTTGGCCGCTATAAAACTCCAGTTTAGTGCGACTGCCCCAAAAAATATGGAAAACTTTGATTTTTTATCTCAACAACTAGACGACACCTATAAACAGGTAAGAATGCTTTCTCACGATCTAATCCCTGAGAAATTCAAACAAAACAACTTCACTCATTTATTGAAAGAATACACTCAAAACATTGGTAACGCAAGTGAACTGAGCATCAAAATTTCCACTTACCAAGAAAAAAAAATAAACAAGATAGATCACTCTTTTCAAAATAATTTATTCTCTGTTTTTCAAGAACTTATTACAAATACTATAAAACATGCGAATGCTTCTAATATTCAAATCCAAATCGATCTTATAGAGAACCTTTTTCATATTATTTTCGAAGATGATGGTAAAGGGTTTGACACTTCTAATACATCTTTTGGTATTGGTTTATCAGGTGTTAAAAATCGTATACAAAAATTATCAGGGGCTATGCATATGGACTCACGATTAGGCAGAGGGACCATTATAAATATTGAAATTCCAAAACCTTGATAAATACTTCTAAATTTTTAATAGATCTCTTTTCTATTTCCATTTAATAAAACCTGATCGATATCAGATCACTAATAGTAACTGTAAAAATAGTATTGCTTAGTTTTTAGGCTTATACAGATTATCCTTTATTCTTCTAATGTATAACCTCGGTGTTGATGACGCTAAAAACATTGCTAAGATACTACTTTGGTGCTTGTCTATTCATAGCGTGACTAGTTGAATGGGAGAATGTATTTTTCTTACAAAAACAGATTATAATTTTCACAATGTTTTAATAACAAAAAACACAAAAACAGTAAGTTGTTTTCAGGAAAAATGCTGTTTTTCCACACTATATTAAGATTTTTAACACTTTGATTACAACGATAAATAACCATTAGCTTACTTGATTACCATAACAAAATGTTAATTTAATGTTAAAATTTATAGTTTTTTGTAAGGTTTCTCAATTTGTCCGTTTTTTTCTATTTTTTAAAAAAACAACTACGGTTTTATCAAAAATTTCTTCCGTTCATCTGACAGATATTTTGTTAAAAATGATACAAAAAATTATATTTAAAATTTGTAATTTATTTCTTAACGAGAAGTTTCAGTTCCTAAGTATATTCTAGATATATCAGGAATACAAAGATCTGAAAAAATTAATTAAAATAGTCCGATGAACCCCATTCATCAAAACGTTCCAGATATACAAAAAAAGAGCGCTTCCTTAAACACAAAGAACCGTAATTGACAAAACGGTTTAACAGTAAGCAAATTACAACTTAATTTCAAAAACCTGTAAGAATTAGATTTCTTTTGTTTTTACAAAACCTACAACAACCGTCCTTACGTCTCTTTTTTTACTAATTTAGTCTTCTATTTAGTTGATAAAAACGACTTAATAACCCCAAAATAACTAACAAGATGAAGACTTTTAAAATCTATTCCCTAATTTTTATTTCATTATCATATTTTAACATTCAAGCTCAGGAGACTGTAGATCATTCTGCGTGGGATCAAATTCTGGTTCTAAATGTAACCGAAGATGGTTTAGTAGATTACGACGGAGTGACAAGCGATGTCGTTGTTTTTTATAAGTATTTTAGATATCTACAAAATATATCTCCAGAAGACCATTGGGATAAGAATGAAAAATTAGCCTATTGGCTTAATGTGTACAACGCAACTGTTATGAAAATGATTCTTGATGAATACCCTATCGAATCTATAAAAGAGTTAGAAAACCCTTGGAAACGTAAAGCGTTTAAATCTAAAGATGTACGATATAGCTTAGATGATATCGAACATAATATTTTAAGAAAATTTGGAGATCCCAGAATTCATTTTTTACTTAATTGTGGATCTATGTCCTCTCCAAGGCTTTGGAATAGAGCATATACTAGTTCTAATATCGCATATGCTTTAGAAGACAGAACCAGAGAATTTATTAACGACCCTCAAAGAAATCAGATTAACTCCAAAACAGTTAGAATCTCTCAATTATTCGAATGGTATCAAGAAGACTTTGTAAGTAATCATACAGATGTCATCGACTTTATAAATGAATACTCCACGACAAATATAGACAAGAATATTTCCAAAAAATATGTCAATTACAACTGGAGTCTGAACAAAAATCATGAAAAAACGCCGATAACAAGCAACAATTAAGTTCTAATTTAGTATTAACTATTTTGCGCACACATTCTTCATAACACTTTGATTAAAAGTGCGATGACTATTTTTTTACCTACACACAAACCTAAACAGCTAGGTTAGAACGTTTGTTAGATGTATGTATAATTGCATAAACCGCAACCCCATTAAAACCTAAATACAATTAATTATGTCCAACATTACCAACTTGAAAAAAACAATAACTATATGCTTCATAATCTCTTTTTCTTCAATACCCGCACAAACAATAATAAATGGTTTTTTTCCAAAAAAAAATGATTTTACTTTAGCCTCATCCTACTCTTATAAAAGTTATGATAATTTTTTTAGAGGTACTACTGCTACCGATGCTAACCCTGCTGGAATGGGTGAAATTTCGTCGTCTGTAGTTAGTGTTTATGGAGAATATGGTATGCTCGATTGGCTTTCTACAACGGTTACTCTACCCTATATATCTATGAGAAATGAAACTGGAGTTTTAGATCCAGTATCACAAACTGATGAGGTTAGTGGCGTACAAGATTTAAGTGTTTTTCTCAAAGCAAAAGTTTTAGAAAAAAACGTAAGAAATTCTTCTAAAATAGCTATTGGAGGTGCAGCAGGAGTTTCGGTACCCGTGGGAGGTTATGAAGAAGCAGGAATTCTATCGTTAGGTAGTGGAGCTACAACTTTCGATGGCTGTGGTTTTATACAAATCAATGCTTCTTCAAATCTATTTATTGAATTACAAGCGGCTTATAGTTTGCGTACAAATTCGGATTTTGAGATACCCAATGCTACATTATTTAGTGCAAAACTTGGTTATTATAACAAATGGTTTTATGCTCACGCAAAGGTCGGTAGTCAAAATTCTTTAGATGGGTTAGATATAGGCACACCCGAGTTTGGAGCTGCTGGTGGGGCTGCAGCATTACCAGAAACAGAAGTAGATTATACTAATTTCTATTTTGACTTGTATGTCCCCATATATAAGCAAAGTATTGGTATTTCTTCTGGATACACTGCTAATATGAGTGGAAGAAACTATGATCGAGCCTCCGGTTTTTCTGTAGGCCTAGTCTATAAAGCAAATTAACCGTTAAAATTATAAATCAACTTTCAATTAAACTTTTACCATGAAGAAGATCTTCTTTTTTTTAATCATCTTTTCTGTTGTTGCTTGTGAAAAAGACGAGTACATTCCTATACAAGGATTTGAAAACACTGGCATTGCTACAAAAGCGAATACGCAACCAACTGGCTTAGACAAACAAGTTTTAGACGCACTTGAAAATCTTACGGACGGTATCGGAGCTTCTTATTTCATATTGCCACCAAGTGATCAATATGGAACGATTCCCCAAGACCCTTTAAACCCTATTACCCCAGAAAAAGTAGCATTAGGAAAATTGTTGTTTCATGAAACCGGTACGGGTGGAAATCCTACTATAGCATCTAATTTATTTTCATATTCCTGCGCATCTTGTCACCACGCTGCTGCAGGATTTAGTGCTGGATTGAGACAAGGGATCGGAGAAGTTGGAGTCGGTTTTGGGAATAGCGGAGAAGGCAGAATTTTTGATCCCAACGCATCAGTAGGTGATGCGGATATTCAACCTATCAAATCTCCAACTGTTTTAAATGTAGCTTATCAGGATATAATGCTCTGGAACGGACAATTTGGTGGCTCTGGAACAAATCTTGGTACAGAAGCTAATTGGACGAACATTCCAGAAAATTTTATAGGATTTGAAGGTGTTGAAGTACAAGCTATAAAAGGACAAGGAGTGCACCGATTATTAGTTGATGACAACTTTGTAGCCGATTTTGGATATCAGCAAATGTTTGATGATGCTTTTCCTGATTCTCCAGTAACCGAAAGGTACTCTACAACCAATGCAGCCCTTGCTATTGCAGCTTATGAAAGAACCATACTACCCAATCAATCTCCTTGGCAAGAATGGCTAAAAGGAAACTATGATGCTTTATCTAACGATGAGAAAAAGGGTGCAAAGGCATTTTTTGGTAAAGGAAAATGTTATCAGTGTCATACCGGTCCTGCTCTTAATGATAAAAACTTCTACGCCTTTGGCATGGCTGATTTTGATAACTCAAATGAAGCTGTTGTATTACCTGGAGTAAATTTTGATGATGTCAAAAAAGGAAGAGGTGGTTTTACGAAGGTTGCTACGGATAACTATAAGTTTAAAACCCCTACTCTTTATAATCTAACTGACAATGGCGGATTTTATGGACATGGAGGTTCCTTTAGTACTGTAAGAGAAGTAATTGAATATAAAATCGAAGGAGTGCCTCAAAGCAATGAAGTACCTACAGCGAACTTAGCAGAACAATTTGGTGATATAAAACTAAATAAAACCGAAATAGATAACCTTACAGCTTTTATTGAAAATAGTTTACGAGACCCTAATTTATCCAGATATGTTCCAGATCAAATTAATTCAGGAAACTGTTTCCCTAATAATGATCCGATATCTCGAACAGACCTTGGATGTGACTAATAAAGACTTTAATATTAATCCCAAAATAAACTAAACCTAGTATACAATGTCATTATGAAATCATACTTCGGCTCATTGAAACTATTTCCCAAATAAAATAGTCCTGTACAAATTACTCAATGAGCTCAGTATGATTTTTTCTTATTTGGTAAAGTTATTGTACAACCAGCTTTACTATATCCGAATACTGATCACCAACTATTTTTAGAAAAAACGTCCCTTTTTTATCTAAATTAAAATTCGTTGATTGATGATCAGTAACGGAAATTTCATCAATTACTTGGCCAATAGTATTGATAACCTTTATGTTTACCGGATATATTGTCGTATCAGGTAACTCAAGATTAAAAATACCATTTCCAGGATTCGGATATATTATTGGTTTTAGCGTATGTATGGATAGATCATCTACTGATAATATCTGGCGATCCAGAAAGACTCTACTTTCACCATTACTAAAAGTATATCCTTGTAAACTGTTCCATATAAAATCTACAATTGCTGTGTAATTATTTTTTACGATATCCGGAATACGGATAGGAGCTGATAAATCTGCATCAGGAAATTGAAAATTTGCAGGAGGTTGTTCTGCATAGAGCACGGTGTAATGAATGAGAGCGGTCAAAAAATACAGTACAGGATACCCGTGAGGTGCAGAATCCTCATAAAGTGTGGTTGCAGATATTTCAGATAATATTCCATTAGCAGAAAACAAATTTGCTAAAATAGGTCCTACAGGTATTAATTTTACACGAGCATCTGGTCTAACCTGTAGCAATTCGTCTTGTAGTGTAATCCACCAATCGTGGAATTCTCCTCTCGTATAATCGTAAAACTCACCAAATTCTAAATCCTCTTCGGCTTCAGAAGTCGGTGGAAACGTTCCGTTAAACTCGGGCCAGTTTTCATAAATATAAAAGTCGATATCCGCTTCTTCCTCTCTCGTATAGTCTAAAATCCTGAGTACCGCCTCAACAGAACTTAGCGCATTAGGATCCTCATTACAATCTTCTATATATTGCTGCTCACAGAAGGCATTCTGCGAAGGTGATGATGTCTGTTGGATAAAGTTAGCTAGCGTAACAATCACATTATCATAGTTCCAACTACCAAAATCATCATTCGATTCATTTGTTCTGGTATTAGGAGCATCAATAAACCCCCATTGATAGATGGGAGGTAATTGTTGATATGGTAGAAAACCAAACTGCCCATCTATAGAATACTGGTGACCTGCCTGTTGTGCTAATAAATATAGCCAATCAGGGATGTTACTTCTATTTTGTGTGGATTGATCAGCACTATGATTCACCAGACTATGACCGAAAACATAAGACTTATTATTTATCTGAGAAAAACTATGTTGAATACAAAAAAATAATATCATAAGAAGCATTTTTTTGAAACTAAAGTCTACACTAAATTTGCTGCTATTTTGGTTCATAAAAGTATATTTTTAAGGTATGGTTTTATTATTCTCTATTGTAAAACGCACAATCTTAAAAACACCCTACCCTTTGTTTTAAACTTTTTCGCGTTTTTTTCCTTTTCGAGTTTTCTAGTGATTTATATCTTTGAGGTTCATAATGATTATATTTACTAAAAACAATCAGGTAGAAATGAAAGAAAAATTATTTGAGGAGATCATAGACAATTACGACATACTAAAATATAGTCTATTAAAAGCACAGACATTTGATGAGTCTCATTTTGGTTTTCCTGAAATCTATTATAAAATCATGGAGACTGATACGCAAAGAGTAGATGCGTTTCATAAAGCATTTCAACTCCATAATAATCTTAAGAACGCTACAGTCTGCGAAATTGGGGTAGGTACACTCCCGCTAACTAAATTATATATGCCATATGTAAAAAAAGCATATTTGATCGAAAACAATCCTGGTCTGATTCCTTTCATAAACAAAGAGATCGCTAAGTATCCATGGTCCGATAAAGTGGAGGTAATTTATGCAGATGCATTGACGGTTGATTTACCGGAAAAAGTGGATTTTGTAGTCGGCGAATTGATGAGTATTTATTGTGCTAATGAATTTCAGGTACAGATTTTTCAGCATATGCGTGAATTTTTAAAACCTAGTGGAAAACTATTCCCAAATAGGATTGTAAATTTTGCAAGACTTTGCGAAGCCGAAATTGATGCAGATATTCATCATTATCCGGTGAATTTCACAAGACATCAACCAATGTTCCTAACACAACAATTTTTAGTCAATGAGATTGAATTACTCAAAGAAAAAAGGCAAGGGGTACGACTTAGTTTTTCAGTTCCGGTATTATTCTCTGGAACCATAAATGCGTTGTATCTGGAATCATATGTTGAAGTTACAGAAGGATCTAATTTTACAGGAACTGATAGTTTGATGCCTCCTACAGTATTAAAAACCACTAATACCCAAGAAGTAAAAGCAGGAGATTTGGTCCATATAGATTTTAGTTTTGATTATGGTTCTTCTTTGGATGACATTAGTTGTATGTTGTCTTAATTTTTATCAAAGTGTCCTTTAATAGTCCGGCCAATGATATTTGATAAAATTCTTTCTTTTCTTTTTGGCGTTAAAAAGTCTACGTTTGAGATTACTAAACAGGAATTAGAAAAAATCTCTTGTAAAGATCAAGTTAAAGAAGATACTATTGATCTTGATACTACTGTAGTATTTAAAGATAGTTTTTCAGCATTATCTGAAACGATCTTTGAAGAAGCTACTCAAAAATTCAAAATTAATAGATACAACTATTGAGCACCAAAGTTTACAAGCTTAAAATCTTATAAATTTTTATCAGAACAGCAAGTTTCTTTTAAAAGGGATTTTCTTTATTGGATTACTAATGAAATATTAAAGTATTCGAAAATACTAGAAGAAAGTAATGGAATAAATAGTTTTACTATAATTAATGTCTACTAATATCAATAAAATACTATCATTCTTTGGAGTAAAAAAACCTCTACAAATAACAGAAGAAGAACTAGCACACATTAACCCTGATACACTAACTGACGAAAAAAGAATTGTAGAAACTATAGATTTGGATATTGAAAACACTGATATATCCCAAATTGAAGAGTTATTGTTTGACATT
Organism: Aquimarina ulvae; assembly: GCF_053613295.3. NCBI lineage: Bacteria > Pseudomonadati > Bacteroidota > Flavobacteriia > Flavobacteriales > Flavobacteriaceae > Aquimarina > Aquimarina ulvae. The sequence continues at coordinate 83,934 of NZ_JBSIBP030000007.1, forward strand.
TATGAAGAGGCCAAAATGACCTCTAATTATGAGGATAAGGATCTTTATAAAATAGGTTTTAATTCATTAGAACATTATAAAAAATTAATCACATCACACCCAGAAATTAAAAAGCAGTTTTTCTATTTCATCACACCAAATATATCCCAAAAAGATCGATCAAAACACATACGATTTATAAAAACTAAATCAGAGATTCCCGAAAACTTTAAACTCGCTCTTAGTCAACTTGTTCTTAATTCCAAAATGAGATTGAACAATACAGATTTTACACATTTTTTTCAACTATGGAAAAATACGTATCCTTACTATTATCCATTGCGCCCTTTATTACGACAACTACAAAAATATTCTTCAGATCATAAAATAAGTCCAGAACTTAATACTTATTTACATTCTTTTTTACGTTCTAAATCCATACAATACCTACCTATCAAAGAATATATGGAAGCTAAAAGTATTATTCATAGAATAATACTAGAAAATAGTAAAATAAGTTTAGTTCCTTCTTCATATGTTTTTCAATTATTACCAGATTCATTCGGAACACACGTAAACAAACTTCTTTCTGGTATGAATGAAAAGTATCAGCATAATTTTTCTAAAATCCTAAAAATACTTAGTCAAGAAATAAATCAAAATACTGTAAAACAAATCAATACGTGTATTGATAATACAGACAAAAATAAATTTGATATTTTCCTGTATAATATCGTTCGTACATCTGCTTATTTAAAACTAAGAAGCGTTACATTAAGAAATAAAATCTATAATTCTAAGGATGAAATATATGGCACGTATGAACAAGTATATATAGAGAATATCGATTTAATTAAGGGCTTGATATTTATTGCTGGGATGAGAAAACACCAAAAATGCATCAAATTTATTACTATCATTTTAGAACGGTGTTTTAGCGTAAAATTAGGAACTAATTATGGTACGACATCTCGATCATTAGGTATTATATGTATTCAGACACTTGCTTTTAAATTCGATATAGAAGGAAAAAACGAATTACGTAAATTATATCAAAAGACTAGTTTTAAGCTTATCAAAAAACAGATAGAAAAAGAATCAAAAATACTAGAAGAAACAACTGGAGAATCGTTACTCTAAAATATCCATATCAAATCCAATGATATCTCGTATTCCAGGTTTTGAGACATCTTCTGGTTCAATAGAAGTTACGTAATGCCAAAGATCATTCCCGAAAGTAAATTCCTCTCCTGTATCCGCTTGAAAAATAAACTCTCCCGGCGCTAACACTTTATTATAAATAAGTTCATTGTTAGTTGCATCTGTTTTTTCATAAATCTGACTCTCTGCTCCTACTATGTTTTGTCTATTAATTACCAATGCAGACATAATATTGAGCACCATCTTCATGTACTCCTTCTGGGGAATTTTCTCCTTTTATTTTTTCTTTAGAAATGGTTCTCATAAAATGACTAGTAATCTGGATTTTCCTAATCTCTGGATGAATCTTTTTCACCAAAGCAGCCATTCTTTTTAACAATTCAAAAAACAATTTGTTCTCTACAGCATTTCTACTAGCTTGTTTAAAAACACGTTTCCATACTCTAAAATCATCTACATCTTGCTCAAAACCTTGCTCTATTATTCTTTCTACAAAATACTGATCATCCCAAATTTCAATCAAAAAAGTAGCAATGTTGCGTTGTCTTGTAATTGTAGATAACTGATCAAATTCATGTTTTTGATTCTCATCTAATTGCTGTATCCAATGTGCCAAGGCATCTATTGATTTTGCCCCCTCAAAGTAGGGTTTATGAAGTTTCTCTATAGCATCCAAATCCGAAGAAAAAGTAGCTTTCAAAAAAGTGATTTGTTTGCTTCTTACTAAATATACATCATCCTGTAACGTAGAAAAAAAAGGTCTAAAAAAATGAAGAAAAGAACTTACATCTATTCTTAAATCTGCAACACTACCTACGCGAATCGGTGATTTAATAGACCGTCCTAAGGATTTAGATATTTTTTTTTCCGTGATCATTTCGTTCTTTACTTAATCTTCGATCTCTATTTCATCCAAACCTAAATCTTCGAAAAAAATGTCTACCTGAAAATCAAGTTCAAAAGCTAATTCATAAAACTTCTTAGCCAATTCTTCATTTTTATCTACTTCATCACCAACAGTATACATTGCTGATAATTGCGCTGCTGCTTTACCATGTCCCAGATTTGCTGCTTTCGTGTAATATTCAATTGCTTTATCTGTATTCTTTAAAATATGTTCATATCCCATTGCATAATAGGTGGCTAGGTTATAAATTGCTCTTATATTGTCTTTTTCTGCAGCCTTGACACACCAGTCTAACGATTTTTTTATATCTTCTTTTACTCCGATTCCCTGAGCAAAATAAACACATAACTCGAACATAGCATTTGCGTTGCCTTTTTTAGCAGATTCATAATGTGCATTTAAAGAAGATTTTAAATTTTCTGTATATGCGTATCCTCTATACAACATATATCCTTTTAACAAATATACTTCTCCACTAAGATCTTCTTCCTTTAATTTCTCAACCAGATTTATGACTTTTTCAGCAGGAATTGATTCAATATTAGCAAAATATGCGACTCTCAGATATTTAATCCAAGCATCAATCCCATATCCTGATTCTCCTGCCAATCTAAAATAAGATAAAGCTTTTTTAGCATTTTGTTCTACACCTGCTCCTAAATAATAACTCATTCCTAGTTCATACCATCCTGCTGGGTTTCCTGACTCTCCAGATTTAGTATATAAGTCCACCATTAAATCTACATCTTCAGTCTGTAGCAATCCAATTAACAAATCACCTCTTTCAATCTTTTGCTTAATTAAATGAGCCTTTTCAAAATAAGTCATATTATTTACTTTTTTAAATGAAGTTATATTACATCCCATAGTAATAGATATCATTAAGACACCGATAAATAATGATTTTATTATCTTCACTTTTTGATTTTTCAATCTTAAATACTCTTACATTCTTCCGGCTTTTCGAAATTAAATAAATATCATTTTTATGATCATTTTTTAATTCTAACCTTCTTTGCAATATGATCCAAACATGCTTCTTTATTATGCAACCAGTACGTATACGGTATCGTAATAATAGGTATTTGTGTTCTAAAGAGTGTTTTGTATTGTTCTATAGAAAATGTTTTTTCTAATGTTCCTGGATATCCAACCAGATCAATACACACCGTTCTTTGGTTAAAAGTTACTAAAATATCCATTATATACCCAGCTAATGAATAATTGACAATAATATCTTGTTCTTGGATTCCTAATTGAATTAATTCCTCGTGTACTTCTGTTGCGAAATTATCAATATATTCCTCTGCACGATTATATTGATGGTGTATTCTAGTCTCTGATAGATAATCAATTAATAAATGTTTATTCTTAAAATTCTTGGGATCAAAGGAATAATACAAAAACTGTTTTTGTTTAGCACGAGTTATACTTACATTAAAAACATCTTCTCTGTCTAAATACTGAAAAACAGAACTGCTTATGTTGTTATCAATGGTAAATGTGATATACATTTGATCACGTTCCTCTCCTTGAAATTCGAAAGGTGTTCCAACAGCTATTTTGTGCTTCTTTATCGCGGCTAGATCATATTCTTCTATCTTGTCCTTTAGGTAATTTACTTGATCTCTAAAAGGAGAAAGAATACCTATGGTCGTTGCTAAGCCAGCCGCTACTTGAATTTCTTGATCAATTACTTTTTGTACATCCTCTAAAATTTTTTCAGCTTCCTTTAGATTCGTTCCATCTTTTAGTTTCTCACCTTCACAAAAAACCCAATATATAGCAGAAGATTTATGATGGATTTGTAAATCTGACATTACCTTTAGCTTATCAAAATAAAATTTCTGATTACTATATCGGATGATACTAGGAACACTGCGATAATGTTCATCCAGAAAATGAATATTACTGCTAGAAGGAAGTCGTTCCATCGCATAATCTAAGAAACTCGTTTCCCTATAATTCATAACATCTTCTCCCTTTATCAGACCGTAATTATTGGCAGTATTTTCCATTACCTGTCTAGATAAAAAAGAAACATGTCTTAGTTGTTTTGGATCACCAACGACTACTACTTTTTTAGCTCTGGCCAATACAGGAATCATTGTCGTAATATCACATTGGGAAGCTTCATCTATAATAGCTATATCGAAAATATCGTTTTCTAAAGGAAATACATCGCTAACATCTGTAGACTTTGTAATCCAAATAGGTAAACATTGTAATACTGATATAAAATTGATATCCTGAAATAAACGATCTCTTTCTACGACATCTTTAGTTTTTACAAGCTTCAATAGTTGAGAAAAAGTTCGATCTTTTTGCAATAAATTAGAAATTTTATCTTGGTATTTTAAAGAAATGATCTCTTTAATCAGCTTATTTCTCTGGTGAATATAATGATCCAACAATTCTATTAGCTGCCAAAAAGGATATTCTTCTAATACTTTTTTAGAAACATATTTTCGCTTCAATCTTTTAAAAAAAGAAGGCTTGTGATCCAAAAACAGCTCAGCATTTTTAATTTCTCTACCCTCTCTTTCTTGTATTTCTTCGCTTATCTCCTTTATTTTATTTTTAGCATAATCAATTTCAGCTTGCTTTTTAGGAATAAAAAAATCTCCTCCAGATTTTCTAAACCTAGTAATTGATTCTATTTTCTTTCTTAAGGTAGTACGGTGACTTCTACCAGAACCTGCTCTAATAGAAAGACCTTTTACTCCTAAATCTTGTATTATTTTATCTTGAAGTACATCTATTGCCTGATCGGATTTAGAACAGATCAAAACACTTTTATTATGATATACTTGGTCTAAAGCTAATGAAGCAATGGTGTACGATTTACCAGTTCCCGGAGGACCAATAACTACAGTAACATCATTTGATTTTACGGCCTGAATAATATCCAACTGTGACCGACTAAGATTAGAAGGAACACATACAGCTTCTTTTGAACTCTTTTCAGAATTAATTTCAATTTTCCTTCTCGAGAAAAAACCGCTGAGTGTATCATTAAACAAATGTCTTTCTTTGATTTCATCGATTTCGTGCAAAACATCTCTGCTAGATTTTGATTTCTCGACAATACCTAAAGCGATTGCAGGAAGTAATTTTAGCGATGACGCTTTTAGATGATTTCTAATTTTTTCTCCCGAAATAAGTTGTGGTACCCCTTCCAGCGCACTCGTATCAATTTTTATATTCTCTTTCAACTTTCTGGCGATTGCTCCTGTATCTTGTTTACCAGGTGCTAGATCATTAATCAATGACTTCAGCTCTAACACAAATGAATCATCGAGATTAAAATTGGACTTCAACACATTTAACAACGCATCATTCGCTCTATTCTCTTCAAAATTATAATTGACATGATACTGTGCTTCATTATTAATTTCTAATGTAGCAGGTGTTACTATGAGTGGTGCACATACAGTTCGCTTTTTTCCTAAAAAAGTAAGCTTTCCGGTTATAAAAAAACTACAGGCAATAAATGTCTTTTCTTTTCGATGAATTTCGAGATACTTATATAATTCTTCACCAAAATCAGTCTTCATAAAGGTGGTATCCTCCTCACGATACAGCTGATCAGTCGTATTTAGAAAGAATCGTTTATGAACTTTAGTCCCGAAAAAATTAAGTACATCATTATCTCTGAATTCTTGTTTATAACAATCCTGATAGTACGATAAGACTTTTTCTATGTGCATAGGCTGCTAATTTACCCTTCTTCTTCTTCGTCTTTCTGAAACCTTAAATAATCATCTACCGTTTGATTGATCGGTGGGATATCATCTTCAATGATTGTCTTTAATAATTCTTCTGTTAGTGGAGTAATAGTTACAATTCGATTTGCTTGATATTCGATAATTTTTTCAAATAAATTTCTGGCAACTCTTGCATTACCAAAACTCTTATGTCTTTTTTCGTATAACTTATCGAAAATGAACTCTAATTTTTCTTTTGCTTCATTGGCCAAAATGAAATCATTTTTGAGGCAAAACAATTCGAAAATTCCGATAAGTTCTTTGGGCTTATAGTGATCAAAAGTAAAGTATCTATTGAATCGTGATTGCAATCCGGGATTCGATTCTATAAACGCTTCCATCTCATCAGGATATCCGGCAACGATCACAACCAACTGATCTCGATGATCTTCCATCTTCTTTAGTAACACCTCAACAGCTTCATTTCCAAAATCTTTTTTATTATCCTTAGCTAAGGAATATGCTTCATCAATAAACAGCACTCCATCCAAAGACGTTTTCACTACTTCTTCTACTTTCAATGCAGTTTGCCCTACATAGCCCGCTACCATTCCGGTTCTATCCGTTTCTACCAAATGTCCTTTTTCTAAATACCCCAAATGCCTGTATATTTTAGAAACCAATCGCGCCACCGTTGTTTTACCAGTTCCAGGAGGTCCCATAAATACAGAGTGCAACGAATTATTCACATTTTTCAGGCCTTTTTCTTCTCTTAGTTTTTGGACTTTTAGAAAGTTAGACAGCTCTTTTACAGCAGTTTTGATATTGCTTAAACCAATGAGCACATTCAACTCATCCATCACATCATCCAACGTTTCATTCTCGTCGATCTCTGTTTGTTTAACTCCTTCTAATCTCTCTTTTGGATGTTGTAGTTTACTATTGATCTTCTTTAGCAAAGCTGTTTCTTCTTCAGAAATTGTTCCATCAGCCTTGGTAATTAGAGAAGCTATTCTATACAAAAAAGATGCGGAATTAGCAAAATGCTGACTATCCAATCGTTTTAATACAGATGGTAGTAAAAATTCATTTTTATATTCTTCTCCTAAATCAAAAAGACTTGCGGTTTTAATGATATCTATATTTTTGTCAAATTTTTCGGACTTTACAAACTTGTTGATACGCTCTATTGATAACGAAGTGATGATATCATTCCCTTGTAATTTTTCGAACATAAAAGCCAGTAAAAACTTTATCTTAGCATCCGCAACTGTTTTCTTACTATCACTCCATGGATAAATCATATTGAATACCTTAATGATATCTTGTAGAATCACGTGTTCTGCTTTGAACTCTATTGCATCATCCGTTTTATGAACAATGGCATTGATTGTATTAGAAAATTGTTTGTTATTGTTTAAATCTTCTGCCAGATTCTGAATCTTCTCACCTTCATTTTTCAGAATTTGCAGAAACTCATAATCGATATCAAACTCCTGAGTTGTATCTTCTTTTTGGTTTACAAAATCCTTAAACTTATTCGTGAAATCTGATAAACTCTTTCTCTCATCTTTTTTGGTCAACAAAAAATCATCTACCAAATCATTTAATAAATTAATATGTTCTTTTGGAAAAGCGCTAAACTTTACGTCCTGAAATACATCTTTTACCAGTATAATCTTGTGTTCTGCGATATGAATGCACTTAGTGGTAATTATTAAATCTAACTCATCTATAGACTCTTTTAAAGAGTACATTACTAAGAGATCTTCATCTTTAATGCTTAGTGTTGGAAAAGCAGATGAAATAGATAAAATTTTTAGTGGATTGACGGATTTTCCTTTAAAGAAAGAAGTTTTATGTTCTTGTGTTAATTTTGAAAAAAACTGATCTGTGGCTTTATGGTATTTCCTATTGATCATACTTTGTCTAATTCGTTTATATTAAATATTGTCCTAGGTTTATCGAATCGTTATGGTCTTTATGATCTTCGATAAGCTCAGACCAGCATTCAATATCATCTTATAACCATTTATGATTCTAACTATCTGCATCAATCTGCATCATGGCGTCTTCTACCTCGTGTACTAATTGATCAAAATGTGCTAATCGCTTCGTTTCTCTAGTTCTATTAAATGGTAGATCGATATCGATATGTTTTACAAAATGTGAAGGTGCGTGTTTCATAATATAAATATCATCTGCTAAGTATACTGCTTCCTGTATATCGTGTGTCACAAATAAAATCGTGGGGCTAAACTTCTCCCAGATACCAATCAGCAAATCCTGCATCTGTAAACGAGTTTTGATATCTAAGGCTCCAAAGGGTTCATCCATCAATAAAATTTCTGGATTGGACATTAAACTTCGAGCAATTGCTACTCGTTGTAATTGTCCGCCGGAAAGGGTAGGATATTGGGCATATTTTTTTTGATGACCATCCAATCCAACTAATTGAATCATTTCCATCGCTTTTGCATCACGCTCTTTCTTAGAGATCCCTTTAAAACGTAATCCCAAACCAACATTGTCTAACACCGTCATCCAAGGCAATGAGGAATACTGCTGAAATACCATACTCACTCTATTTTCCTTACTTACCGCTTTTCCTTTTACCAACACTGTCCCTGAGGTCGGCTCCTGTAATCCTGCGATGTATCGCAACAAAGTAGACTTTCCACATCCAGACATTCCCAATATGACAGAAAACTGTCCCTGCATGGGTTTATCTTCTACTAGTAGATCCAAATTTTCTATAATGTTGGTTTTTCCACCATCATATGATTGAGATACACCTCTAAGCTCTATAACATTAGGAGCCTGAGGACTATCTGTGAACTGTAATGCCATATTAGTGTTTGTTTCCTTTGTTAATATGCTTAAAAGGGAATAATATTCTATCGATCATTACAAAAAGTCGATCTTGTAATATTCCTATAACTACAATGATTATTAGTATTGCAAAAGCTTTATCAATTCTACTTTGTCGTTTTGCCGTCCAGATCAATTCTCCTATTCCGCCACCTTTATTCAGCATTTCTACAATGGTAATATAGGTCCAGGAAATTGCTGTTAATACTCGTATATCATCGATAATCTTAGAGAACACATAAGGCATATATACGGTTCTGATCGTCTGCCAGGATGTAGCACCCAAAGTAAAAACCGTATTGAGATATACATTCTGGACCTCATCGATCCGCTGTATGACGACAGGAATCAGATAGACTATGATACCAAACGCCAGAAAAGACACCTTCATATCACTTCCTAATCCTAACCACATGATAAAAATACCGGTTACTGCGGTTAATGGAATGAAACGATACGAATTTATAATCTGACTAAACAATCCTCTGAATAACGGAATCAATCCTAGTAAAAAACCAATAGGTATCGATATTAAAATAGCTACCAGATACCCCAAAAAGTTTAATTTAATGGAATAAAACGTATTTCCGATAACATCGTCATTTTGGTTCAGGTCAGGAAAGGCTTTGATTACCCTAATTGGTGGAGGTAACAAAGGATATACCTTGTTTTTCTTTAGTCCAAATGATGTCAATTTCTCAATGCTCATTGTTTCTAAAGCATCGTAACTAGCCACTAAAAGCGAATCACTTTCATAATACTTTCGATCGCTTTGAGTGATCTTAGAAATATCTATAGATTCATCTTGCGTAATTACTGAAGTAGATAAAAGCTCTGCCAATAAAAACCATAAGCCAATTAGAATCACTGCTCCAATTATTGTAAGTATGGTCTTATCCCTTGATTCTAAGCTCCCTCTAAGTTCAAACAGTTTTTTGATCCCTACCATTAGTCTACTACCAGTTCAAAATCTGTTCTTCTGTTCTTAGACTTACAATCTGCATTTTGATTTTGCTCACATCCGGGAACTGGTTTATCAGGACCATTTCCTATGATAATAAACCTGTTTGTTGGCATACTATGCTCTTGGATCAAGTAATCTGCTACCGATTGTGCTCTTTTCTTGGACAAAGTAATGTTAGGTCCTCTGGATCCAACATTATCTGTATTTCCTTCAATCCTGATACGTGCGTTCGCAAATGCCTTTGCTATTGGCGTAAATTGTAAATCTATTAATTGCTTAGAGTTTTCGTCTAATTGAAACTCTCCTGTTCTAAAACTGATACTTACTTTTTTAGAAGATAATGACTCTTTTTTCTCTAAGCTTTTATCAACAGCTGTAAATTGTTTTTGTTGTTCTGCATTATGGGAGTTTCCAGAAAGCGATGTTTTATTCACTAAATCCTTGGTAGACAATAATCTCCAGCTCTTTGCTCCAGCTGTGCTATATCCAAGGGCATTATATTTAACTTTCATCTTATTGTATAGGTCTTCTCCTGTAACACCCGTATAGTTTGGGTTTAATCCGAAGAAATCTTTGTTATCACCGTGTGTTGCTAAACGTACATTATTAATGGCATCATAACAGAAATCTTCTGGCTGTGATAATCCTTCCGCAAGAATTTTGGCAGCTTTCTTTTTATTACTATCAGAACTATTTAATTCTGAAGCTCCGATCATCCATCCTTCATATAGATCCTGTAATTGTTCCTTATGTGTTTCAATAAATTCTTTTTTAGACACAAAAACATCGGCAATAATATGCGTTGCATTTTTAGTACTTTCTAGTACTTTAGCTCCTGCTACTTTAGCAACACAATCTGCATCATCCGGACTCCAGACAACTGCGGCGTCTACCGTATTACTTTTAAAAGAATCTGCAGCGTCAATAGCACTTGGCACTTCTATTAATTGTACATCTTTTGTGGTCATATCACTAGCTTCTAACAACCAAATCAAAAATGAGTGTGATGGTGACATTGGCGCTACAGCAATTTTCTTTCCTCTTAGATCGCTTACTTTATTGATACCTCTGGCAGCTACAATAGCATCACCTCCACGGCTCCAATCTGCCTGGAATACAACTTGCGGTTGGTATTGTGACAATCCTTCTACTTCTGTTGGAAATGCATCAATGGTAGCCCACATTAAATCTATAGAACCATTTTTAAAAGCATCTCTGGAAGCATCGAAGTCATCAATTACCTCAAAATTCACTTTAAATCCGTAGTCTTTATAAAATCTTGATGCAGTATTCGCTTTGAATCCTTCATTAAAATATTGTCCACCAGCATATCCTCCCCAAGTTACTACTCCAAGATTGATCACATCTTTGTATCCGTCTTTGGTTTTACCACTTTTATCACTAGAAGTCAGTTCTTCTATTTTTTCTTTAGCTTCTGGATTATTTCTTACAAATTTATTTAGTAAAAAATACAATCCTCCAATAATAAGTACTACAATTAAAATTTTTGAAAACGGTGTTAATCTTCCTTTTGCCATGATTTTTGATTAGTGTTATGTTTTAATCCTCAAAATTAAATAAGTCTGAGTATTGATTATTCTGTGTTTTGGTTTTTACTATAGGTGCATCCAGATCCACACTATGTTGATCGTGCACTAATAGGTCTTTTTGATTTCCTAAAATAAGAGAAACTCCTTCGTTCTCCCATTTCTCGAGTAATTCTAAACCCTCTTCTTCAAATATTCCATTCTGTAAATCGATAGAGTCCATAAAATTGTTTGACATTTCCATAAAGCGTTCCATCTCCCCGATCTTCATACTTACATCATCAGCAATCGCTTCTAAGGCCCGGTCAAACATCTCTTTCTTATCATTGTTACCAGCAATGATATTCATTGCAGATTTCATTGCAGAATGGCTAGCTCGGATTGCCTTTCGTTCTTGCTCCTTTACCATTACCTGATCTTCGATATCCTCGAGAAGTATTTCAGAGTTCTCATACATTTTGACTAAAACCCGATACAGAATTTCCATCTTTTTATAGAGTTCATCCAATTTCAGGTTGGACTCCTTCAATCTGCCTGCTTTTCTGGATTTAAGAATCATAATTCCTTTCTTATCCCTTTCTTTTGCGGCACTAGCTAACTTCAAATTATTATTAATGTTCTTTTTATTATCATAGATGATGGTTTGCAAACGTTTCATTTGTCCTTTCAGAACAGCTATTTGCTTATTCATCTTCTTTAAGTTGCTATGAAGATCATCTATATAACTTTTTAAAATTCCTATAGGGTCGATCTGGATAAAAAGTCCTGTTAACCATCGCATAAAGGATTTATACATATAGAAAATAAGATTTCTCATCTTAGGATCCAACACGATATAAATGAGGGCTCCCAAAACAGCCAATAAAACCCCAAGATATAAGGTGTTTTCTACTATATTAATGAGGAAAGGAAGGGCTTTATACAATGCATATAATCCTCCGGCTCCTAAAAGTCCCATAAATAGCATCCCGGTTTTACCTTCGGGTTTTTTCCAAAATGTTTTTGGTTTCAATGAGTTGTTGTCCATTTATTTTAAGTATTTCTTCATTTTAACAATATCTTCTTCAAACTGAACTTTTAGATGATGATAAGATACTTTAAAATCATTTTGCGTTTTATTGATCTTACTATTACTTTCTTCAACTTTTGTTTTTAAGTCACCTATTTGTTGTTGATGTTTTGCAATTTCCTCTGTCAGTTTTTTAATTTCCTCTGACTTTTCCTTGATAATAGATTCAAATTGAGCTATTTCTCTTTCTCTTCCGGATACTTTACTATCAAATTGATTCTTAAAAGCTCCTAAAAATTGTTCATTCTCTTTATCCAAAACACCAATATAGAAATTAGTAGTTTGCAAAAGCTTGTCTAAAGTCACTCCCATTGTAGCAGCGGTAGCAAAAGCAGAACGATATTTAGTGGCTTCATCCATTGGCATTTTCTCCAATGCTTTTAAGGATTTCTTATATTCCAGATAATCAAAACCATCCAGATTATTTTTTTCAATGGCCTGCAATAATTTTTCAACTATTTTAGTATCCAATACTCCTTCTGATGAAGCAGTCACAGGATTATTAGGAAGCGGTGGTGGTGTTGAAGCAGTCGGTTTTTGATCAGAACCTGCATCCGTTTTTTCTACGGAATCTGCAGGTTTCTTATTCTCTTCCTCAGTATCATCAACTATGAATAGGGATTTTAAATTTTTTAGCATGGTCAGTGAATTTAAACAAATTTAAAAAAATAAGCGTTGTATAAGGAGATAAGAGCAATTTTTCCTCTAACACCTATATATTATTGGTATAATCCTTTGTCAAAACGTTACATTTATTTTGTGCCACATTATTTTATCATTCGATCCCAGGCAATTTTCAGTCCAAATAGTAACACCAAAAAGAATAGCATCAAATACTGAAATTTTCCTACAAAAAACACCCCGAAAAACATTCTCTGTACAACGTAAGTAATGATAAAAGTAATAATGATGATCATAAAAAGACCTGATAATTTCCCAAACCCCGGAATATGTGACATAGGGACTGTTTTGTTTATAATAATCAGAGCCACGATCATTGAAACCAAAGGAACAATGTATGTCACCACGTCCAATTGAAGTAAATTAGTTTTTAGAAAGAAAAAGCTATACAGCAGTAAAACCAGGGCTAATAACCCAGGAATTGCGACTGCATAAATTAAAACTCCATAGAAGTAACTAATAGGAGGTTTAAAATTTGATTGCTTTACAAAAAGCAACCCTATCAACGAACACGTTATAATTATGGCAAAATAGCCTAATACCAAATTAGGGTTATTACCAAACCAATTTATAAAATCCTGTACTGTCATTGCAGCTAAAAATATAAATAATTAAGGACTTAGGGATCATACTATGTAATTTAAAACACACTTATTGATAAAGACACTACTCTTGATATGCCTTACCCCTTTTTTCGGTGATATCAGTTTTACTATAAACAGTGTTTAAGAAAACTGAAGATTCCTCTAATTTTGAAAACATTAAAAATATAAAATACAAATTAACACTTAAAAATCTATGGGATTAGCAGAAAAAAGAATCGTAAAAGCATATCAGGAAGGAACCTATAAAACACTTGTGAATGAAATTAACACATTAGCTGGGTTTGAACCAACGTTCGAAGTAGATTGGGATAGTCTTTCAACAAACTCATACTCTCATATTTGGGAAAATTCGTTTACAGAGATATATTTTACCCCTATTATCAATGCTTTTAAAGGTATCACAGCAGATGAATTAGGAAAAGAAGCCCTTCAGGAAACTCTAAAAAAAATAATCATCAAGGATGAGGCAGATAATGCTTATGCAAAAAGTGCCTATAGTTTTAATGAAGGTGTATTGACCATTGATCATAGCAGTTATATTAATGTAGATCAAACAGATGAGCGTACACAAGCGTTAACTGAACTTTTGGAAAATCAATTATAGTTAGCTTCCTAAATAATATGTGAAAAAGTTCCTGTTTATACCAAACAGGAACTTTTATCTTATTTACATATGCTATTATGAATTTAGATGCCCTTACAGGAGAATTGTACTATAGCATACGCTATCATATAAAAATTCTCAAAAGAAGAAAGAGTTGTAGTATTATTTCCAATCTTAGATGATGATAATATAAAGAATTACATTTTATATAGATATAGACGAAACAAAATCCGTTAAATTTCTCCAAAATAGAACAGAAGAATACAGACTATCCAGATCACAAGGATCAAGTAGTAAGTAATTGTTGATAGTCTAAAGCAAGAAAATGTTTTCAATACCCGCCAAATAGGATATGTAAGAGGATTTTATCTACACTAGAAGCATAAACTGATTAGGCATTTTAAATGAAATTTGGATGTTATACTACAAATATCCCATATTTGTAGTACAAATGAAGACAAGCACATGATATATAAATCCGAAATCACTGTTTAGTCAGTGTGATGATCGATGGGTAATAGGACTATCCTATCAAAATTGGACGTTATGTGGTTGTTTTAATCCTTATGTATGAATTGATTTAAGTAAAATAATATAAAATTATAAGCGTCCAATTTCTTGGGCGCTTTTTTTATTGAAAATTTTTTAAAATGAATAAAAAATAATTAGCACATAAAGAATAACACTTGGAAAGTAAGCATCAGAGCGACAGACGATTGCCAAAACATCCAATATTCGTTGAAAAACAAACAAGGATTCCTATGATTCGATTTAAACACAACTAATTGATTTTCAGTAAAATAAATTTTAAAATATTTGAAAAATTATAAAAAAATTTGATCTTTGCATTGTATTCAAAATGACCCAAAGACCAATAATAATTTTCTAATTAAAAAGATAAAAAACTAAATATGATACCGAGTAATTTACAACATACCATAGACCACCTCTTTAGTAAACAAAGGGAATTTTGTTCTGATCGGAATAAATATGGTGTCTATTATATAGAAGGGAAGTGTATGCGATGATAAACCGACATACAACCACAAGATATATAAAGGCGGCCAAATAGGGCGCCTTTTTTATATTATAGTTTATTGATTTACTGAAAACATAATTGACTATTAGCATAACTGGAAGAGCACTCAACTTTTAGTTAAGAACATACCAACCCTTTTTATCTCAGCGGCTTACAATTTCTCTTGCAATGGCATACGGCAGGATCCAAATTGTCAAAAATAAATTATAAAAACACTGCTTTATCAAAGAGTGCTAATAAAATTTTGGTCTAAAGTTTGAAATGTTCACGTTTTCTAATATAGGTCTATTCCATCATTTCTAAAGTGCTCATCCTTGCGTAATAATAGCATTAATAATAAGGTATAACTCAGTGGTAGAGTACCGCGACTATATCGCGGGAGTCTTGGGTTCGATTCCCAATACCTTATCTAAAATACACAAAAATAGTAGTATAATCCTACTTGGGTTTTACAGATTCTTCATAAATGGGCTCATTTATTTTGCATCAAAATTTGGTTTATTGTTTCATTGAAGTTCGAACTTCAATAAAAGAAAAGTTTGAAAATATCAGGTTTTCTTATTTCTTACTGTAAATTCCGAAAAAAATCGCAAGTCCTCCTGTAAAGAACATTAGCAAACTATATACTGCAGGAGCTATCGCAAATGAGGTATTATGAAGTAGGGCAATAGCAATAGAAACAGCTAACGTGCCATTCTGAATACCGGATTCAATTCCAATAGATATGGCACCTTTATGATGAACCTTGAATAACTTAGCTGAGTAGTACCCTATAAACATTGTTAAGCTATTGAGCAATAAAGCTATCAGACCCGCTTCTCGAAAATAAGACATGAAATTGTCTTTTTCTTTAATCAAAATACCAACAATAACTAAAACTAACACCAATGCAGAAGCAATTTTTACCGGTTTAGCCATTTTTAAAGCAAAAGATTCATTGTATTTTCTAATCAACATGCCCACAGCGACTGGTACAATAATAATCACTAAAATCTGAACAATGGTTTCCATTACATTCAATTGGATGGTTTGGTCCCCGGATAAAAAATAAAACAATGAAAAATTGACTATAAACGGTATCGTAATTATTGTGATCAGGCTACTACAAGCAGTTAATGTTACGGACAAAGCAATATCTCCTTTTGCCAAATACGAAATCAAATTAGAGGTCGCCCCACCTGGACAAGCTGCTAATATCATAATCCCAACAGCAATTTCGGATTGTAAGGAAAGCAAAGATGCAAGGGCAAAACCTACTAGTGGTAAGATTATAACTTGATTGGTTAACCCTACTAAAATGGCTTTTGGATACATAAGTATTCTCTTAAAATCCGCCGTAACTAGTGATAGTCCCATCCCTAGCATGATGATACATAGAGATGCCGCTAAAATAATCGTCGATATATTATCCATAAAATTTGTCTTCCAATGTATGGTCTAATATAAAGATTTATTTATCAACCCTTTACCAATCAAAATACAATAAAATAAAAACAGGATCTTTAACCAGATCGAAATCCTGTTTCTCTTCAAATTCTCTATACGTTTTTATGCATCTAACAAATATCTTATGAGCTAATCCCATAGTATGCTTTAGAAAGGGAATCACATCAAAATTGGTCAATCTATACATGCCAAAACTTTAACCAATAATTGAATTGAACTAAAGAGACATTAGCGACAGCTTTAATCTATTTCCAATTATGCCAAAATTTATCACTATGAAAAAACATTTTTGATTAAAGATTTTAGGTTTAACTGAAAGCACATGTAGATTCTTCGTTATATAAAGAAGAATACACCAAAAGTGTTTAAAAACTATAGAAATCTGTTTTGGTAAAATGATTTTAAAAGTCAATTACCCAAGCAAAATTTTTCTGGATTATCTCTTCTTTTTTTATTGCTACAAAATCCATGTAAGCTACAGCTGCTGGAGATAGTTTTTTTGATTTTAGATGGATTAGATTCCATGTGGTTTTTATAGGTAGACCTTTTACAGGAATAATTTGTAAATTTTCATTTTTCAATTCTTTTCTGATACCTATCAACGGCATTATTGAACAACCTAAACCAGCCAATACTGCCTGTTTTACTGCTTCATTGGAGGATAGCTCTAACTTTTTTCTTACTGAAAATTTATTCTTTAAAATAAATGTTTCCATGGCTTTTCTTGTGGCAGAACCTTGTTCTCTATAGATTAATGGATAATCCTCAAAGAGTTTCTTTTTAGATAGCCTAGCTTTGATATTAAAATCTTTATTCGCTACATAAAAAAGTTTATTTTCCATTAATGGTACTGTATTCACTTTTAAATTTTTAGGTAATACAGATACCAAAGCAAAATCAACCTTATTCATCTCCAGGCTTTCCACAACTTGAGATTTATTGGTCACATCCATGATCAACTCTACACTTTTATGAAGTCGCATAAAGTCAGATAAGAAATATGGCATAACATATTTTCCCGTTGACACTACGGATATTTTCAAACGACCCGAAAGCTGTCCTTCATATGCTTGTGTCTTATAGTTTATGGCATATACTTCATTCAGTATTTTTTCTGCTGCTGCTGCTATTTCCTTCCCAAAATCCGTTATATAAAGTTGTCTTCCTACTACTTCTGTAAGTGGAATAGGAAACTGATCTTGAAATTTTTTTAACTGAATTGACACTGCCGGCTGTGTTAAATGTAAGGTTTCAGAAGCTTTTGTAACACTCTGTAATTCAGCTATTTTTAAGAAAATCTGAAGTTGATGCAGTGTATAATTCATAAATAAAATTAATGCGTTACATAACAAATATAAATAAAAATATATGAATTATTTGTCTAACCTTTGTACTCATCAAGTAGTTTAACTTTAAAAAAAACAATTAATGGAAACACAAGAATTAATCAAAACTGAGACAACTAAACAAAAAATTGAATTAGTAAAAGGTGAATTTACGCCCTCTGAAGCTTCGCACGTCATTAATAGTTTGATCAATGAGAAAATTAATTTTCACAAATTACAACGTTTACAAGTGTTAGAGGGTGATCATGGATGCCAAACCAATTCTCTTGATGGCCGTATCTCAGAATTAGAAAAAGAAAAAGAAATTGCCCGCAACTTTATCAATGAAATAAGAGTTTTAGGCCAAAATCTAAAAATAAGCGGAACGCTTACTATAAGTCTTATTGATTAATTAAATCATAATTTAATAATGGAAATATTCAAAACAAAAGTTTTACCTATTTTGGGATGTATTACACTGTTATTCTTTTGCACTCTTTCCTATAACAATGATCAGTTATTTTTTACTGAAATTTTAGTTTGTTCCTTAATTATCGGTGGTTTACTGATCATTAAAGTACAATCTCGAGTAAAAAGAACGAGTGCAAATTTATTAGAAAATAAAAATATTAAAACTACCGAAAATGAATTTTCAAGATCGTACAGTGAACAATATTCCTCGTAATTTTGTGAATACAAACACACAACCACAAACCCCGGTATATTACAAAGTAATTGCATCCCTATTTTGGGTGTTGTTCGCTGCAGGTTTGGTATTCATCACTCTGAATTATAGTAATATGCCAACGATAGATATAAAAAATTTATTGCGCATCAATGGCTTTAGTATGCTGATCTGGACCACAGTAATGTTTTTTAGTGCCATCATTACTAGTTATGCAGGTAATTACCTAAATGGTTTTAAGTATCAAGGTAAGTTTTTAATTCTATGCTTAGGTTTTACCGCATCAGTTCTGCTATTGGTTATAGCAAACCATATTGTGTTATTACTCATAAGCTGGCTATTAATGGCTGTTTTTATGTCACAATTAATTGGGATTAATAAGAAATGGGGTGAAGCTAGAGAAGCTTCAAAATTTACACTAAAGTATTTTCTGACAGGTACCCTCTTCTTAACAGCTGGATTATTGCTACCTGCTTTTTATAGTAATGTATTTACTCTATCGAAGCTTACTGAGATTATCAGTGACTTACCCATGTTTGTTACCGTTCCTTCTGCCTTACTCATCATAGCTGCAGCTATTGTACAATCAGCCATTTATCCTTTTCATCGTTGGTTATTGTCTGCAATGACTGCTCCTACGCCAGCATCTGCTTTAATGCACGCAGGGTTTGTTAATGGGTCCGGAATATTGCTCGCATTGTTTGCCTCACTACTAGTTGTATCGAATACATTAGATATCCTTTTTATTATAGGAGGATTAACAGCTATCATAGCCCAATTTACCAAATTGCTTCAGGTAAACGTAAAGCACAAATTAGCTTGTTCTACTATAGCACAAATGGGTTTCATGATCATGCAGTGTGGTTTAGGCTTTTTTAATGCGGCAATAGCACATTTAATTCTACACGGGTTTTATAAAGCTTATTTATTTCTTTCATCAGGAGAAGAGGTGGCTCAAACAGCACCAAAAAAGCCATTACTTATACGTATTAAATCATTACAGGCGATAATAGTATTACTTTTCGGGACTATGGGAGCTGCTCTTTTTGCCTTTTGGACAGGAAAAGGAACTAACCTGGATAGCAGTATTTTTTTAATACTTATTGTTGCCATAACTGTAGGACAAGCAACTTATAATATTACAAAGGAGCGCAGCCTTTCACTGCTGCAAAAAACTATACTAATGCCAATCCTTTTCGTTACCGGAATTGGATTGTATGCTTTAATGTTTAATGGTGTAACAATATTAATGGTTGATACTCCAATGACAATCAACTCGCTACCATTATCCTGGACACAGATCGTTTTTGGGATTATATTCCTTTTTGGATTCTTTATGATGAAATTAGGGGGGTACCAAAGGTTACCATGGTTGTATGTTCAATTAATGAATCTATCGCAACCACATAAAAAAACAGTTTTAATGTATAAATCAAAATCCATATGAATCCAGCTATTCTAAGTAGTATTGATAAAGCATCAAAAGTTATAGGAAAAACCTGGCCACTGT
This sequence comes from Aquimarina ulvae, assembly GCF_053613295.3. Taxonomy (NCBI): domain Bacteria; kingdom Pseudomonadati; phylum Bacteroidota; class Flavobacteriia; order Flavobacteriales; family Flavobacteriaceae; genus Aquimarina; species Aquimarina ulvae. The sequence continues at coordinate 104,034 of NZ_JBSIBP030000007.1, forward strand.
ATACCTTTGTAGCTTCAAATCCATTATCAGGATATGAAAACAGTTCTTTTAAAGAAGCGGTAAAATCAGCTCAAAACGATCTTAACGCCAGCGTGTTTCCAAAAGCAGCAATGTACCGTCAAGCTTGGAACAACGGTGAAATTGACACCAAAATAATAACCAAACTATTAGTACAAGAAGGTTTTACGGAATCTCCCAATGTATATCTGGAGCGTATTGAACAGCTAACCTTATCTGAAGTAAATAATCCACAACACGAACTAGACAGAATTATGGCTAAATGGCTAGCAGCTTTTATGGATGAGGGTTTGGCCGAATGGAATATGCCTTTTAAAAGTGAAGGGTTTTATAATGCTTGGAGATATCTTGTAATCTATGATGCCGAATCTGGCATAAGATCATTAAAAGAAATACCTAAAACCAGTTTGGATGCGCTAGAATTGGTATTAAAAGAATTCCCTGAACACGAATATACAAATATCCTAACTTCTCATCTTGCTGCTTTACCAGGGTGGACTGGTTATATTAATTATAGAGAGGAATCAGATTCTAAGTGGCAACAGCAATATCCGATAAATATGTCTGACTATCTTGCAGCACGTTTATTAACTGCTAAAAGTCTCGGATTTGAAATTATTCCAGAAACAAATACAACTAAAAATAACGACACCGTATTAACGCTAAACTATATTTGGCTTAAAGCCTGGGAACAAAGCTGGCAAAATCAACTCATAAAAACGCTAGAACAACAATCAACAAAAGATTTCTCATCTAACAGTAAAGAAAAACCTGACGCTCAGATGGTATTTTGTATTGATACCCGTTCAGAACTAATCCGAAGACATATTGAAGCTAATGGAAATTATGAAACTTATGGCTATGCGGGATTCTTTGGAATAGCAATGGACTACGAAAGCTTAGAGGATGGAATTGTACGTAAGTCGTGTCCTCCAATTGTAGGATCAACATATAAAGTAAAAGAAAGAGCACAGTTAAATTCTGAGAACAAATTTCAACGATTCCATGCTAAACAGGATATAAGAAAGTTCAAAAAATACTTCTTGAAACGTATGAAGAACATGCTTCCTTCTGCCTTTGGGTATGTAGAAGGATCAGGGATATTCTACGGATTAAACCTAATTGCCAGAACCCTCCTACCTGGCAAACTATATCAACAAAAAAAGAAACAGGCACAGATAGTTACTTCGGTAGGTGAACCACACATTAATTTAAATAATGATCAAGAGCCAATAGGGATCTCTTTAGATGAAAAAGTGGGAATTGTAAAATCAGGATTCGATCTTATGGGATGGGAAAGTTTCTCGACTCTAGTACTTTTTGTAGGACACGGCAGTCACTCTGCTAATAATCCATTTGGATCCAGTTTAGACTGTGGTGCTTGTGCAGCCAGCCCAGGAAGAAATAATGCCCGAACATTGGCAAAATTGGCGAACCAACCCGAAGTTAAAAAAGATCTACGAGATAAATATGGAATTAAAATCCCAGAAGACACATTATTTATTGGAGCTGAACATAATACAACCACAGATGAAATTGTTTTATTTGACTCAAACGTTCCTACATCTCACATTCCTTATCTTAATGCCGTAAAAGTAAGTTTAGCTAAAGCACAACAATCGGCTACAGGAGACAGATTCGGCAACACTATAAAAAGCATAACAACTGCTGAGCGAAAAGCACATAATTGGGCTGAAACAAGACCGGAATGGGGATTAGCTAAAAATGCCGGATTTATAGTTGGTCCCAGAAGTATGACACAAAACATAAACCTAGAAGGCAAATGCTTTCTGCACTCTTACAACTGGAAGCTTGATATAACGGGAAAATCATTAGAAGGTATACTGCAGGGACCAATGGTAGTAACACAGTGGATCAATAATCATTACTACTTCTCTACTGTGGATAATGAGACTTTTGGTGGAGGATCAAAAATTACGCATAATATCACGGGTAAATTTGGTGTGGTACAAGGAAACGGAGGAGATCTAAAGATAGGACTACCGTTACAATCCTTATATAAATCCGATGACCAACTATACCACAAACCATTACGCCTTTCAGTAGTGATTAAAGCACCAATAGAGCGAGTTTCTGAAATCGTAGAGAAAAATAAAAATCTAAAAGCACTCCTAGATAATAAATGGATCTATCTTATTGTAATAGATCCAATACAAAACGATCAAGTCTTTAGGTATAGAAAAGCGATAGCATGGGATTTACTATCTAATACTTCTGAAAAAAAAATAAATCAAAAGCTTACGCAAATGAATAACCAACCTAGTAAATTTAAAGACTTAGCAGTTATGAATTAAATAATTTTCAAAAGTAGTTGATAGTTTTTTTGAAAAAATAATGTAAGTCTCTGATCAAAGAAATTCTAAACCTTAATGTTAATTAAAGTTCGTTAAAAATATAGAAAAAGCTTTTTACATTAAAACACTATAGATTGTCAACCTAAGAAGGCATATAAAAGATTAGAAAACAAAAAAGAGCGTCTCCACGCTCTTTTTCTTCACACAAATCATCTTAATTTAGGGGCTTATTCTAAAATTAAAACTCACTTTTTATAAATGTTTTCATCTTGGGGAGGATGAAAACGCTAACTCATTAACTCTGGTGTAAAGATACTACAATTTTTTAATCTACCAAACTTTTTTGGTGTTTTATCTAAATTAAATGCTTTTTATCTTTTTAAAACGATTAATTTTTTATTATTTGTAGTATTTTTCTTTCTTTTTCTCTTTTTACGAAAAAATAAACAAATTACAGGTAGGGTATAATGTTTTCATTTTGTTTTAGGGTTGTTAATTTCAAAAACAATTAAAAATAATTAAAAAAACAAGATGAAAAAGAACATTATATTTCAAATAGTTATCGTATTCTTCACGATTATGATTAACGCTCAAGAAACTAAAACTGGTGATATGAATAAAATACTAGACAATACTTATAAAAATAGTATTCGATTATTACCGCTACCAACCTTATTTGGATCTGGAATAAACATCGAATATGAACGTCTTATAAAAAATAACTGGTCTTTAAATATTCAAGCTTTTGGAGAATCGTATACTTCTGACACCAATAGAATTGGTTCACGACAGTATACTATTTCAACAAACATAGTTCAAATAGAAATTGATGGTAGATATTATTTATCAAAACATAAAAATGCTCTTAAGGGTTGGTTTGTAGGTCCAGGGATAATCGGTGGTTATAAAGATGTAGATGTTGAGGAACCCACAGACTCCAATAACAATGATTACGAAGCATTTATTATAGGAGGAGCTGTTAAGTCAGGTTATCAATGGATTTTTAATAGTGGATTTACAATAGGTTTGGCTAGTGGTATAGAAGCCATATATTCGGAGACGAGTACTCTTGAACCTATTTTAGAGTTTTCTATAGGTTATTCTTGGTAATTTGATATCTTTAATAAAGATACATTGTAGTCTTATAATTCACCCAAATTTTATATCGAATGCCCGAAAATGCGATAAGTGTTTGTGATGAGAAAGTATATGAACAACTGTATAGAGAACATGCAGAAAAGATATGCTATTACCTATATTATAAATATGGCGACATGGAAAAAGCCCAAGATATTGTGCAGGATAGTTTTGCAAAACTTTGGACAAATTGTTCTAAAATTATTTTTGGAGCGGCTAAGAGTTTTCTATATAAAATCGCTAATAATGCTTCTATCAATGATTACAAGCATCAAAAAATTGTATTAAAATATAAATCTACCGAACAAAAACATTATACCAATGAATCCCCAGAATTTCAGATGGAAGAAAAGGAATTCATGGATCGTTTAAACAAAGCAATTGCAGGGCTGAAAGAAGGTCAAAGAGTAGTTTTTCTTTTGAATAGAATAGAAAAGAAAACGTATAAAGAAATTGCAGAAATGCTTAATATCTCTGTAAAAGCTATAGAAAAAAGAATGCAGTTAGCATTAATAGAGTTGAGAAAAAAAATAGGTAATGTGTAAGTTTCGCTATGAAGTATTGTAAGGTTTCCTGTTATAGATGTAGTAATAATACCAAATATTATGGATAAGGATGATTTTCTAGGAAGATGGCTGGCAGATGATATCTCTAAAGAAGAGAAGCAAGAATTTGAAAATTCAAAAGATTATCTAGCCTATAAAGATATTTTACAAGGGGTTGAAAAATTTGAACGCCCCGTTTTTGATATAGATAAAGGATTTGAGAATCAAAAGGAGTATAACAAAGCATATAGGACTATCCTCAAAAGTAAAGTAATTAAACCCCGATTTTGGTTATATGCCGCTGCGGCAGTAGTTGTTATATTATTTGGATTGAGAACAGTGTTTTTCACTACGATAGAGGTACGCACGGAAATGGCCGAAACTAAAACTTGGACACTACCAGAAAAATCTGTAGTTACTTTAAATTCGGATTCCTCTATAGAATATGATAAAAAATCTTTTACCAAGAATAGAATCATCTACCTAAATGGAGAGGCTTTTTTTGATGTAGAAAAAGGTTCTAATTTTACTGTAAAAACTAAAAATGGTAACGTTACAGTTCTGGGAACAGAATTTAATGTTTATTCCCGAAATAAATATATAGAAGTACAATGTTTTGAAGGAAAAATACAAGTAAGAAACACAAAAGAAACAGTTGTTTTAACTTCTGGAGAAGCCATTAAATCTAATACCGAAGGCTCTATAGATTCCAAAGAAGTTAAAGGATTTAGACCGAGTTGGATGCAAGGTAAAAGTACATTTAGTCAAGTTACTTTACAACAACTTATCCAAGAACTAGAAAGGCAATATGATATTCATATCACTACTAATGAGGTTGATGTTAATAGGTTATTCTCTGGATTTTTTGTACACAATGATCTTGAAAATGCATTGAAAACTTGTTTTGAACCTATGAATATTAGTTATACAATAAATACTAAAAAAAATATATCGTTAAAAAATAAGTGAGATTATTTAAACTAACTACATTTTTAATATTTTTCGGTTTCATCATTGGTTATTCACAAACTGTGGATATACCAAAGACATCTGAAACTCAACCCCTATTGATTATATTAAAAGCTTTTGAAAACCAATTAAAGTTCGACCTTTCTTATGATGTGGATGTTGCAGAAAACATCTTACTAGATGTACAAAAAGAGAGTTTGTCTATTGCTTCATTACAAAGGATGCTAGAGCTTCAGACTTCTTACCAATTACAAAAAATAGGCGAAAACGATTATATTTTAATCAAGAATGATACTATAAAAAATATTTGTGGTATCGTTATAGATGCAGTCTCTCAATTTGAACTGCCTCAAGCTGATATACTCATAAATAAAAAAACAGTTGGAATTACGAACAAAAAAGGTACTTTTAATTTACAACTTCACCTTTATGATTCTATATCCATATCATATTTAGGATACAAAAACCAAACGATTAAAATTTCTAAGTTAACCACTAATTGCGATACTATTAGATTACAACCTGAAATCCAAAATTTAGGTCAGGTTCTTGTTAAAGAATATCTTACCGGAGGGATACAAAAAAATCAAGATGCATCAGTAAATATATCAACGAAAAAACTCCGTATCCTACCAGGACTTGTAGAACCCGATGTATTGCAAAGTTTACAATTGATCCCAGGTATTGCCAGCCCAACAGAAGATCCTGCTGGATTATACATTCGTGGAGGAACTCCTGGCCAAAATTTAGTGCTTTGGGATGGAATCAAGATGTATCATAATGGCCATTTTTTTAATCAAATATCTTCGTTTAATCCATATATTACTAAAAGTGTAACCGTATATCGTGGTGGCACCAGTGTGCGATACGGAGATCGAATATCTGGAGTAATTGATATAAAATCTGATGATGATCTTATTGAAAAAAACCAAGTGGGAGGAGGTCTTAATTTAACACATGTAGATGCGTATATAAAAGTCCCTTTATCAAATAAAATAGGGTTTTTACTTGCTGGTCGCAGATCCACCACAGATATCTATCAAAATATAGCCTATAACAATCTAGTTAGAAAAGTATTTCAAAACACCCGAGCGACTATCCCAGATGTGGGAGATGATGCTACAGCAGAAGAAAGATCTAGACAAGATGATTTTTACTTTTCAGATAGTAACCTCAAAATCCTTTGGAAACCCAATGAAAATAATACGGTAAAGTTCAGTTCTATTTTTGCCGAAAATAGACTTGATAATATTAAAAGTATCGCAATACCAGAATTTAATACGGAAGTAGGAGTACAAGATATTCTAAAGGTTCGAAATCTTGGTTTTAGTCTTAATTGGGATAAAAAGTATCGTAATAATGTGCATCAAAATGTGAATTTTTATTTTTCATCTTATGATCAGCGATATAGCAAAATAGAAGATAGAACAAATGATACTGATGATAATACTGAAATTCTAAACAATACACTTAAAGATATAGGAGGAGAATATAGGTTACACTTACCTATTGATAAAAAACAATCACTTGATCTAGGATATCAGTTTACCTATAATCAAGCGGAATATGAAATCAAAACTATTTTTCCTGATAATGAACCAGATTTTCAAGAAAATGGAATCTCCCTAAATGGAAGCGGAAACAATCACACTTTATACACAGAATATAAATACAAAACATCCAAAACATTTATAAATATTGGTATAAGAGGCTCTCAATTAAGTAATATTGGTTCTTTTTTTATAGAGCCCCGTATGTTTTCTTCTTATAAATTATGGAATAATCTTACACTTAATACTTCTGCAGAACTAAAAAATCAACAACTTAACAACCTCACTAATAGCAGTAGTGTATTTGGGAGAATTCCAACTCTTCCAGCTGCAGATAATATTTGGATTCTCTCTAACAATTCTTCTAGTAGTGAAGAAATAGATATTCCTTTTATTAAAGTAGTAAAAAGTATGCAATTTACATTTGGCGCTTTGTATACGTATAATGGGTGGAATTTTGATATAGAAGGATATTACAAAAAAATAAAAGATATATCTTCTTTAAGTGATGTGATATTATTAGACCTAGCACTTCCCGATGATGATGATACTAATATATTTTTCGGAAAAGAAGAACGAATAGGTGTTGATTTTTTAATAAAAAAAAGAGTCAATAACTATAGGTTCTGGGCAGGATATTCTCTTAGTAAAACTATCACTTCTTTTCCTCTAGTGCAGGACACCTATTACAATGGAAGTTTTGATCAACGTCACGTATTTAATCTTTCACAGACGCTAAAAGTCAATCAATTTGAATTCGCTTTAGGATGGAATTATGCTTCTGGAAGACCTTATACAAGAATATTCGGTGATGATACTGATCTTGATGGTGGAGTCACTGATCCGAGAGGAATTAATTCTAGTAGATTCAAATCATACCATAGGCTGGATGCCTCTGTTACCTATAGATATAATATAAATTCTGATAAAAATGTAAATGGAATGATTGGTATTTCTTTACGAAACATTTATAACAGAAAAAACACCATTAGCCAAGGAATTAGACAAGATCAAGATTTTCTTTTACAAGGTTTCGAAAATAACTCTCTTCGTTTTACACCAGACTTAGTCTTTCGCTTTAATTTTTAATAAAAAAAGACAACTGCTATAAACATAACTGCTGTCTTTTTGAATTTTTACTGATTCTTATATTTTTGTCAATATTTGTCTAAACTCCCCGTCTTCATCATTAAATGTCACCGTCATCGTATTAGCAAAAAAAGTAATGGTTGCTTCTACAGCTTCAGCTCCATCCATATCCGAAGTAATCTTGTATTTATTATTCCCTAAGTTTTCCCAAGTACCTGTAAATGTATCTTCCAATACACAAGCACCATTTTGCATAACATGACTGGTACCACTAAATTTTTCATCTTCTGTTACTGTAAGAACATCCTGTAAGTCGCAGGTCTCGACAGTCACTTCTACTCCATCCTCAAACTCTTGAGTTATTTTCCAAACTCCAATAAATTTGTCCTGTGCATCTACTGGTCCAGAATTATCATCATCAGAACTACAAGATGTAAACATAATCGAAGTGGCTACGGTTAATAATAAAATGATTTTTTTCATGATTGTTTTTTTACGTTTTTAAAATTTTTACAACCCTAAAACATATATCTATCAAAAACACCCTAAAAAAATATCCAAAAAAAATCAAATTAAATTATAAACAATTGATAGTCATTTATTTAAATGAATAAATAATTTTAATTAAGTTTAAAAAATAAGTAGTTTTACATTCTTGGAAGTAATAGCAGTATAGATGATTCAACTAATAAAGTTAGAAAAACAAAAAAGAGCGTCTCCACGCTCTTTTTCTTCACACAAATCATCTTAATTTAGGGGCTTATTCTAAAATTAAAACTCACTTTTTATAAATGTTTTCATCTTGGGGAGGATGAAAACGTTAACTCATTAACTCTGGTGTAAAGATACTACTATTTCTTAATCCACCAAACTTTTTGTGTATTTTATCTGTAAAAAAAGTATTTTAACATACTTAAAAAGTTAAAAAGTTAAAAAATGTAGTTTTTTACCTACAAATTGTATTTACTAAATCTATGGCGAAAAGCATCTTTTCGATAAATATGTTTGGAAAAAGTGAAAGATTACATTTTTGGGGTACAAAGAAAATTATAGAGAACATTTAGTAAAAATATTGGAAAACAAAAAAGAGCGTCTCCACGCTCTTTTTCTTCACACAAATCATCTTAATTTAGGGGCTTATTCTAAAATTAAAACTCACTTTTTATAAATGTTTTCATCTTGGGGAGGATGAAAACGTTAACTCATTAACTCTGGTGTAAAGATACTACTATTTCTTAATCCACCAAACTTTTTGTGTATTTTATCTGTAAAAAAAGTATTTTAACACTTTAAAATGCTTATTTAATCTCATTATGTAAGTTAAAACTTACATTTTTAGATTCGAGCCAAAAAATAAACCTCATCCATAATAAAATGAATGAGGCTTCGTGTTGATGTCTATAATCCTGTTAATATCTCAGCAACTCTTTGACCTTTTCTTTTACTTTTTCCGTAGATGGGATCATCGTTTGTTCCAATGTACTATTAAGTGGTATTGCAGGCATATTCTCCGAACCAACAATCATTACTGGCGCATCCAAATAACGAAAACACTCTTCCTGAATTTTTCCGGATAATGCTCTGGCAAAAGAATTATTTGTAGGTTCTTCTGTTACCACTAGACATTTATTGGTCTTTTTTACAGATTCCATAATGGTTACCTCATCTAGAGGATAGAGTGTTCGCAAGTCTATGATCTCTACAACATCCTTTAAATCTTTTGTTGCATTAAGTGCCCAATGCACTCCCATCCCATAGGTTACTATGGTTAATGTTTCTTTCTCATCTTTCTGCCAAATTTGTTGAACGATATTGGCTTTACCAAACGGTAATATATAATCTTCAGAAGGCTCAATAGTTCTAGCCGCATCGGTTCCTTTTACCTTAGACCAATATAATCCTTTGTGCTCTAGAATCACCACAGGATTAGGGTCATAATATGCTGCTTTCATTAATCCTTTTAGATCAGCTCCATTACTTGGGTATGCGATTTTGATTCCTCTAATATTTGTCACCACAGACTCCACTGAAGATGAATGGTAAGGTCCACCGCTACCATACGCACCAATTGGTACCCTCAGGATCATTGATACCGGCCATTTTCCATTAGACAAATAACAAGATCTACTTACTTCAGTAAATAATTGATTGAGTCCAGGCCAGATATAATCTGCAAACTGTACTTCTACAATAGGTTTCAGTCCTACAGCAGACATTCCTACGGTTGACCCAACGATAAAAGCTTCTTGGATTGGAGTATTAAAAACGCGTTCATCACCAAATTTTTGAGCCAGTGTGGCTGCCTCCCTAAACACGCCACCCAATCGACCCCCAACATCTTGCCCATACAATAAACATTCTTTATGTTTTTGCATTAATTCTTCTACAGCCAATAAAGCACAGTCAACCATCACTACCGCTTCCTTATCAGAAGGAGATCGTTCTCCTGTTTCCTCTGTAATTGAAGTAGGTGCAAAATCGTGGGTAAACAAATCTTCCGGTATGGGATCTTTCGCTTTCATTGCTTCCTGAAGATCTTTTGCAACTGTTTCTTTTACTTCTGCTTCCATCCGATCCAATTCATCTTTAGCAAAACCAGCGTCCAGTAGTTGATTTTTTAAAACTGGATATGGGTCTCTAGATCTCGCTTCTTCCAAATCATCTCGATACCATTCCATTCGTACTCCAGATGTATGATGATTCAACAACGGTACTTTTGCGTGCACTAAAATTGGTCTTCTTTCTTCTCTTATCGTTCGAATTGCATCTTGTACAGCTAAATAACTTTCTGTAAAGTTGGCTCCATCAATAGTAATTGCTTCCAGTCCGTGAAAACCTGCTGCATACGCATAGGCGCTTTGTGCTCTGGTTTCGGCTTCATTTGCAGAAATATCCCAACCATTATCTTGAACCACATATAATATTGGTAACTGTTTTAACGCTGCCATTTGAAATGCTTCTGCAATCTCTCCTTCCGTTACCGAAGCATCACCTAACGAACAAACCACAAAAGGTTTTTCCTTAACATTCTCATCTAAACCAACTAGTTCCCTATACTGCATTCCTAAAGCTACTCCTGTAGAAGGAATAGCCTGCATACCTGTCGCCGAGGATTGATGAGGGATCTTTGGTTTATCATTATCTTTCAGACTGGGGTGCGAATAATACGTTCTTCCTCCAGAAAAAGGATCGTCTTTCTTTGCTAATAATTGTAACATCAAATCATAAGGCTTCATTCCAATTCCTAACAACATAGCATCATCCCTATAATATGGAAACACATAATCCTGAGGCAATAATTGCATAGCTACAGCAATCTGAATCGCTTCGTGCCCTCTGGATGTAGCATGTACATATTTTGAAACTGTCTTAAAATTTTCTTCATATAGTTCTGTCATGCTTTTGGCAGTACATAATGTACCGAACGCTTTTTTCAGAACTTCTTTTGCTATTGTTTTTTCAGCTAACATCTCTCTTTAATTTTTGAGGTATGACTTATACATTACGATTATTCGCAATTCTAGATTCTTATTTCCAAATGACACTTATCCGACCTTCTCTTCTACCAAAACAGGTATTATCCAATCAAATTTATCTTCCTGTTTTTGAGTCTTAATATTATCTAATGTCTTTTTTATGTCTTGACTTACTGGATTACTATCAGACAACGTGATTACTTCATCACGATAACCAATGGCTTCGATCATTGCAATAGCTACCGCAGTGCCTGTTCCAAAAGCCTCTTCTAATGTTCCTTCCTCAGAATACCGGATAATCTCGTCAATAGTGATCGGTCTTTCTACCACTTTGTATCCTTTGTCCTTTAGCAAGGTAATCACACTATCCCTAGTGATTCCTTTTAAGATAGACCCATCCGTTTTTGGGGTTATGAAATGACCATCTATTTTAAAAAATATATTCATAGTACCCACCTCCTGAATATATTTATGTTCGTGAGCGTCTAACCATAAAACCTGATCATATCCTTTGGCCTTGGCTTTTTCTGTAGGCAGAATGGCTGCTGCATAATTACCTGCTGCTTTTGCTTCTCCGGTACCACCATCTGCTGCTCTGATATATTCAGTTTCTGCGTATAGCCTAATTTTTTTAGTAAAAAATGGACCGGCAGGAGAGCAGATTACAATAAATTTATAGCTGGTAGCTGCACGCATACCGATAAATGGTTCATCAGCATACATAAACGGTCGCAGGTATAATGCACTTCCGTCTTGTGGAGGAATCCAGTTGTGCTCTACTGCAACAATTTGTTTGATCGCTTCTAAAAATAGATCAACAGGAACCGAAGGCATTCCTAATCTTGCTGCACTATGGTTAAAACGTTTTGCGTTTTCCTCTGGCCTAAAAAGCAACGGTGTATTGTCCTTTCCAACGGTTGCTTTCATTCCCTCAAAAATAGCTTGTCCATAATGAAGTGCCATCGCTGCAGGATGTGTTGGTATTAGGCTCATTGGTTCAATCCTGGGGTCGTTCCAGATTCCATTTTTAAATTCGCAGATAAACATGTGGTCCGTAAAAGTCGTTCCTAAAGGAATAGTATCAAAATCAATATCCTTTAGTTTTGAATTTGAGGTTCTTGTAATTTTGATTTGTTGTTCCATTTTTTTTATTTTGGGCGCATCCCGAATCGTACCTCTCGGGATTGGGCTATTCGTTATATCTTTTCTGTCTTACTTCTCGACTCCGCTCCAAGAGACAGAAAAGGATACCACTATTATCCCTTGCGCATTTATATTAATTATATCTCTCTACTTATATCATAAGCTTCTAGTTCGTCACCTACCTTACGTAAGAATGAACCACCTAAAAACCCATCTACTACCCGATGATCAAAAGACAAGGACAAATACATCATGCTTCTAATTGCAATTTCATCTCCATTATCGGTAGTAATAACTTCGGGGCGCTTCTTAATAATACCCAATGCCAAAATTGCTACTTCTGGTTGATTGATAATAGGAGTACCCATCAGACTACCAAAAGTTCCTACATTAGAAATCGTGAACGTACTACCCCCTATTTCACCTGGTGTTAGTGCATTGTTTCTTGCATTAGTTGCCAGATGATTTACTTTTGCCGCCAAACCTAACAAGTTCTTTTCATTAGCATTTCTTACCACAGGAACAATCAAATTACCACTAGGTAATGCCGTTGCCATACCAATATTGATATCTTTATGAACTATAATTTTCTTGCCGTCCACAGAAACATTAATCATCGGGTATTCTTGAATTGCCTTTGCCACTGCCTCTACAAAAATTGGAGTAAATGTTAATTTCTCTCCATATTTTTCTAAGAATTTCAGCTTAACTTTATTTCGCCAATTCACCAAGTTAGTGACATCCACCTCGATGTAACTTGTTACATGAGGCGATGTGTGTTTAGAATATACCATATGATCTGCAATCATGGTTCTCATACGATCCATTTCTACGATACGATCTTTTTCTTCTGCGTAAGAAATGGTAGGTGGATTATAGGATGGTTTCGGTGTAACAGGTTGTGGTCTGCTAGGCAACGGATACTTTCTGTCTTTAAGGTATAGCATTACATCGCTCTTTCTAATTCTTCCTCCATCACCAGTACCAGTAATATTTTCTACCTCTTCTATTGTCAAGTTTTCTTTCTGGGCAATACTGATCACTAAAGGAGAAAGAAACCCATCATTGTCACCTGTATGCTTAATTTTAAAATCAGATGTAATCCTTGTTTTTGAATCAATTTGAACTGACGACTTGGCTACTGCCTGATCTTTAGTACGTATAGCTTCGTTTGTTCCTCTCTTCAAATCTTTATTTACAACATTCTGATTCTCATTGACGGTAATAATAGCAATTACTTTACCAACCTCAACAACATCATTAGATTGAAAAAGTAATTCTGCTATAGTTCCATTACATGGAGAAGGCACTTCAGAATCTACTTTGTCTGTAGCTACCTCAAGAATGGTTTCATCCTCTTCTACAGGATCACCTACATTCTTTAACCAGTTAAGAATGGTAGCTTCGGATATACTTTCGCCCATTTTGGGCATTTTTAATTCTACTCTTGACATGTGGATTAACTAATGTTTGTTAGTTTATTCTTATTATATTTTCTATAGCTTATTTGTCATTCTGATTCTTCAATCTGGCTTAGCATAAAAGTGCTGGAATATATAAATCTAACTCTTTCGTTATGGATCTCAGATCAAGTCTGGGATGACAATTGCTCTTTATTTATTTTTAAATTCTTCTAATGTTTTATAAAACGCTTCTTGCGTTGGTCTATCTTTTGGAACTTCTCTTAAGGGTTCAACCTCTTGTAACGTTTCCAAACAATCCATGGGTAATTGCTGATATAACATTGTTCCTTTGGTTTTCCAGCGAATCATCTCATCGCTTACTTCTTTGATTATTTGTGCTGGATTCCCTACAATCAAGCTTCTTTTAGGGAAAATAGCATTTGCCTTTATAAACGACATCGCACCTACGATACATTCATCTCCAATTTCTGCATCATCCATAATTACCGTATTCATTCCTATCAAACAATTACGTCCTAAACTGGCTCCGTGAATCACTGCACCGTGACCTACATGGGCACTTTCTTTAAGCAACATAGACTTACCAGGAAACATATGTACTGTACAGTTTTCTTGTACATTTACTCCATTTTCTATAACAATTTCACCCCAATCTCCTCGTACAGCTGCTCCAGGACCGATATAGCAATTTTTTCCAATAATAACATTACCAGTTACCGCAGCCAATGGATGAACGAAACTACTTTCGTGAACTACTGGCGTGTATCCCTTGAATGTGTATATCATGTTAATTTTAGATTTTTAAAGTACGATTTTGTTACCTCCATGAAAATTGTAGATCTAAAATCATACATCATAAATTACTTAAATCGTTTCAATGTTTCTTTAGTGAACTCGCTTAGCACTAGTCTACCACTTATTATTGCTCTGTCTGCTAATAGTGTATCCCAATGCTCTGTTCCTTCCCAAAAAGCCTTCTTCATATCTCTCATGGCTTCAGGATTATATGTACACAAATGTTCTGCAAAAATTTTTACAGCAGCATCCAACGTTTCTGTATCTTCAAAAACTTTAGTAAATAATCCTTTATCTTTTGCCCATTCAGCTTTATAAAATGAATTTGCATCAATAGCAATCTGTGACATCGCAGAAAGTCCTATTTTTCGTTCTACTGCGGGTCCTACCACAAAAGGCCCTATTCCTATATTTAGTTCACTTAGCTTGATAGAAGCAAATTTAGTGGCCATGCAATAATCTGTAGCAGATGCTACTCCTACTCCTCCTCCAACGGTTTTACCTTGTACACGTCCAATAATAAATTTAGGACATGTGCGCATTGCATTGATCACATTGGCAAATCCAGAGAAAAAAACCTTACCAGTTTCTGAATCATTAATATTGATCAATTCCTTAAAACTGGCTCCTGCACAAAAAGTTCTGTCTCCTCCACTTTTTAGAACAATCACCTTAATTGCATCATTACTACCGGCATCTGTGATAGTTTGGGCTAATTTTGCTAAAATATCACCAGGTAAAGAATTATGCGCTGGATGAAAAAACTCTATAGTTCCTACTCCGTTTTCTGTTGTTATATTTACGTATGGTTGTGTCAACTTAATTTGTATTTATACTATTATTAGATCAGTACTTTGACAGGTGTAGCATGACATTTATTTGTTTCATTTCAATTTAAACAGTCCAAATTGCTCAAAATGGTGATTCAAATGCTTTAGGTTCAAAAGATCCCATTCAAACTTATTCATCTCTCCAAATACCGCATTCTTCGTTAGTGCTTCAGGGTTTTCTTTGAAATATATTTCTAATTCATCCATGGCTTCTAACAGTTTTATTTTGGCTGTGGACAAGTCCTCGTGAATTAAATCCTCTACTACTCCTTCTTTCATTAAAGGGTGTTTGTGCCCTTTAGGCATAGGTTTATGATTATACACCATTTCTTGCACTTTTTCCAAATACTTTTCTGGTGTAGCGATTTCAAAATCTTGTATTTCCCCAGCACCCATCCTTATGGTTTTCTCTATATGCTCTAACATATGCTGCGCCGTCATAATTCCCCACTTAGGTTTAGCATCTTCGGTTAGCTTGGTTAAATATCCTTCAATATTTGATCGATCTACTTGTATAAACGGTGATTTTTTTTGTACCATCGTTAAAATCGTAGCAATTGCCGTTAATTCGTCTTCTTGGTCATATACCTCTACAAACCATTTTACAATTCCGCTCGGCAATTCTTTACCACGATGATCTCTATCGATTTTTTGTTTGCAAGTTAATCTTACATACACTGTGTCATTATGATAAATTGGGCGTAAGAATCGACATTCTTCTAATCCATAGTTAGCTGCTACTGGCCCTTTATTAGGGTACACGAAGAGCCCCGCAGCCGCAGCAAGAATAAAATATCCATGTGCTGTTCGTTTCTCAAAAATACTTCCTTCTAGTGAGGTGATATCGGTATGTGCGTAAAAATGGTCCCAAGTAAGATTACCAAAATTGATGATATCGGTATCTGTTACAGTTCTTTTATGCGTTTTAAGGGACATCCCTGGTTGGATATCTTCCCAATGATAAGCAAATGGGTGCTTACCAGACTCCTTATATTCTGAATGTGCCTGATATATTCCGGTTACTTCTGTTAGCGTAGTCGGTGTTCCTTGTATTGCACAACGCTGCATGTAATGTTTAATTCCACGCATTCCTCCCATTTCTTCTCCACCACCAGCTCTACCAGGACCTCCGTGTGTAAGCATAGGTAGTGGGGATCCATGACCCGTGCTTTGCTTTGCATTTTCTCTATTTCCTACTAAAATACGCCCGTGATGCGATGCTGCTCCGACAACATATTCTTTAGCAATTTGATCATCAAAGGTAAATATAGAAGATACTAAAGATCCTTTACCCATTTGAGATAAGGTAATAGCATCATCAAGAGTATGGTAAGGCATAATGGTCGAAACCGGTCCAAAAGCTTCAATTTCATGAACATCTGTATGGTGGAACGGATTATCTTGTCGCATCAGAATTGGGCTTACAAAAGCTCCTTTTTGAGCATCCGTACCAACCGTTTCTATTCTGTCCAGATTACCATAGACAATTTGAGCGGTTTTAGCAATTTCAGAAACGTTCTTTTTAAAATTTTCTACTTGTAATTTACTTGCCAAAGCTCCCATTCTCACTTCTTTCAGCCTTGGATCTCCTATAGTCACTCTGTCTAATTGCTTTGCTAGCGCAATTTGAACATCTTCAACCAGTTTTGATGGTACTATAATTCTACGAATGGCTGTACATTTCTGACCTGTTTTTACAGTCATTTCTTTTCGAACTTCTTTTACGAACAAATCAAACTCTGGTGTTCCCGGTATCGCATCTTCACCAAGGACACACGCATTTAACGAATCTGCTTCCATTGTAAACGGTACAGATTCTTCTATTAATTTTGGATGTGCTTTTAGTATTCTTCCGGTGTGCGCAGACCCCGTAAATGTTACTACATCTTGTGATGCTACCGTATCCAGAATATTTTTAGTCATCCCGCTCAATAGTTGTAACGCTCCTTCTGGTAATATACCTGAATCTATGATAACTCTTGCAACAGCTTCAGTAAGATATGCTGTTTGCGGTGCTGGTAAAACCACTGCTGGCATTCCAGCCATCCAGTTCACGGCGCATTTTTCTAGCATACCCCATATTGGGAAATTAAAAGCATTGATATGAACTGCAACACCTCTTTTAGGTACCAAAATATGGTGTGCCATAAATCGTCCTCCTCTTGATAAGTCAATAGGATCTCCTTCTACGTGATAGGATTGATTCGGAAATAATTTACGTAATGATGCGTTTGCAAAAAGGTTACCAAAACCTCCTTCTATATCAATCCAACTATCTACTCTTGTTGCTCCTGTTCTATAACTAAGTTCATAAAATTGTTCTTTTCTTTTTGTAAGATACAATGCCAAAGACTTTAGCATATTTCCACGCTCCTGAAAAGTCATTTTTCTCAGCACTTCACCTCCTTTGGTTCTACCATATTGTAAAACTTGAGGAATATCCAGTCCTTCTGTAGTGGATACACCTATTGCTTCTCCAGTAACTGCATCGTGCATTACCAATCCATCTCCTGAACCTTCAGCCCATTTTCCGGTTATATAACTTTGTAGTATTTTCATTGTTTACGCTTTCTATGATCCTTATCAGACTTTTCTTAAAATAACTTCGATAGCTCTTATATTGAATTCGTGCCTATTCTGGAATGAGAAAACTAACATCTCAATTTAGATGTTTACATTCTCTATCACACATGCATATCCTTGTCCAACTCCCACGCACATAGTGATTAATGCATATCGTTTGTTTTGTTCCTGTAATTCTAACGCTGCTGAATATGCTATTCTTGTTCCAGTTACTCCCAGAGGGTGCCCTATTGCGATTGATCCACCATTAGGATTGACACGTGGATCGTCGTCTTTTAGTCCCCAAGCTCTGATACAGGCTAATGCTTGAGAAGCGAAGGCTTCGTTTAATTCAATCACATCAATATCGTCCAAAGTGATTCCAGCTTTTTCTAATGCTTTATTCGAAGCCTGAACCGGACCAATACCCATAATCCTGGGTTCTACACCCACTACTGCAGAGCTAACAATCCGAGCCAAGGGTTTTAGGTTATACTTTTTAACAGCATCCTCTGAAGCAATTATTGTTGCCGCAGCACCGTCATTTAGTCCTGATGAATTTCCTGCAGTCACACTTCCGTCTTTTTTGAAAGCAGGACGCAATTTTGCCAACACCTCTTTACTGGTAGCAGGTTTTATAAATTCGTCTTTAGAAAATGGAATAGGGCTTTTTTTTCGCTGAGGGATTTCTACTGTAGTTATTTCTTTTGCCAATCTTCCAGATTCTTGCGCTCTGGAAGCTTTCATTTGACTCTTGTAGGCAAAAGTATCCTGATCTTCTCTGGATATGTTATATTTTTCTACTAAATTCTCTGCAGTATTTCCCATTCCATCGGTTCCGTAGAGCTCGTGCATTTTTTGATTTACAAATCGCCATCCGAAACTGGAATCATACATTTTAGCATCATTGCCAAAAGCAGAGGATGGTTTTGCAATTACATACGGACCGCGTGTCATATTTTCTACTCCTCCTGAAATAAAGAGATCTCCATCACCTGATTTTATAGCTCTGTTTGCGTGAATAATTGCAGAGAGTCCAGAGCTGCACAAACGGTTTACTGTTTCTCCAGGGACTGTAAAAGGAAGTCCTGCTAACAAAGAACACATCCTAGCAACATTTCTATTGTCCTCTCCTGCTTGATTTGCACAACCCATAATCACATCATCGTAGTCTTCTTTGGGAATATCGGGATTTTTGTTTACCAATTCTTTTATTACCAAAGCGCCTAAATCATCGGTTCTTATGGTGGACAATGTTCCTTTGTAGCTTCCGATTGGAGTTCGAACTCCGTCTATTATATACGCTTCTTTCATTTTTAGTCTCTAGTATGTGAGTTTTTGAATATGTTATTCTTTATTTCTACTACTAACCTTATTTGTTTGCGTTAGGAATAGCTATGGTAATCCCACAACCTAACTTTTCAGGAAGCGTGGGATTGCAACTTATAAACCGCTCGAACACCCTCATTATTAATTTTTCAACTTTGCGGATAACACAGATTTTTCAACTAGTGGTAAATATTTGGATTCTTCGGCTTTCATATAGTACGAAGAAATCATAATTGTATTATTCTCTCCAGCGCCAAAAGCGTACATTGTCATAATCATTTCATCCCCTACCTCATCTACTGTTTTAGACCTTTTAACTAATATCGTCTTCCCTCCTAAATCCACTTCTTCAATACCTAAAGAGGTAACCCCGTTTTGCTCTTCAGGTTCTTGCATCATTCTTTCCTTGAAGGCTTGATAGGATTGAGGCGCCAGCATTTTCATGATACCTGCGGACATATCTTCATTGGCTCGGTTCGTACCGTTATCAATAACATATACAGTTTCGTCTATATCCATCACAATTTGACCTCCAAAAAAATCTTCCATTGTTTCTTCTGACTTACCAGTTATTTCTTTTTTGGTCTCAGACATAATCGGCTCCATTCCCTCAAGTGTTTCCGTTTTTGATTTGGTTTCCTTTCCACAAGAAATAACTGATAAAAATAGTATTGTTATTAAAAATGATCTCATTATAAAGTTTTGATTATTCATGCTTTTCATTTTTCAACTCTTAGTTAAGTAATTTTTTAAGAGGTAGCGGTAGCTTTTTACTGCCAGTCTTTAGATGTTCTGAATACTACTCCTTTAAAAAGTGCTACAATTTGTTCTCCTCGTTTTACTTCTATGATATTAAATCCTATTTTTGTTTTTATAATATCAGTGACTGCTTCTGCGGTAAGATAATCACCTTCTTCTAATGCTTCGATATGGTTTATTGATGTTTCTATAGAAACAGCATATTTGCCGTGAGTATTTGCCGAAAATCCAAAGGCTGTATCTGCCAAACTATATGAAATTCCGCCATGTGCTTTTCCCATACTATTCAGCATTTCTTTTCGAATTGTCATTCCTACCTTACATCTTCCTTTTGCTACCTCTAAAACCTCAATCCCCAACCATTGACTAAAAGGGTCCAGACTAAGCATTTTATGAGGTATTTTTTGCGAATTAATCATATGCTTACTTAATTATCTGCGATTGATATTGGATTAAAAAACAGGCTGTTTTCTCTCTCCATTCTTCTTAACAATGGACTGCAACGATACCTGTCTTCTCTATATTCATTATATAATTTGTCAAGTTCTTTTACACACCAATCAATTCCTTTTTTATCTGCCCAGGCGAGTAAACCTTTTGGATAATTAACACCTTTGGTCATGGCATTATCTATATCCTCTGCTGAAGCGATATTCCAGAATAAGGCATCAGCTGCTTCATTGATTAGCATTACTAAAACACGATTAAAGATGTATTGAGAGAGCTCTTCCTTAGATAGCTTCTCGACTCCACTCGAAGTGACAGCGTTCTCACTATTATGCGAAACAATCTTACCTTGCTCATCATAGTTGTAATATCCTTTTCCTGATTTTCTTCCCAGGTAACCGGCCTCTGATAGTCGCTTCTGAGTAAAAGAAGGTTTGTATCTGGGATCAAAATAAAAAGCCTTAAATACGCTTTCGGTTACTGTATAATTAACATCGTTTCCAATAAAATCCATCAGTTCAAAAGGCCCCATTCTAAACCCTCCCAATTCCTTAAGACTAGTATCTATAGTTACTACATCAGCTACCCCTTCTTCATATATACGAAGGGATTCTCCGTAAAAAGGCCTTGCCACACGATTCACAATAAAACCAGGAGTATCTTTTGTGATTGCTACTGTTTTCTTCCATTGTTTTATAATGGTAGTTACCTGGTTTTTTACATCTTCAGAAGTTTGTACAGCGGGTATTACCTCTACTAACTTCATTAACGGAGCTGGGTTGAAAAAATGAATTCCAATACACCGCTCTGGTCTTTGCAATGATGAGGCTATGGAAGCTATGGACAAAGAAGACGTATTTGACGCAATTATACTATTATCGGAAACATAGCGTTCCAATTCTGAAAACACTTTTTTCTTGATCGCTAAATCTTCTATAATTGCTTCAATAGTAAGGTTAGTATCACCTAAATCTCTTAATGTATTCACATAGGTGATATTTGATTGTATACGGATCTTCTCACCTTTGTCAATTCTTCCTTTTTCAATCAAACGTAAAAGAATCTTTTCTAGCGCTCTTTGACTTTTATCCAATGCTTCTTGTTTGGTATCAAATACCTTTACTTTACAACCAGCAGTAGCTGCTACTTGTGCAATACCGCTACCCATTGTTCCAGATCCTATTATTCCAACGATCATATTTTTGATTTAAGAATTACGATTGACGATTCTAGATTAGCACTTTGTACGTCGTATTTTTATTTACCTTTAAATACAGGCTTTCTTTTTTCCATAAAAGCGTTTACACCTTCTGCATAATCATTGCTTTCTGCAGCCTCTATCTGTAAATCAGACTCCATTGCTAGCTGTTGATCCAAGTTATTGACCATTGATTGGTTTAACAATCTTTTGGTTAACCCTAGGGCTTTTGTTGGCATTTTAGCAATTTTGGAAGCTAGATGAAGTACTTCCTCTTCGAAAGTTTCAACAGTACATACTTTATATAACATTCCCAGATTCTCCGCTTCTTTTGCCGTCACTTTATCTCCCAGCATCATCAAGGCAGAAGCTTTTTGAAAACCGATTAATCTTGGCAGAAAAAAAGTTCCGGCACTATCAGGAATCAATCCTATCTTACTAAACGCTTGAATAAAACTAACTTCTTCTGAAGCTACCACTATATCACAGGCCAATGCAATATTTGCTCCGGCACCTGCGGCTACACCATTAACCGCTGCTATGATAGGTTTTTCTATGTTTCTGATTCTTTTTATTATCGGGTTATAATGTTCTTCTAGGATTTTTCTAAAACCAGGATTTAATTCTGGAGAAGTAACTTCTCTAAGATCCTGACCTGCACAAAATGCCTTCCCACTACCTGTTAGAATTATTGTTCGAACCTCGTCATTCGTTTCACAAGAGTCCAAAGTGTTCTGCAGTTTTAACGCCATTTCTCTATTGAAGCTATTAAACGTTTCAGGACGATTTAAAGTAATTTTGGCAATTCCGTTTTCTATTTTTAACTCTATCGAATTCACAAGCATATATAATTTTAAAAATTCTATTTCAAACATTTGAAATAATCAAATGGTTCTAAACAATCCTCACACTGAAAAAGCGCTTTACAAGCTGTAGATCCAAATTGGCTGATCATTTTAGTATGAGTAGAAGCACACTGGGGACATTGTACGATCTTTTTATTACCAAGCAACGCATCTTTATCAGCTTCTTCTTCTAATGGTGCAGCAATTCCATATGCTTCGAGTGCTTTTCTACCTCTTGGCGTGATCCAATCTGTAGTCCAGGCTGGAGATAGTACTAACGAGACCTTAGCCGCTATCTTTTCTTCTTTAAAAACATTGACTATATCGTCTGCAATTACATCCATTGCAGGACACCCGCTATAGGTCGGAGTGATTTTAATATGCGCAATAGCATCAATGATTTGAGCTGATCGTACAACACCCATATCCATTATCGACAATACCGGAATTTCCGGATCACTAACTTTCTCAAGAATTGGATATAGCTTAGGGTCTATATGTTCCTTTAGTTCAATTGTCATTTTATATTTATGATAAATGTTTCAGAACCTTTAATAACACAGGATCAATGAGACATCAAGTTTTATTACCACTGCATATTAGGGTAGGTACGCTGCATATATTGTAAATCCGCAAGAAGGTACCCCATATGTTCACTATGTATTCCTTCTTTCCCTCCTTTTCTAAACCATTTAAGTTCTGGTATTGTAACGGTAGCCTCTTCTAAAACTTTTTTAACAATTCGATAATATTCTTCTTTGAAGAGACTAACATCTACTCCAATGCCTAATTCAATGGCTTTCTTATCAACATCTGTTAGTTGAAAAAGTTCATCTGTAAATTTCCAAAGATCATTTACGGATTCCTGAATTTTTTGGTGACTTATTTCTGTTCCATCTCCCAGTCTTTTTATCCAATCGGAAGAAAAACGCTGATGATAACTCGCTTCTTTTATTGCTTTTTTTGCTATTGCAGAAAGTGTTAAATCCCTGCTATTTTGCAACTCTTTCAATAATAATAAATGGAAAACATCATAAAAAAACTGCCGTGTAATTACATCTCCAAAGTGATTATTCGGTTGTTCTACCAGAAGTACATTCTTATAGTGTCTTTCAGTTCTTAAAAAAGCAATACCATCTTCTGTTACTTTTTCTGCAGATAACTGAGCTACATATTGATAGTAGCTTCGAGTTTGTCCTAGCAAATCTAATGCTATATTAGTACAAGCAATATCAGTTTCTAAATTCGGTCCATGACCACATAACTCAGAGAGACGCTGTCCCAGTATTAATGAATTATCGGCGATCCCGTAGATATATTGAATTAAATTTTCGTTTTTCATTTTTTGAAAGTTTGCAGTATGTAAACAGCTAAAACCCTATGACACCTCTCAGGATGATCAGGCTATCGCCTATCACATATGTTTTACCTCATCCGGTAATGTGTAAAAAGTAGGATGTCTGTAGACTTTATCGTGTGCCGGTTCAAACAATTCTCCATTATTTTCTGGATTTGAAGCGGTAATATGTTTTGATTCTACAACCCATATACTTACACCTTCACTTCTTCTCGTATATACGTCTCTAGCATTTTCTAATGCCATAGACTCATCTGCAGCATGCAAGCTTCCAAAATGACGATGCTCTAATCCATTTTTACTTCTAACGAAGACCTCCCAAAGTGGCCAGTTTTTTTTCATAATCAAAAGCCCTCACAAAATCCTTCTCCCAAAAAGGAGAAAGAGAAAGCGAAGTTTTTTTTAAATTGCTTCTTTTATTTTTTTATTTCCCTGCTTTTCTGCATAAGCCATGGCAGCATCGCGCACCCATGTTCCTTCTTCCCATGCATTTACTCTTGCAGATAATCTTTCCTTATTACAAGGTCCGTGACCCTTGACAACTTGCCAAAATTCATCCCAATCGATTTCTCCAAAATCATAATGTTTGCTTTCTTCATTCCATTTTAAATCAGGATCAGGTACAGTAAGACCAATTAGATCCGCTTGAGGAACCGTTTGATCTATAAATTGTTGACGTAATTCATCATTTGTTTTACGCTTCAGTTTCCATTTCATCGATTGCTCTGTATGCACAGATTCTGCATCGGTTGGTCCAAGCATCATTAAAGATGGCCACCACCATCTGTTTAAAGCATCCTGAGCCATTTCTTTTTGCTCGGGCGTTCCATTTGCCAAAGTCATCATAATTTCATATCCCTGACGCTGATGAAAGCTTTCTTCTTTACACACACGAATCATTGCTCTTGCATAAGGGCCATATGAAGTGCTACAAAGAGGAACTTGGTTAATAATTGCTGCGCCATCTACCAACCAACCGATAGCTCCAATATCTGCCCAAGTGACCGTTGGATAATTAAAAATACTGGAATATTTAGCTTTTCCGGTATGTAGTTGTTCATATAACTCTTCTCGGGAAATTCCTAAAGTTTCACAAGCACTATACAAATACAATCCATGTCCCGCTTCATCCTGAACCTTAGCCAATAAGGCTACTTTACGTCTCAAAGATGGCGCTCTGGATATCCAATTCCCTTCTGGCAACATACCTATTATTTCGGAATGGGCGTGCTGTGATATCTGCCTAATATGTGTCTTACGATACTTTTCGGGCATCCAATCTTTTGGTTCAATTTTTTCATCTGCGGCAATCCTTTGCTCAAAGATTTCCTCTAAATTTTTAATTTCTTTTTCGCTCATAACAACTACACCTTAAATTTTCTTTTCTCTAATTAAGAAAAAAACTAATAAGGACTTTATTATTTTAAACTACACATCAAAATCCACAACTACTTTTTCTGTAGTTGGCACTGCCTGACAAGATAACACGAGTCCTTTTACCACTTCATCTTCTTCCAGTGCATAGTTTACTTTCATTTCTACTGCTCCTTCAACCAATTTACACTTACACGTGCTACAGACACCGCCCTTACAAGCGAAAGGAAGATCCGCTCCAGCTGCCAGTGCACCATCCAGAATATTATCATATTCATCATCCATCCCAAAATGGAACTCTTTACCGCCATCAATAATTGTCACTTCAGTTCCATGAAACTTATGTTCAACTATAGTTGCTGCTTTTTTCTTATCCTCTTCTGTACCTCCAGAGAAGAATAACTCGTAATGAATTTTATTTTTAGATAATCCTGCCGCTATCAATTCATCTCTTATCAGAAAAATCATCTCTTCGGGTCCACAAATAAAACACTCATCAATATTCGGAACGTCAATGATCTTCTCCGTAAGTTCTTGTAACTTTTCTGAGGTAAACCTTCCATTCAAGAGCGGAATATCCCGATGTTCTTTGGTTAAGAAATAAAATATTTCAAATCTTCCGAAATAGGTATTTCTCAAAGCTTCTATCTCTTCCTTAAACATAATTGATTTTACGGTACGATTCAAGTAAAACAGCTTGAATGTACTATTTGGCTCTAATGCCAAGTGGGTTTTAATAATAGATAAAATAGGAGTAATACCGCTTCCGGCAGCAAAAACGATGTAATTCTTGGATTTGGCCGTATCAACTTCGGTAAAAAAATTACCGTTAGGTGGCAAAATATCCAATTCATCTCCAGCCTTTAATACCTGACAAGCATGATTAGAAAAAAGTCCTCCATTGATCCTTTTTACTGCAACTTGCCACTTATCTTCGATAGGGCTGGAACATAATGAATAGCTGCGTCTTACCTCTTCGCCATTCAATATTGTTTTCAATGTAACATACTGCCCTTGTTTGTACAGAAATTTTTCTTTGAGGTCCTGTGGGATATCAAAAGTTATTGCTGTACAATCTTTTGTTTCTTTAAGAACTTCAGATATTTTTATGGTATGGAAATCATTCATCTTGGCACTTCACTATATCGTTATAGTACCACAAAACTAACAATTGTTAGTTTGATAAACAACTAATTTATTGTTAATTTTAAACGACTCCTTTCAGCAAGACAGAGATCATATCCTTTTTTAAAATATTAGCATCAATATTTTTTTGTTTTGGATACCACAAATACAACGTTCTTAAGGTAGAAAGTGTAGAAAAAACCATGATCTCAATGTTATTGGGTTTAATCTGATTAGAGTCTACTCCTTTCTTTATAATATTTCTGAAGTTTTCTTCATAATCACGACGCATCTTTTCGAAATACAAAAGGTTATCTTCTTCCAGATGCATCCAATCATTATTTAGTGATGCTAATCCATCAGCATTACGCAGCGTCACATCAATATGCAAGCTAATTATATGTTCTAATTTCTGAATTGAATTTTGATCAGAATTTACTATTTCGTTCATTCCGGAAGTGAATTCTTCAGCAAGTTCAATAATGATGGTGGATAAGATTTCCTGTTTGGACTGAATATGATTGTATAAGCTAGCCGCTTTGATACCCATGGTTGTTGCCAAATCTCTCATAGTAACGGCACTATATCCTTTTTCTTTAAAGAGAATAGCTGCGGCATTTACGATTTCTTGCTTTCTGCTTTCTTGTCTCATCGGCAATTGGGTTTTTTATTTTTCAACTAATAATAAATCTTGACTCTTCTTCATGCTTTGAAAAAGAGATTATACACTAAAATATAATAAATTTGTTATATTATGAACAATCTACATCGCTTTGATGTTTTATATAAATCCTAATCATTATGAAATACGTAGGCTTACTTTTATTTTCCTTAACATTCTTAAGTAATTGTAATACTGTAAATGCAGTAAACAAAAATGGTGAATCAGAAAAACAATCGGAGGAACTTCAAGGTACCTACATAGTCAACACATTATATGGTCAAGATGTTTCTGAACACAAAATCACTATGAATTTTAACATTCAAAACAAGACAATTTCGGGTTTTTCAGGATGCAACACCTACTCTTGTAGCTACACTAAAGAAGATACATCTTTTTCTTTAGGTTTTCCTATGGCATCAAAAAGATATTGTGAACAAATAGCAGATTTAGAAAAGAATTTTTTCAAAGCTCTTTCAGAATTAAAAACAAGTAAATCATTAAAAGGGGATTTTATAGCTTTCAATAATACTGCTGAGAAAGAAATTATAGTCGCTAAAGAATCTGAATAAAGTTTACAAAAAAAGGTTTTGTGAATACCGCACAAAACCTTTTAGAAAGATGATAAAACTCTTTTATTTATGGATTACAATTTTCTTAGTAATCTTTGTATTGTTTGATGTATCTGTAATGGAAATGAAATATACGCCACTACCGTTTGAAGAAATGTCTAATACCGAATTCTGATCACTTACTTCTCCTGTACCTATACGTTGCCCTGCTATATTGAAAAGATTATAAGTCAATCTACTACCAGAATTATTCTCTATGTTAAACACTCCACTGGATGGATTAGGATAAAGCGTTGTATTATTTTTTAATTCGTTTTCATCAACACTCAATACTATTTCTTGCGATAATGAATTTAGGGTAACTCTACCTGTGTTCATAGGATCCAACCAATTGGAAAGCCTTGTATTATCGGTAGTTCCAAAATCCCAAGATATATCAAATCTACCATATACATCGAATTGATTATTATCATTTGTTCCAGAGCATGCTGCCTGCCCTCCTGCAAGTTGCCCTACTATTCTACCCAGTGGATCAAAAATAGCTGAACCAGATGAACCTCCTTCAGTAACTCCTAAATCCCAATCAGCAATATTCCACATTTCTGTAGTAGAATTTCCGTTAAAACCAATTACTCTCTTAGTGGGAGCATCATCTTCCCTACATAATTTCATAATATCACCTGCAGGATGGTGAATCCCAACTACAAAAGTTGGAGCAGTTCCAGATCTATCCCAACCGGCCCATTCCAAATCCCAATTAACATTTAGACCACCATCCAATCTTAAC
The DNA here is from genome assembly GCF_053613295.3 of Aquimarina ulvae. Classification (NCBI taxonomy): domain Bacteria; kingdom Pseudomonadati; phylum Bacteroidota; class Flavobacteriia; order Flavobacteriales; family Flavobacteriaceae; genus Aquimarina; species Aquimarina ulvae. The sequence goes on from NZ_JBSIBP030000007.1 coordinate 132,341, forward strand.
AATTTCATATCAGATTCAGAATTTGTTGCCAATCTGGTTGCTCCACTAGTAGTTTGGTTTACAGCTGCATCTGTACTATTAGCTATTGTTGCACAGGAAGGATTAGGACTTATCCAATTAAAACGGAAAGACCAAGTAGATTCATCTCCAGACTCACAATGATTAGCGGTCAAAAAATAAGGAGCGCCATCATTATTTGTATTATTTATTAACGTACCTGTACAAACAAATCCATTTAATATGATAAAGCCAACCGATTTTTTAAGCATATTCTTTAGTGATTCAAAATCATTTCCAACAGGACAATCAACATCCCTGTTACAATCTCCTGAACTATTTAACGCTTTCTCCTGTACCTCGGCATCAGTAATCGATCTATATCCATGTATTACTCTTCCTAAGTTTAATTGTCCCTGACCAATAACATCCTTAGGTTCTCTGTATTCTATCCATATTTTCTCTCCTGCTACCATCCAGGTTCCTAGCATTTCATTAGGGCGGTTAAATACATTCGTATACGCTCCTAATAAATCCGTTTTATCGTCATTATATAAATAGATAGTAGCTCCTGTAGGCACATTGTACTTATTGAAGACAAAGTTTAGGGTCTTTGCTCCTTTTGAATAAACTCCTATTCTGTATATATGATCTCCATTAGGCAGTACATCTAATGTTCCCTCTTTTTTGATATTGAGATCTACATTAAACTCATGACCAAACCTGTAAGGCTTATCAATAATTTTATCGTTAATAGCATCTTCAGCTTTAATTTTCTCTAAATCAAATGCTGGCATGCGAACTTCTGAGATATTTTTTTTCATAATTTCCGAGAAGTTCTCTTCCCAACTAACAGGCTTTCCTTCATTTGTGACTTGACTATAGGCAAGTACGCAAAAAAACAAGGCAGCAATACCTAGAATATTTTTTTTCATAATATTTATGGATTCATTAAATTAGATTAACTTTCTTACATATAGGGTAATAAGAACATTCAAGAAACTGAACCCTCTCTTAATTTAATAACAACTAAGTCTTTCAAAACCCTAATGTATCTAAACAAAATTAGTTAATTAATTCCAATATTAATGGTAAAACGAGTACTTTCGGAAACAAAAATACTCCTTAAAATTCGTTTTACATATGCCTAAACAGATAGTGTCTAACCCATTACTCGATAGATTACCTCCTCATCTAAAACAGTTTATCAAACCTCAAAATTATGATGAATATACACCAGTAGACCAAGCTGTTTGGAGATATGTGATGCGAAAAAACATTGCTTCTTTAAGCAAAGTGGCACATAAATCTTATTTAAGAGGGTTAGAGCAAACGGGTATTTCTATTAACGAAATCCCTAGTATGTACGGAATGAACAGAATCCTAAAAGAAATTGGTTGGGCTGCCGTTGCGGTAGATGGGTTTATTCCTCCCAATGCTTTTATGGAATTTCAGGCATATAATGTTTTGGTTATTGCTTCAGATATCAGGCAATTAGAAAATATAGAATATACACCAGCCCCAGATATCATACACGAAGCGGCAGGACATGCTCCAATTATTGCTAATCCGGATTACGCAGAATATTTACGACGTTTTGGAAAAATTGGATGCAAAGCCATTTCATCCAAAAAAGACTATGATATGTATGATGCCGTTCGTACGTTATCTATTTTGAAAGAATCTGCTGAAACTTCTACAGAACTACTGGAAAATGCAGAAAAGAGAGTCCTTGAATTACAATCCCAAAAGTCAGAGCCTTCAGAAATGGCATTGATACGTAACTTACATTGGTGGACCGTAGAATATGGTCTTATTGGAAGTGCTGACAACCCAAAAATTTATGGTGCGGGATTACTCTCTTCTATTGGAGAAAGTGAGTGGTGTATGACCGATCATGTAAAAAAGCTTCCTTATACTCCTGATGCAGCATTTCAGGATTTTGATATCACAAAACCTCAACCACAATTATTCGTAACTCCTGATTTTGCCTACTTATGTCAGGTATTAGAAGAATTTGCCGATACCATGGCATTACGAAAAGGAGGGCATCGCGGACTTGCAAAACTTATTGAATCTCAAAATTTGGGTACTATTGAATTAAGTACTGGCTTACAAATTTCAGGGGTTTTCACCCGAATGATTAAGAACGAGGATAATGAAGTAATTTATTTTGAAACTGAAGGTTCTACGGCACTTTCGTTTAGAGAGAAAGAATTGATTGGTCAAGGAATTGAAGTACATCCCAACGGATTCAGATCTCCACTTGGTAAACTTAAAGGTATTAACCTTGCTATAGAAAACATGTCACCTAGAGACCTAAAAGCTTATAACTTTTATGATGGAGAATATATAGAGTTCGAGTTTGAGAGTGGAATAACAGTAGCAGGAATAAATATTACCGGAATGCGCAATATCCAAGGAGAACTTATTCTTATTCAGTTTAAAGAGTGTACAATCAAATATAAAGATGAATACTTGTTTAAACCAGAATGGGGAACTTTTGATCTGGCAGTTGGAAAAGAAATTGTTTCCGCATTCTCTGGGCCTGCAGATGATTATTCATTTAATATGATCTCTCATCATCCAGATATGATCACCACAAAAAGAACATATTCTACAAAAGAAAAAGAACTACATTCTCTTTATCAAGCTGTTAAAAACGTGAGGAATGGTGAAAATACTAAATTTTCTCTTGAAGCAATTTTTGCTGTTGTCAAAAAAGATCATTCTGAAGATTGGTTATTGTCTATCGAGATCTATGAACTTGTCCATGACAGAAATACTGATTTTGCAAATTCTATTTTAAAACACCTTGAGGAAGCAAAGGAAAAGAATTCAGCAATAAAACATTTGATTGATAGCGGTATTGAAATTATTACTCAAAGTCTGTTAATTGTTTAAGGCAAAGAAAACAACGTTTTTATGGTAACTAAGCTGAACCATTGCTTAAAATCGATGACTTACAATACAATACATTAAAAGTATTTGCTACACAAATGAAATAAAACAATCAGGACTCATAAAGGTTTCTGCCTGCAACTCTAATAACTATCAAAGGAATAACAAAAGCTGGATATAGTGGTTATTTCCACAATATTCAGCTTTTTAAAAGATTAAACCCGCATTATGCATTATGCATTATGCATTATAAAATTTATTACATCTGTGAGCCAATTCAAATACTGATGTTTCACTTCTTTTTTGAATTTCACCGTCGCGGTGCTACGCTAAAATCAAGAAAAAGCCACTATTTATTGGGTTTCAAAGCTTCATTACGAAGTTCCAATGCATAATCCGGGTTAAATATCATTTGTAAAAGTTAGGTTTTATTGTATTATAAACCTTTTTATTCTTTTATCAGTATCATTTCCTATTTGTAAAAGATATAATCCAACAGATAAATTACTCACGTCTACAGTAGTATTTTTTAGTGTTGTATTGATTACTTTTTGACCGGCATAATTATAGATCGTAATATACGTTTCTAGATTCGAAACACCACTTATATACAAGACACCATCTATTACAGGGTTAGGGTAAATTTGAAATTTTTCTTTAGCACTAAAACTACTCTCAGTATTTGCTCTGGAACTGGTTGTACCGCCGATATTTATAGTATAATCTTCAACTTCACCGTAAGTAAAATTTTCACAAGGTGTTGCGACAGCGTTATATTTTAAAGTCACCCTCATTCTTGTAGTTCCTGTCAATGCACTAGATGGTACTGTAAAATTATACGATTGATTTGCTTCACTTCGAGTTGATTCTGAAACTATTTTTTCTGCGCTATCAAAAGTTCCGTTTTGATCAAAGTCAATCCATACATTCCAATATTCTGTATACACCGTACCAGTATAGTTAAGACTCAATACAATAGCATTCTGCCCATATGGTATAACACCTGTCTGGTTTGTGTAATCAGTGTATCCATTGGTAGCTGCAGATGTGTTATCAATGCCTCCAACACTAACATAATCGATATATTCGTCATTTATATTATTACCTTGACTGCTACAATAGGTTATGACTACACCCGTAGTAGTAAAAGTTACCGGATCACTTGCCAAGGAGCTATTTCCTGCTGCGTCTTTAGCGACTACACGTAATGTATATTCTGAGTTAGGGTTCAAACCACTAATGGTTGTATTTACTGATGCAGAAGTGGTTATCAGTACAGCTCCCTGATATATTTCATATTCTGAAACTCCTATATCATCCGTAGAGGCGTTCCAAGATAAATCGACGGTAGTTCCTGTAATATTAGTTGCAGTTAGATTTGTTGGTATTGATGGAGCCTGAGTGTCTGGCGTAGTAGAAAGAATCTTTATATCATCGATAGCTATATCGCTACGGAATCCGTTTCCTGTAGTCCCTTTAAACTGAAGTTTAATAACCGATCCCCCATAACTCGAAAGATCTATAGAAGCCTGATTCCATTGATTTCCCTGACTTTCGTTTCTACTCCATAGCGAAGTGTAATTTAATCCATCGTCAGTACTCACAAACACCTCTAAGGACCCCATATTAGTGCCATTCATATGATATCCGAATTCTAAAGTTACTCCGTCTAGATTTTCCAGATCGACGCAAGGGCTATTGAGTAATGCAACTTTTCCCGGATATCCACTTCCATTGCCGGAAGCTTCAATAAATAGATAAAATGACCCTTCTTGACCAGAAGAGGGTCCTGTACCGCTTGATGGTGTTCCATTACTATCACGACTCCAATTTATATCATCGGTATCAACATTTGTCCATGTCCCCAAATTAGACTCAAAACCCTCAGTATAAGGAAATGCAGTAATACCAGCACAGGCAGGGACTCCCGTCGTTGTAAAAAATATAGAATCACTATAGGGAGATGTGGTAGCTTCTGCACAGACACTTCTTACTTGAGTTTCATAAGCGGTTTCTGCTATTAAACCCGTAAGATTTGCAGTATTTGTCGTAGTAGCGACTGTTGCCCAATTTGTAGTACCGATTTGTCTATACCTCACATCAAAAGTTGCACCTTCGCTACCGGACCAAATCAACGAAGCAGTGGTTGACTGTACTGAAGAAGCTGTCAACCCCATAGGTGCTTCTACTCCAATTGGTATGAGTTGCACATCTTGTAGTAGTGCCTGACCATCTGCAATGGTGACTCCGGTGATTGTTTTTGACTCATAACATGCTGCTTCATAAAGTAGCGTATAGGTCCCTGCCTTTATAGGCCTATAATAATCACCCTCTGGCAACTCCGTTGGTGTCCAGGTTTCATAATTTTCTTTTCCTACAACTGTTACTTTAGCGTCAATTGCCTGATTAGTTACAGCATCCGTTACAACTCCGCGAATTCCGTAGTTAATTTGCTTTAAAAAACCAATCAATGCATCTTGATTATAGTTCCAGAAGTTGACTAATTGATTAGCCGCCGGAGTTTTTGCATTAGAAAGTTCTACAGTAACTTCTCTTCCTTTATGAAAATATATCTGATAATCTTGTCGTCCTCCCTGCACTTCGTACCAATCATATCCATTGGTGATTCCATTATTCAACGCATCAAAATATCCACTTGGGCTATTTTGTTGACAAAAATCTCTGTATTCTTCAGATATGTACACAAAATAATCTTCATCCGGATGAGCTCCAGCATAGGTATCCCAAGGATAATTGATTAGCTCGATACCTCCATGAAAATTAGCAGATAACACAAAATGTTTGGATGCTGCAAAATTCATAAAATGTTGCGTTTCGACTTGATAATTATTTCCATCTGGATTTGCGCCATCATCTGGATCGGGATAATTACGATTAAGATCTACATTATTAGCATTTCCTCTGGTAGCATTTGCTATTGATGAATTGCTCGCACTATTTCTATAGGTTCCGTCGGGGTTTGCTAACGGATTGATCCAGACTTCATTATTATCCAACAGTTGTTTGATTTCTATATGTCTTGGGTGCGATATATCCTTATAGGTTGTTAGTAGAAAATCAATTAGATTAAGCATCATAGGATACCCCGCTATCTCATCTCCGTGCATAGAAGAGGTATACATAACACGAGGTTCTTGTTCATTTGAACCAACATTGTCAGATAATTTTACAAAAAGTAATTCCTTATCTCCTTCAGTGGTTGTACCAATACTTTCTAGTTTACATATCGTTGGATTGTTCACAGCAAAATCATTCATCATATTTACATAATCTACATATGTGGGATATGCGTTTAGCGGAAATGTAGCCGCCTTTATGGATAGGTCGGATGTCATAGTTCGATAGCCGATAATGTTATCTTCTTCGGTTGTAGTAAAAGGAACATTTTTTTGTAAAAACTGATCAAACTGTATTTGATTAGCCATTAATTTCACCACTCCTGTGGTTTCATCATAATGAACAATAGATAATTCTTGGGTAAGTATTGGTAATTGAGTGGGGTTGTCAATCACAATATCAAAGATCACCTCCCCCTTTAGGTTTAGATATTCAATAGCTCGTTCTTTTTGGGTTTGTTGTGCAAATAGTGAAATACCAAGGATCATACAGACCCATAAGGTAAGTGTTAGTTTTTTCTTCATGGTTTTTTAAGAGTGTTTGTGTTAGCCATGCTTTGGATAGGCAGTGGCAATACAGTTAAATTGGTTTTAATATGTATAAAGATAGGGTAAAAAAAGTAACACTGTAATTAAGTTATATATCTTTTGATTTGTTTACACTTCAATTAATCAATGGATTACACAGGAAAAGTCTAAAGTTATGATAAACATTATCTAAGAAAATCTACTTATACACTCACGGAATACCGTTCACAATAGCAAACTCTCTTGATGGCTTCCCTAATTAATCTGGCGACCCTATATTTACATATTCATCTAGTATGCTCTCAGTGTATTTACCTATATCTAGTCTGTTATACGATTTATGATTAAAAAATTCGTATAAATTCGTTGAATTATTTTTTCTTTACACAAGGCAAAAAAATCAAGCATAGCCATAGTTACGGTTTGTTTTTTAAACGAAGTAGAAAGGAAAAAGAAACGATGCATATGCAAATTTTTTAGTTATAAATCGTATTAGAATGTAATCATATATTTTGCTGGAAGAAGAATTGAGAAGAAGAATTGAGAAGAAGCATTTAGATAAAGATCGGGCATAACCAATATAGCCATAACCCGATCTCACGTAAAAAACCTCACAATAAAGACTTTTATACTTATGTATCTATCCTATCTGTTAGTATTGTTCAAAATCAAAAGGTTAACATTAAAAAACATATATTTATAGAACATTTTTTTGAGGTAATGAAATAACTTAATTAAAAACTAATTTTAACTTATGAGAAATTTCAAAGTTTTATTTTATACGGTATTATTCATATACATCAGTTCAGGATATTCTCAATCGCTACAGACTCCGTCTTTAACTAATAAAAGTACGACTAAAACATTGATTATAGATTCTATTCCAGTCATTGCTTCTAAAGATTATCGTTTAATAAGAATTGATACAAATAACAATGATTACAGGTTGTTTTTAGGAACTTCTCGAATTTCTGGCTATCCATCTTTTGGTATCTCGAGAGTTCGTCGATATTTGGTAATAACAAATAATGCGTTTACTCATAAATCTCTTTTTGACCCAGTAGTTTATAATTCGTTAGAGCAGCAATCCTGGGAAAATCCTCTAGGTTCTGATTCATTTGGAGCAGGGATAATTGGAGGAAGTTTACAACTTATAACCAGTGTTTTTAAATAAATACTCTTTCCGAAAAAAATAATGTTTTATCAATACAATCACCTAAAACTTAATAAAAGAATATTCCTTTTGGATTTCTTGTTTTTTATATTCTATTTTCTGAAGAAATTGTTGATGCTGTTGACTATTCGGGTTAAAAGGTCGATGAGCTATCGCAGTTTGTATTTCCCGAACTTTATTCATAGTCATCAACGCTTTTTCTGAAAGCCAGATTTGTTTGAAATGCTCCCAAATATAATCAATAGCAACAGGGCTTGGATGTATCATGTCGGTATCATAAAATCGATAATCTCTTAGCTCGTCCATCATAATTTCATAAGATGGAAAATAATTGCAATTGGTCTCAGCTTCAATTGTTTGATGGACAGCGGCAATAAGATGTGATTTACTTACATTATTTTCTATAAAACCGTCTTTGCTATGTCTAACAGGAGATACTGTGAATATGATGTTGACAGTAGGGTTTAAGCTTTTAAGTAAGCCAACACTATTTTGCAGACATTGATTTATCTCTTCTACAGACAACAATTCTTTCGTAAACTCTTTTTGCGGCACTTTGTGGCAATTAGCAACAATCATATCCAATGCCTCCAAACGATATACCCAGCCCGTACCTAACGTAATACATATATGTGTAGCAGATTGAATCTTTTTGTATGCTTGATGCAATCCCTCATTTAGAGATTGTAGTACATGCTTCTGATCTGGATGACTTACCTTAGAATGTGCATCAAAACAGTGCCATTGTGCATTATGATAAAACAAATCAGTTTCCGTATACTGTTCCTTTTGAGTAGCCATCCAAAGAAAAGTTTCAATAGCTTTTGGGTGAAAAAGTATTCCAAAGGGATTCACCAGAGTTTTGAATTTAAAATATTCAAACTTATCTCCTATATTTTCTGCAAAACAAGATCCTAACAAAAGTAACTCAGCATTATAATCTATTTTAGGATGCTGGGATTTTAAGGGTATTTTGGTTAGTAGGTTCATAGACATGCGGTCCAAGCACTCCTTCGCAAAGAGCGTCGAGAAACTTTAATTTTAAATTACAAAAATTGTTTTACTTTTTTCAATGCTTCTTCAATTCCGGCAGGGTTCTTTCCTCCTGCTGTAGCAAAAAATGGCTGTCCACCACCTCCACCTTGGATATATTTTCCGAGTTCGCGAACCACCTGACCGGCATTTAATCCTTTTTCTTCTACCAGGTTTTTAGAAATATAGCAAGACAACAACGCTTTGCCATTATGATTAGCTCCAAAGAGTATAAAAGCGTTTTCTATTTCTCTTCCCAGCTCAAAAGATAAATCTTTGATTCCTGAAGCATCTAAGTCTACTTTCTTGCTCAAATATTGAACACCATTGATTTCTTCAAATTCTGAAGTAAGATCGCGTTTTAAGTTCTTTGCTTTATCCCTTAGTAACACCTCTATTTGTTTTTTTAGATGTGCGTTCTCTTCTTGGAGTACTGTAATAGCTTTTATGGGATCCTTTGGATTTTTCAGAATTGCTTTTACCTCAGAAAATGCTTCAGATTGATTGGTAAAATAATCTTTTGCAGCATCGCTCGTAATTGCTTCTATCCTTCGGATTCCGGCAGCAACCGCGCTTTCGGATGTAATCTTGAAATGCCATATATCACTAGTATTTTGCACATGGATTCCACCACATAGCTCCATAGACTCTCCAAAACGAATTGCTCTAACAGCATCTCCATATTTTTCGCCAAACAAAGCGATAGCTCCTTCGGCAATAGCTTGGTCATAAGATACAGCTCTCTTTTCTTCTAGTGGTAATGCTTCTCTAATCCTTGCATTTACAAAATCTTCAACTTGCTGCAATTCATCGGCAGATACTTTCGAAAAATGAGAAAAATCGAATCGTAAGTTTGCACTATGCACCATAGAACCTTTTTGCTCTACATGAGTTCCTAAAACAGATCGCAATGCCTGATGTAATAAATGTGTTGCCGAGTGATTTGCTGCAGATGTGGCACGTGCCTTATCATCTACCACTGCTGTAAATGTTTCTTGAACATGTTCTGGTAAGCTCTTTGTGAAATGAATAATCAAATTATTCTCTTTTTTAGTATCTAAAATATAATACACATCGCCGTTAGATGCTTCCAGATATCCTTTGTCACCGACTTGTCCACCTCCTTCTGGGTAAAAAGGTGTTTTATCTAACACCAACTGATACAACTCCCCATCTTTTTTACTCTTAACCTTACGATAGCGAGAGATATTTACTTGAGCAGACCTATAATCATATCCTACGAACGCCTCGTGAGCATGCGGAATCAAAATCTCCCAGTCTCCTGCTTTTACCTCAGAAGCAGCTCGAGAACGATCTTTTTGTTTTTGTAATTCTGCTTTAAAAACTTTTATGTCATACTCATATCCTTGCTCTGATAAAATCAAAGCAGTAAGATCTTCGGGGAAACCAAATGTATCGTATAATTCGAACACTTTTTTTCCTGAAACTACTTTGCTGTTTGTTTTCTTAATCACATTATCCAATAATACCAATCCCTGATCCAATGTTCTCAAAAAGGAGTGTTCTTCTTCTTTAATTACATTGACGATTAGATTTTTTTGAGATTTTAGTTCTGGAAAAGCAGCTCCCATTTGGTTACTTAAGGTATCCACTAATTTATAGATAAAAGGTTCTTTGGTATCTAAAAATGTAAAACCATATCGGATGGCTCTTCTCAAAATTCTTCGAATTACGTATCCGGCTCCGGTATTACTTGGTAATTGACCGTCTGCTATAGAAAACGACACCGCTCTTAGGTGATCTGCAATTACACGAATTGCAACACTAATCTTACCATCTTTATCAGTGGGCACGCTATCTTTATCATAAGTAGTATTAGTAATGGTTTCTATTTCCCTGATTAAAGGGGTAAACACATCTGTATCATAATTAGATTTCACACCTTGTAACGCCATGCAGAGCCTCTCAAACCCCATTCCCGTATCTACATGCTGTGAGGGTAATTTCTCTAGAGAGCCGTCTGCTTTGCGATTAAATTGCATGAAGACAAGATTCCAGATTTCTACTACTAATGGATCATCCTGATTCACCAAATCACGTCCTGGTATTTTTGCTTTTTCTTCATCCGATCTAAGGTCGACATGGATTTCTGAACAAGGTCCGCACGGTCCCTGATCACCCATTTCCCAAAAATTATCTTTCTTGTTTCCCATAATAATACGATCTTCGGGAACGATATTCTTCCATAAATCATATGCTTCCTGATCCATCTCCAGATTTTCATCTTTAGCTCCTTCAAAAATTGAAACGTATAAGATATCTTTATCCATACCAAAAACCTCAGTAAGTAGCTCCCAGGCCCATTCAATAGCTTCTTTTTTGAAGTAGTCACCAAAACTCCAGTTCCCCAACATCTCAAACATGGTATGGTGATAGGTATCTAGCCCAACTTCTTCTAAATCATTTTGTTTTCCACTTACTCGTATACATTTTTGAGAATCGGTTATTCTTTTATTTTTAGAAATCGTATTGCCTAAAAAGAATTCTTTAAAAGGAACCATCCCGGCATTGACAAACATCAGTGTGGGATCGTCCTTAATCACCATCGGTGCAGAAGGCACTATCGTGTGTTTTTTGGATTCAAAAAACGCTAAAAATTGGTTTCTGATGTCTTGGGATTTCATTTTTTTATATTTTCTTAATAATCAATTATTTATCAACAACTACATAAAGATATGCTATCGATATTTGTCAGTTTTTTCTGGACTTTGAGACATTTTATTATATTTGTTCTCGCCTCAAAGTATAAACAAGCCTATTTTTGGCTAATATCCTGCAAAAATAGTATATTTTAGATTATGTCAAAGGTTAAATATTACTACGATAGCGACACGCTATCTTATCGTAGAATCGAGCAAAAGAAAGGACGCAAATTTGGCTTTGCCATTTTGGGTATACTTGGTGCTTTTTTAGCTGGTTTTTTATTATTGTTGATTTATCTAAATATACCTCAATTAGAAACACCAAAAGAAAAGGCATATAAGAGAGAATTGGAGAACATGAAGCTTCAATACGAACTTATGAATAAACAATTAAAAAAAGATCACGCTGTTCTTGCAGAACTCGCAGAAAGGGACGATAATATCTATCGACTGTATTTTGGTGCTCCTCCAATTCCTGAAGAGATCCGGGAAGCTGGTTTTGGAGGAATCAATAGGTATAAAGGATATGAAGGGTATGATAATTCTGAAATGATTATAGAAAGCCAAAAACAGATTGACAAGCTTACCAAACAGATCGTTGTTCAATCTCAATCCTTGGATGATATCAAGGAGCTAGCAGAGCAAAAGGAAGAATTACTTTCTACTATCCCTGCAATCCAGCCGATACAAAATACCGATCTAAAACGTATGGCTTCGGGATATGGATGGAGAAGCGATCCTTTTACTAAAGCAAGAAAATTTCATTATGGAATGGATTTCTCTGCAGCAACAGGAACTCCTATATATGCTTCAGGAAACGGAACTGTAACTCGGGCAGATGCAAACTCTACGGGTTATGGAAAACACGTGCGTATCGACCACGGATTTAACTACGTGAGTCTTTATGCACATTTGAGCAAATATAATGTAAAGAAAGGTCAGAAGGTAAAACGTGGCGATGTCATTGGATACGTAGGAAGTACAGGAAGATCTGTTGCCCCTCATCTTCATTATGAAATATTTAAAGATGGAGATCGTATCAACCCACGTAATTTTTATTATGGAAGTTTAACTTCTGAAGAATTTAATGAAATGCTTAAAGCATCTTCTGTAATTAATGAAACTCTAGACTAACACCTATGCGTAAAATACTTCTTTTTATAATTTTAGCTGGTTGTAGCTATACGATTCAAGCTCAGAAATTTTCAAAAGAAGAAGTTGACTCTATGACAACCATTGTTGAGAATTTCAAACTGGCAATGGAAAAACTCTCTGTACCGAAAAGTATAAAATTGATGGCCGTTGGAGATATCATGATGGCTACTAATTTCCCTAATGAAAGCTACATGCCTCCTGAAAACAAAGGCCCTTTTGATGCTGTTCAAGACATTTTACAACAGGCGGATATCCTTTTTGGTAACTTAGAAGGCACCCTTACAGACGAAGGCGAAAATGCTAAGCGATGTTCTGATCCATCAAAGTGTTATTCGTTTCGATCACCAGAATCGTTTGGCAAGTATCTTGAAGAAACCGGATTTGACGTGATGAGTATTGCCAATAACCACATTGGGGATTTTGGAGCGGTTGGTATTAAAAACACTGCTAAAACACTGGAAAAACATAGCATTGCTTATGCCGGGATTTTTGCTCAGGAATCTACCATTTTTGAAAAAGATGGTGTTACCTATGGATTTTGTGCCTTTGCGCCAAATAAAGATTGCGTAAAAATTCATAACTTAACCAAGGCAAAGAGTATTGTACAAGAACTAAAAAAACAGGCAGATATCGTAATAGTATCTTTTCATGGAGGTGCAGAAGGAGCTGACCATACACACGTACCCAGAAAAACAGAACGTTTTTATGGTGAGGATCGGGGAAATGTATACCTTTTTGCACATACGCTTATCGATTCGGGTGCAGATATTATTTTAGGGCATGGTCCTCATGTATCCAGAGCTTTTGAGGTATATAACAATAAATTTATTGCGTATAGTTTAGGTAATTTTTGTACGTATTCCAGATTTAATCTAACGGGAATCAAAGGATATGCGCCGATTGCAGAAATAGAAATAGATCCTGATGGTAACTTTATGAAAGGAAAACTGCATTCTGCAAAGCAAATCGATGAGGTGTATCCGTTCGTAGATGACAAAAAAAGAGCCCTGAAAGAAATTAAAAAACTCACGGAAGAAGATTTTCCTGAAAGTAATTTAGTTTTTGAAGAAGATGGAAGTTTTACCCAAAAAAAAGAGGATTAACTATGTATGTTGACTTACCAAAAAAAATGTATTATGGTATTGGTGAAGTAGCTGACGCATTTGATGTAAATGCTTCTCTTATACGTTTTTGGGAAAAAGAATTTGATATCCTAAAACCAAAAAAGAATGCTAAAGGAAACAGGAAGTTTACCCCAGAAGACATCAAAAATCTAGAATTAATATATCACCTTGTTAAAGAACGGGGTTTTACGCTGGAAGGTGCTAAAATTCATCTTAAAGAACAAAAACAAGAAGCGTTGGATAGTTTTGATATTATCAGAAAGTTAGAATCCATCCGAGGACAGTTATTAAAGATTAAAGAGCAGTTATAGACTTATTATATAATATTAAAAATCGAAATTCGACTACGCTCTGCCCTCCATTAGATTAAACCATAGATATTACATGTCCTATTAATTTCTCTGACTACGTGATGCTATCAATCAACTTAATTCGTCACTAAGTTGCACAAAATGTAAGCGCTATCAATTACTTCTGTTACCCCAAATAATTTTCATAAATATCTGATTCGATCGAAGAAACATCTGATTGCATCTGTGTAAAAGTCTTGTAATACTACTGGCAATTATCGAAAAACCTTGAAACTATATTCTAACCGACTCTTCCCATTCCCGTTTCTATAATATATTTGTTGGGTACTTAAAGTATTATTTATTTTGGTTTTTAATTCTGGAGTTTCTGCAAAAAAAGGGATTTTCTGTAAGCTTATCGGTTCTTTTAACAAACTGTTTCTCTTTTCGTGACAAACCACCTTCAATAAAAAATAAATTATTAGGTTCATCCATTAACTCATGCTTTTTAGGACCCTTTGCTCCTTACATTTCTTGTTTTACAGATTCTATATACTCTTTACAATCAGTTGTTAAAGAATCAACCATATTTGCATTATAAGCTAGTTTCTCATTATGATGGCTTTTACTTCTTCCTAAAATATACAGCCACTGGCACTCCGTGAAAATCAAATTCTTTTCGTAGTTGATTTTCTAAATATCTTTTATAGGGTTCTCTTATATACTGCGGCAGGTTACAGAAAAACGCAAACTGCGGCTGTGGTGTAGGCAATTGCATACAATATTTAATTTTTACGTACTTTCCTTTATAAGCTGGTGGTGGATTTCTTTCTATAATAGGCAGCATCGTATCATTCATTACGCTGGTTTTGATCTTTTTAGAGCGGTTTTTGTAAACATCTACAGCCGTTTCTATAGCTTTAAAAAGACGTTGTTTGGTCAATGCCGAAATAAACACAATGGGTACATCGGTAAATGGTTCGATCTGTTTGCGGATATGTTTTTCAAAATCTTTTAAGGTATTACTCTCCTTATTTTCAATTAAATCCCATTTATTAACAAGGATTACAACTCCTTTACGGTTGCGCTCTGCTAACCAGAATATGTTCTGTACCTGCGCATCAAAACCACGTGTGGCGTCTAATAATAATAGACAAACATCACTGTGCTCTATTGCCCGAACGGATCGCATCACAGAGTAAAACTCTAAGTCTTCTTTTACTTTAGATTTTCGTCTGATTCCTGCAGTATCTACCAAATTAAATTCAAAACCAAAACGATTGTATTTTGTATCAATAGCATCTCTGGTTGTGCCTGCAATATCGGTAACAATATATCGATCCTCTCCTATTAATGCATTGATAAAAGATGATTTTCCCGCGTTCGGTCTTCCTACTACCGCAAAACGAGGTAATTCTGATGCATCTTCTTCCTCCTCTTCTGGCAAAGCTTCTATCAGCGCATCCAAAAGTTCTCCTGTACCACTACCATTAATACTGGCTATGGTATAATATTCTCCAAGTCCCAGACTATAAAACTCTACGGCATCTGCTTCTCTCTTACCGTTATCAACTTTATTAATGGCCAGAAAAACAGGCTTATTTACTTTACGCAGTAAGTTAGCCACCTCTTCATCCATACCAGTAACTCCAGATTCTACATCGACCATAAAAATAATAGCATCTGCTTCGTCAATGGCAAGCTCTACTTGTTTATCGATTTCTGCTTCAAAAATATCATCACTACCTACAACATAACCACCAGTATCTATTAAGGAGAATTCCTTGCCATTCCAATCACTTTTGCCATAGTGGCGATCACGAGTAACTCCACTAACCGCATCTACGATTGCTTCTCTTCTCTGGATCAGTCTGTTAAAAAAAGTAGATTTTCCTACATTAGGTCTCCCAACAATTGCCACTATATTACTCATTATCCTGAATTCTAAAATTTGTGCAAAATTAGTCTTTTTATTCTACCTAAACTATTGAACCCCGATTATGTGTTAAAAAGCCCTTTCTAATCCATTATACAGGTGCAATATCTTTTTAAAGATATGATCGCTACACATTGTTTTTAATTTTATTGCATCGATACTTCATTATAATTGGTTAAACACCCGCACGTATATCTCTGGAAAATTTAATGCAGCATGATACTATCTAGCCAGAGTTCCGGGAATGTCAAAAACAGTATGCAAAAGTGAGGTCACTAAAAACGAAAAAGCTCAACGGTCAGCGCATCGACCTATTGAACTTTTTCATAATTGATAGTCAGTCAGTGAAATAATTACTTATTTCAAAGATAAAAACTATTATATATATCTTGGTTACTGTAAAACATCAAAATTTTTATGGATGATTATCTAATCTCATAAATTGCTACTGTATTCGACACTTCGTGTGTAGCTATTACTAAAGGATTACCTGTTGGGCTATCTTCTGCTTTAACAGCGATCAGTCCTTCTGGAGCAACATCATTAGCATCTATCATCCAATCCAGAAATATAGGATTCGTTGGATTTGAGATATCAAACACCATAGTACCGCCTGTTCTTTCCAATCCTACAAAAAGTAAGGTTTTATCTCCAATCTTTAAGGTTTCTACAGCTTCCGGTTCTGCTCCTTTGTCATCAGATCTACCATCTACTTCTCCCTCATCATTATTAAAAAGTAACGGTTCTAACTCAAAAGTTTTCTTTCCTATAAAATCACCACTATCATAAATTATACTTCCTGAGGTACTCCAGATAGTAAAAGATCTTCCTCCATACACATATATTTTATCATAATCGCCATCTCCATCAGTATCGCCATTAGCCGTTGTTGTTTTTAATCTCCCCAGATTTTCATCCAATTGCAAAGTCGCTGCATCAGGAAACGCTGTCGGATCTAAAGTTAAATCCTTTACTCTTTCTTCTTCAGAAAAACCATCATAATCTCTGGCATCTCCTTCGTTTGCAGAGATAATATAGTCTGTACCATTTATAGACACAAATTCAATTGCATCGGGGTGATACAACCCAAAAACAGGCCAGTTTTTAAAATTACCAGTCATATCATCCCTATTACTGGCATCTATTTGATTTTGCGTAAGCGAATGATCTTTTACTCCAAGACCTACTATAGCAGTTATCATTTTAGTATCCAGATCTACCACTGCTAATCCGTTATTTTCCTGTAGTGATACATAGGCTGTTTTAGCATCATTAGAAATAGCCACATATTCTGGTTCCACATCTTGTGCTAGTGTAGCTCCCGGTCCGAATACCCTAAAAGCATTACCGATCTCTTGGTCATTAAACGCTATAAAGTCTGCATTTGAAGTTTGTCCAGAAGCAACATCAACAATGGTAACGGATCCTTCTGGATCTACTGTATAATCATCACTTGGCTCCCCTTCATTGGCTGCAACAATATATTTTCCATCTGGGCTAAAAGTTACCATATCTGGCAGAGGACCTGCATTATATGTGTTAAGTAAGACTTGGGTATCGGCGCTAAAGGTTGCTATTGTACCGTTAGCTTGTTTATTGGATGCGTTTTCTAAAGCTACGGCAACAATTCCGTTCAAAACCGCTACACTGTTGGGTATTCCATTTACGGCTATATCGATACCTGGTATTGGAGCTGCCGGGTCAGACAAATCCCAAACTGATATTTCTACGTCATTAGGATTAACGACAAATAATTTGTTTGTCGACGGATCAAATGCAGAGATCTCTGCGAACCCTTCATCTCCCGTACCATTACTAAAAGTTCCAATTTTTTTAAAAGTTAAATCTGTTGTGTTAACAGGATTTACTCCGGTATCATCATCAGAATTACAAGAGATAAACATACTTACCAGAATCAGGGCAATAGTAGCGTTTTTAAAGATTTTCATTATTAATTAATTTGATTTGAATTAGCTACCAAAAATGAATAATGATTATATCCTTAATGTTACTAAAACAATAAGTTATGGATAAATCCTTTATGTATTATAAAAGGCAATTATGAAGAAAAATTCTGATTATTAAAACTTTATATACTAAAAGAACGGCCTAAAAATTCAGACCGTTTTCGATATGTTATTAAGCTAAAAAGTTTTATTCTATAATAAACTTTTTATACTCTGTACCTTCTTTTTTATGTATTTTAACCAGATACATTCCTGATGTCAACGATGTTGTTACATCAAAAGTTAATGATGTTTCACCATTTTTAACACTATTATTGATTACAGGCATCATACTAGATCCTGTCAAACTGTAAAAGGACACTATTATATTTTGTTCTTTTTTAGACATCACATCAATTGTAAGTTTATCTCCTGATTTTAATACTGTAGGATATAATTTTACAGAAGTTCCTGTAAAACTTTCTTCATCATCTTCACAATCATCATCTTCTACAAAAACCATTACCTTATCTGAATCGCTACAGTTACTGATAAATATTGTTACTTCGTACGTAGTAGTTTCCTCGGGAGATACTATAATACTTCGTGTTGTCTCTCCGGTTGACCATATATAGGAATCTGCTACCGAAGATGTCAAAACTACAGGCCGACTGGATTTTGTAAAACTTTCTATTGGACAAATGATTTGATCTTCTCCTGCATACGCTTCTATATCTACTACGTTTACTATAACTTCATCTGTATCACTACAATTACCTAAAGTAACAATAACTGAATAGATAGTGGTCTCTGTTGGAGATACTGTTATCGATTGGGTAGTCTCTCCTGTTGACCAAAGATATGTACCTCCTCCGTTAGCAGTTAATATTACTTCATCTGCCATTTTAGTGACTTCATTATATATAATAGTATCTGGTGTAGAATCAATTATGTTGCAAATCGTTAGATCCTCTCCAGCATCAGCAGTCACGGTACAGCCTTCTACAAAAACAGTCACTTCATCAATAGTTGAACAACCATTTGAAGACGCGGTAACAGTATAGGTTGTTGTTTCTGTAGGAGAAACTTGGATGGTTGCAGTTGAATCTCCTGTAGACCAAAGATACATTTCTGCACCTGTGGCAATAAGCGTAGCTGTTTCTCCTGTTGCTATCGTTTGATCTTCTCCCGCATCCGCAGATACTGAATTTACCATCACTGTTACTTCATCCTCACCAACACAGTCTGTACAATTTGTTACTGCAACGGTGTAAGTTGTATCTTGTTCTGGTGACACCGTAATACTTTGAGTAGTTTCTCCTGTAGACCACAAATAAGTTGCCTCTCCTTGTCCTGTAGTGATACAATCACCGAAGTTGATATTGATATCACCATAGGCAAAATAACCATCTACGATATCAATCCATCCCGAGGCTCCATTTTTGCCTTCTTCAGTTTCGAAAACATTGGCTCCGTTTCCTACCTGAAAAGCTTCTCCTCTTCTGGTAATCATAATTACTTCTGAACCATCAGTTTTGGTTATGGTACCTATCATTTCTGGATAATATACCCATCCCGTTTCATCTTCATTATTACATTCGTGTTCTTTAGGACTATTGGTTGGTGCTACAGTTGTTCTACCAGCATATGTAATATCCAACTCATATGTGTCATTCGTTACCGTATAATCTAATACCGTACCAGTCAGCGAAGCAGTTCCATCTCCATTTTCTTTCCAAATCAGATCAACATTGGCGTACCATCTTTTATCGGTTCTATCGGCATTGGTCATCCAAATCACAAAATCATGGTTTCCTGCACAATAATCTGTGCCTGCAACTTCATATTCTGTACAGTCTGAACAGTTTTCAATTCCACTAGCCTGTGCGCTAAGCGTTACTTCTTCGCCTAAGCAGATTCCCTGATCTTCTCCTGCATCTACTATTATTGGATCATTGATTACAATCGTAATTGCATCTGTTGCTTCGCAACTTCCATTTGTAGCCGTTACGGTATAAGTAGTCCTTTCTGTTGGTGATACTGTTATTGTTTCTGTAGTTTCTCCTGTAGACCAAGTAAATTCTCCTTCTCCCGTAGCCATTATTGTCACTGCTTCTCCTAAACATATATTTTGATCATCGCCAGCATCAACAACTGCAGATTTAACTGATACTGCAACTTCATCGGTTGCAGTACATCCATTACAATTGGTTACCGTTACTGAATATACAGTATCTTCCTCTGGTGACACGGTAATACTTTCTGTAGTTTCTCCAGTTGACCATAGGAAAGAAGTATTATTGGTCTCTGAAGTAATACAATCTCCAAAGTTAAAGTTAAAATCCCCTACGGTATATTCACTATCATTGGTATCAAACCAACCGCAAGCACCAAACTTTCCTTGTTCTGACTCAGTTACATTAGCTCCATTACCCACCTGGAATGCAGGCCCTCTTCTCGTTACACTTGTGGACCAAGATCCATCTTCGCTTGTTATTGTACCTGTAAACTCTGTATAATACTCCCAAGCTGAGGTGTCCTCATCATTGCAGATATGTTGTTTAGGACTATTTGTTAATATCGTCGTTGTTTTTCCGGTAAACACCACATCAACTTCATAATTAGATTGAGTAACTGTATAATCGAAAACAGTACCTTTTAACAGGGCGGTTCCATCAGCAAGTTCATTCCACTCTAAATCTACATTAGAAAAGAATCTTCCTCCATTTAGCCATAACACATAGTTTTGATTATCATTACAATGATCAGTATTATGGATACCGTAATCAATACAACTTTCACAACTTTGATTACCATCTATTGTTGCGTTCAAAGTAACCTCATCACCTAAACACACCTCCTGATCTTCGCCAGCGTCTACTTGTGGTATATCATTTATTATTACTTCTACAGAGTCCGATGCCTCACAATCTCCACAATCCTTAACAGTTACTGTATAGGTTCCTTCTTGATTTACTGTAATTGACGGAGTCGTTTCTCCCGTAGACCATAGATAACTCACTTCAGTTGTTGAAGTAGTAACACAGTCGCCCAGGTTAAAATTAAAATCTCCTCTGTTATATTGACCATCTGTAGTATTAAACCATCCACAAGCTCCATATTTCCCTTGTTCTGTCTCTGTTACATTAGCTCCGTTTCCTAACTGAAAAGCAGGCCCTCTTCGAGACAAATCAATTGACCATGATCCATCGGCACTGGTTACAGTACCGGTCAACTCTGTATAATAAATCCATCCAGATTCTTCCTCATTATTACATTCATGTTCTTTAGGACTATTGACCGGTGTACTAGTGGTTCTTCCTGAATATACTGCATTCACTTCGTAGTTCAACTGAGTCAATGTATGATCAAAAATAGTACCAGTTAGGGTGGCTGTTCCATTAGAAAGTTCATTCCATTCTAAGTCAATATTAGAAAACCATCTTGGATTATTTCCATCTGTTAGCCACATCACATAGTTTTGGTTCCGCCTACAATTATTGGTGTTTGCTACCTCATATTCTCCTGTACAACCTGTGCATTCTGATGCTTCAGAGACTGTTGCAGTAAGTGTTACTTCTCTTGCTCCACAAAATTCAACATCTTCACTGGCTTCCACAGCTAATTGACAATTTATTTCATTATCAGTACAAGCATCAAAAACGTGTTGATGTAATTCTCCCTGGATATGATAATAATTAGCGGCGATAACCTGTCCATTAATATTTCCTGAAGAATCTTTAGTTACATCCGACTTTGGAGCAAATACGCTTCCTATAATTGTAGATCCTCCTTTTAGTGTGATATTGGAACTAGTATGAAAATTCCAAATAATAAATGCTCCCTGTTGATCTCCAATCCCTGTAATATTTAGGACATTCCATTCGAAATCACCGGATGCATCGATATTAATAATCAATGGTGTGTTTTTACTAGGAGCATTTTCAAACGTTAGATACGGAAGATTTTGTAACGCTGTTCCTGTAAGGTTTAGAACATTCGTAGTATTTTGAGCAAGTACGATTTTATGATCGTTACTTATTACAACATTAGGCGCGATTCTACTATACGCAATGGATTGAGCTTCAAACAATGTAAAAGCAGCTTCAAAATCAATTAAATCACTATTGTTAACTGAGTTCTCCATCTGTTTTCTTTGTACCTGAACTCTAGGTTTTACATCATATGTCCCAGAAGTCACCCGAGTATTAACAGCAGCATTATTATTATCTACATCAAAAACTGATGAACCATTCATGTCACCAACTTTAACGTATCCCCGATTCAGATGTACTCCTTCTCCAGAGACATAGATTACTTTTCCGTTTACTACCAACGACGAAGCTTGATCATCTCCATTAAAAAAATTAGCTCCAGCACTTTGAGATGCCAAGGTGATAATTCCGTCCATTGTCAGATCACCTCCCAGTGCTATAGGTCCTTCAGTATCACCTCCTTTAAGTATCGTATTGTATCTAACAAATACATTATATCCTAATGCGCCTGCTAGTGGATTTTCGCATACTGAATTTGCTGAATAAAAATTCCCTATTCTTTTATCGATTACGGAATTAAATCCCGAAGTCATCATAAAAATGACGATCAATGTTAAACCAAACAAAGACGACATATTAGGGGTCGTTTTCATCTGTTGGCTTAACGAGTTAAGCTTGTTAGTAAATTTTGACATTGTGTAGTTGTTTTTTTCGTTTGAATTTAAAAATCCAATCTGGTTAATTTATTTTGGATATTTATCAAATAGCGCAGCAAATAAAAATCACGTAGTTATTGTATACTATGATTAAGTAATCTTCTTTTTTGAAGTTATTTGATTGTAAAATTAAGCTGTTGCTTAAAAAAAATATGTGAAGATAGCGTAATGTTTATATCATATTTTAGGGCGTTTTAGATAGATTAGGAATGCTAAATTATAAGATTCACTTCAAAAACACATAAAAAACTATGCAAAAACGTTCAAATGCGACATTTTACCTTCAAACAACAGTTTTACCACAAATCATATCGTGGTAAAAACTCACAAAAATCTTAAAAATCAAGGTGTTAGGATTGGATTGGGATCTACTTTATCAAGAGTATTAGCGATTGTATCCGAACCGTTTTAATTGGCGCTCATTATTACGCCAGTTTTTATTTACTTTTACATACAATTCTATGTGAATCTGTTTCCCGAAGAATTTTTCTAATTCTTTTCGTGCCTCCACACCAACTCTTTTTAGTGCTGAACCTTTATGGCCTATTATAATCCCTTTCTGAGAATCTCGTTCCACCATAATAACAGATCTGATTCTTATAATTTTTTCATCCTCAAAAAACTCTTCGGTCTCCACTTCTACAGCATAAGGAATTTCCTTTTTGTAATGCATTAGAATTTTTTCGCGAATTGCTTCATTTACAAAAAAACGTTCTGGCTTATCTGTTAATTGGTCTTTAGGGTAAAAAGCAGGTGAATCTGGTAATAACTCTACAATTCTGCCAAAAACTTCTTTGATATTAAAGTTTTCTAAAGCTGAAATTGGATATAATTCTGCATTTGGGACTTTTCCTGCCCAGAATTGCATTTGTTCTTCTAATTGCTCTTGATTTGACTTATCTATTTTATTTAACAACAAAAAAACAGGTATCTTAGCATTTGTAATTTTATTAAAAAACGCCTCATCTTTGAGCTCTTTTTCGCCAATTTCTACCATATAAATTAGCACATCTGCATCTTCGAAAGCTGACTTTACAAACCCCATCATTGATTCCTGCAATTCATAAGCAGGCTTGATAATCCCAGGAGTATCAGACAAAATTACCTGAAAATCGTCTCCATTCACAATTCCTAAAATTCGGTGTCTTGTGGTTTGTGCTTTAGAAGTAATTATAGATAGTCGCTCACCAACAAAAGCATTCATCAGTGTAGATTTTCCAACATTAGGATTTCCAATAATATTTACAAAACCAGCTTTATGTACCATAGTTAAGATTTTGTTGCAAAGTTAGTTGATTATTCTTCATGTTTGTTCAATCTTTCAACGGATTATTCACCTTAACAAGCATTAATTCAACTATAAATATTATTTAAAACGAGACTTTAGGTATTAAAATACATAGTTTTGAAAACGATCATTATGTTAATTTTTTGTAAATTTAATTCCAGTATGTTTTCAAAACCCCTCGAGAACAACAAAATTATTATTAAAAGACTGGGATCATTTTGAAGAATTATTCTATCACTTTTTTGCTATATCAGAAAACACGACACCATATGTGTACAACTGTATTTGTGATAGCAATGCTTTTGTTTTCGTTTATTGGCTTTGGGCAAGACAGAAACAAGCAATTGAGTAAAGCCGATCAAAGTTTTGAGGCACTTGCTTATATCAATGCTCGCGATATTTATCTGAATGTTGCCAATCAAGGATATGCGTCTTACGACTTATATAGAAAATTAGCGGACTCCTACTATTTTACCGGTGAACAAGAAAAATCGGTCCTATGGTATGAAAAATTAATCACCACTTTTCCTGAAAAGATAAAAGCTGAGTATTTATTTAGATATGCTCAAAGTTTAAAAAGTGCTGAGCGGTATCGTGATGCAGATACAATTATGGAACGCTTTGATGCCGTTACCGGAAATGACAAACGGGCTCAATCTTTTATAAATAAACGTGATTATCTTGATTTCATAGAAATGCAATCTGGCAAATATGATCTATTTACATTGCCCATAAATTCTGAATATTCTGATTATGCTCCAAGCTTTAATCATAAAAACGAAATTGTATTTGCTTCCTCACGAAGTAAAAGTTCTAAAGTCCACGAATGGAATCAGATGCCATTTTTAGATTTATTCTCTTCTGCTCTTAGAGAAGATACTATATCAACAGAAGAGCCAAAAAAACTAAAAGGTAAGATCAATACAAAATTTCATGAATCTTCTACGAGTTTTACTAAAGATGGGAGCACTGTATATTTTACCAGAAATAATTATACCAATAATAAACTTGGAAAAAGCAGAAAAGGAGTTGTTTTATTAAAGCTATATAAAGCGACGTTAAAAAATCAACGGTGGTCCGACATCACAGAATTACCTTTTAACAGTGACAATTACTCTATTTCTCATCCGGCATTGAGTCCAGATGAAAAACAATTATATTTTGCCAGTGATATGAAGGAAACCAGAGGGAAATCTGACCTGTTCGTAGTAGATATTCTTCCGGGCGGAAACTATGGAAAACCCAGAAACCTGGGAGATACTATTAACACAGAAGCAAGAGAAACTTTTCCTTACATAAGTGATAGTGGGCGATTATATTTTGCAAGTGATGGTCACGTAGGATTAGGTGGGTTGGATGTTTTTGTTGCCATCCCAAAAGAAGATAATTCGTATGAAGTATTCAATGTAGGTAAACCGATCAATAGTCCCAAAGATGATTTTTCTTTTGTAATAGAAGAAGAGAACGGGACAGGTTATTTTGCCAGTAATAGAAAAGGTGGGAAAGGAAATGATGATATTTATAGCTTTATACAAACTGAAGAATTAATAACTACTTGCAAAGAATATCTTGAAGGCTTTGTTACGGATAGCCAAACCAAGGAACCCTTACCCAATATTGACGTTTTGTTATTAACCACAGAGGGTACTATCGTAAACAACATAAAATCGAACTACGATGGAACTTACAGATTTGAAGTAGATTGTGATACACAATATATTATCAGAGTTGCTATGGAAGGGTTTAATCCTAATGATATAATTTTCAGATCTGAGTCCTCATATGAAACTATTAATAATCTTTCGATCAAATTTAAGAAAGAAGAATTGCTATCTACTACTTCAGAACCTATTACTATTGGAGACGATATTGTTACTCCGCTTCAATTAAACACGATCTTCTTTGATCTGGACACGGATGACATCAGAAGAGATGCAGTCGCTGATTTACAGAAAGTAATCGCTGTACTAAAACAACATCCAAATCTAAAATTAGAAGTTAGATCCCATACCGATAGCAGATCCAGTTATTGGTATAACAAAAAACTAAGTGTTAAGCGTATGCGAGCTACTGTAGGCTATATCATCCGTAAAGGAGGGATTAATTGGCGAAGAATTCGAGGAAAAGCTTATGGTGAACGAAGACTGATTAACAAGTGTGCAAATGGGGTTCCTTGTACAGAAGAGGAACATCAGGAAAACAGAAGAAGTGAATTTATAGTTCAGAAATAAAAGCACTCAAACTATTTGTGCACCGTGTAAAGTCATTTAGCTTCTTTGTATAGTTCTAAGAAAAAAAACACGAGAAGATTTCATCAGGTTCCCGTGTTTAACCCTTTTACTACAATCCTAAAATATTAGCATCTACTCTAAAAACGCATTCCACTTTGATATCGTGGTCTTCATTAATGGTTTCATCAGTAGTAGTTGATGCCCTAAGAGTAAAGGAGTCTTTCTTTAGAAAGTCTTTTAATTCTACTCCCGTTGTTTCTAACTCGAGTATGGTTAGATTTTGATTTTCTAAATTTTCTGCAAACGCTATTTCTGTTTCTTCTAATCCTTCTGCATCTATAAATAGACGTACTTCTTCAAGAAAATTAAAATCTCCATCCGTAGGGTTTTCAATTATTAATCGCAGTCTTTTTAACTGAATACTTTCTATTAAAGAGCTACTGGTATTGTTATTTTCAAATTCTGATTCAGAATTTGTTGGTACAGGAGGTGTTTCTATACTAATGGGTACATCAATAACTGTGGTCGATGAAACAGTAAATTCTGATTCGTAATCAATTTCAAAAACAGTCAAGCGATTTAACTCTTCACAAGAAGTAGTTACCAATAACAATAGCGCAAAGCCGTAAAAAATCCTATTCATTTTGTTTTACTTGAGGTTGCCCAAATATATAAAAAATCTAACTTAGGATTTTTCTTCATAGACATGTTATTATACCTATTTGACTACTAACAAATCACAGAAATTACTGAGACTTTTTCATTTCTTCTGAGCATTAACTTTATCAAAGTAGATTTTTGCTTTTTTATTAACCCTAGGTGCCAGTAACAATCCTGAAATCACCGTAGGTATTGCCATCAATGCAAATGCGCTATCAATTAAGTTAATTGCAACATCTATTTTTATCACAGCTGCAATAACTATTGATATGATATAAATGTAGTTGTAGTACTTTCCGTATTTTGGTTTGGTTAAAAACCCCAAACAAGTAACTCCGTAATAAGAATAGGAAAACAAGGTAGAAAAAGCAAATACAAGTACCATAACTATCACAACACCATCTCCTAACCCATAAGGCAAAACTGAATTAAAGGCTTCTAAGGTCAGTGAAATCCCATTATCATCAGAATCCTGCCAGACCCCAGTTGACAAAATAGCCAATGCCGTTAGTGTACATATCAGCAATGTATCTATTGCCGGGCCAATCATAGCGACAAGACCTTCTCTAATCGGTTCATTAGTCTTGGCCGTTCCATGCATCATAGGCGCAGTTCCTATACCAGCCTCGTTAGAAAAAGCTGCACGTTTTACTCCTGTTTTGATCAAATACCCTAAAGCGCCTCCGGCAGCCGCCTCTCCAGTAAAGGCGTCAGAAAAAATCAGGAGAAACATATCGGGGATTTTATCACTTTGTAAAATAAGAATGGTAAATACTGTGATAAAATATAAAACAACCATAAAAGGTACTAGTTTACTCGCCACTAATCCAATTCTTCTAATTCCTCCAAGAATTACAAAAGATGCGATGGCGGCTAAGGCGAAACCAATATATAGTTTAGTACTATCATTCCAGTCCAGCACATCTATTAATGTCTGTGTAAGCTGATTTGCTGTAAAGGCAGGCAATGTACCAACCAAACCTGCTAAAGCAAAAAAAACAGCTAGTGGTTTCCATTTTTTTCCTAGTCCTTCTGTTATTACGTACATCGGACCGCTAAGTATAGTTCCTTCTTTACTCTTGGATCGATACATTACTGAGAGAGAACAGGTATAAAATTTAGTAGCCATTCCGATTAATGCGCTGATCCACATCCAGAAAACAGCACCTGGACCACCCATAACCAATGCTATGGCTACCCCACTAATATTACCCATCCCTACCGTAGCTGCGATTGCAGAAGACAATGCCTGAAAATGACTTAATTGTCCCAGAGCATTTTCATAATCGTATTTTCCTCTAAGGATATTGATCGCATGCCTGAAGTATAAAAAAGGAGTAAATCGAGAATATATCAGAAAAAACAATCCTCCACCGATTAACAGAATAAGTAAAGGCCAATCCCATATCCAAGAACTGAACTCTGCAACTGCGGCTTCGATAGTTTTTATCATAACACTATATTGAGTTCTATAAATGTAGTTAAAAAAAGAATTCTATATTTTGAAAGTATTCGTTGTTTGCGTGAGGGATAGGAGCAAGCTACCGTGTAGCGCGGATAGCCTGACCTGAAGTGAAACCAAAGGGCACGCCCAAAAAATATTACTTAAGAGCCTTGATAAATCTCGGTTTTTTTATTCCTCTATCATACATTACAATACTACCTGCAACCGCTACGTTAACGCTGAGTTCTGAAGTAAACTTAACCAAGAAATGCGATTTTTCTATGGCTGCTTTTGACAAGCCGTGATCTTCTGCTCCTAACAAATATACACATCGTTTGGGGTGGTTAAAAGTTTCTAGCGGAACAGCCTTTTTGGTTAACTCCACACCCACAAGCATAGCTCCTTTTGGTAGATGGTTATAAAAAATCTGAAAAGTGTCATAGTGAAAATAAGGCATAGATTTTACAGCATTGTGCGTATCACAAGCCTGTTTAGCATACCGGTTACCAATTGTAAATATGTAGCTCGCTCCCATATTCTGAGCTGTTCTCCATAAAACGCCAAGATTCTCGGGTGTTTTTCCATTCTGAATACCAATGCCGAAAAACTCGTTTTCAAAATTATCAATCATATTGTAAAAATATGAAGAGTAAGATCTAATCGCAATTAAAATGGTATTGAAAACCTATAAGGGTAACGAATTCTAAATTGATGGCAACGAATTCTAAAACCTATACATTTTAACTGAAGTAAGTACATAAATTCGTACAAAATAATTAACCTCAAAATACACTGTTATGAAAAAGATCATTGTTTTTTTCATCCTAATTTTAGGATTTCAGTTTATGAAAGCACAAAGTTTTCAAAATACTGGAAAGTACGCAGCAGTTACTGAAATTAAAGAGAATGGGTCAGAACAACCAACTTGCATTGTTAATCTGGTTCGTTTGGGGGGAATTTCAGAAAACGTAACTACTTTCACTCTTAACGACATTGAACTTTTTGAGGACATCTTTATCACCACCTTAGAGAACCCTGGTCTGGAAGGGATCTCTGAGGTGATTAAGATGGAAGTAGAATATCTTGCTTGTTGTGCCCAAGTAGAATCTTACTACTATATGGTATCAGATGACAAGGACACTATTATTCCACTTCCGCAACTGACAAATGTGTATTGCGAAGATTCGGATACAGATTCTCAATATACGTTTCCGAATCAGGAATATGGTATTAAGGGGAATATATTAGAAACTGAAACACTTCATAAGGAAATATCAGAAGTTAAATATAAATACGTAAATCTAAAACAAAGCATAACCTGGAATGATAACAAAGTTAATACTCCAAAAAATACAGCAATCACCAGCTATTAGTATACCAAGTAAAGAGCGATATACTATTTATTACTCGATCATTTTGTTATACTGTTTGGTGCTGTTTTTTTTCACTATTGCGTTAAGCTTTAAGATTTTCTATTAACAGCTTAAAACCAATGTATACGGCAGGCGCGTCCAATTATTTCCAATTGTTTTTCCCAAAAAACTGCCTGCTTGTATACGGTTTTAATAACTACACCTTTTATTACCTTATTTTATTAGGTTTATGAAACGAAAAAATCAGTTTGATTATCTTTGTTGTCAAACCATAGTTTTATGAGCCCCAATCGTTTTTCTTATGTGCTACTTATATCCTTTTTTATATGGGTAGGTTCTATTGATACATTCTTTGCGCAAAATAACGGCCTTAGAGCATATACTCTGGAAGACGGACTTCCTCAATCTCAAGTATATGATATTATACAAGATGATATCGGTTATTTGTGGCTGGGAACCCGTGGAGGAGGTTTAAGTCGATTTAATGGAGATGAGTTTAAAACATGGAACGAGGGTGATGGACTCTTATCTAACTACATCCACGCATTACTTTATTCGAATGACAGCTTATTCATAGGAACCAGGAGAGGGCTTTCCATCAAAACAAAAAAGAAATTTATTAATTTCGAAGGTCTGCAGATAAACAAAATATTCAGGATCCATAACAAAACTTATCTAGCAACCAACATTGGGGTTCACGTGTATGTCCCTTCTTCCGGATTAAAAAAAATACAATTAGACCCTAGAATCAATACGAGTATTGTAAACGATATTGTTTTTGATGGCAGACTTTTCTGGATAGCTACCAATAAGGGGCTTTGGAAACTAAGTAAAATAGAAAAGGACGCAAGTATTATGGTAAGACATAGTGCGTATAATTTTACTGCCGCCTTATATCACAAAACAAAAGTTTTTGCTGCTGCAGTTAATCAGGGTATATTAGTGTTGAACACAAATGCCAAAAGTTACGGTAATAAGTGGATACAAGAGTCATTAAACGTTAATAGTATTTCAATACTTAATTCTGATTTGTGGTTTTCTACGAATAATGCAGGAATTACAGTTATAGATGCAAATAGCTATCGACTAAAGAAAAAAATAAATAAAAAAAACGGTCTGGCAGTTTCTAATATTAGAAAAAGCATTTCTGACCGTCAATCCAATATATGGATTGCTACTTCGGGCGGAGGGTTTTATAAATACTCTCAAAACAACTTCACACATTATAATCAAGACACCGGGTTAAAAGGTAACAGAGTATATGCAGTTCACACTTTCAATGATGAAATATGGGCATCCAATTCAGAGGAAGGACTTATAAAAATCGATACCGCTGGGATACACCAAATACCAAAAGACAAACGATTATCTGATATTAAAATCAAGGCTATAGCGAGTGATAATAAAGGAAATATTTGGGCCGGAACAGAAGGAAAAGGTATTTTATTGAAAGAAATTAAATTTAAAGATAGTATTATAGTAACTGATAAAAATTCTAAAAAGTCAGAAACAGACACACTCACTAAAAAAGTAGTTAAGAATTTTATCATTAACAAAAAACGAGGGCTATCATCAAATTGGGTACGATCTATCCATATATCCAATGATACCATTTGGGCTGCTACCTATTCTTCAGGTATTACAAGATTCAAGTATGATTATAAAAAACATAAAGTAAGATCTGTACGTAGATTTGCTAAGAAACGAGGAATAAAAGACCTGGAAATCAAACATATGGCTCCCGACGAAAAAGGCAACATATGGTATTCTACAGAAAATGGAAGTATTGGTTTTATAAAAAAAAATAAAGTCACACATCATAATAATGTACTGGATCAGAAGATTGCGATTAATTCTTTTGTTTTTAAAGACAATAAACTATTTCTAGGAACTGCTGGACAAGGGATATGGTGGAGTAGTTTAGAAGGTGACCTTTCTTTTAAAAAATTAAACGGAGAAAAGAATTTATACTCTAACAACATTTATCAAATGATTTTTGATGATGAGGAGAATCTATGGGTTGGCACAGAACGTGGTGTGGATCGAGTAAAGATCAACCTGCTCAATCAAATCAAGGATGTTCTTCATTTTGGAAGAAATGATGGTTTTTTAGGAATCGAAACATGCCTTAATGCCATTACCAAAGACAGAGAGGGCAATCTATGGTTTGGGGCTATCTATGGGCTTACAAAATATGAGCCGGGAGAAATTGGTAAAGCCATGGTTAAACCAGAAATACATTTCGAAAATATTGAAATAGCCTACCAAACTCTGGATTCTATCAATCCAGATATATGGGCAAAGAACAACAATGTATTACAGTTAACTCCAGAGCAAACTGAATTATCATTTAGCTATAAAACTATCGATTTAGATCATCCTGATGATATAGAATATCGATATAAATTGAACAATACCGCGTGGAGTCCATGGTCCTCAGAAATGAAGCAAAACCTTGCGGGGTTAGCTTATGGAGCACATTCATTTTCTGCCCAATCCAGAAATTATAGATGGGAAGAAAGTCAACCTATTACCTTCAAAATATTTATCGACAGCCCGATTTACAAGAAAATATGGTTTCAACTTACTATGCTTGGGATTTTGCTTTTGATTCTAACAATCATTACGCTTTTATACATTAGAAAAGTTAAATTGAAAAATGCCGAAGAACGGGAAAAACTACAAATTCAAAATCACTTACTCTCTTTAGAACAGAAAGCATTGCGACTGCAGATGAATCCACATTTTATTTTTAACGTGTTAAATGGGATAAAAGCAATGGGTACTAGTAACCCAACAAAAATGAACAGTACCATTAATACCTTTGCGACTCTTCTTAGAGACACCCTTTATAATTCCAGAAAGGATCATATTACACTTGATCAGGAAATGAAAACACTAAAGCACTATATAGAAGTCGAAAAATTGATGGCTAACAAACCTTTTGAATATTCAATCTCTATCGACTCAGAATTTGATCCTGAAGAAGTATTAATCCCACCAATGCTCATTCAGCCTTTTGTAGAAAATGCTATAAGACACGGTATTCTGAAAGGAAACAGAGATGGAAAACTAAAAGTATTTTTTGATACTGATGAAGAATTCTTACATTGTAAGATATTAGATAACGGATTGGGTATTTTTCAATCTCAAAAGGCAAAAACCAAAACTGATCATCAATCCATGGCACTGACAGTAACCAGGGAACGGCTAGAGTCAATCTCAGGAAAAGATGCATTACAAATAAAGGAAATTCTTGAAGAAGATACCTCTGTAGCCGGCACCGAAATATCGTTCAGAATACCATTATTAACCGACTATTAATAACCACTATGCTAACAGCAATTATTGTAGAAGACATGCCAGATGCGCTTCAACTTTTAAAAAGTGATCTGGAAACGAATCACCCCGAAATAAAAATTATAGATACTGCGCGAAGTGTGGTAGAAGCGGCAAAGTCTCTTAGGACTAGCCAACCTGATATTCTATTCTTAGATATTATGCTGGGCGATGGAACCGGATTTGATGTATTAGAAATATTTCCTGAATTAAAATCAAAAATCATCTTTGTAACAGCTAGTGATGAATATGCAATCAGAGCCTTTAAATTTGCAGCCATCGATTATGTCCTAAAGCCCTATTCTAATGAAGAATTGGCACAAGCTGTTAGTAAAGCAAAACAACAAATTCAGCCAAATAAAGAACGTTTAGACATCCTTAAAGACACATTATCTGCTCCGGAACAAAAGCCTGACAAAATATCGTTACACACCTTAGATAAGATTATTATCGTAAGTTTAGATGACATTGTTCGTTGTGAATCGGACAGTAATAACACAATCTTTTATCTTCAAGATGGACAAAAGGTTTTTGTAACCAAAACATTAAAGTATTTTGCAGATATGCTGAAAAATTATCAATTCCTGCGGGTTCATCAAAGTCACTTAATTAATTTACAGTGCATCAGCGCATTTATAAAAGCAGATGGTGGTTATCTTATGCTAAAAAACGGTGAAAACGTACCAGTATCTGTTCGTAAAAAAGTCGAGGTTATGGAGATCCTAGACAGTATGCACCGATAAATAAATACATATTATTTTATACACAACCACTTGATACAAGTATTCAGTGGTTTTTTAGTTTTTTTTGAAACTAAAATTTTCAGAGAAATATTAAATAATTAAAAGAAAAAAAGTTATAAAAGTATCGTTCTTAAAAAAAAGAGATG
The DNA here is from genome assembly GCF_053613295.3 of Aquimarina ulvae. Lineage (NCBI taxonomy): Bacteria > Pseudomonadati > Bacteroidota > Flavobacteriia > Flavobacteriales > Flavobacteriaceae > Aquimarina > Aquimarina ulvae. The sequence goes on from NZ_JBSIBP030000007.1 coordinate 166,159, forward strand.
AAAATCAATTTCCAAAGATTATTTTAGCATTATGATTATTTTGTAAAGACTTTTAAATTATATTACCTTATACGTACGCAAAACACTCATATGGCAAATAATACTTTATCGCCCGCCAATAAGCAATCAGGTTTAGTTCCAGGAACGGTAGTATATACGGGAAACAAATCGTCTAGCAATTTGTTCATAGAGGTTTTTGATTATGATAAGGATTCTTTCGAAGAAAAAGAACTGAACGAAATAGAAGAAGCATTTTCTTATGCTGAAACTGAACCCGTTACTTGGATTAATGTCAATGGAATTAATCATACCGAAGCCATTGAAAAAATCGGTGATCATTACAACCTACATCCACTTATTCTAGAGGACATTGCAAACACACAACAACGCCCAAAGATCGATGAGTATGAAGGGTATCTTTTTGTGGTTCTCAAAATGCTCTATTTTGATAAAGAAGAGGAACTGGCTATCGAACATATCAGTTTTGTCTTAGGCAGTAACTATGTCATATCCTTTCAGGAAGCAGACGGAGATGTTTTTGATGAGATCAGAAACCGTATTCGAACTGGAAAAGGCCGAGTGCGATCTATGGGGTCTGATTATTTATTATATGCATTAATGGATGCTGTGGTTGATAATTATTTTAATCTTATCGAGGCAATGGGCGAAAGAATTGAAGAGCTGGAAGATGATTTATTCGAAGAAAAACCAAATGATGATATCACCTATGATATACAAGGCCAAAAAAGAGAAATTTTAAAAATCAGAAGAGCTGTTTTCCCCTTAAGAGAGGTAGTAAATAGAATTGAAAAAAGTGATCACCCGTTAATTACTGATAAAACACAGTTTTATCTAAGGGATTTATACGATCATATTATCCAGGTCTCAGAAAGTATTGATATCTATCGAGAAATGATCTGGGGATTAATGGATATGTATATGACAACCATAAGCAATAAAATGAATGAGGTGATGAAGGTACTTACCATTATCGCTTCCATCTTTATCCCTTTAACATTTCTTGCAGGAATGTATGGAATGAACTTTGAATATATCCCTGAGTTGAAATTTAAATATGGATACTTTGTACTATGGGGAATAATGATTCTAATTTTCTTTGGATTATTATATTATTTTAAAAGAAAAAAATGGCTATAAAAACGAAGTTACGTTTAGGAGTTAAAATAAAAAATGCCTGCAAAAGCGCAAGCATTTTTTTTGGCTGAGTTTATAAAACACTCTTTAAATCAATGATCTAATGCTATTTAAATTTGGTTGATAAGTTTCAGTCCCGTGATAGTTCTTTTAACAAACTCTTGTTTATCGCCATCTTCATCAACTTCATTTTCATACCTAAATGCAAAAGTTATTTCGAACTTTCTTCCAATAAACTTCTTATCCTTCAAATTATACGTTTTTAGAATCTCTGGAGTGATTGCATTAAAAAATATCGAGTCATCTTCGTTATCCTCATTTTTGTAGTTGAAACTATAAGTATCTTTTTCAAATCCATCAAAAACTCCTGTAAATGTTTCGGTTCCTTCTGTTACAGTCTCTTCTACAACTTCCTCGATCTCTTCAATTTCTTCCACTTCCTCTCCTTCCTCCTGAGAAAAAACAGTGAAATTACCTGATAATAACATCATCATTACTATTAAAACTTTTAGATCTTTCGTTTTATTTAAAATTTAAAATTGCTTCTTGTTGATTCAGTTAATCCTATTAATTAAGACACTGTTTTTATGAAAAAGTCACTTAATTTTTAGTATTATGAATTTTAGAATAAACATATCCAAAAGTGTAATAATGATGATTCGGAATAGTACCCAAGCTTACTTGCTAGTTTCTTTCTGAATATCCAATAAACTTACTCGTGTTTGAATAGTAAGCTATAATAGAATCAAATGTCATCTCCTATTAAACTACTCCATATCATCCAAATCGTCCATGTCATCGTTTATTTCCATATCGGAACTATCCTCGCTATCCTCGTTATCCTCTTCATAGTCTTCCATAGCAGCTACCAGACGTTTACTGACTTTCACTAAATATAGGGTGTCTTCAGTTTTTACTTCTACACATTCTACAATTTCATTTTGCGCATTTCTAAAGGCGATAATATCGTCTTCATCATATCCATCAGGATATTTGGCTACTAATAAATCCAGAATATCATCGTTTAACTTTTTGAAGTCAACAATTACTTTTTTAAGATTACTATTTCTTGATCCTTTCATAACGTTACATGTCTAATATATAAGCAAATATTAATGGTGCTACTATAGTTGCATCAGATTCTATCACAAATTTGGGAGTTTTTATATCCAATTTCCCCCAGGTAATTTTTTCATTCGGTACAGCACCACTGTATGATCCATAACTTGTGGTTGAATCACTAATTTGGCAGAAATAGTTCCAAAAAGGTGTATCTGTTCGCTCCATATCCTGATATAACATGGGCACCACACAAATAGGAAAATCTCCTGCAATACCACCTCCGATTTGAAAAAACCCTATTCCATTTTCAGAATTATCCGTGTACCAATCTGCTAAAAATGTCATATACTCAATACCTGATTTCATGGTACTGGCTTTCAATTCTCCTTTCATAACATAACTTGCAAAAATATTACCCATCGTACTATCTTCCCATCCAGGAACAACCATTGGTAAATTTGCTTCGGCAGCAGCATACATCCAGCTATCTTTAATATCAATTTCGTAATACTGCTCTAATACTCCAGATAACAACATTTTATACATAAATTCATGTGGAAAATAACGTTCGCCGTTTTCTTCAGCATCTTTCCAGATTTTAAAAATATGTTGTTGCAGTCTTCTAAAAGCTTCGTCTTCAGGTATACACGTATCTGTAACCCGATTTAAACCTTTTTCTAACAACTCCCATTCTTGCTGTGGCGTAAGATCCCTATAATCAGGAACTCTTTGGTAATGACTGTGAGCTACCAGGTTCATAATATCCTCTTCAAGATTTGCTCCTGTACAGGATACGATATGAACTTTATCTTTACGAATCATTTCTGCAAATATCTTTCCTAATTCTGCCGTACTCATTGCTCCTGCCAGCGACACCAACATTTTTGAACCAGCATTAATTTGTTCTTCGTAGGATTTAGCAGCATCTACCACAGTAGCTGCATTAAAATGAAGATAATACTTTTCTATAAATTGAGAGATGGCTCCTTTAGTCTTCATCCTGATCGTATTTTAATTTATTAATACTATGTTCTTTTTGGAATGCGTAAAGGTTATCATTCTCTTCGTTTTCATTTTTCTCTAAAAACTTATAGCTGATCATTTTATAATAAAGTTTAGCTACAAGAAAATCAGAGGATTTGTCAATTTGGTTTGGACATAATTCTACAATATCAAATCCTACCACATTTTTTTCTTCAAACACTTTTTTCAGAAACTCCAATGTCTCATACCAAAACAATCCTCCTGGTTCTGGTGTTCCTGTACTAGGTAAAATAGAAGGATCCAGCGCGTCCAGATCGAAAGTGATATAAACCTTGTCTCCCAGTATATCGATCACTTTATCCATCCAATAATCATCGGTCGCCATATCGTGTGCAAAGAACACATTATCTTCATTCATGACAGACTTTTCAGAAACATCCATGCTTCGTATGCCTACCTGAACCAAATTGGTATTTTCGTTCGCTTCGTATAAAGCGCACGCATGATTATATGGTGAACCGTTATATTCTTTTCTCAAGTCGGCGTGCGCATCGATCTGCAAAACCGTTAAATCATCATAACACTCATTAAATGCCCGTATGGCTCCAATAGAAACAGAGTGTTCGCCTCCAACCATCGTAACAAATTTATTACGTTTGATATTGGTTTTTACCAACTGATGAACAGCCGACACCATTGAACCGGGTGAACTGTTCTCGGTCACCTCATCCGTGAGGTAAACACCTTGTTTATAAACCTCTGTATTAGTTTCTATATCATAAAGCTCCATGTTTTCAGAAGCTTGTAGAAACGCTTCTGGACCTTTATCGGCTCCTTTTCCCCAAGTACTTGTTTTATCATAAGGAACGGGGATCAATACTACTTTGGATTTCTCATAGCTAGCGTATTGTTCGTCAATACCAGCATATGTTTTGTTAGTTTTCATTTTTGATGTGATACTTAAATTAAATGGATTATTTTCATTGTAAAAGTGTTTCTTTATCAAACGACTCAGATTGATTCTTGGGTATATCATTTTGATATCCAAGAATTGACAATAGCTGCTCCGATGTCTGTTGTGGTGCAAAAACCTTAGTGGTTATGTTATTATATTCATCACGATCAATTAAAATGTGTTTAGGCTGAGGAATTAGGCAGTGCTGTAACCCTCCAAAACCACCGATCGTTTCCTGATACGCACCTGTATTAAAAAACCCAATATATAATGGCTTTTCTTTTTTATATTTAGGAAGGTATATTGCATTCATATGCTGCTCTGAATTGTAATAATCATCACTATCGCAAGTAAGTCCGCCAAGTAATACGCGTTCGTATTCCTGATCCCATCGATTCACTGCCAACATTACAAAACGTTTATTTATTGCCCAAGTATCAGGCATAGTGGTTATGAAAGATGAATTGATCATATTCCATTTTTCGCGATCATTTTGTTGCTTTTGATATAGCACCTCATAGATAGCTCCACCACTTTCACCTACTGTAAAACTTCCAAACTCGGTAAAGATATTTGGGACATCTACTCTTGCTTCTTCACAAGCTTTTTGAATTTGATTTACAATTTCACTAATCATATATTGATAATCGTAGTCAAATGCCAAAGAATTTTTAATAGGGAAACCTCCTCCTATATTCAAACTATCTAAACTAGGGCAAATCTTTTTGAGATTGATATATACTTTTAGGCATTTTAATAATTCATTCCAATAATACGCAGTATCTCTGATTCCTGTATTGATAAAGAAATGAAGCATTTTAAGTTTTACCTTTGCATTTCCTTTTATTTGATCATTATAAAATGGTACGATATTTTTATATCCTATTCCTAAGCGTGAGGTGTAGAATTCGAACTTAGGTTCTTCTTCTGAAGCGATCCTGATACCTACCTGAAAATCTTTCTCGATCTCGTCACATAATAAATTGAGTTCTTCATAATTATCAATAATAGGGATGCAGTTATGATGCCCATTGTTAATTAATCGAGCAATATTTTTAACATACCTATCACGTTTAAACCCATTACTAATTACATACGTTTCATTACTAATTTTGCCCTGAGCTTTTAGATTTTCGACAATATCTATATCAAAAGCCGACGAGGTCTCTATATGTATATCATTTTTTAAAGCTTCATTCAATACGTGATTAAAATGAGAACTTTTGGTACAATAACAATAATGATAATTACCTGCATAATTAGTTGCTTTCATAGCAGTATCAAACCACGCTTTCGCCCTATTAATATTCTCAGATATTTTTGGGAGATACGTGAATTTTAATGGAGCTCCATACTTTGCTATCAAGGCCATTAAGTCGACACCGTGGAAATGCAGTTCGTTATGCTGTAAAGTAAACTCTTCCTGCGGGAAATAAAAAGTTTGATCGATCAGATCAATATATTTGGTTTTCATTGTTTAAAAATAAATATTTTAGAATGTTTTTTAAGCCTATTTGTAGGGAAATAATTCTAAAAAATCAGATAAGAAAAATAAAAATAGTGGCAGGAATAAACATTTTGGGCTCTAAGAGCAAAAATGTTGTATGAATTCTAGAAGTCAGCCTGAGAATTCGGTTCCCCATCCCTGAGGCAGTTTTTGGAGCAGACTTCCTAATCCTCCTAGACCCGAATCTGAAATAAGTTTTCATTTTTGTAGGCAATGCGTCTTAATTAAATGACCCATTTATAAAATCAAATGTAATAAAAAAGTAGTATTAAAAACTTTTTTTGAATTTTTTTTTGAATTTTTTTAAATCACTACATACGAGTTATTTACATATTCATTTGGCGTCACAACATGCAACATCTTACATCTAATTTATGTGTTTATGGTATTTAATTTTGTACATTTAATAAAAGTCAAAACACGACTGCAATGAAACATATTTTAATCCCTATAGATTTTTCAGATGACGCATACAATGCATTAAACTATGCTAAATCATTATTTTTTAGTCAAACCACTACGTTTTATTTATTGCACGTTTACCTTAGTAGTTCTTCAAATCTATTAAGCTCAGAGCAACATACTTCTATACTTGACGAAATGTCTGGTGAAGAAGAACAGGGATTGAAAGAGTTTGTGCATATTGCTGAGAAAGAAAACAACAATGATCTCCACTATTTTGAAGGTATTTCTAAAATTGGCACATTGGTTAAGGCTATGAACGCTGCTATTATTTCTAATAAAATTGATTACATCGTTATGGGAACTAAAGGAGCAAAAGGCAGTAAAGAAGTGTTTCTGGGTAGTAATGCAGTCAACGTCATTAATGGTATTGAAAACTGCCCCATAATTGTGGTACCAAAAAGTTTTATTCCAAAATCACCTTCGCTAGTATCGTTTTCTACGAATTTCAAACGAGCTTTTGTAAGAGAGGAATTAACTCCTTTGATCGATATTGTAGTAACCAATAATGCCAAAATAAATATTGCAAGAATCATGCAGGAAGAGTATTTAACGGCTCCTCAAAAGGAGAATAAAGAAACACTTAAAAAACTATTCGATGGCTTAGATTATATCTTCTGTAAAATTGATGTCGAAACATCTGAGACAAATGCATTAAAAGATTTTGCGAAACATACAGAAAGTGATCTGATAGCTCTGATTCATCACAAGCACAATTTTTTCCAAAAGTTGGTAGAGGAAGATGTGGTAAATAAGATAAGTTTTAATAGTCCATTACCTTTGTTAATATTACAGGAATTTAATATAAAATAACTTTACTATAACCTAAATGGCTTCTTTAGTAAATTTTATTATGCGCTTCGACAGCCTTTATTCTAGCTCTTTTTAATCGCATTTTTAAGGCACTTTCGTTGATACCAAATAACACTTGTAATTCTTTTACAGATACGTTATCGTGATATTTTAGCATGAGTATCGCCTTATCTTCTGGACTTATCATCTCTAAAGCTTTTTCTAATTGGGACATCTTGATTTCGAAAAAATTCTCATCCAAATCAGATTCCTCGGATGATATTTTATATTCATTATTTTCTATCCTCTTGGCAAGACTCGACACGTTTTTTTCTTTGTCCCGGCAAACATAATTGACACAAAAGTTATAAGTAAAAACATACAACCAGGTAGAAAATTTTGCACGCCCCTGAAATCCACTAATTTTATGATGTAATTTTATAAAAACTTCTTGAGTGAGGTCCTCTGCCTCATCTTCATTCTTTACAAAACTAAAGCATTTATAATAAACTTTTTTATAGTATCTTTCATACAATACTCCAAAAAAGAGTGGGTTATCCAATTCTTTTATTTTATCAACCAACTCCTCATCTGTTAAACATTTGGCTTGTTTAACAAGATTACTCGATTTCTTTTCTTCGGGTATTGAAAATAAATCTTCACCAGCGTCCATATCAATTCCATTATCCATCTGCTAAATATAACAAAATTGCAACCTAATTATGCATGTCATTTAGTAAAAGTATATACGAGCGTTCTAGTACATCAATGTCAAAGAATGAGCAACTGAATTTGTAAATTGACTCTACATAGGTTGGAATTACACGACCAGCTTATAAAAACCATAAGAAATATCTTCTAATTCTGGTAAATTCTTGAAAAACACTTGCGCTATTTTTTTGATCCTTTCAAAACGGTATTAGCAAATTGTTTCCTTACCCTAGAAGAAATAGCGTTGGTTGATTCTTTATGAATTAAGTTTTGGGTTCTTTAGGACAATAACCCTAAAAGTAATCTAAGAAGCAACTATTTGTTAGAGAGAACACCTAAATAATGTATGATTATTCTACATTGAAAGGCCTTAAAATTTCACAATAAGGTGGATCTCAATAAAATAATTCTACGTTTTATTTTATAAAACAAAATATTATAAACTTGTTCTAAGACAACTTTACAATAACATTCAAATACTATTCAATTTTAATACCTTTACTATTTCATGTAAAAATTTAAAAAACTTTAAAAGAAAATTAGGCTTCCATATGCTATTTAATTTCGGTCCCAAAAGTTCCATATTGCTTATTTTCTTTTGTCAAGGGATCGTATTTTCATTATTACTTTTACAAAAAGGGATCAAAAACAGCAGTATTTCTAGCACTTGGTTAAGCCTGTTTATTTTTTTAGGCTGTCTTTATATCGCTCCCTTTATGTTAGGTTATGCCAATTGGTATTCTCAAAAAACCTATCGGGAGATTCTTTTTTTTATTCCTTTCCAACAACTATTCTTGATAGGACCTGTATTGTATATTTATACACAAAGCCTTTTAAATCAATCTTTCAGGTTTTCTAGAAATCAATGGATTCATTTTGTACCCGCATTTCTATACTTACTATACAGCCTAATTATTTTTATCACCGATAAATTAGTGCTATCTGAGTATTACTTTTATGCAGATGGAAGAGATAAAGACTTCGATTTGTGGTATCAAGTTGCAGGATGGATTTCTATGGTATTTTATTTGATTGTTAGTTTATGCTATTACACCAAATACAAAAAAACTGCGTTCGAAACGGTCAGTTTTGCAAATTCAGTTCTTTTCAGATGGATTCAACATTTTTTCCTTGCTTTTCTAGCACTGCTCATACTTAGGATTTTATATTTTGTCTTGAATCCAGAATGGGGCGAATTTGGCAGTAAGTTTTGGTACTATGTATGTTTTGCTATCCTTTTTTATTTTATTGCGCTAAGCGGTTACTCGAATACAGTAAAATCTTCTGTTCCGATACAAAAGGCAAAGCCTGAAACATCGCTACAATCATCTAAAAAACAAACGCGCGTACAACCTCCCAAGGAAAATCTTGAAGGTATAAAAGCCAGGCTTGAAAAACGTATACTTTTAAACAAGTTGTATCAGAACCCAACACTCACCTTATCGGATGTAGCTTTAGAAATGGATACGCATCCAAAAGCAATTTCCAACCTTATCAATCAGGGATTTCAAATGAATTTTAATGATTTCGTAAATCATTATCGAATAGAAGCGGTTATTGAAAAGATGAAATCAGGAGAGCAAAATACCAAAACACTATTAGGCATCGCTCTCGAATGTGGATTTAATTCTAAAGCTACATTTAATAGAGCATTTAAGAAGCACACTTCATACACTCCGAAAGAGTTTCTCTTGAAATTGCCTTAAAACAAGGTCTCACATCTTGATTTGAAGCGCTTATCGAGCATCTATTAGGCATTTTTGTTTAAAATTAACGTCATGAAATCATCGTTTTACTATTTTTCTCTACTACTGTTTCCATATATAACATTTTGTCAAAACACCCAACAATTGACAACCTTTCAACAAACAAAACTTGACTCTATTACGACCAGGGATGTACCCAAAGGTGCTCCTGGAGTTGCCGTAGGTGTTGTAAAAGAGGGTAAGATACTTTATGAAAAATATGTAGGATATGCTGATCTAAACGACAGCATAATGATTGATGAAAAGTCCCGATTCAATATTGCTTCTAATGGAAAACAATTTACTGCTTTAGCTGTGTTGAGTTTAATTGAAGATGATAAATTAAGTCTTGATAATGACATCAGAATATTTTTCCCTAAATTATTTCCAAAAATAAAATCAAAAATCAAGATCGCTCATCTATTAAACCATACAAGTGGTATCAGGGATGTTTATGATTTATGGTCTTTACAAGGTATTACCTGGTGGAAACACACTTACAATATGGAAGATGCTATATCGTTGTTGCATAAACAAACAGCATTAAATTTTGAACCTGGATCGAGTTATTCTTATAGCAATTCTAACTACATATTATTAGCTGAGATTATTACTAAAGTTGCTAAAACTTCTTTTATAACGTATACCGATCAAATGTTTAAAGATTTACAAATGCCCAACACTTCATTCATCTCTAATTACAAATCAATCAAAGAACCCGTTGCCAAGCCATATTTCAACTTTGACACCTGGTTTGGATATGATTGGATCTGGAATATTTATGGAGACGGTAACATTTTCTCCACACTACAAGATCAATTAACCTGGGAACAAATTCTTCAAACCAAACAAAACAAACGATTTTCGAAGGCTTTATTAGAAAAAAGTCAATCCTTACTTCCTGGCACTTCCAATAAAAAATATGGTTATGGTTTAGCGTTTGCAAAATATAAAGATCTCCCTTACAAATACCACAAAGGCTCCACAGGTGCCTGGAAAGCGATCACTACCAGATTTATAGAACAAAATGTAACGATAGTAACCTTAACCAATAGTGGCAAAACCGATCCAATGTCTCAGACGTTGCGCAGTGCTGATATTCTAATAGATATAAAATCTAATTCAGAAGACATTCAATTGATCCCTGAAAGAATAGGGGCATATATAACAATAAAAGATATTATTGGTGTTTATCAATTAGATAATACGATATGGCAATTTGTAGAAAAAGAAGGAGATCTGTATTTGCTGCGTTCTGGAAGAAACGACACCAAATTAATCAGAGAAGCGGATAACATTTTTCAGCAATGGAATGACGCTCCTTTCAAGCAAGAATTTACAAAAAACCAAAATGATGAAATGCAGGTCACTGCCTACTATACGCAAACCAAGCCTTTTACACTTACTAGAAAAAATAATGATTTCAGTACTGTTGACTTTGCATCGGTACTTGGAACTTTTTTAAATAAAGAAACAGAAGTAAAACTTTCTATTAAATATATTTCTGGTGTAAACTATGAGGTTGCAAGTGGGAAAAGAAAAATGAATGCGATCCTGATATCACCCAAAGAAATGATTATCAATGATTATAATTATAAAATCATTTTCAAAACAAATGAAAACAAGCTGATCTCGGAGTTATTTTTGACATCTGGCAGAATTCAAAACGTTCGATTTCAAAAGATTAAATAATCTGATTTAGTGCAACTATTTTATAAATAACCACGTCTTTATAGAAATAATACTAAGAATCCTCTTTTTAATAGTTAGCCAAAATGGCAACGTTGATTTCTATGAAAAGCAACAATCTGATAATCCTGATATTGACAAATATATTCATTGTAATTCATATTAATGCCCAGAATAAAAAATTCAATCCAGTAAAAAAACCTCAGGACTCCTCTGAAATTAGTAATCAATTTACCCCAAAAGCACCGAGTATTACACCGTTAAAAAACACCAAACAAGATTATACAATATATCACAAACAAGTAATTGAAGCAGAAACTCTTATAGCATCCGAACAATATAAAGATGCACTCCAAATTTATGAAAAGCTTTTCAACCACTACCAATTTATATTTATAAGAGAGTATCAGGTTGCTTCACAGTTGGCGTTTTATTTAGATAATAAACTAAAAGGTTTTGAGTATTTAAAACGAGGAATACTTACTGGATGGAAAATGAAATCTATAAAAAAGAATACATACTTGAAATCGTTTCAAAAAGAAAATGATTTCAAGTTGATTGAAAAAAACTACGATAGTCTTCGAAACAAATATGAATCCACACTACATCAATACATACGGAATCGTGTAAAAAAAATGTATTCAAAAGATCAATGGAAAGCGTTCAAAGCATTATTCAGATTTAACTCAAAAGCACATAAAAGGTATGCTGAGAAAAAATTTGCTCCTCATAGCGAGAAACAAATGGCTGAACTATCCGATATTATTTCGGCATATGGATACCCAGGCGAAAGATTTATAGGAAATAATTACTGGACGTCAACAATCATAAGCCACCACAATTCCATTTCAACTTCCTACAATAAAAAAGATGTTCTTTATATCCATCTAAAGCCTGAATTAGAGAATGCTCTAAAAAATGGTCAAATTTCTCCATATGAATTTGCCACAATCGATGATTGGTATCTTACCGTCAAGTATGATAGATCAAAACCGACTTATGGAGTCTTGGATGCTCCTTCAAAATCAACATTGACAAAAACAAATATGCTTAGAAAAACGATACACGTTAGGCCTTATGAATTAAGAGATCCGTTGGTACGCGTTCAAAAACAGACAGGGATGAATCTTTATTTGTCAGACAGATGGTATTGAACACACCATAAGCCATCTAGTGATTTATTTATAATCTCACATCAATTACAAATATATAAGTATGAATCATATAGTATTGTATTCAATCCTAATCTTACAACTAGGGTCTGTTTTTAATGGTACTGCTCAAGATCAAGTACTCGATCCTGTTGAGAAATATTCTGCAGACAGCTTAAAAGTTTGGACAAAAGAACTTATGACAGGAGTAGTAAAAGCCCATCCTGGTTTTTATAGATATACAAGTAAACGGGTTTTTGATAGGATTATAAAAAATACTACCCAAACCATAACAGATTCATTAACATCTTTGGAGTATTACAGAAAGTTAAAACCTTTATTTGCGAAGATTGGTTGTCTACATACCTCGATAAATTTGTCCGAAAACTATACTAATTATTTAGATAAAACGTACAAACTACTTCCTATAAATATATTCATTGATGAAACTAAGAAAGTTTTTATCACAGAAAATCTCTCAGAAAATGACGAGTTACCTATTAGAAGTGAACTTATCTCTATCAACGGAAAATCAATTTCTGAAATATTAGAGACCTTATTAAATGCTGTCCCATCGGATGGTTATAACAAAACATTGAAAATACTTCTGCTCAATCACCGGTTTTCATTTTGGTATCAAAGTATTATTGAATGTGAGACTTCTTATAAACTTCACGTTAAGATCAATGATGAAATTAAAACTTATCAGCTTGATGGAGTTGGTAAGCAAGCTTTCCCCTCATTTCAATCTCAGCTAGGCTTCAATAAAAAGCAATTACAATTTCAAATTGAAGAGGATATAGCATTTCTAAAAATTCGCTCCTTTGCTAAAACCATGATAAAACAAAATGGACAGAATTTTAGAAAATATATTAAAAATGTTTTCAAGGATCTTAAAAATCAGGGGATCAAGAAATTGGTGATAGATGTAAGATATAACTCTGGAGGAACCGATGGCAATGCTGTTTTTTTGGCACGTCATTTTTTTAACAAACCCTTTAGATATTGGGAAAAAATAGAAGTAACGGAGAAAACTGCAGAGCAAATAACTGGTGTATACCGCTTATTTTACAAAAAACCTATAAAAGTGGGGGACTCATACCATTGGAAAAAAGCCAAGCAAACTAATGAATTTGATTACTACGAGGTTCAAAATCCCCTTAAAAACAACTATAAAGGAGAAGTATATATACTTACTAATGGTTTATGCATGTCATCCTGTAGTGATTTTGTGGCAATCCTTTCTGCAAATAACATCGCTAAAGTTATAGGACAGGAAACAGGTGGTGGATTTCAGGGAAATACTAGCGGAATGATACCTGAAACTCCAATAGAAGGGAATATGTCTATTACCATACCATTACAAAAATATACGAATGCAGTGGATTTGAACAAGAATTTTGGAAGAGGTACTATTCCGGATTTTAATATCTATCCAACCTTAGATAAATGGATCGAAAAAAAGGATAATGAGATGGATTTTGTTCTAAGATTATTGAAAAAATAGAAAATGACATCCAGGTGACACCTAAATGTCACCTTAAATACGACTGAATAGCTATAAATTTGTAATGTAATTAAACAAAATGTTATGGAATCAAATTCAGTAGGTAAAAATTTAGTGTATCAACGAAAACTAAAGGGTTTCACACAAGAACAATTGTCCCAAAGTACTCATGTAACTGTCAGAACTATAAAGCGTATTGAGAAAGGTGCTGTGAATCCACATTTACAAACGGTAAAACTACTTGCTGATGGATTAGGCATTGAGGTCAATGATTTATTAGTTTTAGAAAATCCAAAAGAAGAATCGATTCAAAAAAAATGGTTATTACTTTTACATGCTACTCCTTTATTAGGTTTCATAATCCCCTTTTGTAACGTGCTTTTTCCGCTTTTTTTGTGGATTCACAAACGAGAAGATAACGCTCTGTATGATAGACACGGCGCTAAGATTATTAATTTTCATATTAGTGTATTGTTACTGTATGCATTTTCTTTTATCGCATTATTGACTATACAAAAATGGGGATTTTTAATTTTCATTTCAGTAATCCCTATTTGCGTTTTAATTGTAATCATTAACATTATTTATGCAGTAAAAGACCACAAATGTTATTATCCATTGTCCATACCATTTTTAAAAAGCAAGAAAAAAACTACAGTTAATGCTATCTTATTACTACTTTTATGTATGGCGATACAAAGCTGTACAGCCCAGAAGACCAATACAATTACTCGTATCGATGGAACAGTAATTGCCAAAGATTCTATAACCGACAAGATCCATCAGCTAATGACAGATGCTCCGGTACAAGGACTTGCTGTTACGATCTTCAATCACAAATACCCTGTATATCAAAATACTTTTGGCTACAAGGATTTCTCAAAAAAACGTAAACTAACCGATTCTACGAATATTTATGGAGCGTCGTTGAGTAAAGCGGTGTTTAGTATATTGGTAATGAAGCTAGCTGAGGATAACATTATTGATTTAGACACCCCTTTAGAATCATATCTTCCAAAAAAAATATATGAATATAAACCTTTGACCCGTTGGCATGATAACTATTCTGATCTAAAAACTGATAGTCTTTATCATAAAATAACTGCACGTATGTGCCTGGCACATACTACGGGGTTTGCAAATTGGCGATTTTTCGAATCAGACAGAAAATTAAAGGTGAATTTTGAACCAGGCACGGCGTATCATTATAGCGGTGAAGGTTTTGTATACTTACAAGTCGTTCTAGAAAAACTAACAGGTAAAGGTTTAGAAGAGCTTGCTCAAGATATTATTTTTAAGCCATTGAAAATGACAAATTCTTCATATCAATGGAAAATCAGGTTTGAAAAAGACGTTGCTTTTGGACACAAAAAAGATGGACAACTATATAAAAAAGATACTGACAACGAACCCAGAGCGGGCAGTACACTAGAAACCACTGCATCAGATTACACAAAGTTTTTAACTGCCATACTTAACCAAAAACTCTTACGCAAAGCTTCGTACAAGGAGATTTTTAGTCCTCAGATAACAATTCAGTCAATGAACCACTTTGGACCTGGTTCCAAAACAAAAACAAACAAATATGATGATATTAAATTAAGCTGTGGTTTGGGATGGATTTATCTAGAAACACCTTACGGTAAGGCAGTGTCTAAAGCTGGCCACGGGGATGGTTTCCAGCACTATTCAATTCTTTTTCCAGAATCTGGTAAAGGTATTCTAATAATGAGCAATTCTGATAATGGTGAAAGTGTTTATAAGGAATTATTAGAGTATGCAATCGCAGACAAATACACTCCTTGGCAATGGGCGAATTTTCTACCCTATCAACAAAAATGATATAAATAGTTAGAGAACTCCAAAAACCTATGAATACCTAAGGTTTTCAATTCATTTCAAATACAAAAAACTCAACACTTCAATTTTATCCATCATTATGGTTAAAAAAGGCAGAATCACTTGATTTCGCTTACACGGGTTAACCGCATTAACTTTTCCAGAACAGTACACCTTGATGCATTTTTAGAAAATTTTACACAAAAACCTAAATATAAAAGATTAGGAGCATCAAAAAAGAAGCCTAAGTTTTTTAGAAATCTGAACTAAAAATATCTTCTTAGTTCTTATTACATTTCATCTACTTAATAGAATGATGTAATCTAAAACACATCTATTTTCTATAAAAACAGATCAAACTTATTTTTTTTACAATGAATTATGCTGTCCATTATCAAATCAAAAAAGATGTAGAAAAATAAAAAAAACACTCGTCAACAATAACTCAATTCATTGATTTTCAGATAAAAATCAGCATAATTTTCGATCTCCTACCCTAATTACTTTATGAAAATAACATCTTTTGCGAACTTACATTTTATACAATTTTATTAAATTTAGCGAACGTTCGCTTTTTTTATCAAAAACTTTTTTATAATATTGTCTTGTAATTATTGTACTACACCTCTTGGTAAAACATATTGCAAAAGTAGAATCTGGTAGACACTTAAAGTAGAAATTGGAGTTCGAATTATTAATAAACATTGAAAAATCTAAAAGATGAAATCTCAAGTAAAAACTAAAACTCTGGTTACAAATTGGGCTGTTAATAATACGATTGATTACAACACCTGTAATTACAATGCTCTGAAAAAACTACTGTTTAAAACAAAGGCATTAAACTTAAAATAAAATCTTAAATATTATATTATGACTACTTATAATTCGGCTCTGGAAATCGTTCGCAAACTAAAGGCAAAACATGGAAATACTTGGGCCACTATTAACCCTGAAAATGCAGCACGTATTGCTGTACAAAATAGATTTAAAACTGGATTAGATATCGCTAGATATACCGCTTCGATTATGCGTAAAGATATGGCTGCGTATGATGCTAATAGTGTGAATTACACACAATCATTAGGTTGCTGGCACGGCTTTGTTGCGCAACAAAAAATGATAGCTGTAAAAAAACACAAAGGTACCACTGACAAAACATATTTATACCTTTCTGGTTGGATGGTAGCAGCGTTACGCTCAGAGTTAGGGCCTTTACCCGATCAGTCTATGCACGAAAAAACTTCAGTACCTAAATTAATTGAAGAAATATACACTTTCTTACGTCAGGCAGATGCAGTAGAATTGAATGATCTTTTTCGTCGTTTGGATGCAGGAGAAGATGTTCAGGCTGAGATTGATAATTTCGAAACTCACGTAGTACCTATCATTGCTGATATTGATGCAGGTTTTGGTAATGAAGAAGCTACGTACCTTTTAGCAAAAAAAATGATTGAAGCTGGTGCTTGTGCGCTTCAAATCGAAAATCAAGTATCTGACGCCAAGCAATGCGGTCACCAAGATGGCAAAGTAACCGTTCCGCACGAAGACTTTATTGCTAAATTAAATGCACTTCGTTATGCGTTCTTAGAATTGGGTGTAGAAGAAGGTATCATTGTTGCCCGCACAGATTCTGAAGGTGCCGGCTTGACACAAAAACTACCGGTATCTATGGAAGAAGGAGACTTGGCATCACAATATATGGACTTTGTCGAAGCAGAAGAAGTTCTAGTAGAGGAGGTTAATGAAAATGACGTATTATTCAAACGCGATGGGAAACTAGTTCGTCCGGTAAGATTGCCAAATGGTTTATATAAATTTAAAGAAGGTTCCAATATAGATCGTGTGGTATTGGATTGTACTACCAGTTTAGAAAATGGTGCAGATTTATTGTGGATCGAAACACCAACTCCAAATGTGAAGCAAATTGCCTATATGGTAAACCGGGTTAAAGAAAAAGTGCCAAATGCCAAATTAGTGTATAACAATTCGCCTTCTTTTAACTGGACGGTCAATTTCAGACAACAAGCATTTGATCTTATGGTAGAATTAGGTGAAGACACTTCGAGCTATGACCGTGCTGAACTTATGGATGCTAAATATGATGGTACTTTATTGTCAAACCGTGCAGACGAAATGATTCGAATGTTTCAGGCAGAAGCATCTCGTGATGCTGGAGTATTCCACCACCTGATCACCTTACCGACTTATCATACAACCGCCTTACATATGAATGATTTAGTAGAAGGATATTTTGGAGATATGGGAATGTTGGCATATGTAGATTCTGTTCAGCGTCAGGAAATTCGAAAAGGTGTGTCTTGTGTAAAACACCAACGCATGGCAGGTTCAGACTTAGGAGATGATCATAAAATGTTCTTTGCTGGTGAAAAAGCTTTAAAAGCTGGTGGAGAAAAAAATACCAGCAATCAATTTGAAGTTAAAACAAACATCGAAGAGCCTGTGCTGGCGTTAGACAAATAAAATTCTCATATAAGCGACCTAGAAAGGTGATTCATGATTGGGTCACCTTTTTGGCGATTTTAAAAGGGTTAAAAATGTAGAATTCTTCTTATTTATATTAACCAGAATATTTACATAAACACAACAATTAATCTTGATCCAAAAAATATTTGCGTTACCCCAAACAAAAAACCCAACTCTTCCAAGTTGGGCTTTCCTTTGCTGTGCGGGCGGGGAGACTCGAACTCCCACACCTCGCGGCACTAGATCCTAAGTCTAGCGTGTCTACCAATTCCACCACGCCCGCATAAAACTTTTACAAAACTTAGGACTATTTGTAAAAGCGAGTGCAAATATACATAATCTGTATAAAACTCAAAGAACTTAGATTATTTTTTTACAAAAAAAGCATTTTACGTTCGAAGCCATTATTTTATTTTAGGAAAACTTGACACTTCCGCAGCTGTATAGATAAGTCCGTCCATTGTAGTAAAGGTAATCCTATATATTTTTGATCTTTGTAGTTTTTTAGAATCCAGTCATTTTCTTCTTTCTATTCATATTTATGAAAAACAATCACAGGTAGAAGGCCCATAATCAGAATTGCTACTAATTCTTCTCCCTCTTTTAATGTATTTTTTCTAGAACTTTATTATTTAAAAACATTCGCTCTTCTGATAAAGAAACTTTAATATATCCCGCTTCGTGTAGAATATCTCCCGGATGTTTAGGCTTTTTTGATCAACCAATAACGTCCCTTTTTTAAATTTTATCTCAGGTAAAAAAGTTTCCGTAATTATTTTCAGAAAACTCAATAGAAATTGACAAGGACGCTACAAACCGAAAGATTTTATCTAATACAACTTCTTTTAGAAGGTTTTCCTGTTTCACGTTTTTGATCTTAATGTATGAAGTAGTTCTTTCGAAACTTTTGTATCCATTCGTTCTAATTCCTCAATCATTCTAAGTGTAGTGGTTTGATCATACGTAATAGGCTGTTGTTCAAATTTAAAATTGTAACCAGCATTGTTAAATAATTGATCGGACCATTCGTTACGAATACAATCCATAACCAAATGAATACGGTCTTCAGTGCCATTATTTTCTACTGTATGTGGCAAGTTAAAATTTCCATACCAGCATTCCCCAACCTGCATCTCGACATTTGTACTATTGATATAAAAACACACATCGGGATTTGTCATCAAAGGAATATGTATTCTGAAGGTTCCATCTTCATATCCCAGATGATGATCTGTATGCTCTTTTATTTTACTGTTTGGAGAAAGATTCAGGAGACGTATGGATTCTTTTTCACATCGAAAAGAATCAATAATTTCTTTAAAGCACCGGCAAGAGTCTAATAACGAAGTGTTTTGGAACTCCTCTGAACCTGAAGCGAGAGCAAAAATCTGATTAGGATCTCCATCAAGTGACCTAAGAGCAATAGATTTCCATTCGCCTGTATAGTTCGAAGCATTATAGTGTAACGTAAATGAATAGGACTTACAAACTTCTAAATCTTCTAAAAGACGCTTTTCAGAGAGTATAAAAGGAAGTTTTAGAAATGCATTTTCCATAAGATGTTAAGCTTATTTGTTTATGGATTAAATTACTTCATTTTTACTACTTTTAGGCAAAATTAACTCAATCCAATGCAAAATACTAAATCTTACGTTCAGGAACATAAAGATCGTTTTATAAATGAGCTCCTTCATCTTCTTAAAATACCATCTATCAGTGCAGACTCTGCCTATGAAAAAGATGTGATTAAAACAGCGGATGAAATAAAGAAAAGTCTGGAAAATGCAGGTTGTGATGTTGTAGAAATATGCCAAACTCCCGGATATCCCATCGTATATGGAGAAAAGATCATAAACCCGAACCTCCCTACAGTTTTGGTGTATGGTCATTATGATGTACAACCACCAGATCCAATTGATCTGTGGGATAGTCCACCATTCGAACCGGTGATCAAAAAAACAGAGTTGCACCCGGATGGTGCAATTTTTGCCAGGGGTGCTTGTGATGATAAAGGGCAAATGTATATGCACGTGAAAGCGATGGAGTTGATGACAAAAACAGATCAACTTCCATGTAATGTGAAGTTTATGATCGAAGGAGAAGAAGAAGTAGGGAGTAATAGCCTAAGTTGGTTTGTAGAAAAAAACCAAGATAAATTATCAAATGATGTGATCCTCATTAGTGACACAGGAATGATCGCCAGAGATGTTCCGTCTATTACTACTGGACTTAGAGGATTAAGTTATGTAGAGGTCGAGGTAACAGGACCTAATCGAGATTTACATAGTGGACTATATGGAGGCGCAGTAGCCAACCCGATCAACATTCTAACCAAAATGATTGCCTCATTACACGATGAGAATAATCATATCATGATCCCTGGTTTTTATGATAAAGTAGAAGAACTTTCTAAAGAAGAGCGTGCAGAAATGGCAAAAGCTCCATTTTCATTGGAAGCGTATAAGAAATCACTGGATATTAATGCAGTATACGGAGAAGAAGGATATACAACCAATGAACGTAATTCTATACGTCCTACATTGGATGTCAATGGCATTTGGGGCGGTTACACCGGAGAAGGGGCAAAAACCGTGATCGCAAGTAAGGCGTATGCAAAAATTTCTATGCGCTTAGTGCCGAATCAAGATTGGAAAGAAATCACTGCGTTGTTCAAGAAACATTTTGAAGGGATTGCTCCAAAAGCGGTAACGGTAAAAGTAACACCACACCACGGCGGACAAGGATATGTTACGCCAATCGATAGTACAGGCTATCAAGCGGCGAGCAAGGCTTATCAGGATACTTTTGGTAAAACACCGGTTCCACAACGAAGTGGAGGAAGTATTCCTATTGTTTCTTTGTTCGAAAAAGAACTAAAGAGCAAAACAATTCTTATGGGGTTTGGGCTGGATAGTGATGCAATCCACTCGCCAAATGAGCACTTTGGAGTTTGGAATTATTTGAAAGGAATAGAGACCATTCCTCTGTTCTATAAGTATTTTACAGAGTTGAGTAAAAACAAATAATTGTAGATAGTTTGGTATAAATTTTGATTTGAATATGAAGAACTAAATACCATTCCAAATGTTTTTAAAAACCAATCAGATTATTTTATGTTTTATTGTTTTTGTAAGCTTTTTACATCAGAGTTTACAATCCCAAATACCCTACGTAAAGCCAGATGGAGAAAAAATTGAATTATCAGATTTTAGAGGATCACCTTATTTAGAGGAAGAGTTTCAAAAAGGAGTAGTTCGGGATGGGATTACAGGAAAAGAGAATATGTTGTTTTTACGGTATGATGTCCTCAACGATATATTTGAGATGAAGGATGCGAAAGCAGCAAAAAAAAAGGATTTTCTTAAAAAAGCATTTGAGTTACGAGTTGTGTTAGGGAATAAGACTTTCTCTTATCAGAATTATACTAACGATGAAGGAAGAAATGTTACAGGATACCTTCAGGAAATAGCTGCTGTAAATGATAAAAAATTCTTTGTAAAATACGGAAAAAGGTTAGTGATGCCTCAAAAAGCTAAAACCTCTCTTGAGCAAGATCGTCAAGGAAAGATTAGGGATGAAGCCTATTACGTGGTGGGGATGTCAAATCAAGTGAAAGTAGCAAATATTAATAAAAAAAATATTTTGGACTATTTTCCCAATTATAAAAGAGATAAGCTTAAAGAATTTATAAAAAAGAATAGACTCAAATTTAAAGACTATAGCGATATTAAAGAGTTGGCCGATTATATCGATACGATTCAATTAAAAGAATAACTTTTTTATAGTAGCTTCTACAGCTCTAGATTAAAGACAAAAGAATGCCTCCCCTACTACAAGGAAGGCATTTTTTAATGACTTTTTCGAAAATTAATTTGTTATTGTTAATTTTTATTCTACATTTGTAGAGTTAATTCTAAAAACGTAGAGTAATGCAATTATCCAAGGCCGAAGAACAATTGATGAAATACCTCTGGAAACTAGAGAAAGCTTTCATGAAAGATTTACTAGATGCCTTTCCTGAGCCCAAGCCAGCA
This sequence comes from Aquimarina ulvae, assembly GCF_053613295.3. Classification (NCBI taxonomy): domain Bacteria; kingdom Pseudomonadati; phylum Bacteroidota; class Flavobacteriia; order Flavobacteriales; family Flavobacteriaceae; genus Aquimarina; species Aquimarina ulvae. The sequence goes on from NZ_JBSIBP030000007.1 coordinate 188,236, forward strand.
ACTACTACAGTAGCTACATTACTAAAAAGAATGACGGATAAAGGATTTATAGATTATACGTTGTATGGGAAATCGAGAGAGTATTATCCTTTGGTAAAAAAGACAGATTATTTTTCAAAGCACGTAAACGGACTGATTAAAAATTTTTTTAATGATTCTGCATCACAGTTTGCATCGTTTTTTACTTCAGAAACCAATTTGTCTACTTTAGAATTAGAAGAACTTAAAAAGATCGTAGATCAGGAACTTTTAAAGAAACAAAAATGATAACCTATATAATAAAATCATCACTCTGTCTGATGCTGCTATGGGCATTTTATAAGTTGTTTTTAGAAAAGGAGAACGTGCATTTTATAAAGAGGTTTTATCTACTTTTCAGTTTGGTATTTGCATTTATTATACCGCTCATTACACTTACGTATCAGGTGGAGGTTATTGCTGGGCCAAAAGTCATTTCAGAAACAACAACTCCCATTTTGATAGAACCTGAAGCAGTAATTGCCAAAGAACCAGTAGCATATTTACCTATTGTTTTGTGGAGTATATACGCAATTGGTATGTTAGTATTCGGTTTTCGATTTATCCGGAACATTACAAATATTTCTAAAAAGATTAGAAACAATGAACGACTCAAAGAGCCTTCACATATTAATGTGTTGTTATGTAACTCCATAGTTCCACATACGTTCCTGAGTTATATTTTCGTTCCTAGAAAAGAATTTCAGGATAACAATATCCCTAAAGAAGTTTTACTTCATGAAAAAACACACGTAGTCCAAAAACATACATTAGATATACTGTTTGTAGAGGTTTTACAAGTAATCTTTTGGTTTAATCCTCTATTTATCTTAATGAAAAGATCTATAAAACTAAACCATGAGTTTCTTGCGGACCACAATGTATTGAAACAGCAATTTTCAATACAAAACTACTTTAAATTACTCGTTAATTATCCCGATAGCTCTAATCAAGCTGTGTTATCGAGTCCTATTAATTATTCATTAACCAAAAAACGATTACAGATGATGACAAAAGAATTTTCTAAAAAAAGAACCGTGCTTAAACTAACGGGGTTGCTCCCGATTGTATTGTTGTGTATTTTATTTTTTAATAATGAAATAGTAGCTAAGGAAGTAGTAATTCCGTTAGATGAAATAACCAACCAGGAAGAGAACCCTACCATTCGGCAAAAGCCTTCGGTGACAGTTTTAAAAGATAAAGAAGAAAGCAATTCCTTAAATGAAAGTCCGAATACCTTACAAGACGGAGTTACTAAGGAAATGATTGAGGAATATAATACTTGGGCAAAAGATTTAGGTGCTAAAATCAAAGGCAATAAACCAATTAGGGTCCGACAGAGTGAGATTTATCGTATGATAAATATTTATAAGAACATGACTTCTGATCAACGTAAAGGAGCTGAGGAATTTCCTGATATTCCACCTCCACCGCCAGTTCCAGAATCGCAAAAGGTACATAAAGGGGAGAAAAATGATATTCCACCACCTCCGCCACCATCTAAAGCTCCAAAGGTGAAAAAAGGTCAAAAAAGTGATATTCCACCACCTCCACCACCTGCTCCTAAAGAGAAAAAATCCAAGAATGAGAAGTCTAAAAAATCGAAAAAGATAAAGACAAAAGATGGTTACACTTTGTTATCTGAGAAAGAAGACTGGACCGAAGAAGAAAAGTCATATCTAAAAGAACGTGTTTACAATGAACTAGAAAGAGAACGGGCCGAAATTGAAAGAGAAGAAGCCAGAATGGAGCAGGAAATTACTGCAGGCAATGCCATGCTAAGTTCTGAAGAACGTAGAGAAGTGGCTGAAAAAGCCCGTGTAATTGCAATGGAAACCGCTAATCGAGTTAGAGGTGATCATAGAAATAGAGAAATTGCTCGCGAGAATGCAAGGATAAGTAGAGAAGCCGCAGAAAAGGGAAGAGTTATAGCACTAGAAGCATCTCAGGAAGCTAGAATTCGAGCTGAAAAAGCAATGAAATCAGCTGAAATAAAAGCTCGTAATGCCGAAAAAGAAATGCGTAGTGCAGAAGAGTTAGCAAGGAAAGAAGCAATCAAATCCGAATTGCAGTCTAGAAAAGCTATGAGAGCTGCTGAAATGCAGCACCGTAAAGCGGAAAAAGAGGCTCGTAAAGCCGAAATGGAAGCTAGAAAAGCAGAAATGAATGCGAGAAAAGCCGAATATAGAGTAAGGCAGATGGCTGAAGATCATAAACCAGAAAAGATAATAGAGCATATGGCTCAAAAAGATGCTGATTTTTATTATAATGAGAAACAAATTTCTGCTAGGGAAGCACTTAAGTTAGTTGAAGATTCTAATAATACCCTTTCCATAGATGCGTCAACTAAAAATGGTAAATCCAAAGTGATCATCAAGGACTAGTTTTAAATTTCTCTTTACAAGTCATAAGATTTATAAAAAAACCTCACTTCGGTGGGGTTTTTTGCGCAACATTTAGTTAGAAATCAGCGTTATAAGTCTATTATCAATCAAAAAACACCCTTAGATTATGTTAAAAAAAATTTTTATTATGTGCTCTGGTGCAGATGCCAATATATTGGCAGGTAGTTCTCACGGAGAACAAAATAAGTATGTAGGCATTGGTGCAACTGTTTTTTTTACTTCTTTAATGGCTTTTCTATCAGCTAGTTATGCACTATACACTGTTTTTGATAACTATTTTACCTCAGTTTTCTTTGGATTAGTATGGGGGTTGCTAATTTTTAATCTAGATAGATTCATAGTTTCCACCATTAAGAAAAAAGATAATTTTCTGGACGAACTTTTACAGGCTTCTCCTAGGATTATTTTGGCAGTCATCATCGCAGTTGTTATTTCAAAACCTTTAGAATTAAAGATTTTTGAAAAAGAAATAGATCAGGTTCTTTTGGAACAGAAAAATGATCTGACCTTAGCCAATCAAGAACAAATAGCTACACAGTATACCCCCATGATAGCGGGGATTGATGGCAAAATAGTAGGACTAAAACAAGAAATTAGCACCAAAGAAAGAGAAGTGAATGAGTTGTACGAAACATATATTGCAGAAGCAGAAGGTCGAAAAGGAACAGAACTAGTGGGCAAAGGACCTGTTTATAAAGAGAAAAGAAAAAAACACGATGCAATGCTGATAGAACTGGTTGATCTTAAGAAAACGAATGAAGAAAAAATTACCAATTTAGAATTACAAAAAAATGAATTGGTATCAGCGTATGATAAGCAGGTGGAAGCCTCTCAACCAATCATAGATAACTTTGATGGATTAATGGCTCGGGTAAATGCGCTAAACGAATTACCATGGTTGCCTTCTTTTTTTATCTTTTTATTGTTTTTAGCTATTGAAACTTCTCCGATTTTTGCGAAGCTACTTTCACCAAAAGGAGAATATGATTTTAAAATCGAAGACGTAGAAGGTGAAGTAAAAACCTGGACAGCACAGAAAGCAGATCAACGTAAAATTCTATTAGCAACAGATCATACTATTAACGATAGAGTTTATGGAGATATGGCAGAGGAAGACGAACTGTATCAGTACAAAAAGAAAATTGCAAGAGAATTAATGCAGAAACAACAAGAAGCTTTTTATAAGCGACAAACTGGGGTTTTATAATGTATAAAAAAAAGACCTGACAGGTTTGGAAACCTATCAGGTCTAACTAAAAAAGTTTTTTAAAATCTTCGATCTGGATGATATACCTCTAAATTTAACGATGGTTTTTTATCTGAAATAATTTCAGAAACTAATTTTCCTGTCGCTGGTCCCATACTCCAACCCATCATTGCGTGTCCAGTAGCGATGGTTAGGTTTTTGCATTTGCTGGATTTGCCAATATAAGCCATGCCATCCGGGGAGACAGGTCGTAAACCACAGGCAGCATTATTCTTTTCGTCATCAGTAAGAACAATATCTGGATAGTATTTATGAGCAGCATTAGCAATAGCTTCCACTCGGACTTTATTAATGTTATGGTCAATTCCTGCAATTTCCATAGTCCCTGCAAAACGGGTAAATCCGTGCATTGGTGTAATAGCTACTTTTGCTTCTGCTAATATAGCGGGCATTGTAATATCTAAATTTCTTTCAGAATTGATTCGGTATCCTTTTCCAGCCTCCAGTAACATATTGATTCCTAGTTTTTTACTTAATAAATTAGACCAGGAACCTGCTGCTAATACGAATTCGTTTGCAATATATGTTTTAGTATCACTGGATACCGAAACTATCCTCCCATTGTCAATGTTTATATCCTTAATTTTTTCATTCTTTATGAATACAACACTTGAAGATTCGAGATACATTTTCATTTCTTCCATGAACATATGTGGTGTGGTATGACCATCACATTCATAATGTATGGCACCTTTTGCCTGAATCTGAACATCAGGTTCTAATTTTTGTAGTTCTTTTAAAGAAAGTTCTCTAACTGGTAACCCTTCATTTTTGGCAATTTCAGCAACCCGGATTTCTTCCTCCAGCATTTTTTCTGTTTGACAAATCATCAATAGTCCTTTTCGCTCTAATTGAAACTTGAAATTTTCTTCTTGTTTGATTTCGTTAAATAACTCTCTACTTAATAGATTTATATCTTTGATGGAGGAAATACTACGAGCTACATTTTCTGAAGAGCACGATTTTTTAAAAGCCCAAACCCATTGTAAGAAATCTGATTTTAAGCGTGGTTTTATAAAAAAAGGGCTACCAGGGTCAAACATCCATTTGAGTCCTTTTTTCATAACTCCTGGTGCTGCCAATGGAATAATATGACTAGGTGTTAGGTATCCTGCGTTTACATAAGAAGCTCCAAAATCCATAGACGATTGATCTATGACCGTTATTTTATGGCCTTCCTTATGCAAATAATATGCGGAGCAAAGCCCAATGATTCCTCCTCCTATGATTATTATATTCTTACTCATAATTGTAAGTACTTCGACAAGCTTAGTATAATATATTTATTTTCATTAAATCTTTCATTATCTAAATCACCTGAAATCCGTGTGCATAAGGGTCATCCTGATCATCTATAATGATTGTGCTATATCCATATATTTTTGCCCATCCTTGTATACTGGGAATGATAGCTTTTTGATTAGCCAACTCAGTTTCTTCTTCTATTCTTCCTATAAATTTAGAACCAATAAAACTTTCATGGATAAATTCTTTACCTTTTTTTAATTTTCCTTTAGCATATAATTGTGCCATTCGTGCTGAGGTCCCGGTGCCGCAAGGAGAACGATCTATAGCTTTGTTACCATAAAAAACTGCATTTCTTCCTGAAGAATTTAAATCGATAGGATCTCCCGTCCAAAGAATATGGCTTACATCTCTGATCGTTTCATTTTCAGGGTGGATAAAATAATCGGGATATTTTTTATTGATTCGATCGCGTATGATCTGTGAATATTGGATCAATTTAGAAGCGGTGAAATCTTGTATTCCACTAAAGTTTTTCTGAGGATCTATGATTGCATAATAATTACCGCCGTAAGCCACATCAAAACTAATTTCACCAAGTTCGGGACAACTTATAGTTAGGTCTTCACTAGCCAAAAAGGACTTAACATTCTTCAGTTTTACCCAGTCTACTTTTTTTCCTGATTGTTGATAGTCTATTTCTACTAAGCCTGCAGGAGCTTCCATTCGTATTTTTCCGGGTATTTTTGGTTGTATCAAGCCTTCTTCAATAGCTATTGTTATGGTTCCAATAGTTCCATGACCACACATTGGTAAACAACCTGATGTTTCAATAAAAAGGATAGCAATATCATTTTCTGGATGATGAGGAGGAAATAAAAAACTACCACTCATCATATCATGACCACGTGGTTCAAACATCAATCCTGTTCGTATCCAATCATATTCTTTTAAGAAGTGTTGTCTTTTTTCACTCATAGAACTACCTTTAAGGTTTGGATGTCCTGTGGTTACAACCCTTACAGGATTTCCACAGGTATGAGCATCAATGCAAGTGAAACTATTGTAGGACATTTTTTGTGTTTTCAATGTAGGTATTGATCCTGTTTTCTAATATTGAAAGTGTTAGGGTTCCTTGTCCCAAAACAATTTCATGAAATTCTCGGATGTCAAACGTACTTCCCAATTCTTTTTGAGCTTTATTACGGAGTTCTCTAATCTTTAATTCTCCCATCTTGTATGATAAAGCTTGTCCAGGCCAAGAGATATATCTGTCTGTTTCTGTATTTATCTCGTGTAATGACAATGCTGTATTGGAGGTCATAAAACGTATAACTTGTTCTCGTGTCCACCCTTTGGCATGGATTCCTGTATCTACTACGAGTCGGCACGCCCGCCACATTTCATAGGTGAGTTTTCCAAAATGTTCGTAAGGAGTAGTGTACATACCCATTTCGTTTGCAAGAAATTCGGAATACAATCCCCAGCCTTCTCCATAGGCAGAGAGATATAAATTTTTTCTAAATTGTGGTATACTGTCTCCTAATTCATTATTTAAACTGCCTTGTAGATGGTGACCAGGAACGGCTTCGTGTACTGTAAGTGAAGGGAGTGTATAGAGTGTTCTGCTTTTTAGGTCATATGTGTTTACCCAATAATAACCGGGTTCTGTGCTATTTGCTTCTGTACCTACATACCTGCCACCAGTATATTTTGGAGCAATCGCATCAGGAACAGGGGCTACCCCATAAGGTTTTCGAGGTAATGTTTTGAAAAACCTTGGTAGTTGTTCGTCTGCTCGTTTTGCCATATCTCTGGCAATCATTAACAATTGCTCAGGACTTTTGGCATAAAATTGTTCATCGGTGCGCAAAAAGGCTAAGAAATCAGAAAAACTTCCTTTGAAATTAAGGTCTTTTATAATAGCCTCCATTTGTGCTTTTATTCTGGAGACTTCTTTAATACCTATTTTATGGATGTCATCGGCGGTATACGCGGTGCTTGTAGTGTAAAAATTTATTCGATTTTGATAGTATTCCTTACCATTAGGAGTTTGCGAGACACCTATGGATGTTCGTGTTTTTGGAAGATACTCTTGCTCAAAAAAAACTTTAATGCGTCTAAATTCAGGGACGACCTTGTTTTTTATAATTTGTTTGGCAGCAATAAGTACAGAATCTTTTTGGAATTGTGTTAGTGTGTTAGGTAAATTTTTGAAAGGAATATAAAAATGACTATGCTCAATTGAATCTATGATGTGCATATCATATGTGGATTCATATCCCTTAAAAATAATTTTAGGTTGGGATACGCCTTTTTGTAAACCTGCCCGTAAGTTTTCTAAGTGTTGATCAACAAATAATGGTATGGCATTAAGTTTCTTGAGATATTCTTTTGTCTGCTTATAATTGGTTAGTGGTTTTGCTATGTACGTAAGGTTATTATGAAAACCTGAATCAGACAAAAGAGGATTAAGAAACCTTTCGAATTCATAAAAATCAATCGTATCCTGCAAGGTGAAGAGAAGTAATTCTAGCGATATTTGATCAGTTTCATTAAGTTGCGATTCTTCAATTTTAAGGAGTTCTTCAATCTTTTTTCTGGCAAAATCAGCTTCAATTTGATAATATTCCTTCGTAAATAATCCTAAAGGAAACTTTTCTTGGTCGTATCTTTCTCTTTCTTGTATTTCAGAAATAACTGTATGAAGCTGTTCAGGAAAAGAGATTTTTTTATTTTTTGAACAACTCAAAAACAAAAGTAGTGTTAGGGTTCCTAAAATTCTGAACAGTTTCATTCGTTGGATTTTTTTGATATATATAGTATTGTCTATTACAGACAAAGGAGTCACGCCTTATCTGTTGTTTGATTTCCATTAATTAGTCTGGAAATACCCAAAGGATTTTCATTTTTAAGCGCATTTGGCAACAATGCATTTGGCCAGCTTTGATAGCTGAATGGTCGAACCCAACGCTTGATCGAATGAATACCCACTGCTGTAAATCTACTATCTGTAGAGGCTGGATAAGGACCTCCGTGAAGCATCGCAGGGCAAACTTCTACACCGGTAGGCGCACCGTTATAGATCATCCTCCCAACACGATTTTGCAAGGCGTCTACTATCGAAGTATGATTGGCAATTTCATCATTTTCTGCTAATATAGTTCCTGTTAGTTGCCCTTCAAGGGTATTAATAATGGTTTCTAATTCATTAGTATCTTCACATTGTACCACCATAGAAAAAGGCCCAAATACCTCTTGATGCAAAATTGTGTTTTGCAAAAAAGTTTTTCCTTCAACTTTAGTTATTGTTTGTCTGGCGTGATTTATGGCTACGTCATCTTGATAATCGGCAGTTACTGTTAATCCATTTTGCTGCAATGCATTGGTTTTATTTTTTTCGTAATTGCCAATGATATTAGGGTGTAACATACAAGACGGTTCAATTTTGGTAATTTCATCAGAAAGAATGTTAATAAAATTATCAAGTGCATCACCTTTGATTCCTAAAATAAGACCTGGGTTTGTGCAAAATTGACCAGTGCCGAGCGTGATAGATTGCGCATATGTTTTAGCGAGATCTTTTCCCTTAGATGCTGTTGCTTTTGGAAGAAGTATTACCGGATTAACACTTCCCATTTCTGCGAAGACAGGAATAGGTTCTGGTCGTTGGGATGCCAAATCAAAAAGTGCTCTGCCACCTTTTATACTACCGGTAAATCCTACTGCTTTTACTTTTGGATGTTTTACTAATTGTACACCGACATCTATTCCCGAACTGTTAAGATTAGAGAAGACACCGTTAGGCATCCCCGTATTTTTTGCAGCTTTGATGATCGCAGATGCAATGAGTTCTCCTGTTCCCGAATGCATAGGGTGTGATTTTACAATGACAGGGCATCCGGCAGCTAAAGCAGCTGCTGTATCACCACCAGCTGTTGAGAAGGCTAGAGGAAAATTACTAGCTCCAAAGACCACAACCGGACCTAAAGGAACCATCATTTTGCGAATATCCTGTTTAGGAATAGGTGCTCTCTCTAACTCAGCGGTATCAATTGTTGCTTCTACCCAAGAGCCTTCTCCAACCAATTCTGCAAACATTCTTAACTGTCCAATCGTTCTGCCACGCTCTCCTTTTGCTCTACCTTCTGGCAGTCCCGTTTCGGATGTATACATTTCGATAAGGATTTCATCTAACCCCAAAATTTCGTCTGCAATGGCGTTAAGAAACTCAGCTTTTTTAGCACCAGAAAATTTTTTGAACGATAAAAATGCTTCAGAAGCAAGTAATATGGCCTTTTCTATTTCTTGTGAGTTAGCTTCATAAAAATTAGTATTATTTTCAATATTTAGTTTTGGATTAAAAGTTTTATAAGTATTGGTTCCTTCTGAGGATAGTTGATTTCCAATATAGTTTTTGCCGGTGGTGATCATAATGACTGATTAATGAGTTGTTGTATAAATAATTTAATAAACCAATGATTTGTAATTAGGTAGTGTAGGTCTTGTTTTTAGTCCATCCTCAATAATTCTCAAGACTTTTTTACGTTCTTCTCCTATCAATGGAAGCCTGGGAGCACGTACATTTTCAGTACCTATTCCTGTAGCGACTTCTGCGAGCTTGATGTTTTGTACTAATTTAGGGTTGATGTCCAACTCCAGCAATGGCAGAAACCAACGATAGATAGCTATCGCTTCTTTAATTCTTCCTGCTTTGTGCAATTCGTAAATGGCAACAGTTTCTTCTGGAAAAGCACATACTAATCCCGCCACCCATCCATCGGCTCCCATTAGTAAACTTTCTAATGCCAGCGTATCTACTCCACAGAATATTTTTAACCGATCCCCAAATCGATTTTTTATTCGGGTAACGTTAGAGATATCCCGAGTGGATTCTTTTACTGCCTGAATATTATCCAGTTTGCATAGTTCTTCAAACATATCCAACGTAACTTCGATTTTATAATCAACAGGGTTGTTATAAATCATTATAGGTAAATCCGTATTTTTTGCTACTTCTTCAAAATACGTAACTGTTTCCCTATCTCCAGCTTTATAACGCATAGGTGGAAGCATCATTAACCCGTGAGCACCATCTTCCTGCGCTTTATGTACAGCTTTAATCGCCCCTTTAGTGCTTTGTTCTGCAATATTGATAATGACCGGAATTTTATCTTGTACCAAGTTTACAGTAGTTTTAACAAGCACACTCTTTTCTTCATTATTTAAGGTACTGGCCTCTCCCAAAGTGCCTCCTAATATAATACCATGGACTCCTGCGTATAGCTGTGCTTCAATATTGGTGGCAAACATTTTTAGGTCTAAAATGTCCCCATCTGTAAATTTTGTAGTAACGGCTGGCATCACGCCTTTCCAATTTATAATCATTCTTTTAATCTTTGATTCAAATATATTGTCAATTTAAATGTAAGGATATTTATAAATTACCACATTATAATATTATATTACCTCTTACTGTGCTTCTTTTTAAGAATATGATTAATATTGAAGTATATAATGCTATGAATGAAAGTTTTACCCTTTAAAATACCAAAATCTTCAACGGATACGCTAATCGTTCAAGAAGATAAGGAAATTGTCTTATATGATAAATTCCATCAGCATGAAGAAATACAGATATCCATTATTATATCTGGAGAAGGTAGTTTAATTGTAGGTGATACTATTACTGATTATAAGCCAAATGACATTTTGGTTTTCGGAAGTAATGTTCCTCATGTATTACAAAGTACAGCTTCAGATACAGCATCTTATATGATTTCTCTCTTTTTTACAAAAGAATCATTTGGTACTGTTTTTTTTGAACTTCCTGAATTTGAGGGTTTTTCAAGTTTTTTTAAAAGTTCGGTGTACGGAATTAAAGTGCTTTCAAAAAAGGAAAAATTGAAAAAGCTATTCCTTAAAATTGTTAGGAAGAAGGAAAGATTAGATCGGTTTACTGTTTTTCTCAAAATATTAAAACTATTGAAAACGGCTAAAATAGAAACAATATCTTCCTTTATTTCTAAAAGGGCGTATACAGATAATGAAGGAAAACGCATGGCAATTGTATTTCAGGCTGTGATGAATGAATTTAATCGAGATTTTTCGCTGAAAGAAGTTGCAGACTTAGCTAATATGACACCAAATGCTTTTTGTCGTTATTTCAAACAACGTACCAACAAAACGTTTTTCCAATTTTTAATTGAGGTTAGAATAGAAAATGTTTGCAGATTATTATCTAAAGAAACAGATATGACTATATCCGAAGCATCGTATAATAGTGGATTTAAGAACCTATCAAATTTTAATCGAAAATTTAAGGAAATAAAAGGAAGCACTCCTTCTAATTACAAAAAGAGATTACACGATTCCCATTTTGTTTAACAGGAAGGATGCATTCATATTTTGGCAAACTCCATCTTTAAATTTATAATCAAAATACAATTCATCATCTATAATCTGTGCATCAAAAAATCTATTTTTCACCTCAGTTAATTCTGAGGCGATTTCACAGAGACTCAGATCATGAGTAGCGATAATTCCTGTGGCATTAGCCTTGACCAATTTCTCAACAAACTTGCGAGATCCTGCTGCTTTATCTTTACTATTTGTTCCTTTTAGAATTTCGTCAAGAATGATAAAGTACTCATCGTTTTGAAGGGCATCAACGATTTTTTTAAGCTGCGTTAATTCTGAAAAGAAGTAGGAAGCATCATCACTTAGTGAGTCTGATGTTCTCATACTGGTGATGAGTTTAATTGGTCTATAGGAGCAGGATCTTGCACAGATAGGTAGTCCTATATTAGACATCACGATCTGCAATGCAACAGTTCTCAGAAATGTACTTTTACCGGCCATATTGGCTCCTGTAATAATAAAAAACTCTTCTTTGTCAATGGTAATGTCGTTGTCCACTCGCTTTTCTGGATGGAGCATAGGATGTCCTAAATCACTTGCTTTTATAATAACACCAGACGATGTTAACTCAGCATATACATAATCAGGGTTGTTAAATGCAAAATTACCTAATGAATTAAAAGAATCAAAAAAAGCAATAACGTCGAACCATTGATCTACTTTATTTTGATGATTGGCAATCCATTTTTCGATACGATAGCATTGAATAAGATCCCAAAGGATCAAACCATTTGCAAAAATGCCAAATATCATATTATTACGTTGATCAAAAGCGTTGAGGATATTTGCAAACTGTTTTAAGATGACAGAGGCTTTTTCGCTGTCATTTACCACCTCTTGTTGTTTTTCTTGAAGTAAAGTAGCTTCAAAACTGCTATTTTCAATTTTTTCTACTAGCTTGTAATATTGTTCGAAAGTATCCTTTACTTTATTCGCTTCATTATATAAGATGTTGATTTTTTTAAGTTGAGATCCCGTAATTCCCAAGCCGATAAAAAACCAAAGTAAAAAGACTTGGAACGTAATAATTTCCAAAAATAATAACGTCAGCATAATCAGAGAAATTGCTGAAACAATAGCAGGGAGTATTCGCATTATTTTAGGCACAAAAGGAGTATAATATTGTAACCATTTGCGGATAACCGGAACCGAAACTGATACCTTGACCAAAGATGCGATTGCACTAAATTCCTGTCGCCACTTGAATAGTTTAGATAGATTTTTGATTGCATCCTGTTTGCGTGCTATATCTATAATATCATTACTTTTTAATAAAGCCGCTAATTTGTTTTTTCCTGCGTTGGTTGCAGTACGATTGATGTATTGAAAGAAGGATCTATCTCCAAACAAATCAATATCATGACTAAATGGGTGAGAAGGGTCTATATATTTTTTTCCTGTAGATAGTTTGCTGTAATCTCCTTCAAAAACATCAAGTTCTAACTGATTGAGATCAATTAACTTCTGAAGCTTATTTTTCGTGTATGATAAATTACTGTGGCGTTGTACCATAAAAATAAAGATTGTGATACCAATTACGATGCTTCCAATAATAATTTGTGTATTCGGATACCCAAAATAAACCCCTGCAACAATGGCTAAAAAAACAAAAAAGCGAATCATACTGGAGATGGTTAGTTGTTTTTTTGCAGCTTTTAAGGATAGATGATATATTTCTATTTGTGATGTATAGAATTTTAGCGAGTTGTTCATAAGTGTTTTGGAAAGGAGAATTCAAAAATATGAATCTTTTTCCCTTCTATTTTTTTAGTTACAAATTTTCTAGTTCTTGTTTTGCTTTTTTGGTTAAGCCATTTACGACCAAGTTATAAGAATGATCAATCAATTCGTGTAACATATCAGTAGTTAAACTATCAGAAAAGTTAACAGTATTCCAATGTTTTTTACTCATATGATATCCGGGCTCAATTTCTGGATGAAATTCTCTAAGCTCTATAGATTTTTCTGGATCACATTTTAGGTTTACACTAAAGGGTAACCTATTCAGTCCTGTTAACGCAAACATTTTACCCATAACTTTAAAAACCAAGGTGGTTTCATCAAACGGAAATTCTTCAGTTACTCCTTTTTTCGACAGGCAATAATCCCTGAAAGCTTCGATATTCATATACTACATCATTATGTATTCATCTTACCTATTATCTTTGACGGATCAGGTAAGGTTTCGAAACCAAACTGCTTGTATAATCCGTGAGCATCATCAGTCCCTAACATTCATCACTGAACTCCTTTCAATTCTGGGTGTTCTAAAATTGTTTTGATTAATTTTTTGGAATATCTTTTTCCTCTGTATTTTTCTATAATAAAGACATCCATTAGATAATCAAACACGGTATAATCTGTAAGCACTCTGGCAAAACCGATTTGCTGATCCTTTACATAAACGCCAAAATTAATACAATGTTTGATACTTTTTATTACTTCTTTTTTAGTTCTTCCTTTTGCCCAGTACGTATTGGTTAGGAATTGATAAATAAAGTCAATATCTAATTTTGCTTTGTCTGTGGGGATAGTAATACTCATTGTTTTTGGTTGAGACGCTTTTGGTCATTATCATGGTTTAGTTCTAGTGCAGAGTAATCTAATGTCCAGCCAATGGATTCTGCGAGTGTCTCCATAAGAGAAATGGCAGTTAACGCCTCTTGCTTTGCAGAGTCTATAAGACTACTTTGTGGTATTTTATCTTTGATAAATTGTTTAGCTTCTTTACTGATATCAGTGATATCTGTAGAGGTAAAAGGATTAAGCCATCCTTCTTTCATGTCATAAAACTTAAAGTCAGTTTCTATAGTTAGTAATTTTGGTTCAGGAAATTTTGAAATAATAATACGTTTATTTTTAGTATCACTTTCTAGTTTAACTTTTGATAAATCAAACCCAACATGAGCTTTGGCATCGATAAGAATCAACGCCTTTTTCTTACCTATCAAAGCTTTTAGAAACTTATCTCTAACGCTTTCATAGTGATAAATTTCAGCAAAGTCACCTTCTACGGTAACAAGTTTGCAAACCCTTTTAATCTTTTCCATTAAAACGGTAGATTGTGTTCTGGTTGCAGCTCTTCTCCTTGCAATATTAAACCTGCTAAAGATTAGATATGCAATAATTGATCCAGCTATTAATCCAACAAATAATAATTCCATATTAATTCTTTTTACCTATCTCGCCGAGGTGTGTAAATTTAAACCCTTTTTCGAATTTTAGCCCATACCCCAAAGCCCTATCAAAGGCAGCATGCGAAAATAAGATAATTGCGGGCAGCAGTATAAGCTCATTTGATAGATATACTCCAAACAAGTATATCAAAATGGCCAAACCTTTATGATGAAATAAGTTATACGTAAATGCACCAATTTTACGATTGGCAAGGTACCCTAACACCCCTATATCTGGCACCAAAAACAAAGCCAGAAATAACCACCACGGAAAAGATAGTAGACTAAACAAATAAATGCCCAACCCAAACATAGCGAATTCTTCTAATTGCAAGGTAGTTTTCATGATGGTTTTAGTATTTTGTACAAAACTGGTTTACTGGGGGACGCATCGTTTTCAAAAGGTGCAATTTGAAGATTCAATATGTAATCCCCATCCTGTATATTATTTTTTACAAAGATCATTTCGGTAATGGTGGCTTCAAACCTTGTGTCTTTTGGGTGGTTCCAAAAAGCTTTGTGCGCTAGTAATTTACCATCATCCTTTTCCTTATCTACTGATGGGACATCAATCAAAAGGTGTTTGATTCCTTGTTTTCTAATAAAAATCGCAGCTTTTTCTGATAGATATGGCCAATTGGTATGAGAATATTGTTTATTGAGCTTTTCTTTGTTATTAGGAAGAGTCCTAACAATAAGGGCCTCGGGATTGTGTTGTATCGCTTCTTCTATTTTTTTTTTTGTTATAACTAAATCTGCTCCTTGTTTTTTTGGAGTTACTGAAATAAGTGCTGCTGTAAAAAAGAACTGTTTTAATACGTGATTTATGCTGTAAAATTCTTTAGTTATATGTCCAACACATTCTGTATGTGTTCCGTGTCCATGTGGATTAAAGTAAATGTTATTAAAATTGGTAGAAGCACCTTCAGAAACTTTACCCGTCCAATCGCCATCTTTAACAGGTTCTATTTTAGGAGGAGAAATATACCACGCATTCACATTTTCTTCGTTTGCTGTCAATGGTATGGATATATCCAAAGGTTCTAATAAATTGATTTTGAAAGGGTGCTTTTTATAGTGTATTGTGGCAATCATATCATTTTTTTAAGCTAGCTGTATGTCAAAAGAACTAGTTACCCTAAATTTAACAAGAAAAGATCACTTGCAATACCATCGCTTAAAAACTTTCCTTTTTTGGTAACTACTAATGTATCCTTTTCTAAAAATAACAGGTGTTCATCGAGATGTTTCTGGGCTTGCTTTAATAAGTATTCTTTATAAGTAAGGCCAAAATTATCTTCTATTTTTTGTAATGAAATTCCCCAAATAGTCCTCAATCCTGTCATTACATATTCATTATATTGATCTGTTAAAGTCAACGATTCGATTTCTCTTGGGAGTTTATTTTCTTGCAGTGCTTTGATGTATTTACTATTATTATTGACGTTCCAACTCCGTTGTGCTCCGTTATAAGAATGTGCAGAAGGACCAATACCCAGATAGTGTTTGCCTTGCCAATAGGCTGTGTTATTTTTGCTAAAATATCCTGGCTTTCCGAAATTAGAAAACTCATAATATTCAAAACCTTCTTGTTCCATAGCAGTTACAAGGATATTGAAATGTTCTTCAGCTAATTCATCTTCCACAGGAGCAATCACCCCTTTTTCAATAAAAGATGACAATGCAGTATTTGGTTCTACAGTTAATGCATAACTTGAAATGTGTGGAACTTTAGTCTCCAGCGCAAATTTTAGATTTTCTTTCCAGCGTTCTGAAGACATTCCTGGAATACCATAGATCAAATCAATTGAAAAATTATCAAAATACTGACTGACCATTGATAAACAATCACTAGCTTCTTTTGCATTATGAGCCCGGTTCATTAGTTTCAGGTCTTCATCAAAAAAAGACTGAATGCCAATACTTAAGCGATTTACTTCTGTAGATGCTAAGGACTTTACATACTCCTCGTTTAGATCGTCTGGATTGGCTTCGATGGTGATTTCAACCTGATCAGAAACCAGATAGTTTTCATAAATCGTATCTATAATAAATTTTAATGCAGAAACAGATAGGATACTCGGGGTTCCTCCACCAAAGTATATTGTTTCAATAACCTGATGATTATCAATTTCCGGTCGTCGTAGTTTGATTTCGTTGCATAATGCAAAAACCATCTGATCTTTCTTCTTGGTAGAAGTAGAGAAATGAAAGTCGCAGTAGTGACAGGTTTGTTTGCAAAATGGAATATGTATGTAGATGCCGCTGATAATATAAAATTTTAGATTTGTACTTTACGATTCTAATTTCTTTGTCGAAATTAGTAATTACTTTTTTACTCTTTTTCCATTTTGTTTTACAAAAGCAGCCCAACCGGTATAGCTTTTACCAACAATATCCGATCGACCCATATTGTAAAAATGGCAAACTGCGGCAGCCAATCCGTCTGTAGAATCTAGATTTTTAGGTAAGGTTTTAAGTTGTAAAAGGCTTTGTAACATTTTGGCTACTTGTTCTTTGCTGGCGTTACCATTACCAGTAATGGCCATTTTTATTTTTTTTGGAGAATATTCGGTGATAGGCACTTCTCTGCTCAATCCTGCGGCCATAGCTACTCCTTGCGCACGACCCAGTTTTAACATAGATTGTACATTTTTGCCAAAAAAAGGGGCTTCAATAGCTATTTCGTCAGGATGATAAGTGTCTATAAGTTCAACGGTTCGTTCAAAAATTAGTTTTAATTTTAAATAATGATCGTCATATTTGCTGAGTTGCAATTCGTTAAGTTGTAAAAAAAACATCTTTTTCTTTACTACTTTAATCAATCCAAACCCCATAATAGTGGTTCCGGGATCGATACCCAATATTATTTTTTCATTTTCCAAAAAATTGTGAATTTTTACAAAGCTACATAATTCAAACGAAGCAATGGCACTAATCAATTTTTATAACTACCGGTAATTTGTACCTAGCGGACGTAGGAGTTCCTCTGGTGTGTGCTGCGTCAACCCGTGGAAGGCTTTGAATACTTTCTTGTATTAGTACTCTAAAATCAGGAATTTGAGACTGTATCATTTCTGGCACAGAGAAATCTTCTAGTATGATCTCACTGTTTTTAGTTATTAAGATGGGCACCCACACAGTGTCATTTATTGCTTCTTTTACAGTAATTGTATGATCCGCTAGATGTTTGCTAATATGTTTATTGATAGTTTCTTGAAAACAACTTTTCTGTTCTTCTTCGGACATGTGTTCACAGGCTTCAAATAGTGGAGGTTCATCAACTTGATTTTTGTCAATTTCATTCCACTTTTCTTCTAAAACCTTTTCTTGATTCTCTTTTTTGACTATAAAACTGTCACAAGAAAAAAACGTAAAAATTAGCAGGTATATATAGCAACTCTTTTTAATCATCAATTAATTTTAATAGTTTTAAAAGTACGTGATGTATTTTTAAGTGTATAAAATTAAAGTTTTTTATTTAGAAGGTTGATATAATACTAGTTGGAAAAGTACAGTTTTGATACATCTAAAGACATTATTTCTTCTCAGCGGTTTTTTTATTAGTTTCAATCTCTTCTTCGAGCTGGGTGATTCTCTTTTTGACAATAAAATTGAAATAATTCTTTGCATCATTAGATTCATTTCCAAATTTCTCTATAAACAACTTGTAATACCCCAATTTAGTTTGTGGATCTTTATAGTAAGCATCTGCAAAGGCAGCTAATTGGTATTGTGCCCTGACAGACTCAGGATTTTCCTTTAATGCCAATGTAGCTTGTTCTATGGCTTTTTGCCATTTCTTCTGATGCCTGTAGGTCATAGCGATGTTTAGTATATCTACATCAATGGGAAGATCTTTTAGTTCTAGAGCTAATTTGTAGTTTTCCAGGGCTTCTTGATATTTACCCATACGAACATAGGTGTCAGCTAAACGAGTATACCTTAGCGGCACTTTATCGTTATATTGTAGAGCTTCCTGATATTGCTCAATTGCTTTTGCATAATCAAAATTATTTTGATAGCACCAGGCTAAAGAAGCGTGTATAAATTCATTTCTGTAGTTTAATGAAATTAGTTTTTCGAAATACGGTATAGCTTCTGCATAGTATTTTCTGAGAAGATAATTTTGAGCTAAAACATTAATTAATTCAGGGTTCTCAGAATAAGATAGGAGACCCTTGTTCGCAATATCAGACACTTTGTTGTATTTTCTTTTTCTAAGATAATGCATCGATACTTTAAAACAGCTTTTTTGATGGGTACTATCAAGTCTGAAAGCTTCTTCAAAATAAGATATTGCAGTAGAATCTTTCAGTTTTTCTTTGGCTAATCCTAGGCGATACTGAAAATTAGGATTTTTCGCATATTTTACTACTAAATCCGAATAGACACTATCGGCCTGTGTGAATTTATTTGTAGTCATTAATAACTTAGCATATTCTAGCTTTATAGAGGTTACAGTAGTATCCTTATCAATAGCATTTTTATAATAATGTAAAGCATCCAGATATGTACCTTTTGCTTTGTGAGCTTTCGCGATTTGTGAAAGAATATATTGGTTCTTTGGATATGTTTTTTGATAAAATTTAATAGCCTCAGAGTAATTTTCTAGGATATAAAGACTATCGGCAATTTTTAGATCAGGAGTTTGACCTCTAGCTTCTAAAAAAGCGAAGATAATTGTTAGAAAAACTGAAATTAGTTGCTTACGAATTATCATGATCTTCTTTATTGATTTCTTTCAGTATCGTTTCCAAATCTTCGATATTCATATCATTTTTCTTTACAAAGAAAGACACCATATTTCTAAAAGATCCGTTGAAGTAATTATTCATCAACTTATTTAAGGATTGATTGCTATACTCTTCTTTTTTAACGAGTGGAAAATATATATATCCCTTACCTTCTTTACGATGAGAAACAAATTCTTTATTTTCTAGAATTCTAATAATCGTAGAGATGGTATTGTATGCAGGTTTAGGTTGTGGCATTTTATCTATGATTGCAGCCACGTTTCCTTCGTTTAACTTCCATAAAAGTTGCATTACTTCTTCTTCTGCTTTGGTAAGTTGTTTCATTTGTTTGATTATATTTTGTCTTAGCGTTTTGTATGTTATTGGATTTTAAGGATATACATATCTCCTTTGTATCGACCATCGAGATCAGAAAAAAGCATTGCTTTAGCTTCTTCTAAAGTTTCATACCTGTCTAGATATACATAAATATATTCATCTTTAGGATTCCTGAAAGACTTAGGGTCTAGTCCTTGCTTTTTCAGTTTTGCTATTCCTTTATCAAAATAATTTTTTCGTTTGAAAATATTAGTTATCAAATAATATCCATTTTTCACATCATGTCCGCCAATAAAAGACAAAGACTCGGTCAAGACTGACTTTTCAGTAAGCTTTGCTTTTTTCTTCTCCAGACCTGTTTTAGTTTCAGGAGCTATTTTAAAAACAATTGGTAGTGAGTATAAAACATTCACTTTTTCTCCTGAAGCTTCTCCAGGAATCATTTTAGGAAGTAATTTTATTACCCTATTGGCTTCTAATTCTAATTCTGGAGCTGGCCCACGAGATTTTATGTCAGTTACATATCCGGCAGAATCGATTTTAAATCTTACATAAATCCTATTTATTCCTGTTAATCCCATTTTTTCTGCAATTTCAATATTAAAGTTTCTATTTACGAATTGGCTAATTTCTTGTGAGACACATTTTTTTATTGATGCCTGATTTGTAAGGTCCTTACATTCCTGAGTCATAGGAACTTTTTCAACAGCAGCAAAAGGAATATTTTGTTCTCTGATAATTAAGATATGTCGTGTATCAACTCCATCTGCTTTTATTTTTTCTACAGTAAGAATATGCCATCCAAAGGGTGTTCTAAAAGGTTCGGAAATTTCTCCTTCTCCTAAGCTAAAAGCGACTTTCTTAAAATTTTCATGAAAAGGGGTGTCTTTTTGAACAAAATAGAATCCGCCATTTCCTTTTGATCCAGGATCTTCAGAGTATAATACGGCGCGACTGGCAAAACTTTTCCCATTTTTGATAATATCGTTTTTGATGTCAAGCAGTTGATCTACAATTTTGCGATCCACCTTTGATAAAGAATCTCTTTTGATAGTTTGTAAAGGTTTTTGTGTGTCTTTATTGTCGGGTTTTTCGTTTACAGTTTCAGAAATCTCTGGTTGGCTTTTGTTTTGATCCAACGCAATATGATTTATACGTTCTTTTCTCTCGCTGATCTTTTTATCTGTTTCTTCAGTTGATACTGAATTGGTCAATTCCTTAATTTCATTAGTTATTTTTTCGCTAGAAATAGTAGCCAAAGAAATTGCTTTTTGAGAAAAGGCTGTAAATGTTACCATCACCGCCAGTAATGGTACAATTGCTAAATATTTTAGCCTAGCCTTTGCTTTTGATTTCGTTTTTTGAAGCATGAAAATTCTTTTTTTAAGTAATTTATGATTGAAGAAATTATTGGTAAATTTTACGTTTGTAGTTTCAAAATTGGTGTTGAGCAGTTGCTCATAATATTGTTGTTTACCCAGAAGTTTAATGGCCGATGCATCAGAGATATATTCGTGTAGAGCAATGATTCTGGAGTGATATATATAAATCATTGGGTTAAACCAGAAAAGAATTTTAATAAATTCAAACCATATGAGGTCTACTGTATGTTTTTGTTTTAGGTGTACAATCTCATGAATTAAGATTTGTTCCTTTTCTTTTTCAGACAGTCGGTTACCTATATAAATGGTATTCCAGAACGTAAAGGCGTCTTTACTATTGACTAGTGTCCTTACCCGGTATTTATTGATCTTATCTTTGATAGAATTTTTGTTAAGAGAGCGGATAATAAGTATTTTTTTTATAAACATACTTACTGCAATACAAACACCGATGGTATAGATCACTACCCACCAATTTATATCCGGGGTTTGAGTTGAAGCTGATTCTACTGCTTTAATTATATGATTATGAGCGGTGCTCCCACCAATAAAAACAGTAGGCAAATCAATTACATAATCATCGGGAATTGTTTTCTGAATACTCTCGACTTGTATAAATGGTAGCGTCAACGACAAAAAAGAGGTAACCAAAAGATACACTCTATTAACGGTAAAAAAAGTATCTTTTTTATGAAACAGATCATACGCCAATAAGAATATTAGCTGAAATAATACGGTTTGCACTATGTATTGTAGCATATCGCTTAGTTTTAATTATTTTTCTCTATTAATCTTTATGCTCTTCCAGCATATCCAGCGTAATGGAATAGGAGGGTATATTAATGCCTTCTGGTGTTTTAATTACGGTAAAGTCTAAAATATCTTCTCCTTTTTCTTCCTTTAATTTGTTTCTGAAGGATAGCTCGCATTTTCCATCTTTTGAGTTTTCCTCATAACCTTCTCCGTAAACAATTTTTAAATGGTAAATCCCAACTGGGATATTTCGTGTAAAATATGCTGTGTTTTTGGGTAAATAGACTGTTCTTACCACTTCAGAAGTCTGATTAGAAACTATATCAACGATCAGATCAGCATTTTCTCCGTTGGTAAATTTCAAATAATTATCAATTTTGTAATCGTATTTAGTATCTCCTCGGTTTGCGCAAAGGGGTTCAGCTTCTTCCGTAGAAATATTATTGGACTTTAGAGATGCTGTATCAAAAGTTTCATTATTACTATCATTTTTTGGCAATAAGTCTACCTGCCAGCTATAAGATGGTACGTCTTTGCCTTTCTCACTATTTATAGTTTTAAAGTCTAAAATATCTTCTCCTACTTCTCTTAGAGACTCTTTTTCAAAGAACCCGCTACAAGAACCGTCAGTTTCTTTTTCGGTGTATTGATCTCCATAAATAACATCGATACGATATATACCTTCTGGTATGTTTCTTATAAAATATGTTTGAGATTTATATACAATGGCCGCGCGAATAACCTCATTAGTTTCGATAGCAACTAGATTAGCAATAATATCAGAATTTTTACCATTTGTGATTTTTAAATAATTATCCAATTCTTGATTATATTTAGCGTTTTGATTTAGGCAAGCTGGTTGATTACTTACTAAAATTCCATTTTTATTACTGTTTTCATCCTCTTGTATAGTAAGGGTTTCATTAGTATCAGGATCTTTACACGAAGTGTAGGTGAGGATACCTGTAATTACCGGAATTAGCAGTAGATATTTAAATTTGGCAATGGATTTTGATTGGGACTTTTGTAACATAAGTATTCGTTTTTTGATTAATGATTGATTAAAAAATTGATTGATAAACGTTATTTTTTCTGTTTGAAAAGCATCATTTAATAACTGTTCTATATAGCTTTTTTGATTGACTTTGTGTATGGTAACCGAGTCGGCAATGTATTCATGTAGTAAAGTAATTCTGGCTTGATAAATATAGATCAATGGATTCCACCATAGTAACATTTTTAATACCTCGATGCTTAATTGATCAATAGTGTGTTTATGATCTACATGAACAAGTTCGTGTGAAATAATGTTTTTCTTTTGCTCTTCAGTTAAGGAATCTCCTATAAAAATAGTGTTCCAAAATGAAAATGCGTGGGCGCTATTAGGAAGTATGATAATTCTTTTATCAAATGCTCTGGTAATGTTCGAAATGTTTTTTAAGATATGGAGTTTATGGAGCTTGAGAGTAAGATTTATTGAGGCAATCACTATTCCAAAAAGATACAGTGCTATCCACCAATTGATAGGCTGCGAAGATGTCCTCGAAGCGGTCTCGATTTTATTCACATTAAAGATTGTGTTCTGTGTAGAGGTTATAATAGTTCGTTCGATATTCGATACGTAGATTTCTGCAGAACTTGAACTTAAAAGATCGATTTCTATGAAAGGTAGTATCAATGATAAAAATGGAACTATTAGCAGATATAATCGATTCCAATTAAAAAATGTATCCTTTTTATGTAAGATGTCATAAATCAGTAGAAAAAGAAACTGAAATATCAAGATTTGAAGTAGGTAATGAAACATATTTTTATTTTACAAATTATTAAAGTTGTTAAGACAAAATAGAGTCTGGGTGTTATTAGTTCTTAAAACGAGTAAAACAGACTACGATCGACAACCCCAAATATTATTTTTTTAATAATTATATTTATTCAACTAAAATATTAGTTGAATAGCAAATATATGTTTTTTTTTAATTTAACTAAGTTTTTAGTTAAAAAAATCAAGTTTTAACGAATAAGTACTTATTAGAAGATTCTAAATAGTCATAACAACAATTCAGGGAATGACCTAAATACCTTGCACAAGTTTAATTATTTCTTAAAGATTCGTAATAGTATTTTTAACCTCGAACTGAATTAGTACGTTATAAAAATCTTTGGTTGGTACAGATCTGTTAGTAGCTGGAATAATATTTGGAAATGACATCAATGTTCTAATGGCTTCTTTTTCTAATTCTGGAGAGAACCCCTTAACCTGTAGATTCTCGATTCGACCCTCCTTAGAAATATTGAATCTGGTATAAATGCGGTTTAAGCCAGATTGCGCATATGAAGAAACTGATACTATGTTATAGTTTTCTTTAGCAAACTGTTCGATATCCTTGCAAACACAATGTTTTCGAACACGTTCTATGGCTTTGTTTTTACATTTGAGTGTAGTAGGTTGATATTGTGCATAAAAATTAGATCCAAAGAATAGAAAAGGAAGGACTATCAAGAAAGGTCTCATAATTTTGAGGTAGATTAGTTGGTTTTAAAGTTTTACTTGTAGTCACAAATGTATAACGGCTTTGCTTATTTTACGTTATATGAATTTTAACTAATTTTAATAATAGTTGATGATTACGTAACAAAAGATACTCTTTACAGTCTAATTGGTTACTATGGATATAGTGTTAGTAATTATTGGTTTTATCTTATGTCTTGTTGGGGTTATTGGAAGTTTTCTTCCAATATTGCCGGGTCCCTTTACATCTTGGATTGGTTTGTTAATACTTCATTTTACGAGTATTACTCCGCAAAACCGTACTTTTCTGGGGGTTACATTGGGTATTTCTATATTGGTATGGGTATTAGATTATATAGTCCCTGCGTGGGGTACCAAACGATTTGGAGGCACTAAATATGGGATGATAGGCAGTTCTATTGGATTAATAGTGGGGCTATTATTTTTAGGTCCTTTTGGGATTATTATTGGTCCTTTTACAGGAGCATTTATTGGAGAATTGATTAAAGATCATAATGATTCTTCCAAAGCTTTAAAGGCTGCTTTTGGATCTTTTCTCGGCTTTCTTGCAGGTACTTTTATAAAATTTGTAGTTTCTATTGCCTTTCTTGTTTTATATACTAATAAGGTCTGGGAATATTGGGGAGTATTATTTTAATCTTGAAAAAGAATTATGAATGTATATAGTAAACAAAAAAGAGCGTCTCCACGCTCTTTTTCTTCACACAAATCATCTTAATTTTTGCGCGTTTCGATAACTAATTGACATCAAGCAATTAACAGAATTGAAATTTGAAAAAACTATCAATATCTACCAAAAACCCATCTTTAAAACCCTGCTTAGTTTTTAAACTAATAAGACCATTTTACTTCATCTACCTTACTTATAATTTCAAAAATAGTTATTCTACTTTCACGCACTAATTCAATTAATTGAAAATATGTGAAACACAAGTAATATTAATGACAAATTATTCATTTGTCTATACTTATATTATCCAAGATTATCTTATTACATTGCCTAGATAAATTACATAATAATATTATGGCATTATCCATTAAAATACTACTATTTTTTGTACTGTTTACTACAACATTATTTTCACAAAATCCTAAAATTGATAGCCTAAAAACAGCGTTAGAACAACATAACGCAAACGATACTACCAAGGTTGTTTTATTGTATAAGTTGGCGTACTCTAATTTTCAGCGTGATGTGGAAAAAACCAGATACTACCTAGATGAAGCTGAGAGTTTAAGTAACACTTTGAATTTTGCGAAAGGAAAAGCGAAAGTTTTTTTTATAAGAGGAATACTGGAAAACAGGAAGTCAAATTACAAAAAAAGTTTAGACTTTTTTGAAAAGGCCTTAGAACAGTATAAGTCCATACAAGATAAAAGTGGAATGGCAGATATTTACGTTTCATTTGGTATTACTAATTATGATTTGGCCCAATATTATGACGCATTAGATAATTATAAGAAAGCTACTGAGATTTATAAAAAATTGGACGACAAAAGAAACCTTATTACTTGCTTAATAAATTCTGCAAATGTGTACTCTGAATTAGGTAGATACGATAGTGCTATTTCAAATTACAAAGAAGCTTTAATACAAAGCAAAGTTACAAAAGATGAGGATGGAATTTCTTATGTACATCATAATTTGGGCACTGTGTATATGACTCAGGGAAATTATCCACTTGCGATTAAAAATCTTAAAAAATCTTTAGTATACGAGGAAAAAATGGCAGACACTTTGTCCATGGCTAATTTATTCAATAGTCTGGGGCAGGTCTATAGATTTTTAAAAAAAGACGGTAAAGCTCTTGAATACCATAAAAAATCCTTAAGTTTTGCTAAACAAATAGGGAGTAAAAAACTGGTAGCGAGCAACAATAATAATATTGGAGATATTTATTTACGTAAAAGAAAATACAACAAGGCATTGGGGTATTTTCAAAATGCTTTAGAAACAAGTAGGGAAACCAACGATTTAAGAAGTATCTCACTGTGTCTTGAAAGTATAGGTAAAATTAATTTACGATTGAAGAAGCCTTTAAATGCTCGTAAAGATTTTGAAGAAGCTGAAGATATTAGTCGAAAAATAGACAATAAATACGTTTTGTCTGCTAGTCTCCTGGGAATTTCAGAAACTTTTTTACAAGAAAAACAATATCAAAAAGCAATTTCTTATGCTAATAAGGGCAAACATATTGCAGAAGCATCAGAACTATTAGAAGTACAAAAAAAAGCTGCGGAATTACTATACAATATCTATAGAGTTACCAAGAAATATGAAAAAGCGTTGGTAAACCATGAAATATTAAAACTCTTAAATGATAGTCTTTTTAACAAAGAAAATATTGAAAAGATTACCTCGCTTGAATATGAATATAAATACAAGCAGGTTTTAGACTCGGCAAGTATGAGAGAACTAAAGCTTACTAAAACAGTACTCACTACTTCACAAAATTTAGAAAAATCTCAAAAAAATTACTTATTAGCTATTATCGGAGTATTACTTATTTCTATTGTATTGGGTGCTATCATCTTTTATCAAAAATTAAAAGATATTAAGTCCAAAACCAAAAATAATATTATTGAACAAAAATTATTGCGCTCACAGATGACACCGCATTTTATATTTAATGCCCTATCTGTATTACAAGGTATGATATTGAATAAAGAGAATAAAAAATCGATATCTTATCTGTCAAAATTTTCTAAGTTGTTACGTATTACATTAGAAAACTCTAGAGACATGTTGGTGACATTAGAACAAGAGTTGATTGGGGTAAACAAATACTTAGAGCTTCAAAATTTACAAGCGAGTCTAGCATTTCAGTATACTGTTATAGTCGACAGTGCTATTGATGCATCACAATGTAAGATTCCACCAATGTTAATTCAGCCTTTTGTAGAAAATTCAATAGAACATGGTTTTGAGGATAAAGTTGATAATCGAAAAATCGACATTTGTATTAAGTTTATCAATAAATCATTAATTTGTACTATAACCGATAATGGCGTAGGGATTAATGCTAAAAAAAATATTGGAAATGGTTTTAAGAAATCGTTGGCGACAACAATAACTGCAGAACGGTTGAAGATATTATCAAAATATTTTAAGAGCAATGGCGATATGAAGATTGAGGATAGAACAGTTTATAATGAACAAGGAACAATTGTAACCTTGACTATTCCATATAAAAAAGATATTTTATAAAATCAATTGTCTTAGAATACAAAGTGTATATTAGAAAAAGAGTACTGAATCTATAGAAATAAAATAGAACTGTAGTCTGGGAATGTTAGCCATAAAAGAGGCCTAGAATATCCTAAAAAAACAAATAAGTTTAATAAAAAAGAGTTTGAACAAAACTGGAGTCTAAAATCATTTAATCCAAAGATAATTAAGTTTTATAATACAATATCCGTTTATATCTTCAGTGCAAAGGCTTTTAGCTTTTTGTAGTGAGTTTTATATTACACCATCCCTCCATATCTCCCTTTTAAAAGGGAGAATTTTTGCCTTCATACCATTAAAGAAAGGATTGAGGAAGGACGTTTTTATTTCGTTAATAATTTTACCAATGTCATTTCTAATAAATATCCTAACGCATATTCTTTAAATCCATACGCTTATATATTCATAAGGTACGGAAATAGGTTCTCTATCTCACATTTTTAAGTAGCTGTCTACCTTTACACTCGAAAGCATGAAAAAACACAGATAATATAAAGTTTTTCCAAGCAAAGTAGTCAAACTTCCAGCTAAGGTAAATCCTTTGGGGATATAATTGGTTGGATTGCTGTAACACAAAATTTGTGATAGTTCGAAGACATTGTTACTCCTTTAAAAAAACAGAAATGGATAAATATTATCTCTAAAATGAGATAGTTAAAAGTTTTAAATAATGAAACCTATTAAAAATGTAGTATTAATCATCTTAACAATTTTATGGCTAACCTCTTGCGGAAGGGAAACCAGCAGTCATCCCACAACTATAGATGGCTTTTCGGCCATAGAACAAGATCTTAAAGATAAATTTGGTAATGATGCTTACTATACTGATTTGAACATTTCACATACTAAGGATGATGGGATTATGATAAGTCTTACAGTAACTGAAAACCCGGCATCTTTAAAGATGGGGCAATTTGTATACAGCTCCGATACTTCCTGGAGACAAAATACCGAAATTACTTTAGAGGTACCTCAGGGCACACAAGCAGCAGATTATATGTTTCAGCTTAGCGATGACATAAATCTTAAAAAGCTGGGTGAACTCATAGAAACATCCAAAAAAAGGCTAATCGAAGAAAAGAATATGAAAAATCCGCATATGGAGTTAGCTTTTATAAAACTTCCGAAAAACGGAGCTCTTGAAAAAGCAAAATATATCATAAAGCTAGAACCAGAAAATGGAGGTACTTCATTTACTTTCAGCTACTCTTTGGACGGGTCTTTTATAGATATGGATTATTAACATTTTTTTTAATTATTTAAATCAAACACGAATGAAAAACATTTTATTCTTTTTATGCATCGCACTGTTTTGTGTCTCTTGTAATTTTTTTGATTCGCTAACTCTTACTAACGAAGATGGGGTAAAAAAGTTAGAAGCAATCATAGCAGAAAACTTAGATACAGATGCTGATATTTACAGCCTTGCCTTTTCAGCAGACGAGTTAACAAGCGAAATAAGAAACATTCGTTATGACTATCAATTAAAAGGGAGCTATTTCAATGACACATTCGATATTTCGAGTAAAACATTTAGCGACCCATCGAAACAACACGAGTTTTCATACAAATATAAAAAAGCCTTTAAAATGAAAGAAGCTCCAGTATCTCTAATTGCTACAAAATATCAAGAGGCACTGGAAATATTAAAGACGCTTGAGCTTTTTAAAGAGGATCAAGAGTATCATTTGGACTATTGGGTGTTTAGAACAGATAAAAAAGGAAATATATACGCCGATTTTGATTTGAATTACTTTATCAATAGTACAAGTAGTGGGCGAATGAGAACAACCAATTATGGTCAGTATAAATTTACGATGAACCCTGATAAAACCTTAAAATTAGAAACTAAATGAGAGACAACTACTATACTATCATCTGCTATCTGTTTTTGCTAGCACTTTTTACAAATTGTTCTGGCAATAGTAATGCACCAATACTAACAACTCCCGAAGGTCTAGAAGCCATTAAAAATAAACTGGAAAACACTTTTGATAAGGATAAACAAATAATAAGGTTAAGTTTTCATGATAGGTCTAATAGTTTAGAGATTGTAGGGCAGTTCTATATTTTTTTTCCAGAAAACAACAAAGAACAGATATGGTTTTACGACTATGTAACGGGTCAACTATATAAACCAGAATCTAAACAAGACTTAAAAGATAAGCCAAAAACAAAAGCAGTAAGTGCTTTTAACATGGATGAGTCATCCACCTATTTCAACCAAGCGGTTGCTTTGATAGAAAAAGAAACAGATGAGTTTTCTAACTACCGCATACACCGTTATGAAATGTCAGTAGATCAAACCTCTGGTAAAATAACACATTACATTACCCTTAATACTGACAAAAAAACCAGGAAACGTACCTTCTATGGAAAAAAAATCGATAACAATTATTTGTATCAGTTTCAATTTAAAACAAACGAAGATGGCAATTTAGTTGCCACAGCAGGTCTAGACGTATTTGATAAGTAACCCAGAATAACTAAAACTATATAAAACATGAAAGTAACAGTATATAAAGCAATTGAGAATCCATCAATAGAAGATGTAGAAAAATTAATACAAGACAAATTAAAAGATAAATACACTTATAAATCTTCAAGAAAAGCTAGCACTATTGCAGGTCAAATGATGAATGGTCAAGCAGAAGATGCAATCACTGTAATTAAGAATCCATATCACAGGTTCGTCGTGGTTGTAGAGAAAGTAAAAGATCCAACTAGCGAAAATGGTCAATATACGAGTATCCGTTTTAGTTCTGCAGAGTTAGCGGGTTGGTTACGATTTTTATACAAAGAGGTTGGTCTTATAGGTCAATTTATAATAAGGCTTATTTATGGTGGCGATGATCCAATTTACGAAGAGGTTAAAAATATCGTAAAAGATAATTTCGCAATAGAAGAACAGACTATCGATGTTGGTATTGGATCTCTACTTAAAAGAAATAAATCTTAAAACTTAGTTATAACCTCTTAAATCAGAAATGGTTTTAGAACTTAAAATTACATTATTGCATAAATATCTCGACGCTACTGTCTGGTATGATCAAAGATTATTAAGTAAAGAAGAGTATAGAATTAGAATCCAAGAATCCAGACCCACTGTAAAAAGTCTGGATTCTAATTTCGTAAGTAACAACGACCTTCATATTGCTCTAGTCAGTTTAGTATTTTTAAAAAACCAACCCAACTATTGGAAATTATGGGGGCAAGCAGACTGGCGTTTTTTAACTTTCTATAAATAATATCATAATGAAGAGAGCTACGCTATTGTTCATGTTTATTGTTACTTTTTTATCTTGTAAGTCATTAAAAGTACCAAATAAAGAATCTGAGATTTTCAAAACTTTGAATAGCATTAGCTATCAAAATAAAAAAATAATAAATAACTCCAAAAGTAATAATGTTGTTGAAGATTTTTTAAAAACGAATACAATTACAACATTAGAAACTTGGAAAAAGTCAGCACCTTTTTTAGAAAACTTTTATACAACAGAGTGTGTAGGCTGTTCTAATAAATTTGGTGATTTTAAACCTTTGTACAAATTGGAAAAGGGAAGTTTTGTACATTTTGGTTTTGAGAAGAGTATGGGGATTGAGAATTTGGTTTTCAGGAAAAATGGATCTTTTGTCACTAGTTTTTTTACATATCAAGGCTATTCCAAAAATCAAATTAGAGATGAGTTGCGTAAAGACCAAGATCGTTGGAATGTTATTGCTGGAATTTATCCAGCTAAAATAACGAGAAAAGAAATTTACTTGGACCATACTGATTATACTGACCAAACTCATAATGGAGAGTGGTTTAATACCACTTTCCCTATGAGTTTGAGGTATTATATAAATCTTAAAGAAAAATCCCCATTGATACGCTTTCAATTTTGTGGCGGTTTTTATAGTTATCAAAAAAAGCAGGAAAATGGTAGTTTAAGAATGATTCATTTCTTTGAACCAAAATTTGAAAAAAATGAAGTGGGTTCCAAAGGGCTTGCTATTCAATCCACACAAGAATATGGGTATTCTGGAGGAGCGATATTCTTTTTAATAACTCTAGAAGAAAAGATGAAGTTGTTTATTGAAATAAAGCCGGAAATAGAAGGATATGAACCAGAGTTCTCCGTTTTTCGAAATGATCAGTTTTATACTATTGATGAGTACATTAATAAAGACCATAAATTATGTACATCCTATAGTAAAACCTTAAAAAAAGGAGAGTATCTGATACGTGTAATTAACGAAAATCCTATAGATCTATTTACTCCATTGTTTAATCTAAAAGTTACAAAGCAACTTTAGAATGAATACATTAGACCAGTTATTTTGGGAATCTC
The DNA here is from genome assembly GCF_053613295.3 of Aquimarina ulvae. Lineage (NCBI taxonomy): Bacteria > Pseudomonadati > Bacteroidota > Flavobacteriia > Flavobacteriales > Flavobacteriaceae > Aquimarina > Aquimarina ulvae. Next base: position 220,073 of record NZ_JBSIBP030000007.1, read on the forward strand.
CATTTACAGAAATGGTTATAAAAGTATCGACTACCTATTGCTTTGTTATTGTTCTTATTCTGATCATTCAAAAAAAAGGATATTTAAAACATACATTTTTTTCTATAGCAATGCTTCTCTCGACTGTACTTTTTGTTATTGCTTCAGCAATGTTTTTTAAATATCAATATGATAAATATAGACGTCTGGAAAGCAGAAATGACGAATATTTAGCACCTCAAAACATGTTTAAAACAGAAGGTAGTGAACCCTACATTAATAGTTTAAAAAATGAATTAGAAGAACTTAGATTCTCTATTGAGGATCTTACCCTTTTAAGCGAGTGGAAAGAAAACAGAAATGGCATCATGGGCTATGAAACATCATTATTAAGCTCTGCAAAAAGTTTTGATGAAGATGATTTTTCAATGCAGAATATTTTAAAAGAAACGGTCATAACACAATTTGAAAACGAAGAATACAGTCAGCAATATTGGAACAAGGTATTTAATATCGTATTCGGGTACATTGAGGAGAAAGATTATTACAATTCACCGCATTATCAAGCGACTGCAATCATCCCCGTTACCTACGAAAAAAGCAATTATAGTACCAATGGCACAGAAATGTCACCAGCGCATTATAAATATATTGAAGAAGAAGGCAATACGGCATACATTCAAAGAAAGATAAAATCAACAATTAGATCAAAGAACAACATAGAGAATTTTTGGACTAAAAATAAGGCGTTTATATATACATTTTTTTCAAAATCAAAATACGATGAACTTTGTAAACCGGTGGTAGACGATTTAATTGACATACACGATAAAATCACAAAAGAGTTAGGTTATAGAGCCTTTTATGCCAAATACGATGAACAGGATTCGACGTTTATTAATTTTCATTCAAAGAAATTTCCTGAAACGTACTATATCTCTTGGCCTTTTGGTTTTTGGGACAGGAGGTTTGGAGAAAATAATGATGAAACCGTATACAAGGTTTTAAAGGAAATACAAGAACATTATAGTGAATAGTATGAATAAAATTATAATTATTGTACTCTCGATAGGCATAACCTTGGTAGCTTATGCAACTTATTATGAGGTAATATGTTTAGATCTAGATGCAGATTTTAATAGGGAAATCAGTACTAAAAAACATAAAACAGGTCAAGAACAAGGCTTAAAAAATCAGATAACCTCTATTAAAAATTATATTGAAATTCTTGAAGAAGAGGAACATTATAGTTATCAAAACTCAAGTCACTACAACGAACTGGATTTAAATCAACCTGATTTTATAAGAGTAAACAAATGTGTAAAACAATATTTGGATAAGAATAAGTTTCAGGATAATTGTGAGGACTATATAATAGATGCCATCATTAGTGACTTTGGTGAATCTAATTTCATCGAGGCTGTTATTGCTACCGCAATAGATTATAGATTTCTAGGTACTGATTATGCATTTCCTAAATATTTATTCTCTAATAATGCCAGTTTAAGATCTAAACTAGTACTTAGTTTTTTAAACAGGTATAGAGATCCAGAAAAATTACAACAAACATTCAATGAGTATAAAACGTATTTCTATGAGCGTATTTCTAAGAATGTTTATCAACAAATATTTAATAATACTGTTAGTGATTTTATTTCTGCATATGAAGATATAAATCAACAACCCGATGCAGACACCTACTTTAAAGACATCTATTTTAAAGCAGAAACACAAAATGCACACGGAAAATATTGGAATGTAACATTTTGGAAAAGAAGAATGCTAGAGAAGAACGATAAGACCATATATGCCATATTAAAAGAAGTAAAAAACCATTATGATTCACTGTAGTTACTACAAAAGAACGAGTTGAAAAGAGCAAGAAGTCCTTATAAAGCAAAAAAACCACGAAAACTAACGAATATTGATTAATAAACTACATATATAAATTGACTGTAGTATAATGTTTACAATGTACCTACTATTGAATATTGAAAACCTGTTTATATAATCAGGTTGAAACTATCAAAAACTGAAACAGAATGGAAAAATTTATTCAAAACTATTTTATGTATTTTGCCTTTGGTACAATGGTTATTTTCTACATTTTCTGGAAAATCATACCATTTCTTAAAAAAGCAAGAAGCGCAGTAAAAATGTTTACATGTGAAATTCATCTTAACAGTCGTAGCAATGTTTCAGAAGAACAATATAAAAAAATTGCAATAAGTGCCATTTATAGTCAACAACAAGGAGCATATGTTAACACGATAACCACTGGCTTAGAAAGTTCAAAAACACTAAAAATTCTTTCTCAATGGTGGGGAATCAACGATACTAATCAAGCACTGGATAAACTCGATTATTTATCTGAAAAAGGATTCAGATATTACTTTAATACGGTTTTGAAAGCCTTTGAGGTAAACGATACGGATGAACAGAAAAATATAATTCTCAATGATATGGGCGACAACGAAGAAGATGTACAAAAAGCCTATCAACAACTTATCCACTTACAGCAAACCTGGAAAGAATTAGTAGACAACAATGTTGTTACCAATCATAAAGAATTAATGAAATATAATAATATAGGTTGGGATTGTGGTCGGTTAGTATTTTTAAGCAGACTTTGTCTAGATGCCGGTTACATTTCGGAAAACGAAGTTTGGCAATATACAGACAAAGCTTATAAACTAGTGATTCAAAACTTTGATAATTGGAGTGCTTTTTCTAAAAGCTACATCATTGGTAGAGGTATGTGGGGAGGAATAGATTCTGACAACGAGGGGATAATGAGTATCGCTGAAGATCTGTTGAGCAAAGAAAAAAGTCCTTGGGTAGCTTTGAGTCTTAAATAGTAGCACCTATGAATACGTATAATCTTTAATCGTGAACTGTCATCAAAACAGATCAACATAAACCAGTGCCGCCCTAGACAAGCGATCGTAAATAAGTAAAATGAAAAAACCGATAGTATCTTTTATTATATTGTTTAGCTTATCTCTTCTTTTAAGGGGTCAAGATTCTATTTATCAGGAAATAAAAGAAGAAATTAACGATAGTAGTGATTACTTTAAAAATATAGATCCACATTTTACCTCTAGTGAACTTATAGGAAAAATCATAGGAGAAGATTTAGAACCAGATGAAAATAACACACGTGAATACTGGGAGGAAGACTACATTTATTTTATAAACGAAAAGTACTATTTGATAATGAGTCCAAAGGGAGACAATACGCTGGGTGTATACAAGTTTATGACATATCGAGGTATTCCCTTAATTATTCTTTTTAGTGAAAGAGGAGAACGCAGTAGTTATTACGAAGGTTTAGTAGTAAAAAAACAGCATCAAAAGTATAAAGTACGCTGGGGTACCACGAGTGCTTATGATTACCGTATTTCTAAAAACGTAGATACTAGTGAAACTTTTGTAGTTGATGATGATAAAGTTGAAGAATTAAATTTCAGCAACGATGATATTAGATTTGATATAAAAAACTCGAAGATAGGCTTAAAGCTCAAGGATGAGATAATCATTGATCATATTTGTGATTCCCTTAAAATTTACGGAAAAATCGCAACCGTTTCTAACTCAGGAAAAACATCAATCTATAATTTAAAAGGAAAACTACTTGTTGATAGTTTAAAATCATTTTATCAATATTCGACTAATTACCATCAACTTATCGACTCAAAAAACAAGATGTATTTTATAGATACTTTGGGCAACACATACAATAAACCTGTTAACCAGAGATCAAGGTGGGGTAACGATAGTAACGCAAACAGAATTATAACCTACTATAATCATAAGAACAAAATTCTAAAAACAACGTATGAATCATTCAGTTTAGAAAGATATAAAATGCCAACTTTCGAGAATATCTGGGAAGATACTGATGGTTCAGTAGATTTACAGTATCAGCTTTATCTCTTACAAGACGATATTTATGAGCGAGATCAAGATAAAAAAGCACTTTCTAAGTCACATCTAGAACAAATTATTAAAGAGAAAGGCTATGAAGAGTTATTATTCCTAAAAAAGATTTATGATGAAAAGGAATACATCTGGAAAATAAGCCACTATCTTTTATCAGACATTACTGTCACTCCCATAAAACTACCAAGAGGGTTTAAAAAAGTAAGGTTTGTAAATAATAGCACTATAGAGATGAGTGCAGAAGATTACTGGTATTATAGTAGGTTCTATGCTCCTTTAAAACCCAGTTATATTATTGTAAAAAAATCAAATAAGTTTGGCGTTTGGGATATGGAAGATAAAAAACTTATAATTCCATTAGAATATGATGATATTACAACAAATGGAACCCATTTTCTTTTACATAAAAAGGGTTTACTAACCTGTTATCCTAACATAGGATTAACTCCTAAATATAAATATTTGAGCGATTATGATGAATATTATGCTCGATTTACATATCCAGATGGTAAAAAAGGCTGGGTAGATCGTAATGGAAACGAATACTTAGACTGATAAGAATATAGCAAATAAAATATCTCGTAAAAACATCATAAACATCGTTTTCAATTGTTGGCAATAAAGTATAGCACTCACTATCTATAAATTTGCTTTACGCCTTCATCCCTAAGTTCTAAATGCATAAAGTAGGTTAAACAAAATCGGTATTAGCCTTCTATCAATAAGTAATGAATTGATTCTCAAAAAATGTATCATAATTGAACACATATTTATTCACTCCTTGCGAATATAGGTTCACTATAATATGTTTTTTACAATATGCGTAATATTGAAATATGAAATGTCTGTATATGTTGAAAACAATATTTTTACTACTTTTTTTAAGCATAAGCACTTATGTAAATGCACAACCAGAAATAGTAGATAAAACATTCGCTACTAAGATAAGTTGGATGTGTGTAGAAACTCCATATAAGTCCAGTTGCGCTGGTTCACAGACCTATCTTGTTTTACAATTCAAAGAAAAAGAAGTAACCGTAACTACAAAAGAAGAAGACAGTTGCGGAGAAGTCTTGATAGCTCAACATATTGGTGATTTTTCTTGGCGTTGGGTAACAGATAAACATTGGACTATTCTTTTAGAAGATATAGAAAAGGTGAAACATAATAATATCAAAAACATGGCACTCTTTGTTATCGATGACGAACTTAAAGGTAGAAAACTAAATGCTGAAGGGAAAATTTTGAAAGAGTATAACTTTAATGTTTTGACTAATAAAAGGAGGAGGAAAAAATTGTAGTGAATATATGATAATATTTTAAAAGCCTGATAATAAACAATCAAATAACAACCTGTTCTTTATACATAAGTATTAATGAAATTGACAACGATAATCCTTCTTTTTAATATCTGTGTATCTGCAATAGCACAACCAGAAATAATAAATAAAACTTTTATAGCAAAAATTGGTTCTATATGTGAAGAATTTTCTGGTGATGCAGTCTGTGCCGGACAAGATATTTATATAATTCTTCAGTTTTATCCTGGGCATGTGATTGTTATTGAGGACAGAGTTGATAGTTGTGGTGCAACTACTTCAGAATTAATAGATGGATTTCAATGGAGCTGGATAAAAAATAAGCATTGGGTAATCAGTTTTAGAAATGTGGAAAGGACACAAAATACGATTTTAGAAAACATCAGGTTTATTGTGCGAAACGGCATGATTATAGGGGAAAAGCTAAACCAATCAGGGTTCGTAATAGAAGAATATCACTTTATAGAAACCGTATAATAAATACACTCAATTAAAATAAAAAAATGAACATCAACATTGTAATTAGTATTGTAGTATTAGTACTACTTATCATTATCGTCATTATTATCAATAATCAGATCATTGGTAGAAGAAATCAAATGAATCAAGCTTATGGAAGTATTGAAATTTATCTTAAGAAGCGTTTTGATTTGATACCTAACCTTGTTGCGATGCTCAATAAGTATTTGTCCCATGAAAAAGAAATTCTGCTCAAAGTAACTGAACTGCGTGCGGCTGTTAAAAACGCTAAAGCTCCTGAAGAAAAAATTGAAGCTTCAAACGAACTCACCAAAGTAATGAGTGGTCTCAATTTTAATGTAGAAAATTATCCTGATTTAAAGGCTGATAGACAATTTATGAACATACAAATTGAGCTTGCAGACATCGAGGATCAAATATCAGCATCGCGAAGGGCATATAATGCAGGGGTTACCGCATATAACGATAAGATACAAATGTTTCCGGCCAACCTAGTCGCGTCCATGAGAAAAGACAAAACAGCAATGCTCCTAGAAATTCCTAAAGAAGAACAAAAAGAAGTGAACATCAACCAATTATTAAATAATCAGAATTAGTAGAATTTTACACCTTTTACTTAAGCAATGAATTGATGTTAACCATAAACGTTCGATCTTTTATTATGAGCTACTAATATAGTACTCCTTAAAAAAGCTACAGATGAAATTAGCTAGAAAACAATGTTATTTCACCACCTAAGATAAGAACGGATTTACTACTCAGTACAATATTAATTTAGTAATGTATTGGTATAAGGTTCTTACTTATTTATCAAAATCTTAAATCAATTTTGAACAAAGAATATACTATATGTTATCACAAAACCGTATTGAACAAATCTATAAAACTACCCGTACAGCTCTAGATACGGTCTACAAAAAAAGAAAGCGTGCTCTCTTGCTTCAAAGAATTATGTGGGGTATTATACCACTTTACTTTGTTCTTTTTTTTCCTAATTGGATAGCTGCTTATTTTCCTAGTTTGGAAATACCTTTTCTTAATGCTAATTCAGCATTTGGTAGCAATCCATACAATAAATTATATATCATTTTTGGGATAATGGCAATATACTATCCTGTGATTTATATATCTTGGAAATCATTTCAAACACTAAAAATCAAGGAAAATAATACCGTTACACGAATGGTCAAGCAATTATTTCCTACAGTAGATTTTATTCAAAATATAACAGCACCCATCAACCAAATTGTAAAGAGCAAGCTGTTTGTTGGAGTACAAACTGATACACCTGTTTATAACTATGGTATGATCAGAAAAAAGACAGATACAATTACTGTTAATGTTACAGATATTGGTTTGATTGAAGACAATTCGGGACGTAAACTATCCAATCTTTTAATTCAAATACCTTTTTTAAACTCGCTTTTGATGCTCTATCAATATGTATTTAAAAATATGTTTACAAGCAAAACATCAGATAACACCCAATATACCTTTAGAGGTATGTTTTGCTGGTTACAATTCAAAAAATCACTACGCGGTCATACGGTCGTATTGCCTAAATCCAATAGTACAAAATTTGACCGTTTTTTAGAAAAAAATTTCAAAGAAGAACAACGCATACAACTGGAAGATCCCAGATTCACAGATTCATTTTTAATATATAGCACAGATCAAGTAGAAGCAAGATATATATTATCAATGGCACTTATGGAACGTATTTTATTGTTAAAGCAAAAATTCGAGAGACCGATACTATTATCTTTTCAAGACAAAGAAATGTACTTAGCTGTTCAAAACCCTCACGGTCTTTTTACATTTCCCTCAGGTAAATTGGATGATATTAAGATTGTAGAGGAGCTAGCCAATGATATTGATACAGCATTAGAAGTTGCTACAATATTAAAAATAACATAAAAACATAGACATATAACTGTTTATATGGAATGTGAAAAAGATTAAATACAACCCAGTCTATATACAAAATTCTAATAATCGTAATTTCATCCCATACAGCACAAGTAAACAATAATCAGCATTAATTTTTCTCTGTTACAAAAACTTCTCTTCCTAAATCGTATTGAATTTCTTTAGATAATTTCTTTGATAAGTTGTAGTATTTCCAGAGACCATCTCGTTCTCCATTTTTGTATTGACCGATTACTGAAGTCGTATTAGCGTTATTATACCATTTTACAACGCCATTCTTTATACCATTAAGAAACGTAGTCTCAGATAACAAATGCCCGTCTTTAGAATCAAACTTTTTCCAGACACCATTTTTGAAATCATTTTTATAGGTTCCTTCTTCAATTTTATGTCCTATTTTATTATAATTTTGAAATAATCCCTCTTTTTTACCGTAGTTGTAATTTTTAAGATACTTTTTATTTCCATTTTCATAATAGCTGTTATCCTGAAGCAATTTACCTTCTTTAAAAATTATGTTTTCTAACAAAACACCGTTTTGATTATAGATTAATTGCTCACCATCCAATCGCCCATTTTTTTTATGTTTTATCTCATGAACTTCTCCAGTCGAATGATAACTTTTATGGGTGTAGCTAATTACATCGAGATATTCTCTTTCCCATAACAACTTACCGTCTTCTGTTTTTTCTTCAGCTTTCCCAAACAATTGACCGTTCTTATAATTTTCTGTCACTACCGATTTTAGCTGAGATGGATGACGTACTATTCTCCACCAAGTACCTTCTGCTTTACCGTTTTTATAATACTCAACCGATATTAATTCCCCTTTAATATTAAAATTTTTCCATTTTCCTTCTGTTTTTCCATCGATAAATTCTCCTTGTTTACTTATTTGTCCATTGTTAAAATATGTGGTGTATAATCCTACAGGTTTTCCATCTTCGTACGTAGCTTCTTTAAGAATTCGATCTTTACTATCATAGTTTACGCTCTTTCCATGTTTTTTGCCTTGTTTGAAATGTAAATCAGCGTATTTACCTAAAATATCTGCCATTTGATAATGACCGTCCAGTAGATTGTTATGGATATCTTTATAATATATTACACTACCGAATTGTTGTGTTTTTACATCCTCTTTCATTAGAAATGTTTGGCGTGTTAGAACATTCGATTGTAATAAAATTACGATTCCTATTATGCAAGTTTTAAAGTGTATCATTCTTATCAATTTTGGATGTATAACATCATTAACGTTATGGATTATTTATAATTTTTCAGAGCTTTGAGACTCAGAATTTTTTTTTGATTATTTAATGTTGATTATAAGGCTAACTTTTAAACACCTATGTTTTCTAGATCAGTACGTTAGAATTCATTTGTAAATATTTAATCACGCACTATTCACTTCTAACATATAAAATAGGTTCCCATTTTAGTTCAAATATATAGTCATACAGACTCTTCTCAAGGGGTCAATATAGATTCGTAAGGAGTGGATTTATATTCGTACCACAAACCTTATTGTCTAATTTGCGTAGCTAATTATCGCTTCTTTTTCATATAATTATACCTAATTCATGTTTATCCAGTCAATAACATAAAAACAGGATAGTAGTCTAAGATTACTATCCTGTTTTATATTAATTATATACGTTGTTTAGGAATTAAGTTGTGTATTTATCTTCCTGAAAAGCACCCTTTTGTCGGAAGGTTACTTTGAACTATAGCCGAACGAAGATTAAAATTTTCACATATAGTTACATTATCAGTTTCCCAGCTAGAAAGATCTTGATTAAAAGAAGTAGTATCTTGGAGCATTCCAGCCATATTGGTTACACTAGCGACGTTCCAGCCACTTATATCTTGATTAAATGATTGTGCTGCACCAAAAGTCAGAAGCATATTAGTTACTTTAGACACATCCCAGCTAGAAATATCTCCATTGAAAGATATAGCATTATTAAACATTGAGCTCATATCTATTACATTAGAAACATCCCAGCTAGGAAGGTCTTGATTAAAAGATCTCGCTCCTTGGAACATTCTTTCCATAGTAGTAACATTACTTACATCCCAATTACCAATATCTTGATTGAAAGCAGAACTAGAACCCATTTGAAACATAACACTCATATCTGTAACACTAGAAACATCCCAATCTCCTATAGGCTGATTAAATGATTGTGCTCCACTAAACATGAGTCGCATATTGGTTACATTACCAACATCCCAATTAGAAATATTTTGATTAAAAGAATTAGCACCCAGAAACATAGATAACATATTCGTTACATTAGAAACATTCCAGCTACCAATATCTTGATTAAAAGGTGTGGAATTGAACATATTGTTCATATCCGTAACATTAGATACATCCCAACTACCAATATCCTGATTAAAGGCTTGGGCTCCGCTAAACATAAAACTCATATCAGTAACTTTAGAAACATCCCAATCTTCTAAAGGTTGATTGAATGATGTTGCTCTTGCAAACATACCCCCAATATTAGTAACATTAGAAACATCCCAATCTCCTATAGGCTGATTGAAGGATGCAGCTGCGGTAAACATCAAACTCATATCCCTAACTTGAGAGAGGTCAGGGACATCTTTAGCATTACCCACTAAGTTTTCACACCCAAAGAATGCTCTACGCATCGAAGTCCAGAATTGTTTTCCCCAATTTTCAATACTTTGTATTTTTTTAGCATTTGCAATAGTTGCACTGTCGCTTATTGAAGAAGCATTGAAATAGATGCTAGGAAAATCACCAGTAATACTCACGGTATAGACTCCTGGTTGTGCATAGGTGTGTGTAGCATTTCCGGTTTGTCCTGTACTGGCAGAGTTATCTCCCCAATTAACATTATAATTATATACTTGTTCTGATGCGGTTGGTATAAAAATAGATTCATTAGCACTAGTGGTTTCCCAAGTGGTTATAAATGATATTTCATCTACATCAGTTACATTGATAGTGATTTCTGCTGTTGCAGATAGCATAGTATCCGTAACAGTTACCTCAATCAAATGACTTTGCGTAGTCTCAAAATCTAATGCTTTTCCTAATTGAAGACTCAATTCTCCTGTAGTTTGATTAATTACAAACAAATCACTATCATCTTTGGTAATACTAAAGCTCAATGTATCATCGGCATCCGGATCATTTGCTAAGACAGTGGCAAAGGTAATTTCTGCTTCTTGTGCCTCAGAAACCTCAAAAGATTGATTATTGATCTCTGGACTGGCGTTCATATCTACATCAATAACATTAATGGTAATTGTAGCATTGGCTGAAAGCGTACCATCATCGACCGTTATTTCAACAATATAGCTTTGAGCTAACTCAAAATCAAGTTGTTCTCCTTGTTTAAGACGTAACTCTCCTGTAGCTTCTACAATAGAAAACAAATCACTATCATCTTTTGTAATGCTAAAACTCAGCGTGTCATCTTCATCCGGATCACTTGCCAAAACTGTGGCAAAGGTAACCGCTGCCTCCTGTGTCTCAGAAACGTTGAAGGATTGATTTTCGATTACTGGTGCGACATTTACAGCTGCCGAGATATCATCATCATTCCCGCATGATATCACTATACCAGTTAATAATAGGTAAAACAGTACTTGTAATTTTCTTTTCATTGTTTTCATATTTAATAATTAAGTTAATCGCTGATTTTGTTCAATAATTAAATCACACAGACTCCTAAGTCAAGATTTTATATATCGATCCAATATGAGATATCATATTTTTGATTAAAGATAGAACGTGGTGTCGTTTCGTGGAGAGGTCAATATATATTTGCACCGATTGGGTTTATATTCGTAATAGAACAATGCAGAAACTACACACTGAAATGAATATGACAATTCATACAAGCAATCGTTATTCTAAATGTAATTTTTCTAGAAACGAAAGCTATACATTTTTAAAGCTATAGTGATATTAAATTATAAAATCCTGAATTTTTACAATCCAGGATTTTACTTTTATTGTATAGTATACACACTAAAACATATGTTTATAGCAAGAATAATGTAAATGATAGTATTCTTGTGATTAGAGTTTTAAATTGTTGTATCCTATCTGTTCCAGATACGACCACCAAATCCGCCTGTAGCACTAATTCTCGAAATCTTGTTTGCGCTATCGATTTTTAGGGTTAATCGTCCTGAGCCCCCGTTGTTACCTTTTGGAACATCTACCCAGTCTAATGTTATGATATTTCCTGTTCTGGTACCAAATGCCACATTGGACCAAGCAGGACGACCTGATGTGTAATTCTGTTCTCCGAACCAGATGATTGTATCCCCTACTTGTCTTATGTAATAAGAACCTCGATCACTAGCTTGCCATTTTGCAGTCATATCATTGATGTTGTTTCGAGTACCAAAACCCTGAGCACGTTCTGCTGGTAAATTGCTAGGACGAGTAGTTTTTGTTAATGTATTACCTCCAAAACCAGGACCGGATGTTTTCGTAATAACAGTACCATTTACTTCAAATTGTAATGGACCAAAGGCTACATTTGTGCCTTTTGGAACATCGTAAAATGTTCCGGTGATTTTGTTTCCTTCTAAGGTGCCATTAAATACGTTCGCCCATTTTCCTGATGGATCTTCTCCCAACCAGAAAATTTCATTTCCGGTTTGTCTTATGTAGTAATGTCCATTATCGCTACCTGAGTAATATCCTGTTAAATTAGGGACGCTCACATTTAGGCTTTTGTTGATGGTTTCTGGAATGGTTTCATTATCGCTTTCACAATTTGTAAAAAACAAAAATGATGCTAATAAAAGCATAGAAATTCTGAGTTTTGATACTAGTGTTGTTACATTCATAATTAGATTTTTTGTGATTAATTTTTTGATATTTAAATTGGTTTTAGTGTAATACGTAGCAAAAATAGTCAAGGAAGTTTTTGTATAAATAAGGGAATATATATTCGTGAGGTTTCAATTTATATTCGTTAAAAATTCAGGGAAAAATCAACCAAAACCTTTTATCAAAATTCTACTTAGATAAATTCTAACACTTTTTAGAGATAGATAGTATTATATTTCAAGAAAAGGTGTTGATTGTATTTTATAAACTGCGCTTAGCAAAATATTTTTAGTATCGTGTAATGATTTTTTTCAACAAGCTGTTCCAATTATTTCTATGTATATTTCCTAAATTTCTAATAGTAACAATATCAGATATTTCAACAAGCCAGTATCCTTCGATGTTCTTAAATAGATAATAATTAGAACTGGCTTGATCATCTTGAGAACATTGTTTTCGATATCCACTGAAAATACTTAAAATTTCTAGATTTTTACTTTTAATTATTTTTTGATAATTGAGATACAAATAATCTTCATTTTTAATAAATCCATTAAAAACTTCTAATGTTTCAGGGTTTAGTCCAGATATAATGGACAGTCCTTTTTCTCGCTTATAGAAATACACGTTATTGATATCCTTAAACAAGTATCCGCCTATTGCTTCAAAAGAATTAGCATCTGCAACAGTTTGTTCAGAAAAGTAATAAATTTTATGATTTGCTTTGTATAAATAGTCGTAATCAAACTCCTTATCAATAACAATACAGCTTTTACACTCATCATCTATGTTTCTTAACCTATCTATATTAGCTATCTGTTCAGATGTTAAGTTCTTATATAATTTTCCGTATACTAAATCATATACATCATTCTCATAAACCACATAATTATCAGTTTGATAGGTCTTCGATACGCTTATTGGAGTATTGTAATTAAAAGGTAGCTTATTGTTTTCAATCGCTCTTGTATAACTATTCCAATCTCTTTTATAAATTCCATTTTTATCAAATAAAGTATTAGAATTCTTGAGCATTCCGAATGTGGTAGCGTCCAATCCTTTTTGTGGAATACCATTTCTAAAATAGACGTTTTTCTTATCTGTTAAATATACCCTCTCCGCTTGTTCCCATACTTTTACGTTTTTTAAATCTTCTTTTTTAACAGGTAAAGTATTTGTCCTGTAATAAACGTTGTTTTTATCCATTAAATATGAGTTGGACAGTACTTTTACCGTATGAACGTCAATACCTGGATGTTCAATAAAATTTGTATCATTTTCTGTTAAAATGTGCTTTGAAGTTTTATAAAAATAATTATTTAATCTCGTGATTTTTTCATCTTTGAAGGTTACAATTTTACCATTTGAGTAGGAATGTTTTTTATCAAACGCAAAACCACTAGAGAAACTTCGGAAAGTTGATGGATCTGCCTTCTGTACTTTTTTACCGCGATAGTATACCGTTTTTTTATCTACAAAATAACCTCCAAAGTAATCTGCAGCTCTAAACGTTACCACATCTGAAACCCTAATCTTTTTTTGATTCTTATATACTGCATATTTTGTTTTCCAGTACAACCCATCTTTATAAACATCATCAATGACGGTGAACCCAGTAGTGTCTGTTTTAATTTTAGTACCTCGATAATATATGCCATTTTTATCCAGAGCAAAATAATTATTTTCATTTTCTACAGGAAAATGAAATGAACTCATGTCTGGATACATTAACTTTCTGCTTGTACAATTCTGATACACAATGTAATTTTCATTTAGCAAGTAAATTTCATCATCAATATAGATACAATCAGTGGTTTTGATTTCCATCAAATTATCTACCAAGGGTTCTTGGATTTTTAGTGTATCTATTTTCTGAGCAAACGATAGAAAGGGAAGTAAAAAGATCAAAATTGATAGAGTTTTCAAAGCTTCGTTTCATTTTTAAAGTAATTTATTAAATGCTAATAATGCTCTTCTCTAACCTGATTATTCTAGAAATTGAGATGGTATAGCAATAGCTCTATTTTTTTCGTCTATGAGACACGGAATTAATCTATTTTCCGGTACTACTCCATCTGGTAAATATTGACTATCTAAAATAACATATGCACAATATACTTTAACACCTTCCGTAGCCTCTGGAGGAATTTCATTAAAATAGAAGAAAGACTTACCATCAGAGAAAGAATCCATTTTATCGTACAGATTTATAAGATTTGCTACTTCTCTATTTTTTATCCGTTCTCCAATATCAGCTATATATTCTGAATTTAATCGATGATTGTCTTCTTTGCTAAACAAGATCATCGATCCACCTTGCTCTTCTAATTTTTTATCAAATAGTTTGTGGTTTGCCATAAGTACATAGCCAATACTTAAAGGGTAGTTATTAATATCATTAATTTTTGGCTCAGGTAGATTTAAAGAAAAATACAATCCCACGCAAACTACAATAGATGTTAATAGCACCCAAAGAGGAACTATCGACAAAAAATAAAGAATTATCATAATAATCGCAGCTGGTATACTGATTAAGAAACTAGAAATTATACATTTTCCCAGTTTCCCATCGTGCCTAAGAAATTTCTTTGCCTGTTTTTTAGAAAGGTTTCTAGGTGTTTTTGCAAAGTTAATGATGTTATTATTATTCATTAATATAGGAGATTTTAAATTGAAATTAATATAAAAGTGTAATCTATTATTCTGCTTTTACAGCGCTCAAATTCTTTATTTTAAAAGGAAAATATGTTCTCTATATCTTTTAGTTTAATCATTTTTTTCGATAAATTCTATTCTCTTTTCAAAAGAATAATTATAAATGATTTTACTACTACTTAATAATTTTGGGTTGGTTAAACCACTTTCTTTTTGATTAAGTCTAATACTAAAATGTGTTGCTATGGTTAGAGAGTCTTCGAAATATGATGTAGGAATTACGTATTCTCCGATCTCTGTTTTTAAGGTGTCCGTTCGCTTTCTATCATATCCAGACTTTGTACTATTATCTGTAGTTTTATTTTTGTACTTTACTCCTTTTAAAATTTCTAATTCTGCTGGAGTATAGAGATGTCTCCAACTTAGGCTAAAACCCTCATCTCTTGAGGCTTTTAGAGGAATTTCAAAAGTAGTTTTCTTCTTTTGTTGTATTGGTTTGATATATGCTAGAGGATATTTTGTCTTATCGGGTAAAACTATCTCAAAATAATAAGAATCACTTCGTACTACATCATCTGTTGTATAGTACGAAGTTTTTGTAAAATACAATTCATCTTTTATATATAAATAGAGTGGCGAACCATTCATGATGATTTTTATATCTTCATTTATGATCTTTTTTTTACCATCAGATACGATTACTTTGATATAGTTAAGTTCCTTTTCCTTATCACCATCGTGAATAAGAATATAAGCTTTAAGTTTTTTTATGTTCCTTGCGTTTTTATCTGAGATTAATGAAACATCACAACTATAGATAACGAATAAAATAAATAATGTGGTAACATATCGCATGTATATAATTTATAATGAGCTCCTCCTTTTTTTAACCTTTCAGAAATATAGATATACACGAAACCATGCAGGATTATACAAGTTTGTTTAATGTATACTATACATATAGTTACAATTCGATTTACCTTAAAACATTTATTTTTCGATATGCAAAGGCAATATTTTGTAAATGGAATTTTCGTAGGTTGTAATTGTTTTTGCTAATTTCTCGAAGGACTCGGCTTGATCGTCATTTGAATTCCAATCTATGCGTCCTTTGTCGAAATCTTCATAGTAGGTTTTCCAGTTTTCATATTTCTGTTGTGCTAATGGAAGTATTTCCATTACTAATTGTTTTACTTCTTCCTCGTTTAACCAACCAGTAGCATATCCCATCGATGCGTTATTAACAATTCGCGCATAATCCCAAGATTTATATTTATGGTCTCTAGTTTTAAGATCTTCTATACTTTCTAATAATTCTTTTTTATTAGAAATGTCCCACATCGATTTAAACATATTTTTTATATCTCTCCCTTGTGATTTTTGAAAAGCAAATTGAAAAATCTCTTTATATCCACTCACTAACTGTTCATCTGTCGTATAATCTGCATCTTTCATCATTTTCGTAACAGCTGCAGTTCCTCCGTATCCATTTAGAAAATAAATACCTCCCAGCATAAAGCTGCTTAACTCTTTATCCTGAATTTGTCCTTTTTCACCACCTCCACAAGATTGTAGTGTTATTGCAAGAAAGCATATCGCTGTAATTATGATGTTTGTTTTTAATATTCTCATTTTTTTGTCTTTATCAATTAATATATTTCTACTCTGTTATTTTCGGATTTTATATAGTGTTTGCCGCCTGTAATGAAGAGAAAATTCTATACTAGATATATTTTATGATTAACACAACTAAATCTATCTTATGTGCTCGTAAAAAGCGATGTAAAGGACAATCTTTCATTGTTTAGCACCTTTATGTGTAACTTAGGTGTTATAAACAGTAGCAATAGAAATAATTATGTATTTCTTACTATACGACTCAAAAGTAGATCAAGTTCTCTTTATATCGCGTGGAGAATATATATCTGCAGAGATTGAATATATATACGTTACATATTTATTGATTATTGTTTAATAGTTTTGATAAAAACTCATCTTTTTTACGAATCGATACTGGGAGCTGTTGCTTATCTTTTAGAATAACCATTCCGCTTTTATCATAACGATCTACATAATCAATGTTTAAGAGAGAGGATTGATGGATACGTACAAATTTAGATAAAGGCAGTTTATCCACAAAGTATTTTAAAGGTTTTGATGCAATTATTGGCTTAGCATTATCAATATAAAATGTTGTATAGCCTTTATCTGACTTGCAATACTTAAGCTCTTTTATATTAATTACCTGATATCCATCTTGTAAACTTACCACTAATCGTTCTGGATCTAATTGCTCTTTTAAAATCTTTATTTCTTCTTGTTGAATACCACCAGAGGCGTTTATTGCTTTATCTATTGCTATTTCCAGTTCTTCGATATCTATAGGCTTTAGGATATAATCGATAGCTCCCAGTTTCAAGGCTTGTAAAGCATATTGGTCATAAGCAGTAATAAAGATTACGTTAAAATTTAGTTCTTTAGTTTGTTCTAAAAAATCAAAAGCATTACCATCTGGTAAATTGATATCTAGAAAAACTAGATCTGGTTTGCAGGCTTTTACCACAGTAACCGCTTCTTTTACCGATCCACATTCTCCAATAATAGTGAGATTTTTATCTAATGTATCAATCAATGTTACTAGTCCTTTCCTAATATAGGATTCGTCTTCAATAAGTATTGTTTTCATCACGGATGTCTTTTTTATAAGGGAGTATTAAAGTTACTATAGTACCTTGTTCATTTTTATATTTTCTGTCTTTGATCGTTATATTGGTTTCAACCTTAAAATTCTTTGACATCATTTTTAGACGTTCTTTAGTAATCGTAGTAGCTAAGGATTTTTTTTGAGACAAAACTGTATTGTAGTTATGTTCGATCCCTACCCCATTATCTATAATTGTACATATCAATTTTGGACCTGTAAACGTAATATTCACTGCGATTTTTCGATTTTTATGTTCTTTTTTAAACCCATGTTGAATAGCATTCTCTACGAATGGTTGTATAAGCATTGGCGGTATTAAAATTTTTTTTGTATCAAAGGTAGGTGTAATATTAATATCATATTCATAAGGAACATCTGCGCCCAAATTTTGTACTATCAAATAATTTTCTACTGCTTCTATCTCATTCTCTAAAGGCACGATTTTATCTCTAAAGTTCTCTAATATAATCCGTAACAGTTTAGAAAATTTAGATAAATATATAATTGCTTTTTTTGATTCTTTATTCAAAATCATTCCTTGAAGCACCGATAATGAATTAAAAATAAAATGAGGTGTCATCTGCAATCTAAGCAACTTTTGTTCGATCATTATATTCTGGTTGATAGTTTGGATATTGCGAATTCGTAATATTAATAGCCTGGCTCCTAAAAGAATTCCTAAAACTAAAACACCAATGATAGCCCATAAAGTTTGTTTCTGAGATGTCGCTAAATTTTTATCTATTGTTCCCATCCTTTTTGTAAGTTTAATTTGTTTAACGTTAGCAGAATCAAGTTCCTTTTGATATTTATTTTCGTACTCTAATTGTGTTATTTTCCGAATATTTTCTTTATTGAAGATGCTATCACTTAGCTTTTTAAAAGCTTTGTGGCTTTCGAAGGCTTCTTTATATTCTCTAGTTTCGTAATAAAGAGCAGCAAGCAATTCTTTAATATCTCTTAAGGCCTCCTTTAACTTCAAGTCTTTTGCGATTTTTTCTGCTTCTAAACTATGAAAAAGTGCTTCTGTATACTTTTTTTGTTTATAGTGAATTTTTGCCAAACCAATATATGAGTGGCAAGTTGAGTATAAATTTCCAATCTTTGTATTTAGTTGTAGTCCTTTTTTGTGAAATTTTAATGCTAATGGATAGTCCTCAAGATCAGTATATGTAGTTCCTATATTGATAAAAAAGCTTGCAACCAAATTAGTATAATTAATATTTTCTGATATTTCCAACCCCTTTTTAAAGAATTGTAGTGCTTCTGTGTATTCTTTTTTCTCTGCATAAATAATTCCAATATTACTATATACGTTAGCAATATTTTTTTTATTTCCATCTTTTTGATTGATCTCAAGAACTCTTTTATAATAGTCCAATGCCTTATCATAATTTTCTTGAAGTAGATGGATAGAACCTATGTTCTCTAAAGATTTTACAATCCCTGTATTACTTCCAATATTTTGGTTGATTTTTAATGCCTCAGTAAAAAGAAGTAATGCTTTAACATAGTTTGCTTGATTACCATAAGTTCCTCCAAGGTTTCCCAAACAACTTGCAACTCCTTCTTCATCCTTAAACTCTCGATATATTTCTAACGCCTTATGGCGGATTTTAATTGATAGATCATAGTCTCCTTTATTTGAATAGGCTGAGGCCAAAACATTCAAAGAACTAGCACTTTTTTTTCTATTTCCTAAGGCTTCTTCTAAATCAACAGCTCGTTTAGCGTAATTGATTGTGGTTTCATAATCCCCTTTATATATATATACTATAGCCAATCCATTAAGACATTTAGCAATTCCTCTTTTATCACTAACAGCTTGATATCTTTTTAACGCTTTAGTGTAATGGTTGATAGCTTCATCTAGATTAGATTTTACTAATTGTACTATTCCTTCTGTATATATGCAATCTATTTTTCCTTTTTCGAAGTGAAGAGAGTCTGCCAAAAAATTAGCCCGTTTCAGATATTCTATAGTTTTATCAATATTTCTGCGATGATATGAAAAAGCTAAGTCGTTTAGTATATTTACTTTGAAAGTATCTTGTTTTTTATTAGCAACCAAAATCTGTTCGAGACTATCAATTATTTTTGTTTGTGCAAACGATTTTGAGTTATTCGCATAAAAGTTAAATATAATGATGCTTAATATGACGCCTAATTGTTTTACACTTTTTGATTTCTCACGTTTGGTTGGCAACAAATTTGACAAGCCTATTCGCGTTATAATTTTCGTAAACAAGTGTTTATGATTCTCTTTATTGGGTTTGGAGTCATTACGAAGTTGATGTTTTTTATTCATAAAATTATCACTGTCTTGTTTCTGATATAAACGATGCTATTTATAGTAAGATTCTCAACTAAATATTCTATCCTTTTAATTTAAGATACAGACTTGTAAATAATCTATTGTTACGATATTAATTTTTAGAAAAATATAGTTCGTCACTACCATCGCTTTTAAGCAAGAATATATTATTATCTATTCTTCCCACTAAGCCGTTATTCGATATGAAATCATATTCTTTTTTCATTATGTTTTCATTCTTAAATAATACATTCTTTTTACCATTTGTTGTAAAAACTCCAACAGCATTTTCTAATAACACAGAAAAGTTTTCGCATTTATATTCGCTTTTTAAGATTTCTTTTCCTTTTTCGAAATAAGTCCAAGTTTTGTTTTTTCTCAATCCAACAATAGGGTACGTACTAAAACCTTCAGCATATTCAGAGTATTGAGCTTCTTCATACTCAAAATTAACTAAGCATTTTCCTTTTACATCAATAATCCCCAAATATTTATTTTTGGATGCAACTATAAATTCATATCCGATCGCAAGAATCGTATCATACTTAGGGCGTACTATGGTTTTTCTTTCTTTTTTTACTCCAAACTTCTTATTTTTTCCTTGAAAAGCATAAAGTGTCGGAATAACTTCTGCACAATAGATGTAAGAAGCATTTGTATTTCCATTGTAAAGATTTACAATAACATCATCATTAAATATAACGATATAACTTTCGTTTTCATAAGGGGCAAGTTCAAAATCATCATACAATGGTTCAATGAGAAATGCTCCTGTCTTATCAATTATTCCGTATTTACCGTCTTGCTTGATGATCGCATTTTTATAAAAGAATGGATAAGCTACATCAAAACCTTTTGAAAACAATTTAGTATTATCCTGAGTATTTCGATAGTACATCAGCCCATTTTCAAAGGTCGTTTTGACTTCATTATCAGCATAAGGAAGTTGTGCTATCAGAACATCTATTTTAAATTCTCTAAATTCTTGAGCATAAACTACATTGAGAAAAAAAAATATAATAGCGAATGTGTTTTTCTTCATTTCTAATCTTATAGTAATGCAATATACTTTTAAAGTCTAACATAATTCACTAGCATTATATATCTGTAATAGCTTAATTTATATTCGTTTTACTATTCTTTTTATTTGTAGATATTTTTTTAAGAACTTCGGATTATGAGCTCGAAGGTGCTAACTTGGAGAAGGAATAGGCCATAGTTAAAAATGTTTTTTACAAGTCTGCCTTTTTAAACAATTATCCAATTTTATTATGTAATCTTAAAACACAGTTTTAATTTTCAGCATTTCATTTTCAAACTGTCTCGCCATTTGTCTTTCCGAGTAAGATGAATAGTTTAAAATCTCCTTACTCCTAATATAAAAGCATTAAAAAGATGGAAAAACATAATAATACTTAATCCAATAGTAGGTAAAAACAAAAATCACAATACACAGTACGCTACTGATTAAAACTAACATTTATTGATTAAAAAGTATCCTAAGATTATTTTTAAAGTAATTAAAGAGGTAATAATGATTACTAAAAAAATGTAAAAAATCTATAAAAACCCTGCTTATTATCAAAAATGAGACCTTAAATTCATTAATAGATGTCAAATTTAAATAAATGATATTCCAAATAACTACTGTTTACTGGCGATAAACAAAAAAGAGCGTCTCCACGCTCTTTTTCTTCACACAAATCATCTTAATTTAGGGGCTTATTCTAAAATTAAAACTCACTTTTATAAAACTTTCATCTTGGGGATAATGAAAGCACTAACTCATTTTCACTTTGTAAATATACTACAAAATTCGTAATCAACAATTTTTTTGTGTATTTTATCGTTAAAAAAACACATTTTAACATATTTTTTTACTGTTCAAACTTAAGTAAGTAGGTGATTTATTACAAAAATAAATTTTAACAAGGAAAAATGTAGAATTCTTCTTTTTTAGATTAACCAGAATTTTTGCGTAAACACAACAATTGGTCTTGATCCCTAAATACTTAATCCCACAACTTTTGGACTTGATCCGGATCAACACAAAAAGTTGTGGAGTAATTTAAAAAGGCTGAACTTTGATTTTTAAAAAGTCTATGTCTAGCTCTGAT
>NZ_JBSIBP030000008.1:0-229602 GCF_053613295.3 Aquimarina ulvae
TTGTTCTCGCTGCTTATCCGGAACCGATATACCTTCTAATCGACCGTCTTTAAGTTCTCTGGCTATCAGTTGTGCATAGATACGATCCGTCTTAGTATAACGCTCCTTGCCTCTTCTAAAAATATCAGCAGGATTAACTACCAAGGATGTCCAACCATAACCTTCAAAACAACGATGAGCATAGTAACCACAGCAGCCTGACTCATAAGCCGTAGTAACCGCATAACCACGATAATGTTTAATCACATACCCATAAAGTTGTTCTGGATCAGGCGGCATAGAAAATGTCTTACCTGCGGATAAATCCGTAGCACAATGAATCTTCCAACTGCGCTTGTGTATGTCGATACCAATAAATAACTTAGCTTGAGCAGTTTGTTGTGTTTTCATATCTTTTGATTTTTATACATCCTAAAGATACTCGACAAGCTACTTTTACATAGATGCTATAATTCATTGCTAGTTCTAGCCTACTTACGAAAGTCCTCGCGGACTTTCCATCTGTGATTTATTTGCTAACTTTATTGCTTAAACACGCAACGAAATCATACACAAACGAGTTAGATAACATTTTAAAGAATGAAATTTATAGCTGATTTTTTTAAAGCCTATTACACTAGGCAAAAAGATTTTTTTATAGAAAGGGGGTCTTTCAATGATTACAATTATTGGCCTGAAGTATCAAAACCAAGTCAAATAACGGATTCCCATTTTATTGAAATAGAAGAAAAACTTAACTTCAAATTACCAGAGGCATTTAAAAATTTATATAAAGCTCATTATTCAGTAAATGAGTCTGATTTAATGGCAGTAGGAGGATATGCTTTTGAAATCCCTGGTTCATTCTCTAAAATATTTGAACTAAGTAATATTCCAAAAATGAGGGAGATTGACGATTACCATACTCACGCAATTTCACTCATTGGAAACCCTGAAGGAGCTGACTTAAAATATTTAAAACAATATTTGTTTGAAAATGATTTAATATCGCATCCCAACTTACTGGGACAAGGTTTAATCCCTATTGGAATTGTTAATCATGAATGGCATATCTGTCTTGATATAAGACAAGATAAAAAAGATCCACCAATTGTCCTGTATTCAATCTCATTTGCTACAGAACCTGTTAAAGCAAAATCAAATAAAAATTGGTTTTCTAATTTTTCATGTTTTATGGATTGTTTAACAGACTATTTAAAAACTGGAAGTTCTGATAACTTCAACAAAATAGATCCAAATAACAATTATAAATTAATATACGATTTTTGGAATAGCAAAGAGAACATTACCTAACATTGTGTAAAAATGCATTAAAACGCATTTTACACGATACGTTAGCGGTAATTTAAAACACAATATGCAAGTTCAATAACTTTGTGGTATGAAAAAAACACTTAAACTAGAAGAATTTTATTCTGAAAAATTAAATTGGGTTCCTAAAAATTTAAAAACAGAAATTGGACATTTTAACGTGTTTAATATAGAAGAGTTTGCGGGTATCGACCCTAAACCTATGCCATATAGCAGAAAGGATTATTATAAAATAAGTTTAATTATTGGAAAAAGTAAAGTATATTATGCTGATAAGGTTATAGAAATAAACAATCAAGGTTTACTGTTTGCAAATCCTCTAATTCCCTATAATTGGGAACAAGTAGACATACAATTATCAGGCTATTTTTGTGTTTTCACAGAAAGTTTCTTCAACCAATATACTGATTTATCTAAATACCCAGTTTTTCAACCAGATAAAAATCACATATTCAATCTAACAGATGATAACTGTACTGAATTCTCAAAAATCTTCGAAAAGATGTTTACCGAGATCAATTCTGATTATGAATTCAAATATGATATTTTACGAAATCTCGTATCTGAACTCATTCATTCTGCAATAAAACTGAGCCCTACTAATCTTTCTGTCAATTATCAATCTAATGCCTCCGAACGAATATGCACTCTATTTTTAGACCTTTTAGAAAGACAATTTCCTATAGAAAACACAAGACAACAAATCAAATTAAGAACAGCTAACCAATATGCAAGTCACCTAAATATACATGTAAATCATCTAAATAAAATTCTTAAAGAAATTACAGGAAAACCTACAAGCTCTATAATTGCAAATAGAATTTCGCAAGAAGCAAAAATACTTTTATCACACACCAATTGGACTGTTTCAGAAATTGCTAATTGTCTTCATTTTGAGGAAACATCTCATTTTTCTAACTTTTTCAAGAAACAGATCCAGCAATCACCAATCCAATTCAGAAAAAATAATATTGTTTGATTTTTACAACTACTTGATTGAATTGGGTAATTTCTACCATTTAATTCTGATGATCTTTGTATCCTTTAATAATTAAAAAATAATACAAATGAATCAGAGTAAAATAGCACTTGTAACCGGAGGTAGTAGAGGTTTGGGGAAAGATATGGCGTTAAACTTGGCAAAAAAAGGATTGGACCTTATCATCACCTATCATTCTAATGAAGCTGCCGCAAAAGAAGTCGTGTCGGTAGTAGCAGAAATAGGTCAAAAAGCTGTGGCTTTACAGCTGGATGTGGCCGAGTACGGGGAATACGTACCATTTTTCAAGAAACTATCCAACGTTCTTCAGGAAAATTACAATACCTCAACTATTGATTATTTAATCAATAATGCTGGGAGCATTGCACCAGCTCCCTATATGTCAGCCACCATAGATGAATTCAAGGATATGATTCATATCCACCTTATGGGGCCATTTTTCATTACGCAGAATGCCTTACAAATAATGAATGATGGTGGTGGCATTGTCAATATCTCAACGGGATTAACACGTTTTACAACTCCTGGCTTTGCTACCTACGCATCTATGAAAGGTGGTTTAGAAATTTTAACTAAATACCAAGCAAAAGAATTAGGTGAAAGAAAAATACGAGTTAATGCTGTAGCTCCTGGTGCTATAGAAACTGATATTATGGGTGGAACTGTAAGGGATAATGCAGAACTAAATAAATCAATAGCAGCAGATACAGCCTTGGGGCGTGTTGGTTTGCCTGATGACGTTGGTGGTGTTGTCGCATTTTTATGCACCGATGATGCTAAATGGGTAAATGCTCAACGTATTGAAGTTTCAGGAGGTTCTAATCTATAATTAATATTTATTTCAGAAATTAAATCATTATCAAATGCGTTAACAATGGGGTTAATGGGAGCCATAGCTGTACTTGTAATTTCCTCTTAGCATTTTCCAACTTGGATATTATTTATTGCTTGGGTAAGTTATTACCTATTTGATAAAAATATTTCTCTAATTTTTACGCAACAATTATTTGGAATTTCATTAGCTATTACCATACAATACTTAGGTACTGAGTTAAGTAAATCATTAGGAATTCTAGGATTTTCAATAATTGTATTTGTTATTAACACAGGTGTATACTATGTAAACAAATTACAATACCTAAATGTTATTCCTGCTTATTTTTTGGGAATGATTATCTGGTTTGGTTCTCATACGCAACCCAACGTAAAAACAATTACACTTACTGTATTTACAATGTTAATAAGTTTTTTATTTGCTTGATTAAATGACTTAATGAGTAAAAAAATAGATGTCATTTTCATTAAAAAATAATCAATAAAAAATACAACACACAAAATGATAAAAGCACTACAGAGTATTATGAAGAGTTTACATTTTCTAAAAAATCACGATTTAGCACTTCTTTTATTAAGAATATTTACGGGTTCTGCTTTATTTATACAACATGGAGTCGAAAAACTATTTGGTTTTAACCAAATGCTAGAAATATTCCCTAATCCGTTATATATCGGAAAATTACCTAGCTTGATTTTCGCCTTGTTCACTGATGGTATATTATCCATTTTTATTATTTTTGGGATCTTTACACGTTTAAGTTCCACTTTTATTTGCATCAATTTAATAGTTGCTTTTTTTGTTTTTCATAAAGCTAATTTTGAAGAAGGTGAAGTAGCATTCATCTATTTAGGAATCATGCTTTCTCTTTTTCTATCTGGAGCAGGAAAGTACAGTATTGATAAAAAATATAAAAGGCAGTAGTTAATTACTTTTCAATATCTTACTTTATTTAGAGATAAAGCAGATGTTACTTTGATTATATTAAACAACCATTCACTAAGAAGTACTACCGCTAATAATTTATAAAAACACATAGCTATTGGAGAGCTAGGGAATGGTATTTGGAAAGTATATTATAGAAATGTATTTTTAGGTTTCTTTGATCAAAGAAACCTAAGACATGAACAACAATCGACAAGGTTAGAAACTAATCTAGTGTAAACACCTAATCTTTAACTTGTGTAAACTATGTATCTTAACGAACATTAGATGAAATGAAAAACTTAAGTGTTCTATTATTTTTTTCGATTTTAGTATTTAGTTTAAAATCATGCTCGATAATGCATAAAAAACAAAAACCATATTATCCTTTTGTTGAAATAACAAACATACTATCAATTAGTGAGTTCGAAAAAATAAAGAAGTCAGCACTAAATAGTGATTATAGATTCTTTTTTAGAAGTATGGATAACAATAATCCCGCTATTAATTATGGGAACTTTCAAGTGTTTTTTGGTGCAGATGATTTTAAAAACATAAATAATAATCCCAATCTTTCAGATTTCAATGAGCTAACAATAAAGGATAATAGTTCAGATATCACCTATTATAATATATTGATTGTCAGAAAAGGAGATGTTGTAGCCCAAAAAGAAGGGATTATGAAAGGTATGGAAGAAGGTAAAATATATCTTATTGATTTTTATAAGGAAGGTATTTATAAAATGAGAGCCAATCTACCTCAATATCTTGAAACGATGAAAAAATCGCTAACAAAAAATAAAAAGCATTAAAACGACTTTTTATTAAAGCCGTTGGCAACAAGCTAAAAAAAGAATATGGAAAATTTTGATTGGACATCCTACACTAAGAAAATCGCCATTAAATCTACTTTACCGGAGATATATAATGCTTGGACTAAAGGGTCTGAATTAGAAAAATGGTTTTTGAAAAAAGTTGAATTCAAAAAAGCAACCCATTGTATATATGATAAAGACGAAAATGTTGTTGAAAATACACTATATACTTGGTACTGGTATTTGTATAGTGAACCGATGAAAGGTAAAATAACAAAAGTTAATGGTACAGATTATATCCAATTTACATTTGAAGGAGAATGTTTAGTGGACGTTAATCTTGAAACCGATAATGATTATACAATAGTAACCCTAAAGCATCATAACATTCCCTTGGATAATAAATCTAAACAATATGTTAGGCTTGGGTGCACAAACGGCTGGACTTTTTACCTTACCAATTTAAAATCCATATATGAAGGAGGAATTGATTTAAGGAATAAGAATGAAAACTCTTTACCAATGATTAATAACTAGAAAAACTAACTATTAACTCTGTTTATTGTATTTGTTTCTATATTCTATTGGAGTTAGTCCAGTTATCTTTTTAAACAAATCACGAAATGCTTTAGTATCCGTATACCCGATATCGAACATAACTTCTGTGACATTTTTACGACTTTTCTCAAAACTTCGTTTGGCAACTTCAATTTTCACTCGTTGAATATACTGTATTACCGTATTGTTTGTTGCCTTTTTAAATCGTCTTTCAAAGGTTCTTCTACTGGCACCACACTTTTTAGCCAGTTCTTTAATCGTCATTTTTTCGTGATAATTTTCTTCAATATAATCTTGGATAGCCTTTATTTCAATATCTGAATGATTTTTTTGCCCCACAAAAATGGCAAAATCAGATTGACTGTTTCGGTCTATGTCAATGGCAAAATACTTTGAAGCCAAAATCGCGGTATCCCTGTCGGTATATTTTTCTAATAAATAGAGTAGTAAATTCCAAAGTGAATTTGCGCCACCACTTGAATAGATATTCCCTTCGTCAGTTATGACAGAACCATCTACTATTTCAACATTAGGAAAAGTTTCCTTAAATTCATCACAATAAGCCCAATGTGTCGAGCATTTCTTACCATCAATTAAACCCGTGGCGCCAAGTAAAAACGCACCAACACATAGACTTGCCAATTCTGCACTATTTTGGTACATCTCACGCAACCACGGAATGGCCATATCATTTGCACTTACAGCATCTTGTAACTGACCATAAAGTGGCGGAATAATAACTAAATCAGTTTGCTGCACATCACTTATTAATCGGTTTATTTTGATACTGTATTCACCATCGTTCGCAGGGATGGTCTTTTCCAATCCAACATATTCCACATCGAAAAATGGTTCTTTTCCGACACTTTTCAAAAACTGGTTTGCTGTGGTAAACAACCTATAAGGTGGTGTAATACCTTCGATAACCGCATTCTTAGGAACGTATATTGATATTTTTTTCATTATTAAGCATATTATCGCTATAAAGATAATTTTTTTTATTGTCATTATCGCCCCTTAATGTTGGCATTATTGCACAGTATTGGTTTGAAAAAATACCTGCAACTTTACAGTATTAACTAAAACAATAAAATTATGAAACAGATTAATTCTTATATCCATTTTAACGGAAACTGCCGTGAAGCAATAACATTTTATCAAAAATGCTTAGGCGGTGAGCTTGTTCTGCAAACCGTTGGGCAAACCCCAATGGAAGACAAAATGCCAGCTGAAATGAAAAACCTAATATTACACGCTTCCCTCACAAATGGTGAGTTGATACTTTTGGGTTCAGATATGTCGCCTCAAGACTTAACAATAGGCAACGCCTTTAATTTAATGCTTGATTGTAGTAGTGAAGATGAAATAGAAACTTTATTCAAGAAACTTTCGATTGATGGCACTATTGACCACGTGTTAGAGGAAACGTTTTGGGGTGCTACGTTTGGTAGTTTTACTGACAAATTTGGTAATCCTTGGATGCTCAATTATAACAAAAAAACTTGCAATTAAAACTTATACAAAATGAAAAAATATAAAATAATTTTCTGGACAACGACAATCATAATTTTTATAATGGAAGGAATTCTTCCAATATTTACTTCACAGACCGAACTTGCAAAGGAAGGAATAAGACATTTAGGATATCCTGAATATTTTGGTAATGCTTTGGTTATTTTCAAAGTTTTGGGGGCATTGACTTTGATTATTCCAAAAAGCCCAAAAAGAATTAAAGAATGGGCTTATGCAGGTTTTGCCTTTAACTTTATTTTTGCAAGTATTAGTCATCTTGTAATAGACGGAATAGGCTTCCCATCATTTTTGCCTTTAATATTTTTAGGAATTTTAATCGCTTCTTATTTATCATATCATAAACTTAATACCATAAAATAATATGTCATTTCAAGCGTATCTTGATAACATTCAAGAAAAAACAGGAAAATCAACCTCTGATTTTAGAGAGCTGACCGAAAAAAAAGGATTTACTGAAAATGGTAAAATTAAAGACGGAGTAAAGGCAACTCAAATAACAGATTGGTTAAAACAAGAATTTGAACTCGGACACGGTCACGCAATGGCTATTTATGCATTACTTAAAGGGAAAAAATCATAATTAAAAAAAGCCAGCGCACAACAATGATAACCGTTGCACAAGCCTGTAATTCTTTAAAAAACGACGTATTCTAAGCCTTTTAAAGAAGGCTTTTTTTATACTGTTTGCTATTTAATTGAGATTTTCAATGGCTTTATATCGAAGCCAAAAAGGGTATAAAACGAAGTTTTTAAAAATTCTGACAAAGTAAAGATAGCTGGTCCGCTTTTTACCTTTTTGTTTATAAATTTCAGGTATTTTTTCAGGTTATAAGCCGTTGCTGAGAGGTGCATTACCTTGGTTGCCTGCTGTATTCCTATCGTGTTAATTTTTCGTAAACCCATAAACTGGGTTAGTGTACCAAAGACCGTTCTAGTTCTCCTCTTGTCTCTTAGTAAATTTAAATCACTATATAATACGGCTGTAAAGTAAAGAAAACCGTTGTAAAGCATTAAAAACTTTTAAGAATTATATGAGTTACTCAGATATTAGAAATTCATTACATTATTGGAATTATATAGAGCATTCCCGTAGTTTGAAATTAGCCGCTGATGAAAATCTAAAGTTATTTGACTTATCTAATCAAGAACCCTCAAGTGAAAGGAACGAAACTAAAGGAGTTGGTTTGCTTAATTCAACAATGTTACTATATGCTGTAAGCGTTGAAATAATATTTAAAGCAAGAGCCCTATTCGAAGTAAAAGATAACATTCTTAATGGTGAAATCGAAAATTTTAAACAGTTTATGAATATCTGGAAAGGAAACACAAATGGACACGATTTTTTCAGAATCAAAGAGCATTACGGAATTGAAGTATCTGAAGATTATCTTAAAGTTTTTAATGAGTTGTTAAGCTTCACGTCTTGGGCTGGAAGATTTCCATACCCAAGAGGAGAAAATGATATTGTTCATTTTGAATCAGGTAATGCTCGTCGTGGAAGCTTAGGGATGGATTATGACATAAAAATTAATGAATTTATAGAAGAGCAAATCAAAATTATGACTGAATAAAACGAAAATTATTGAACTCTACTGAAAAGCTGTTACTAAAATCAATTATTGAATTTGACAAGAAGGCGAATGAATTAATAAGTCTTATGGCAAAGGAATATCAACTTGACTTGAATCAAGAGAATCCTTTTAGAAGACTAACATTAAGAAGTAATAATTTATGGAAAGGCTCTCTGATTAATACTTGGGATTATAAATTTCACGGAGATGCTTGCGAATTTGAAAACACTCAAACTAAACAATTTTTAGACATTAAAATAACCAGAAAAAACAACTTTGGAACCATTAGCAACTTCTATTTGCTCAAATTCATCGAAACTACTGAATCCTTGAAACACGTCTTTGAAAAAATAAATTCAATGGAAACCTTACATAAAAACCTAACCGAATTAGAAAACAAAGGCTTTATAATTGATATTGGGGAATCCTCTTTTAATACAAGAGTTTTAAATAAAGAAAAAGCTGAGCTGAGTAAATTTATGTGAAGAAAAAAACGCTTTACAACATCATATATGAAATCAGAGCAAAGTTTAGTGCTAGATCAAAAGGTTATTTCCTTTTGCAATGGCGCTAGATTTTTATAAATTAAACAAGAAATAAAAATGCGCAGATAGATCGATTGGTTCTGGCTTACTTGCCTTGCTCCGATTCATATATTTGGCGTTACGTGCAATTAAAAACAAGCTCTTTTTGCCAAATGACAAACCCTGAAAAGACAATTTCAATTATATTGGCCGAATGGAAGAATTGATAGAATACACCTTACAGTTTGGCGATTTGAATCAACAGCAAATAAACCTAATCTCAAAGAAGGCAACCGAATTACAACTTCTAAAGGGTGATTATTTTTCAGAAGCAGGAAAAATCCCAAAGCAAGTTGGTTTCATTTTGGAAGGTGTGCTTAGAGTATGTTATTATAATAATAAGGGAGAAGAAATTACCAAATACTTTGTTGATGAAAATCATTTAATAGTGGACTATCAGCATTTTCAAGCCAAAATAGAAGCTACTGAATATGTAGAGGCAGTAACAGATTGTAAACTTTTGGTTTTTTCTAAACAAGATTGGGAAGATTTATCCAAAACTATTCTTATTTGGGATGCTATTGTCAATAAAATTGTTCAAAAAGCTTTAATTGAAAAACTGGAAAGAAGAAGCCCACTCGTTGACCAAGATGCTACTACAAGATATCTTAGTTTTTTAGAAAAATTTCCAAAATTGGCTAACAGAATCCCACTTTCCTATTTAGCTTCCTACCTTGGAATTACGCAATCATCATTAAGCCGAATTAGAAAGAACATTAGTTAAAGTCGCTTTTTGCCATATGGCAAATGATTTCATTTTTCTTATAGCAACCTTTGTGTTGTTAATTTATTTATCAATTTAAAATTAAAGAAAAATGAAAAAAGCATTAATTACAGGAGCTAATAAAAGTATTGGTTTTGAAGTAGCAAGACAGTTAGTAAAAGAAGGTTTCTATGTTTATTTAGGGAGTAGAAGTCTAGAAAATGGACTAGAAGCTGTTCAAAGTCTTAAAAACGAAGGATTAGACAATGTTCAAGTTATCCAAATAGATGTAAGCAATCAGGAGTCAATCGATTCTGCACGAGCAGAAATTATAAAGCACTCAGAGGTTTTAGACGTTTTAATTAACAATGCAGGTATAAACGGGGGAATGCCCCAATCCGCGCTTGGCTCGAGCATAGATGTATTCCAATCGGTTTATGACACCAATGTTTATGGGGTAATTAGAGTAACGCAGGCATTTATCGATTTATTAAAAAAATCTTCTGAACCACGTATTGTAAATGTAAGTTCAAGTCAAGGTTCACTTACTTTAGCAAGTGATAAATCGAATAAATTTTATCACTTTAAAGGAGCTGTATATCAATCTTCCAAATCAGCTTTAAATATGTATTCTCTTATTTTGGCATACGAACTGCGTGATACCTTAGTTAAAGTAAATATGGTTGACCCAGGTTTTACCAAAACAGATTTCAATCATCACAGAGGAACAGGAACCGTTGAAGATGCAGCAAAAAGAGTTACAAAATATGCCCTTATTGATAATAATGGACCAACTGGAAAATTCTTTAGTGAGGAGTTTTACCCTGACGGTGTAGAATGCCCTTGGTAAAAGAACAGCACACAACAAGGTATCCTATGTAAAGCCCTTTCCCAAGTCCTAGGTCATAAAAATATGATATTTTCTTTTTGAACTCACGACTCCAATCTCATAGGGTGTTTCTGTTCTTATAATCGCGTGGACAAGACTTAATAACTTTCTGGCTACTTTGACTAATATCCGCTTCACATCCTTACCCTGATGAGATCGATAATACTCCTGCATCGCTGGATCAAAATGTAAAGCCAACCAAAGCATTCGAATAATCGATGATGGATAAATCCACAAACAACACGATTTATAATCATCAACTTAATAATCTTTAAAATGTTTCTCAACATATTTCTGTAAGGCAAAAGCATTGGGTGAAATGGTCAAGTCTAAACCATCAAAAAGGTCTATTACTGTATGAATTTTCCAGCTTCGCTTGTGCACCTTAATACCAATAAATAACTTTGAGTCTGTAGTATCCTTTGTTTTCATAATAAATAAAATGCTATTAGTTTTATTATACTAACTTAGGATACTTCTTTTACATTGTTGCTAAGTAAATATAGGGCTTTTGCTTTTAATCGAAAGGTATGTGATTATTTGCAAAGTCGCCAAATATAAAGTTTGGTGTTTACGAAAAATGATAAAAGCAAAATATTTATATTTGGCTTAGTACTAATTTGAAACGTACCACTTACCACCTTCCCTACGTTTCTCATACTAACCATTATGTGTCATTAAAGGAAAAACTATTAAATAAAAATTATGAAAAAACAATCACTAAAAATTAAGTTTAGAATATTCATACTTTGCTTTACAGTAGGAATGATTTTTACCTCATGCTCCGGTGACGATGATGGTGACAGTAATTCTTCATCTGATGCTGTTGAGCTCCCTACAAATCTTTTAGGAACATATACTGGTGGGTTAATTGCTACTGATGTAGATAATGATTTAGGCACAGCAACTCTTGTAGAATCTGGATCAAGAGTTTACACCATAAATTTTAGCGATAATGTTACTTCTATAACAAATATTATATTTACTGATATTGGTAATGGTACATCATTTATATTTACGGATACGGATAGAGGAATTGTTGTTACCTGCGATTTTTCTGAAAGTGAGAGCACGCTAGGTGTTATTAAGTCAAGTGATCCGATTATAAGTTTTGGAGGGGAACTGTAGAAACGAACGCATAACAAGGTATATGAAAACATAGTACTTCTGGGTTTAACCGAAAGCTTTGTGTTTACTTTCAAAGTCACCAAATCTAAAATTTGGCATGTATGAAAAATGATAAAAGCAAAATATTTAAGTTTGCCTTAATACCAATCCGAAACGTATTGCTTACTCCTGCCCTACGTTTCTTTTACGATACGTCGCGGTGCATTTTAACAAGCCGTTTACAGCGTCAATATAATTTATGAAATTATTTTAAATATATGAAAACTAAGTTTATAATCATAGCGATAATTTTATCAGTATCCCTTTTCGGACAGAACAAATTGACATTAAATATTGATTCTTTAGATATAAAAATCGAGAAGGAAATATATGGTCACTTTTCGGAACATTTGGGAACTTGTATTTATGAAGGGATATATGTCGGCGAAGAATCAGAAATACCTAATATCAAAGGTTATCGAACTGATGTTGTCGAAGCTCTTCGAGCACTAAAAGTTCCTGTGTTGAGATGGCCAGGTGGTTGCTTTGCAGACACTTATCATTGGAAAGATGGAATTGGTCCAAAGCAAAATCGTCCCTCTATTGTAAATGTTTTTTGGGGTGGTGTTACAGAAGATAACAGTTTTGGGACGCATGAATTTTTAGACTTTTGCGAATTGATCGGTACGGAACCTTATCTAAGTATAAATGTGGGCTCTGGAACAGTTCAGGAAGCAAGGGACTGGGTAGCATATGTTACTTCGAAAAACAAAAACCCTATGTCCGATTTACGAAAGAAAAATGGAAGAGAAGATCCTTGGAATGTAAAATTTTGGGGAATAGGTAACGAAAATTGGGGTTGTGGAGGTGACATGAATCCAGACTATTATAGCAACATATTCAGAAACTATTCTTCTTATATAAAAGGTGATGGATTTCAGAAGGTAATATGTGGTCCCTCTGGCGGTGATGAAAATTGGACTAAAGAAATTCTTTCTACCCTCCAAGGAAAAAATCATCTTGCTCAAGGGCTTTCATTGCATTATTATACGATACCCACTGGTGATTGGAATAGTAAGGGTTCATCCACAGATTTTGGAGAAGAGATGTGGTTCAATACTTTACAAAATACTATGATTATTGAAAAATATATAGAACAACATTTAGCAATAATGGATACATATGATCCTGAAGGAAAGATTAAATTAATTGTTGATGAATGGGGTACTTGGTATGATAAATTACCGGGGACTAAAGATGGATTTTTACAACAACAAAACACGCTAAGAGATGCTATGGTTGCTGGTATAAATCTTAATATTTTTAATAACCACGCTGATCGAATAAGTATGGCAAACTTAGCTCAAATTGTAAATGTTTTGCAATCCGTAATTATGACCAAAGGGCCACTCATAGTCAAAACACCAACATATCACGTTTTTAAACTATATAACGTTCATCAAGATGCTCAATTAATCCTCACTCGACTAGTAACTGAAAAATATAATTACAAGGAGGATTCAATTCCCGCAATAACGGCTTCAGCTTCTGAGAAAAATGGGGTAGTTAGTATCACTATCACCAATGCTAATCCTAATAAGGATATTCCATTGAAGTGTGATATTGGCAAATCCTTTAAATCAGTCTCAGGCAAAGTGGTAAATAGTAAAGAAATTACGGACTATAATAACTTTGATGAAAAAGAAAAGGTATCTATAAGAAGCTTTGAGATAAAAAAATCAAATGAAAAGGATCTGGACTTAGTAATTCCTGCTCACTCAGTAATCTTGATTCAATTATCATTCGAATAGAATGCATTAATTTTAATCAAATAAAGCTGGCATACAACAAGGTGCAAAACTTACACAGCGCCTTAGTGGCGCTACGGTAGTTTAAGCAGACTGTTTGTATACAATTGAAAAATGAAAATAGGAAATTACATAGAACAAGGCTTCAGCCATCATAAAAATTACTTCAAAGAGGAAGAGCTTTTGTTGATCGAACCAATATTGATAAAGTTCCACAGCTCGTGGTTGAGTGAAAATTCAGAACATTATCTAAAAGGAGCTTTAAATAGTCATAGCCTTACTTCCTCAAAGCGTTTGACCAATCAAGAAAAAAGAATATTATTCGATTTTATTTCTTCAAATAAGATTATAAATCTTATTGAATTTGATCAACCCAAATTTCTGAATACTCAACTATTTTTTGATCCAAATGATTTAAGTCAAAACAACTATTGGCATAGAGATATTCAGTATACCGGGATGAATGACAAAGAACAAAAAGAAGCAATAAAAACTCAAAATGTTGTTCATTTCAGAATACCTCTAAAAAACGAACCAGGAATTGAGCTTATTCCAGAAACACATCGAAAATGGGATTCTAATGAAGAATATGAAGTTAGAAATTCACTTAATAATAAGAAACCAAATGATTCTCTTATAAATGGAAAATTAATAACGTTAGAAAGAACGGATTTATTAGTGTTTTCTGCAAACATGATTCATAGAGGTATTTATGGAAATGACAGAGTATCATTTGATATTATTTATTGTGACAATGACCCAAAAATATTAAAATTTAGAGATCAAAATAACCTACCAAAGGATTTTAACGCTGCCGAAATATTTAAGTAGCTGTTTTTTTACCTTAAAAATTAATTGTTAAATTAATAGCTTAGAATATCAAACAAATCTTCTACAAGCCTGTTGACCGTAAAAAATGCATTTGAAATTTAACCAATGATAAAAATAATGACGGAAATAACTTTTGAATATTGGAATAAACTTGCCGAACAAACAATAACAATTAGTTCATTACTTGGAGGATTTTCGATAGCTGTAATTGCAAACTTTTTAGTATCAGAAGTAAAAACGAAGTTGACTAATAAAATAATGGCTGCAGCAACTTTAGCTGCTAGTTTTTTTCTAATAACGGTATTTGCCATGACAAAAATTCTGATGATGACAACAGATGGATATCCAATCAGAGTAGTCTACAGTGATTTATTACTGCCAAGAATTACGGGTGTGGTTACGTTTCTATTTGGGATAATCTCTTTACTCATTATGATTTCTATGGCGGGATGGACAAAATCAAGAAAAATGGGGATATTTACAACTACCATTGGGATTATGACATTATTATTAATATTAATAATGATAACATAAAATAAGGAGAGAAATCTCCAGCACATACCAAGAGTAAATACTACATAAAACAAGAGCTTTTTATAAAATAATTCATGTTAAGTCTCTCTTTTGAAGATTTTTATGTCGTATTGTATAGAATCGTGTTTTTTAAACGTCCCATTTTGAAGTTAAAGGAACTATGAAATTTATAGCTTTTTTTAGCTTTTTGTGAGGTATCATTGATTGGAAAAACACTATGTTTAAAGAGATTGATAACAAAATTGACTAATTTTACTGTTAATTATAATTCTGAAATACTGAAATCGTAACTAACGTAAAACGGAGTAAACTATGCATTCAATAAAAAACCAAGCAACTTATTTTTTTATCTTAGGTTTGTTTTATTTAGTTATTTTATCCTGTAATAGAGAAAAAAAACATGTATCAAAAGAGCCTCAACAGATTTCTTTAGCTGATTATGTAAATCCCTTAATGGGAACTGATTCAAAATATAGTTTATCAAACGGAAATACTTATCCCGCAATAGCCACGCCTTGGGGAATGAATTTTTGGACACCAATGACATCCAAAATGGGTGATGGATGGACATATAAATATAATGAAAATAAGATTAGAGGTATCAAGCAAACACACCAGCCAAGCCCTTGGATTAATGACTATGCCGCATTTTCCTTTATGGCTATAACTGGGGAATTAAAATATAAAGAAGAAGAAAGACAATCTTGGTTTTCGCATAAGGCAGAAACAGTAAAGCCATATCATTATAAAGTGTATTTAGCAGATTATAATGTTACTGCTGAAGTTGCACCAACAGAAAGAGCTGCCCAGTTTAAATTTACGTTTCCAGAGAGTGATTCCTCCTATATTATGCTAGACGCATTTTATAAGGGGTCAATGGTAAAAATAATTCCTGAAAAACGTAGGATCATAGGCTATTGTAGAAATAACAGTGGCGGTGTACCAGATAATTTTCATAGTTATTTTGTTGCCGAATTTGACAAAGATTTTGAGATACAACATACCTGGAAAGACAATTGGGAATTACAGAAAAATACCCTAAATAGTGAAGGGCAACACGTTGGTGCTATCATTGGTTTTAAAACTAAAAAAGGAGAAACAGTTCATGTTAAAGTAGCATCTTCTTTTATCAGCCCGGAACAAGCTCAGTTGAATTTAGATAGAGAAATTGGTGATAATTCTTTTGAAATTACTAAAGAAAAAGCTAAAGATGCCTGGGAAGTGGAATTGAATAAAATTAAGGTTGAGGATGATAACACAGACAATATAAAAACGTTCTACTCATGTTTATATCGTGTTTTATTGTTTCCCAGAAAATTTTATGAATTTGACAAAGACAATAATATAGTTCATTATAGCCCGTATAATGGCGAAGTATTGCCTGGTTATATGTTTACAGACAATGGTTTTTGGGATACATTTAGGGCAGTTTATCCATTTTTTAATATGATGTATCCAGAATTGAATAGTCATATTATGTCAGGCTTGGCTAATACATACAAGGAGTCGGGTTGGTTGCCAGAATGGGCCAGTCCTGGACATAGAAACTGTATGATAGGCTCTAACTCTGCGCCAATTATTGTAGATGCATTTTTAAAAGGAAATGTAAAAGAAAAGGATAAAGATGTTTTATTTGAGGCAATTTTGAAAAATGCAGAAGTAGAAGTTGGCAGACCGGTCAGTTCAGTGGGAAGAGAAGGCTTAAACTATTATAATACGTTAGGATATGTGCCTTATAATGTCGGTATAAATGAAAATACTGCAAGAACCTTGGAATATGCTTATGCTGATTTCACCATCGCGAGTATGGCCGATAAACTTGGTAAGAAAAAGATAGCGGATAAGTTTTTTAAACAATCCCTTAACTACAAAAATGTATTTGATCCCTCAACAAATTTAATGAGAGGAAAAAATGAAGATGGAAGATTTCAATCACCATTTAACCCTTTAAAATGGGGTGATGCTTTTACCGAGGGAAATAGTTTGCATTACACGTGGTCTGTTTTTCACGATGTTCAAGGTCTTATTGATCTAATGGGTGGAAAAGAGGAATTCATTAAACAATTGGATAATGTTTTTGAAATGCCACCCGATTTTGACGACTCCTATTACGGAGGAACAATTCATGAAATAAGAGAAATGCAAATTGTAAACATGGGTAATTATGCACACGGTAATCAGCCTATCCAGCATATGATTTATTTATATAATTATGCAGGGGCCCCCTATAAAACTCAGGAGAAAATAAGAGAAGTTTTAACTAAATTATATAATGCAACTCCAGATGGTTATTGTGGAGATGAAGACAACGGACAAACATCTGCCTGGTATGTATTTAGTGCTTTAGGTTTTTATCCAGTAACTCCTGGAGTTGATCAATATGCTATTGGAAGCCCTTTATTTGACAAAATGACTTTGAACCTTGAGAATGGTAAAAAGTTTTCAATTTCATCTATAAATAATAACGATAAAAATTATTTCATTGAATCTATATCATTGAATAATAAAGATTACGATCATAATTTTATATCCTATGGTGCTATCCAAGATGGAGGTGAATTTATATTTAACATGGTTGACAAACCAAATAAAAAAAGGGGAAGTCAACTAAAAAACACTCCATATTCATTAACAAAAGAGAAACTTAACCAACAAGATTAAAAAATGAAAAAACATTTTTCTGACAACATCCAACTGGCTACTACAATACATCATAAAACATAAGATTAACAGTGACCTACAGAATAGGTGCGAGTTTAAAAATTGTGTCTAATCGCAAAATTTTGCTCAGTGTAAACACAATAACTCTATATTTTATACCCTTCACGTTTCATATGCTCGCCGTTGTATGCAATTTGGTAGGTTAAAGGCACATCATTTACAACGATTTTTAGAGTATATGGCGTCTCTAAACTAATACAAACTGACAATGAAAGTGCTTTTGGTTCTGTAAGAGCAATACAACCCAATACACAACTCTCGTATTGATTTATTGGACACGACTTCAGTGTTTTTTGACCAAATGAATGAAATATACAAACGAATGCAACGTGACTTAAAAACAGCTTGTGCCAAACCTTCAGTATATAATGTAATGCACAACAAAGATGTTGATATCACTTTGTAAAAGAATATAATCATATAGAATATACAAAGCTTTATATATGAAAACACCCACAGATCTAAACAATTTTTATTGTAGAACTCTCTCTTGAAAAGTAGTACGTTTTAATTATGATATTAGCTATTAAATGCTATGAGAAATCAAGAGTGGTGCTATACAATGGAAGTCTTATTATTGGATATAGATGTCAGCTGTTTTAAAAGGGAAATACATAGCTATTTAAGACCCTTGAAACAGAATTTGGAAAGTCTGTTATAGAAATGTACTTTTAGAATACTTTAATCGAAAAAAAGCAAGAAGAAAACGAACCGCCAACAACATTAGTATAGATCAA
This sequence comes from Aquimarina ulvae, assembly GCF_053613295.3. NCBI lineage: Bacteria > Pseudomonadati > Bacteroidota > Flavobacteriia > Flavobacteriales > Flavobacteriaceae > Aquimarina > Aquimarina ulvae. Next base: position 18,462 of record NZ_JBSIBP030000008.1, read on the forward strand.
CGAAACCAATTATAATGGCTGAACCAACAGGATTTTTTACTGAAATTGAAATTGATGAAAAGGGCTTAAAAAAAATGCTCAATCATAAATTTGAAAAAGCTTCTTATAATAAAAAACTTGGTTATTATTTCTGTGAACTACTGTACGATTGCAACTTTAATCCCGGTAATGTATTTATCTTAAATTATAATTTGAAGACTAAAAAATGTTTCTTAGCCTACCTACTGAATCACTTTGAAAAATTACGAATAACACCACTAATAGATGCTTTACAAATTATAAGTTCAGTAAAGAACCCTGAAACAACTGAATATGCAATTGTTTCTTCAACTTTTCCAGAGGTAATTGAAGCTTATAAAATTACAAATAAAAAAGTAGAAAAAATCAATAAAAAATTATCAATACACATTGTGAATGATTTGACTGATAAATTTTGGTCTTTTTCAGAAAATAATTCCTTTCCTGAACCAAAAAGAGCATTAGCCAAAAGAAATTATTTCTATAAAAATTTTAAAAATTACTACAAAAACTATCTGGCATATGTTGATGAAAAAGAGAGACCAAATAAAATTGCACGAGCTACTAAGGAAAATCCGTATCATTTATTTGACAACTTTTATACCTATAACAATAAAGTATTTGAATTTAAAACATATACAAATCAAATTATAGAACTATCCCAGGCTGATCCAATTTCATTTCGAGATGTTGCCGGAATTAAAGCTGATAAAAATTTTGTCTATAATGCAATACTTGCACCCAATTCACCACCAAAATTCATAAAATCTGGTGGATTTATGAAGAATAACCCAAACTCAATTTGGGCATGGATTATTATAAAAGGAATTGATGGACGTAGTTTTAATTACGTGAAAAAGAAATGGGACACTGTTTATTGGAAAGATAAAAACGCTGTATTTATTTATAAAAACAAAGAAGTCATAAAACTGGAACAGGCGAACAGCAAAACCTTTACCCATTTAGATTTTTGTTACGGTAAAGACCAAAGCAACTTATTTTATTTAGATAAAGTTATTCCAATTGATGTAAATAATTTTAAATTAAATAAAAATGGATTTATTTTTGATGACAATACTATTTTTCACTACCAGAATAAACTAGAACTTGATGCTAAAACATTCAAAGTTTTAGAATATGAGTCAGAAGTAAATCCATTTATAGGAGAATTTATTCTAGAAGACAAAAATGGTCGATATAGCTATAATAGAGAAAGAAATGAGGAAGTAATACGGCTCATCACATAGTAAAAAACACCAAAAGTTAAGAACTAAACCTATTATACAAACTAAAAAAACGCAACAAATGAACAGAGTATTTATCCTATTATTTCTGACTTTTAATTTAACTTGTTTTTCGCAAACTCAATCAGAGATAAATAAAGAAGCGAGTAACAACTATAAAAAAGCTGACATTGAACTTAATAACGTATATCAAAACATACTAGCTGAATATAAGTATGATACAGCTTTTATTGGCCAACTAAAAAGAACACAAAGAATTTGGATTTCATACAGAGATGCTGAATTGGAAATGAAATTCCCAGCAGAAAACAAACAAGTTGAATACGGAAGTGTCTATCCAATGTGCGTTTCGTTGTTTTTGAAAGAACTTACAAACGAGCGAACAGAAAAATTGAAAATTTGGTTACACGGAATTGAAGAAGGTGATATATGTTCTGGTTCAGTAAAATTAAAAGAATAAAATCCAATTACCAACAAGGTCAGGACACTACATAAACTATATGAGTCAACTTTTAATAAACTACCTTTCTCAATTTACTTCTCTAAACCAAGAAGAGGTTGAGATCATAAAGAAAAGTTGTATAATTGAAACACATAAAAAAGGAACAGTTTTATTAAGAAATGGTGAATATGCTAAAAAAAGTTATCTTGTTTTAAAAGGTTGTGTTCGTAGTTTTTTCCTTATTGATGGGGAAGAAAAAAATACTGATTTCTTTTTAGAAAATGACCCCATTGTTCCTGTCAGTTATATTAAAAAACAACCCTCTGAATACTTTATAGAGTGCGTTGAAAATTGTACTTTTTCGATTGGCATAACAGAACGTACTGAACAATTCTTAACAAACCACCCCCAATTTATCCCTCTCTATAGAAAAATTAGTGATGATTTTACAACCAATCAATTAGTCTCAGCAGATAAGTTCAGAAACCTGTCTCCAGAAGAGCATTATTTAGAATTACGAAAATTAAAACCGGATTTATTTGAAAGAATTCCTCAATACCATATAGCAAGTTACCTAGGAATCAAACCACAATCCTTAAGCAGAATCCGAAAACGACTTACTCAAAAAGGGTAAATTTTGTCTGTATTTTTTTAAGTAGTGTTGAAGTTAACCTAGGTGAATTTATCTTGGTGATTAGAATACTAGTTTTGTAGCTCACTAAAAATTATATTTTATGAGAACAAAATTATCTTTCTTATGGGTTTTTATAGTACTCAATATTATTAGTAAAGATATCCATGACTTGTTTAGACCTGGTCTTCTTGAAGAAATGCAAAATGGTATAGTGAACGGAAAGGAAATTACCGAAGAACTTATGCTTGTTGGAGGAGTTTTACTTGAACTACCAATATTAATGGTCATTCTTTCTCAATTTCTACCCATTAAAGTAAACAAATGGACCAACCTTATTGTGGCTATTGTTTCCGTACTTGCTCAATCTATAAACCCACCAAACGATTTGGATGATATGTTTTTCTTAATCACCACTATATTTGGATTATTACTAATCATATTTCTTGTACTGAAAAGTAATGAAGTTTCAAGCACGACAAATTAAAATGAATGCACTTAACAATAAAACGGTGCTGATCACAGGTGCCACGAATGGTATTGGTTTGGTAACTACTCACGAACTTGCCAAATTTGGAATGGAAGTGTATTTAATTTGTCGTCATCAAAGCAAAGGAGAACAAATTATAGAAGAAATTAAAAATATAACAGGAAACAACAAATTACATTTACTTGTCTGTAATTTATCATCATTAGAACAAGTTCGAAAAACCGCACAAGCCTTTCTAAAATTAGACAAGCCATTGGATTTACTAGTAAATAATGCAGGAGTCATAAATACTAATCGCAAGCTAACCGAAGACGGTTATGAAGAAATGTTTACTGTCAATCACCTTGCACATTTTTTACTAACTAATTTATTATTGAAGAAACTTAGCCATTCAGCAAGAATTGTAAATGTAGCTTCGGGTGCTCATACCCTTGTTAAAGAAATAAATTTTGAAGACTTGAACTTTACTAAAGGGTTTAAAACACTCAAGGTCTACAGTCATTCAAAATTGGCGAATATTCTCTTTACACGTGAATTGGCAAAGCGGCTTGATGGTACTGAAATTACCGTAAATGCTGTCGATCCAGGAGAAGTAAGCACAGGGTTAGGTAGGCAGAATAAAGGAGTTTCCGGGATTATATATTGGATTCTCAAACCATTTATACAAACTCCTCAAAAAGGAGCCAGCACTTCTATTTATGTAAGTACTTCACAAACACTAAAAGGAGTAACAGGAAAATATTTTAGAAACTGCAAAGAAAAAGAACCTAAACCCTGGGCAAAAGACGATAAAGCAGCCAAAAGGCTCTGGAATGTGAGTCTAAAAATGGTGCGTTTGAATTCTTAATCACTTATAAATTAAGGACGTTTAGAATGTAAATTGAGCCTTTCAGCCGTGTAAATAAACCTTATAATCAAGTGTTTTTAAGATCATTTCTACAATTTCATATTATATAAAACAGCAGAAAAACAGCTTCAATAAAAGAAATAAATACGTTTAATAAACTAGTAATAAAACACACTTTATGAGCGTTCACCTTGATAAATATGTATTTATACTGATATCATCAGCACATTAAGAATAAACTAGTTAGAATGAATCAATCAAATGAGTAAAGAATTAAGTGCTAGCAGTATGTTTACCTTTTCAATATTAATACAAGTACCAATTTTAATACTACTTTTATAAAAAATATCACGTAGTATTATAAGTTTTATAGCGATTCCAATATCTATGATTCGTGCGACATTTGGTAGACTCGATAACCATCTTATTTCTAACCTCTTTTTTGTAGGTATCGAAATCATTGCCACGTGCTTAGTATTAAAAATCTCTTGTAAATATAAAATAACCTAGTAATTAATAAGAACTTTAAAATTTACTCAAGTATGAAGACACATTTTAATTTATGGACTTTTATTTTGTTAATTATTTCGACAACTCATCAAGTCAGCGCACAGAACGCCACAAAAGCTCATAAGGACTCATTGAATATTGTAGTTACTAAATATTATGATTTAAATCTTAAAATATTTCAAGCGAACTCGACTGTTGAGGATATCGATAAAACTTTTAAACTTTTTACAGATGACTTTACATATGTTCATCCCAAGTATGGCGGCACATATACGAGAGAAGATTTGTACAACGGCTATGTTCGGAATCAAAAAAATGGAGGGTATGACGGAAAAGTGACAGACATTAAAATAGATAATAAAATTATTGGACTGAATGCAGTAGTAGTGCAGAAAAGATTTGTGGAAAAAAAAGATGGTAACATTAAAGATGGAAAACCTGAGATGACTCTTTTTGAGTTCAGAGATGGGAAAATTTCACGGATTTTTGAATATTGGTAGTAGAAAAGCATCCTATATAGCAAAACATAAAACCACATTATGACGTGTTTTACACAAATCATTTTGAGCGTGCAAAAAAATACGTGTCCAATTTTCGGTTGCTGACTCACTTTCATCATCGTTACTTTGCTCCAAAACACAAAATGATGAAATTCAAAAATTTACACAGTCAAGACAAACCATTAATAATTGGAAACGTTTGGGATGTACCAAGCGTAAAAACTTACGAAAAATTAAATTTCCAAGCCATTGGAACTTCAAGTTCTGCAATCGCATCAATTTTGGGGTATAAGGATGGTGAGGAAATGGAATTTTCTGAATTAGAATATTTCGTAAAGCGAATCGCTAAAAACACAAACCTACCGTTGTCTGTTGATTTAGAATCAGGATATAGTCGTAAACCAGAAAAAATAGTCAATCATATTAAGCGATTAGTAGCACTAGGTGTTGTTGGTATTAACATCGAAGATAGTATTGTAAAAGAAAAAAGAATTTTATTAGATGCTAATGATTTTGCGAAAACCATCACATCTATAAGCGAACATTTAGAAAAAGAAAATGTTGATGTGTTTATAAATGTTCGAACTGATACATTTATTTTGCTTCAAGAAAATACAATTGAAGAGACGAAAAATAGAATTCAGATTTATCAAAATGCTGGAGCAAATGGAATTTTCATTCCCTACATCGAGAAAGAAGAAGATATTAAAACAATCATCGATTCAACAGAATTGCCAGTTAATGTGATGTGTATGCCTAATCTTCCAGATTTTGATACATTGAGCAAATTAGGAGTTAAACGGATTAGTATGGGTAACTTTGTATTCGATAAAATGTATGGCCAATTTGAAAAAATCAATAAAGATATGCTGACGCACAATTCATTTACTTCAATTTTTTAGTATGTTGATTACGGAAAATAAAAAGATAGAAACTTTTTATAAAGCGCTATTAGAAAGAAGGCAGAGTTTTGTTGGTATTTTTTTTGTTGGAGTTAAAACCACTTCTGTTTTTTGTATTGCTACTTGTAGAGCAAGAAAGCCGAAGTTAGAAAATGTTGAGTTTTATACTACGTTCAAAGAAGCATTAGATAATGGATATAGACCTTGCAAAATTTGTAAACCGACAGAAAATTCAAATCAACCACCTGAAATAGTTGAAAAAGCAATTACTTTAATACAACAGAAACCTAAAGAAAAAATAACCGACTTCCAATTAAGACAAAACGAAATTAGTCCGGAAATTGTACGTAGATGGTTCAAAAAAAATTATGGTATGACTTTTCAAGCATATCAAAGAATGTATAGGATTAACAATGCATTTCAAGAATTAAAGAAAGGAAAAAACACTACACATACTGCTTTCGATACGAGTTACGGATCGTTAAGTGGATTTGGATACACTTTTAAAAAACTTATAGGTAAATCACCCAATAATAGTAAAGATACAAACCTAATCCTCATAAACCGACTTACAACACCTTTAGGACCAATGTTTGTGTGTGCAACTAATAATGGAATCTGTTTACTAGAATTTGATGATAGAAGAATGCTCGAAACAGAATTTAAGGATCTACAAAAATTATTGAACGCAAATATTATTTTGGGCGAGAATAAACATATCAAACAAGCCAAAAAAGAACTTAAAGAATACTTTGACGGTACGAGAAAAACCTTCGACATAAAACTGGAAACACCTGGAACGGATTTTCAAAATTCAGTTTGGAACTGTTTACAAGAAATTGCGTACGGAAAAACGTCAACGTATCAACAGCAAGCAGAGAAAATCAATAATCCCAAAGCTATAAGAGCCGTTGCTTCTGCAAATGGTTCTAATCGAATTTCTATTATTGTACCTTGTCACAGAGTAATTGGAAAAGATGGGGAAATGTCTGGATATGGTGGAGGAATCGAACGGAAAAAATGGTTAATTGAACACGAACTGAAGAATGTCAGTATATAAAAACATTATGATAAAATATTGATTTAAAATCACTTTTATATATTTATAAATTGGTTAAAAATCGATCATATCCAAAATTAAATGAATACTATAGTTGAAAAATATATAATTGGACTTAAAAATGCATATTTCGAAAATAATGGAAAGAAGGATTGGGAGCATTTTGAAAAAGTCATACATGGAGCAAAAAAAGAAAACATTGATAAACTAAAACAAATTTATCCAGAGATTTCGAATGTTTTCATTGACTTACTTGGCTATGTAGATGGAACGTATTGGAGAAAATACGATAAAGATGAAATTACATTATTTATTTTAGGCTCTGATATTTATGAATATCCCTATTATTTATTATCGTCTAAAGAAATAGTCGAAAACCAAAATCAAGCTAAGGAATATTATTCAGATTATATTGAAAGAAAATATGAAGGAGTTGAGATTGACGATAAAATCACAAATAAATCTGACGCAGTTAAGTGGCTCCATTTTTCTGATTGTATGAATAATGGAGGAACCTCTCAATTGTATCTAGATTTTAGTCCTTCAAAAAAAGGAAAAATAGGACAAGTAATAAGGTTTTTACACGATCCAGACGAATTTAGAGTAATAGCTGATAGCTTTGAAGATTATTTAAGAAGGTTGATTGACCATAAATATAATTTTATCAATGAAGACATTATGGAGTTTTAAAACGACCACTAGTAACAATTTCGCATATTGGTAAAGCTAGATGCTAATACATATTATCACTTTTAGCTGCGACCATTGTATACTAGCATAAAATAACTCAAAATTGATAAAAAAATAATTTTGGGAATAGTAGCATGCATTACCGGAATTGTGATCTCATATTATTCTAAGTTTTTTATAACTTAATTCGAGATTTTTTTAAATGGTCAACATCAGAAAACGTTAAATTTGTCGGAAAGAATTTTATCATTTATGAATACTATGTCAGAATTACATATAAAGACCCATCCAGAAGTAGCATCAGTTTACCAACAGTATCCAGATCATATACGTAAAAAAATAGAGTATCTTCGAAAATTAGTGATTGAAACAGCCAAGGATCTGGATGAAATAACAAGCATAGAAGAAACTCTAAAATGGGGAGAGCTAAGTTTTTTAACTAAAAAGGGAAGCACGATTAGAATTGATTGGAAAGCTAAACAACCAGATCAATATGCAATGTATTTTCAATGTACCAGTAAGCTAGTAACAACATTTCGAGTGTTATACCAACATACATTTCAATTTGAAGGGAATCGAGCGATCATTTTCCCAATGACATCGAATATCCCGACTAAAGCATTAAAAAAATGTATTACTGCTGCTTTGATATATCATTCAGTAAAACACTTGCCTACTTTGGGAATATAAAAAAACAGAAAAGCACATAAATTTAATAGATACACTTTTCTGTTTTGTGAACTTTTATTTTAAAGTATCTGAGCTGCATGATCTTTGGTTTTTACCTTTGTAATCACTTCAGAAATGATACCTTTTTCATCTATTACAAATGTTGTACGATGAATTCCGTCATATTCTTTACCCATAAACTTTTTAGGACCCCAAACACCAAAAGCTTCTATCACTTTTTTATCCTCATCTGCAAGTAAAGGGTATGGCAGCTCATATTTATTTTTAAAATTCTGTTGTCTCTTTGCACTATCTGCACTTACTCCCAGAATCTCATATCCCTGAGATTGAAAAGTTTGATAATTATCCTTTAAATTACAAGCTTCTGCGGTACATCCTGGTGTACTAGCTTTAGGATAGAAAAAAACAACAAGTTTTTTGCCTTTATAATCTTCTAGAGTAATATTATTTCCTTCTTGATCTAACGCTGAAAAATTAGGTGCCTTATCTCCTGCTTTTAGTGTTGTCATATGATATAATTAGTATGAATAACTTAAAAATTGATTTGTTTAAAGTTTTTTGATAAAAATATAACAAAAAATAGAATTTGAGGATAACTTTATTAAAAATTTAAGCTTTTATTAGATCCATAAAACCTTATAAATATTCATATTTTAGCCTAAAATAATTCTATGGATATGAGCAAACAGGAAAAGGTAAGTTTTACAATCAAAACGTTGCAGGATTTGTATCCCACAATACCAATCCCATTAGATCATAAAGATCCTTATACACTGCTTATTGCGGTATTAATGAGCGCACAAAGTACGGATGTAAGAGTAAATAAAATTACTCCTCTTTTATTTGCAAGAGCTGATAACCCATATGCAATGATACAGTTATCCATAGAAGAAATCAGGGAAATCATTAAACCTGTCGGTTTAAGTCCAATGAAGTCTAAAGGAATTTATGGCCTTTCTAAAATATTGATTGAAAAACACAATGGAGAAGTCCCCCAAAGTTTTGAAGCTTTAGAAGAATTACCAGCGGTTGGTCACAAAACAGCAAGTGTTGTAATGTCTCAGGCCTTTGGAGTTCCTGCTTTTCCGGTAGACACCCATATTCATCGTCTTATGTATCGATGGGGTTTTAGTAATGGTAAGAACGTAACTCAGACCGAAAAAGATGCAAAACGTTTATTCCCTAAAGAGTTATGGAACGATCTTCATCTGCAGATTATTTGGTACGGTAGAGAATATTCTCCCGCAAGAGGCTGGAATCTAGATAAAGATATTATTACGAAAACTATTGGAAGAAAAACGGTAATCAATGAGTACCTAAAAAATAAAAGACCCGCTATTTAGAATAACGGGTCCTTCACAAAGTTTAGTTTTAATTTAGAAGCGCTTCAAACTTCATTTTTTTATAATCTATAACACTTAAAGCCTTTGAATAATTTAGAAGAAAATCTACTGTTGTTTTCTTCGGTACTAATTGTTGTTGCTCTTCTTTACGAGAAGAAGATTTAAAGTAAAATTTTGCCATATTAATTAAACCTAAATTATGAGTTATTTTTTATAAATAACGAGGCAAATAATACTTTATTGCATAAAGAAATGTTAATTTGTTAGTACGATATTGTTTTTTTCTATAACCTTTCTCAAGTTGATTAATGCATATCGCATTCGCCCCAATGCGGTGTTAATACTCACACCGGTTTTATCTGATATTTCTTTAAAACTCATATCACGATACATACGCATCACCAAAACTTCTTTTTGATCTTCTGGTAATTCCTGAATCAAGTTACGGAGGTCTTCCTCAACTTGATCTTTAATAATCCTTTTTTCAGCATTTAGGTCACCATCACTAATAATAGAAAAAATGCTAAACTCTCCGTTGTCCTCGAATTTTGGCATACGATTTCCTTTTCTAAAATGGTCAATGACTAAGTTATGGGCAATACGCATTACCCAAGGTAAAAACTTACCTTCTTCATTGTATTTTCCAAGTTTTAGTGTGCGAATCACTTTGATAAACGTATCCTGAAAAATATCTTCAGACACATCACGATCAAAAACCTTAGAATAAATAAAACTGTAAATACGTTGCTTGTGACGTTCAATCAATGTAGATAAGGCGTTCTCGTCACCTTTGATGTAATTGCTTACCAGAACAGCATCCGATATAGTGTAATTCTTCATACCTATTACTTATTTTAGTACCAACAAGCTTGGGGCTCGGGCTATGTTAAACTTTAAAGTAAAGGTCGTCTATAGGCTATTCTTTTTAAGATTTAGGTTCTTATATAGGGGCTAATATAATAACAATCCTTGAAAATCAAACTATTTGGTGTTAATTTTTTTAACTTAACTTTCAATCTTAATCCTGTAGAATACTTCTTAAGTAATCATTATATTTGCCCTTACACCGCATATCCACTATGATTCAAGACATTACAACTTTAGATCCAAAGCATTATATTTTAATTAAAGGAGCTAAACTGCACAACCTCAAAAATTTAGATGCAGCAATTCCTAGAAACAAATTAGTAGTAATTACTGGATTATCTGGATCAGGTAAATCCAGTTTAGCTTTTGATACTTTATACGCAGAAGGACAACGAAGATATGTAGAAAGCCTTTCTTCGTATGCTAGACAGTTTCTGGGGCGACTTAATAAGCCGAAAGTCGATTACATTAAAGGAATTGCTCCAGCTATTGCAATAGAACAAAAGGTAAATTCAACAAATCCAAGATCTACCGTTGGGACCACTACAGAGATTTATGATTATCTAAAGTTACTCTTTGCCAGAATCGGTAAGACCTACTCTCCTATTTCAGGCAATCTGGTAAAAAAGGATACCGTAACCGATGTTATTGCTTATATAAAAACATTTAAAGAAGGTGAAAAATTACTGTTATTAGCGCCGATCCACGTGGAAAACGGACGTACGACCGAAGAAAAGCTCAAAGTATTACAACAACAAGGGTATGCACGTGTAAAAATTAATGATACCGTCTCTAGAATTGAAGATGCACATATTTCTAAAAAAGATGAAGTACATCTGGTCATAGACCGTATTATAAAAAGAGATCAAGAAGATTTCTATAATAGGCTTGCAGATGCTGTGAGTTCAGCATTTTTTGAAGGAAAAGGAACCTGCTTTGTAGAAACGTTAAAAGACAACCAGTTAAGACAGTTCAGTAATAAGTTTGAATTGGATGGAATAACATTTCTGGAACCTAATGTACACTTATTTAGTTTTAACAACCCCTATGGCGCATGTCCCGAATGCGAAGGCTACGGTGATGTGATTGGTATTGATGAAGACCTGGTGATACCAAATACTTCGCTCAGTATATATGAAGGTGCCGTTTTTCCCTGGAAAGGAGATACCATGAGTTGGTATAAGGATCAATTGGTCAATAGCGCTTATAAGTTTGATTTTCCAATTCACAAACCTTATTTCCAACTATCAAAAGAACAAAAAGATCTTGTCTGGAAAGGAAATGAATATTTTGAAGGTATTGATAGTTTCTTTATTGAATTAGAAGCCAAAGCTTATAAAATTCAGAACAGAGTGATGCTTTCTCGCTATCGCGGAAAAACAAAATGCGCTAGCTGCAAAGGAAAACGTCTTCGACCCGAAACGAACTATGTAAAGGTTGGAGAAGCAACGTTAAACGATCTGGTAGAAAAACCATTAAACGAACTTGCGGATTTCTTTAAAAATTTAAACCTTAATGAACATGATGCTCAAATCGGTAAACGATTACTGAAAGAAATCAATAGTAGGTTAGCGTTTTTAGATAATGTAGGCTTACAATACTTAACCCTAAACAGAAAATCAAACACATTATCTGGTGGAGAATCGCAACGAATCAACTTGGCAACTTCTTTAGGCAGTAGTTTGGTTGGATCTATGTACATTTTGGATGAACCCAGCATTGGTTTACATCCTAAAGACACAGAAAAACTGATCAAAGTGTTACAATCCTTGCGTGATTTAGGGAATACCGTGATCGTAGTAGAACACGATGAAGATATTATGAAAGCTGCAGATGAGATTCTGGATATAGGACCCGAAGCCGGAACGTATGGAGGAAATTTAGTAGCAAGCGGTACTTTTAGTCAAATTTTAAATTCTAATTCGCTTACAGCAAAATATCTTAATGGTGATCTCAAAATAGAAGTTCCAAAAGAACGACAGACCTCCAAATATTATATCGAAGTTATAGGAGCTCGTGAAAACAATTTAAAAAATATAGATGTAAAGATTCCATTGGGAGTGTTTACGGCGATAACCGGAGTTTCCGGAAGTGGAAAAAGTACGTTGGTAAAGAAAATTATATATCCTTCTATCCTAAAAAAATTAGGTGGTTACGGAGAAAAAGCTGGTCAGTTTACTGAGCTCAAAGGTAACTATAGCAACATCAAACATGTAGAATTTATAGATCAAAATCCAATTGGTCGCTCTTCGAGATCCAACCCTGTTACCTATATCAAAGCCTACGATGATATTAGAAGCCTGTTTGCAAGCCAAAAACTTTCTAAAATCCGCAATTATCAATCTAAACATTTTTCTTTTAATGTAGATGGAGGCCGTTGCGAAACCTGCAAAGGTGAAGGAGAAGTTACCATCGAAATGCAGTTTATGGCAGATGTACATCTGGAATGTGAAACTTGTGGAGGAAAGCGTTTTAAAAAAGATGTACTAGAAGTAACTTTTGAAGACAAGAACATCGATAATATACTCACGATGACCATTGATAATGCGATCGATTTCTTCGCTACTCATAACCAAAGTAAAATTATTCGTAAACTAAAACCACTTCAGGATGTGGGATTGGGTTATGTTCAATTAGGTCAGAGTTCTTCTACTCTTTCTGGTGGTGAAGCACAACGGATTAAATTAGCTTCTTTTCTGGTAAAAGGAAACACAAAAGATAAGGCTTTATTTATCTTTGACGAACCGACTACAGGATTGCATTTTCACGATATCAAAAAGCTGTTAAAATCCTTTAACGAGCTTATTGACAAAGGACATTCTATTTTGGTTATTGAACACAACCTAGACCTTATAAAATGTGCTGATTATGTAATTGACTTAGGTCCTGAAGGCGGAAAAAACGGCGGAAAAATAGTAGCCTATGGAACTCCCGAAGAACTAAGTGAAAACAAAAAATCATTTACGGGTCAGTACTTGGAAGAAAAATTGCAATAATCTTTGGATAATGTAATATCAAGGTAAAAAATCTTTTAGATCTGTTAACGTTTGTAATTTAAAGCCTCAAATAACTAACTTTAGAAAAGACTGATGAAAATGGAAGAGAATTACGATACCCTATCACAAGCAACTGCAACCTTACAAGAAAAAGGATACGATCTGGATTTAAATATGTAAAGCAATTGTATAGAATGTCAAGCATTGAATTATCAGATGCTAGCTAAAGAGTTTGAAGTTGATGAAATATATAGGCTTGAAGGAGATACCAGTCCTGATAATTCTTATCTCATCAGACAAATATAACCTAAAAGGTTTGCCCGTAGATGCCTACGGTGTATATGCAGATCCCTGAACTACTGAAATGATTGAAAAACTCCAATAGAGACCGTAAAACAGATGGTTGTTGGTGAAATCATTTTAACAATTATCTAAGAATTTCTTTTGTAAAGTTTGGAGAACCGATACGGCTAAAGACCTTCATATAAAGAAATATACAATGTCACTTACTGAACAATTAAAAGAGCGTGCAGCACAATCCGCTACTAAATATCCTGAAACTGCGCATCAAATAATGAATCACGGGATTATCTCGCTAAAAGATAGTCGGCACGTAGCAAAGGCATTAAAAACCGGCGATAAAATCCCGAATATTCTGTTACCCAACGCTATTGGAGCCGATGTTTCAGTGCAGGAACTACTACTAAACAACAAAGTAATACTATCTTTTTATCGAGGTGGTTGGTGTCCATATTGTAATTTAGAACTACAGTCATTACAGCAGTATCAAGATCGATTTGAAGCATTAGGAGTTTCTTTAGTTGCTATCAGTCCAGAAACTCCAAGTAACGCTCTTAGTACTTGCGAAAAAAATAATCTTAGTTTTGAGGTTTTATCTGATATCGACAACAAAATAGCTCAGGAATTCAATTTAGTTTTTACACTTCCTAAAGATCTAATCGAAATTTATAACGGGTTTGGTATTGACTTAATCAAAAGTAATGGTAACAAAAACTACCAATTACCTATCTCGGCAACCTATGTAATTGATCAAGATGGAACTATTATTTATGATTTTATCAAAGAAGATTACAAAGAAAGAGCTGACCCTGAGAATATTTATAAAATCCTGAAAAACAAATAAATAAATCCATTTATGATTACTTTTTTTCAAGACTTAAAAAAATTTGGCACGCCATTTGGTTACTTACTAATCAAATAGCGGAAACCGAAAAGCTAATGAGTAGGTAAAAACCCAAAACATTTTAGTTATGAAAAAAATGATACTTTTTATCGCAGCAATGGTACTAGTTGGAACAGCTACACAAGCGGCCGATCAAAAAATTTCGGATCAAGTTGATAGGGTTAGCAAACGCTATCGTTATGCACAACCAATTGTATTTGTTGAAGGTGGTATAACGTTCTTTGTATATCCCAATGGAGAGATTGATTTTAAAACTCCAAGACGAAGAAACCTTAATCATATAAACTGGAACTCCAGAAACTACAGTGCTCCAGGACATACTAGAGGTTATAGACACAATAATCGTTTTACTGTAAGGCATGATCGTTATGGAAGATTGAATCGCGTAGGCCTTACCACTATTGGATATAACAGATTTGATAAAGTTAGAAGAATTGGTTCCGTATTATTGAGATATAATCGAAGAGGAAAATTAGCTCAGATTGGTGGGTTGCATATTTACTACGGAAAGAAAGGTAAAATTATCCGTGTACAAGGTACTGTTCATTATACAGGATGTGGTCATTGTGGAGTGCAAGGATGCAGTATGACACACAATTCATACTATAACTTTAACAGAAGGTCAAACCAGCATGATCAATTAGATCATATAAGCGATCGTTACCAAAACAGAAAAAGAATAAAGAAATACCGTGATCAGGATAAGGATTAGTATAAATTAGTTAGTTGGTTAGTTGGTTAGTTGTTAGAAAGCCCGTTACTTATATTGGTAACGGGCTTTCTCTTTTTTTATTTTTTTAACTAAAAATGTTAAGCATTCTGTTGGAGACAATGATTATTTTATATTTATAATGTAATATGAAAAAGATGATCTTTTATGAAACGATACAAATACCCTCTCCTACTACTTTTGATGTTTTTTATTAAACAAGCTGTTGCACAAAAAATGGAGTTCGAAGATTATGATCCACCTTCCACTCTTGTAGTCCCAGAAACTATTGTAAAAAAGGCTAAGTTTCCTTTTATCGATGTACATAATCATCAATTTAGAATGCCTACACAAGATTTAAGTGAACTTATCACAGAAATGGATAAATTAAACATGGCGGTCATGGTAAATCTTTCTGGAAGAGGAAGAGGATCCGATGAACACTTAAAAGGAGCATTGATGAATGTAAAAACAAATGCACCAAAGCGTTTTATAGTTTTCACTAATATTAGTTTTGAAGGAATTGATGATCCAGACTGGACAGCAAAAACCGTTGCCCAATTAGAAAGTGACGTTGACGCAGGTGCCAATGGTCTGAAAATATATAAAAGCCAGGGAATGGATAATACAGATAATGAAGGCAACCGCATCAAAATTGATGACCCCCGTATCGCAGCAATCTGGGAAAAATGCGGTGAATTAGGAATACCTGTTTTAATACACGCTGCCGATCCAAAACCTTTCTGGGATGCACACGATAATCAGAACGAAAGATGGCTAGAATTAAAATTACGTTCTAGAAGAAAAAGAGATACGAAAGTAACAGGCTCTTGGGAGACGATAATACAAGAACAACACAATATCTTCAGAAAACATACAAACACTAAATTCATCAATGCACATTTAGGGTGGTATGGTAATAATTTGGCTAAACTTGCTAAACTTATGGATGAAATACCAAATATGTATTCTGAAATTGGAGCGGTGATCGCCGAATTAGGAAGGCAACCACGCAATGCTAAAAGATTCCTAACCAAATATCAAGATCGAATCATGTTTGGTAAAGATTCCTGGAATCCAGAAGAATACTACACCTATTTTAGGGTATTGGAATCGGATGATGAGTACTTTCCATATTATAAAAGATACCACGCCTTTTGGAAAATGTACGGATTAGATCTAGATGATGAAGTTTTGAAAAAATTATATTATAAAAATGCAATAAAAGTGATTCCAAATATAGATACTAGTTTGTTTCCAAACTAGTATCCTTCTTTCATAAGGGCGTTTTTTAGCAATACGCTCTTAATATTTTCAAACTATCTTATTGAATAATAATCATGCTAGACACTTTGTTTACTCCAACCTCTGAAGTCAAAATATAATGTCCGGCAGATAATCCTTCAGAATTCAATTGAAAAGTGTTGAGACCATGTTTTCCTTTATAAATAAATTCTTTTATTTTTTTGCCATTTACTGTATATAAAACAAACCGAATTGATGTATTATCGTCCAAAACAATATCCGTATAGATTGATTCATTTCTTTGAATAGGATTAGGATATGTTTTTCTGTTTATAGTAAGCTCTTCTTTATTCAAGGAGCTATTATTATTGGATATTCTGGTAGCAGAAACGAATACAGGATCACTTTTGATCACTAAATTAGTAATAGCAGCATTACTAACTTCACAAGAATATGTACCACTGTTAGTAACTGTATAAGAAGAGCCTGTGGTGCCTGATGGGCTCCATATATAATCAATACCACCACCTACATTTACAGAAATTGTACTTCCAACCACTTGGGGAATAACATTTCGCTGTGGATTGTATTTAAAATTAAAAGCTCCTAATATACCACTATATGGTAAAAAGTCATCAAAATGTAAATTATTATACCTAACAAATAAATGACTTAAAGTGCGCCCTAGACCTGTCACATTAGAAGGTAATAACAAGCTATCAAAGAAGTTATTCTCTGCATTACACAGCACTATTTTTGGCATCATTGAAATATCTAACGCACCACTAATTTGATTATCTTTTATGATAAAATATAACATCTCGTCATAAGTCCCAGACATGGTTAGCTGATTTAGTCCCAATCCTTGTACTCTAAAATCTAATAATTTTCTCATACTTGAAATATCCATCGTTTTTCCAAGAATAATAGGATTGTTATACAAATACAACCTGCTTAATTCTGGATGAGACCCGAATGTAAAATCAGTATATTGATTATTATGAGCATACATTAATCTAAGATTTGGCATTCTAGAAATATCTAACGTTCCCTCTATTTGATTATCCCTAATGATAAAGTATAACATCTTATCATAATCTCCAGAAATAGTTAAACCAGACAACCCTAATTCCTGCACTCTAAAATCAAGTAAATTTCTCATTCCGGAGATATCCATGGTTTTACCTGAAGTGACGGGATTATTATAGAAATAAAATCTTTCTAACTGCGAACCTATTCCAAGGTTAAAATCTGTAAACTGATTATCGTAGGCGTAACAAAGAATAAGATTAGGCATACTGGATATATCGAGTGTTCCTGATATTTGATTGTCTGCAATAATAAAGTATAACAAGCTATTATAATCTCCAGAAGCTGTTAAACCTGACAAATTTAAACGGGCAGCTCTAAAATCCGTTAATTGTCGCATCGAAGAAATATCAATCGTTTTTCCTGGTGTGAATGGATTATCCTGAATATGCACTCGTTGTAATAAATTATTACTCCCGAACCTGATATCGCTTAAACCATTATTTGACGCATATAAATCAAGAAGAGATGACATTACTGTAATATTTAAAACACCAGAAATATTGTTATTTCTGATACTTAATCTCTTTAACTCTGTAAGGTTTTGAAAAGAAGCCGGTATTGCACCTGTTATATTATTGCCAGATAAACGAAGTTCTGTTACTCTACAATTTTCTACCTTAACACCATTCCAAGTTTCTAGTGGCCCTGTTAGCCAATTGGTGTTGTCAGTCCAGGAAGGTCCATTCGTACTATTGTAAAAATCAATTAAAGCCTGGCGATCACGATCATAGTCACTTATACTATTAGAAAAAATTCCTAAAGTAACTGAATTTAGTAGTGGAACACTATCAACAATTACATTATAATCTCCAACCTGGGTGGTATCAAAATTACTAAGAGTTAAAGTAGCATCAGTAGCTCCACTAATATTTACTCCGTCTAGTGTCCATTGATACGTCGTACCTGATACGGGTGATGTTAATGTAGTAGCCGTTCCCTCGACAATAGTAATATTAGAAAAAGCTTCTGCTTGTACAGAAATATTTGGCTGTCCCACTGTACATTGGCCAAAAGTCGTTTGAGCGAGTATTCCTATAAATAAGGTTAGTCCAAATTTGAGTTTTAAGAAATAAGATTTCATTTTTTTTGTTTTAAGATGAATTATTACTTTTTTGTGATCATATCCATCCTTAGGTTAACATCTAACACCTATAAAAACTAAAAAAAATACAAAATACTGAATATCAATTTTTTATATATCAAAAACAGTTCAATAAACCCTGCTTAAGCTCATTAAAAAAATTGTAACATATTCTTCGAACTGTTTTTGGCACGCTGCTTGATACTATAAAAGAGAGTGATAAAAACTAATTTTTACACTTCTTTTAAAATCACAGATTATGAAAAATATTGTTTTACTTTTTACAGGAATATTATTAGCTTCTTTTACGGCGAATGCTTTTGATACTAATACAGAAACCGTTTCTCGATATTATAATTATGGAAAATCTTTCATCTTTAACGAAAACGGAGTTGAGTTCTCTGTATATGCGGATGGACAGTTTGATTTTTATGTAAATAGACCCAGAGGCGGAGTTAATGTAAATATCAATCGCCCTGGAGTAAACATTAGTTTTAATTCTGGATATAATTATGATGCCTACGTACAGTATGATGATTATGGTGCTGTAGTACAGGTAGAGAATGTTCCTATCTTTTATGATTATTATGGTAGAATAAGTCAGGCTGGGGATGTGTATATCAACTATAATCGTTTTGGTAGAGTGTCCAGAGTTGGTGGATTATACGTAAACTATAACGCCTATGGTAACTTCGTAAATTGTACTGGATTCATTAATCGTTACAATAGATACTATACATATCGACCATTCCACGCCTTTTTCACCGTTCCAGTTGTCAGTAGATGTATTGTATTTAATAGACCATATAGAAGATTTTATAACCCTTACAGATGTTCATACAGCGTATTTAGAAACAACTATTTTAATGGATATTATGCTAAACCATACAGAAGCAGAAATTATTACAGGCCTCATCAAAGAGTAGCAAGCTATCATAGAGGTAACAGAGTAAATAGCGCGCGTAGTTTACGTTATAGAACGCGTGATAGAAGAACCGCTATGTACCAAAGAAATGATCGTAACTATCGTACTGTTAATCGTAGTAGAGCTACTTCTGTAAATAGAGACAGAGCAAGAGTAAACGGTAACAATGCTAGAAGTACCAGAAATCGCGTACCATCTAATACAAGAAGTTCTCAAAACAGAAATCGAGTACAAACAACTCAACCATCTGAAAGAAGCAGAAATGCGGTTACTGGTCGTTCGACAAGAAGTACCGAAGCTAGAAATCAAGTAAGAAGATCTGATAGAAATAGAGCAGTATCTAAACCTAGAAATACTAAAACAAGAAATCGAGTTCAGTCTACTCAGAGATCACAACGAAGTAGAAATGCTGTTGCTGGTAATTCTAGAAAAAACAATAATAAAGCAAGAACAACCAGAAGTAACGGAAATAATCGTTCTGGAAATGTAACAAAACGTTCTAATAACAGTCGATATACTAGTAAAGGAAATAGTTCTAGATCACAAATACGAAAACAAAGAAGTAATACTTCTAGCAGAAAAGCGAGATCCAACAACTCTGGATCAAGAACGGCAAGAAGTAGAAGTTAAAAAAACATAAAGAATTTATTTTTTTGGTTGGTTAGTTGGAAAATCCCCCAGAGTTGTATGCTTAGGCACCTCGGGGGATTTTCTTTTTTAATTACCTTTTTATCAAAGACTTAAAGTAAATAAGCAACAAACTCCTCAAAATATTAATTAAATTTATACCAAAAAATTATTCGATACAGAAATGGGGAAAAAGTTAGACGAATTAAATAATGAATTAATTGACTTTATTAAAAAGCAAAAAATATTCTTTGTTGGCACTGCTGCTTCAGAAGGTAGTGTGAATATATCACCTAAAGGTATGGATACCTTCAGAGTTTTAAACACTAAAAAAATAATCTGGCTTAATTTAACTGGAAGCGGAAACGAAACAGCTGCGCATCTCCTTAAAAATAATAGAATGACCGTGATGTTTTGTGCTTTTGAGAGCAAACCTCTTATCCTTCGACTCTATGGAAAAGCGACCATATATCACCAGAGAGATTCAGAATATTATCGATATATTGATTTTTTTCCAAAAACACCTGGATCCAGACAAATCATTGAAATGAATATAAATGTAGTGCAGACTTCTTGTGGATATGCTGTACCATTTATGGATTTTAAAGAAGAACGAACGCAATTAAAATCCTGGGCAGAAAAGCAAGGAGAAGAACGCATAGCGAACTATTGGAAAGAAAAAAACACCCGAAGTATTGATGATTTTGAAACAGGCATCTAGAATCAAATGATACTCTTGATTATCGAATTAATATCTTTTGATACTTTAAAAAAGTATAATAAAACTATATAAAAAATTGCAATGATCGCACTCTTAAGTCCTATATTGATTATCGGATGGAATTGAAAATTCCAAAAATAAAAACCAAATACAAATCCTGAAATGAGCAATATGACTAGAAACGTTTTTCTAGAAAATGGCATCATATTAAATTTCACCTTAACAATCCATAACTTGGCGATATTATAGCAAAAAACAGCAGTAAAAGTGGCTATTGCAGCTCCGGTTACACCAAAAATCGGAATACAAATAAAATTTAAAATAAAAGCAATAAAAGCCATCGTTATTCCCATATATAAAATTAACCGATAGTAATCAGAATTGAATAGTATAGAATTATTATTCCCCAACAAATTGTCAAATAATTTAGCGCTTCCAATTAGCACAACTACCCAAATAAACAATTCATACTCGTCTGGAATTAATTCAAAAAGTTGATTAACATTACATACGATGAGTACAAAAAGCAATCCACTGATCGCAAAAAGATTCAAAGAACTTTTTTTATAAAGTTCTCTGAGTTGTATAAACCCTTTTTCATTAATCAATTTAGCTGTTAACGGGTAGGTAATCTGGTGCATGGCTCTTGACGGAATAATAATAACACTTGCTATATATGCGCAAATACCATATTTAGCTACATATTCAATCGGAAGATAACGTTCGATCATTGTTTTATCTAAATCAATTAATAAGGCAGCAACGGATCCTGCCAGTAAAATCAATAAAGAATATTTAAATACTGGAATATAATTACTGGGTAAAGAAAAACTAAATCGAAACTCGTGTAACCCAAATGCATATAGCAACATGATTAGTAACCGCAGTATGTATACCACCACGATTGCGTAAATGAATTGTTGCACTGTAATCATCTGAAAATATACCAGAAACAATAAAGCCATAGTACATATTCGAATGAATAACTCTTTTAAAATATTTCCAAAAACACTTTTCAGTTTTACTTTAGACCACGCAAAAAATATCTCGAAATAAGACAGTGCTATTGCCAAAATATATATAGTCCAAACATACGGTTGTACAATTGTATTCTCTTCACTAAAAAAATCAAGAATATAAATATAGAGAGTAGAACCAATGGCACCAACCAATAGTGCAATACACATTGGCAAAATGAGCATCGTACTTAGAAATCTATTTTGCTGATCTTTGTTGGTATAAGAAGAATAAAATTTCACCAAAGTGTTATGAGCTCCAAAAGCCATTAAAGGCCAAATAAGGTTAGAGGCAGAAAGTAAATAGGAGACCAGTCCATAGTATTCCTCTTCCAAAAATTTAGTAAATAAAAAAAGTGTATTGATCGCGCCAATCCCAAAACCTAAACAGGTTATGATTACATTCTTTACGGATTGATTAACTACGATTCCCATTACTTTGATCTAGCTCTTTACTTTTTTAGATTGGTCAGCAGGTTAGCCATTTCTTTAGTAAGCGCTCTCCTACTATATTTTTCTATGCCAATAGTCTCCGCATTCAATTTTCCTTCCTGAAACTTTTCAAAATAATCTACGAGTATTTTTTTCATTTCATCGTAATCCTCATACTGTAAAAAGTAACCTGAGTTTGTTTCTTTAATTAACCTTGCTATATCTGCACCGGCAGGTCCAATGGCTAAAATAGGCCTTTTAGAAACCATATACTCGAATAATTTACCAGGTATAATACATTTCGTTTCCGGACTATCAATTTCTATCAATAATAAAATCTGAGAACTACGCTGAACCTCTATAGCTTCTTTATGTGATACATACCCTCTAATATCTAAAAAAGTTGATAAACCTGCTTCCTGTATAGATAATAGCACATTATCACTTACTGCTCCTACTAATTGCAAACTAAAAGCTTTGCCAAATTCTTTATTTTCTTGTGTAAGATCATATAATACCTGCCATAACTTTTCAGGATTCCTTTCGGACAAAAGAGAACCTATATGCGAAATGGTAAATTTTATGTCTAATTTTACATTAGAGACCTCCTCATGATCATATCCATTCGTAATTACTGAAATTGGTTTATTCGTAATTTCCTGAAATTCTTCTTTTGTAGTATAACTTGTTACAGTTATCTGGTCTGCTGACGTGAGTACCGCTTTTTCTAAATGTTTATGCTTACGTATGGATTTTTTGGTCAGTTTTAATTTATCCTGATATCCTATAGTTGTCCAGGGATCTCTAAAGTCTGCTACCCATTTAATATCTAATTTTTCTTTCAACTCGTTCCCAATAAGGTGTATACTATGTGGTGGACCAGTAGTAATTACAGTATCTATGTTGGCTTCAGAAATATATGTTGAAAGAAACCTTACAGAAGGCTTTACCCAAAATATCCGTGCATCAGGTATAAAAAAATTACCTCTTATATACAATAACAGTCTTTGTAAAAAAGACTGTTTTTCTTTTTTAGCAATAATCCCTTTACTTATGGTTTTAGATTCTTTTGTAGAGAGAAATTCGGCGAACCGATAAGGCTCAAAAATAGGTTGCTTAATAATCATAATACCCTTTGGAATATCAGAAATTAACGATTCATCTTGTAAAGGATATGTAGGGTTTTCGGGAATATAAACAACAGGTTCGACACCAAAATCTCTTAAGTACTTAACAAATTTAAGCCATCGCTGTACTCCAGGACCACCAGCAGGCGGCCAATAATATGTGATGAGTAATACTTTCAAAATCTTTTAAGAATTCTCTTCTAAAACCTCCGTTTTTCGTTTTTTATATTCAAAAAATAAGGCTCCCATAAATAATAGTACAAAAATAATAGAGCTTGCCAACGTAATCGTACTTCCAGTTTCTACCACTTGTGGTTCGAACTTAAACTCAATCGTATGTTTTCCTGCAGGAACTTTTAAACCTCGTAACATATAATTTACAGGATAGATAGTTTCGGGATTTCCATCTATATAAGCATTCCATCCATTTTCATAATAGGTTTCAGAAAAAACAAGAAACCCTGGACTTTCTGTATACACATTATAAGCCAAGTGATCCGGATCTGTTTTAGATATAGAAACCGTAGATACATTATCTTTAACGGGATTATAATTTCCAAATGCTGCTCTAAAATCATCTCTGATAACGGCAGTTTTTTTGGTGTTTATAGTGTTTAAGGCATCAAATACTTCTTTATGACTATCCACAAATTTCAGGTCTTCAACAAACCAAGCAGGTCCATTTGCCAATTGATTTTTTTGTACATCTAATTGTCTTTTTTCGTTCTGCTGGATTACATACTTGATATTGAGCATATTCATTACCTGAAGGTTTCCTTTTGCAATATGACCATAAAAAATGTCTTCCATCTTTCTGGGGCGAACCGCAGAATAACCGTTAACAGAATTAAAGAAATAATTAGTGTGTGAGTTGTTAAAACCTCTGGCTTGATCCAGTACTCTGTAATACGATTCATCCTTCAAAATTTCCTGATCCACAGCTGTAGGTCGAAAATATGATTTGTAAGTACGTTTCGAGATGAACGATTCACTATCTACACTACGTCGATCCACACCAACTAAATCTACCACTATAAGAATACCAACACCTATTAGCATCATGTTTTCAGAAAGTTTCTTTTGCAAAGTAAACCAAAGTAAACCGCCTATGAGAATGAGAAAAATGAGTGAGCGTAAACTATCACTTTTCATAATAGTAATCCTGTCTTCTTTTATAGCATCAAAAATTGCTGGTTGCTCTATAGCTACCTGAATGTCATTTGGAGATTTGAAGCTAAATAAACTTCCTCCAAATAACCAAAAAACAAGGCATAGTCCACCAAAAACACCTAAGGATATCAAAAATTTCTTTTGTCGCTCTTGGAATGATGTCTTTTCATTGAATAACTGATACAATCCAAATACTGCGGCAATTGGCACTACAAATTCTAAAATTACCTGAATACTAGATACTGCTCTGAACTTATTATATAAAGGAACATATTCAACAAAGAATCTAGTTAGAAAATCCAAATTCTTACCCCAACTTAATGTAAGCGACAAAATAATTCCACCTAAAAGCCACCAGCGTACCCTACCCCTTACTAATAATAATCCCAACAATGCAAGAAATACGACGGTAATACCTAAATAAGGAGGTGCTTCTACAAAAGGTTGCGCTCCCCAATACAGACCAGTAACATTGGCATAATAATCAGCTTGTTCAGGTGGTTGACCTAATTCAATCAACTTTTGATAAAAAGCAGAATCCTTCCCTAAATCAGAAGCTCTTCCAAGTCCCATAAGTTTTGGAACAAAAAGGTTCAATGACTCAAATATACCGTAACTATATTCAGTGATATATTCATAATCTAACCCGTTTTTTTCTGAAGATGTTGCTGTAGACTCTGCTAACAAGTTTTTACCACGTATACTGGTTTCTGCATATTCTGATGTAGCTAACAAAGTTGTTGCATTGGTTGCCAAACCTAACAAAGCAGCCACTATTAAAATAGCTGAAGACTTAAAAAAGTGTCGTAGTTCTTTTCTTTTAAAAGCATCAATAGCATACGAAATCCCAATCACGAACACCAATAACCCTAGATAATAAGTCATTTGATAATGATTAGCCTGAATCTCTAACCCCATTGCCAAGGTTGTCATTATAAAACCCCAAATATATCGTTTCTGAAATACCAACAAAATTCCTGATAACACCAATGGGAAATAGGCTATTGCATGCGCTTTTGCATTATGTCCCACTCCTATGATAATAATTAGATAGGCTGAAAAACCAAAGGCTAATGCTCCGAGAATAGCCATTTTCCAAGGAATTCTCATAACCAATAATAAAATATAAAAGCTCGTTAGATATAAAAACAAATAATCGGCAGGTCTTGGTAAAAATCGAATCAAACGATCCAGCTTATCCATATAGTCATGAGGGAACCTGGCTCCTATAGCATAGGTGGGCATACCCCCGTATGCCGAATTATTCCAAAAAGTCTCATTTCCTGTTTCTTTACGATAATCATTTTGTTGCTTAGCCATACCTTCGTACTGCTTGATATCATTCTGATATATCATCTTTCCGCTAAGGACAGGATTAAAAAAAGTAAGCGAAGCAAGTATAAAGCCTAAAATAACCAGTAAATGAGGTAAAAATCTTTTTAGATGAAGCATCATGTGTAAGACGATTTATGAATGAAGGGGCAAATTAATCAATTTCCTCAAAATCGATGTACTCACCTACATCTTTATTGCCAGATTTTTGCTTGGGTTTTTTATCTATTGTTTCCTCATCTTTTTGCGAAGATTGAGGTTGTTGGTATTGTTGAAATTGCTGTTGAAACTTTTCTCCTGCTTTCTTTGTTACATATTTAAGCAATAGAGGACCAAATAAACGCGTTAGTATCTTTAATCCGTAATATACCAATAACAGAATGAGAATAACCTTTAATACCCCTGATAAAGAAGCTTCTTGCATATTATTTTTTTTCAAAAATAGGGAACTCTCTATACAATTACATGAAGTCAATCCTAAAAAAATGATAAAATCTGCTATATTTGAACCAAATCTATTGAATATGAGCCCTAAATTTATGCTAGTGCTGGTAAGCCTATTCCTACTTGGTATGACCACATCTGCACAATATACTGAGAAAATTAACACCAATAGACCAGGTACTTCTCAGGGTGCTTTCTCTGTTGGTAATAACGTATTACAAGTAGAAGGAGGTTTTGGCTTTGGAAAAGAGAAACATAAATTGTTTGATACCAAGACAAACACTTTTAATTTTGATTATACGGTTAGATACGGGCTGCTTATAGAACAACTAGAAATTAACCTTAACGGTAGTTTTAGAAGTGAAGGAATTAAACAAACCGTTGGAGCTAATGAAGAAAAAATAAGAAAAACAGATTTTGAATACAATACAATAGGAGTTAAATACCTTATTTACGATCCGTATAAAAAACCAAAAGAACAAGATTCTATAAACTATGACGAATTAAAAAGCTGGAAAGAGCGGTACCGATTTAAATGGAAAAGCCTTATTCCTGCAGTATCGGCTTACGTCGGCATGAACTATGTAAATACAGACAATGCTTTTACATTTTTGGGGGATCAAACCATTAGTCCCAAGATTGTGGTTATGACACAGAACAATTGGTGGACCAGTAATGCAGGTAGTTGGGTACTTGTAACCAATTTAATTGTTGATAAAATAACAACAGAGAATCCTGCGTATGGGTGGATTATTACCAGTACACATACCTTAAATAATAAATGGGCTGTCTTTGGAGAATATCAAGGACAAAAAAGTGACTTTTACAGTGATAATATTTTAAGACTAGGAGGAGCATATTTATTTAACAATGATCTCCAAATCGATGCCAATATTGCAACAAACTTTAAGGACACCCCATCTATTTTCAGAGTAAGTGTTGGTGCTTCTTACAGATTTGACTGGCATTATAAAGATGAAATTATTGAAAAACCAGGATTTGAAAGCGGTATAAAGAAAGAAGAAGAATTAAACGAAAAAGAAAGTGATAGCTTACGTATCAACCAAGAGTTTGAAGAAATAGAAAATGATAGCTTAAAGTTAGAAAAAACTCCTTTTATTAATGAATTCGAAGACGGAAGTCACAGAGATGCCATGGAAGAGGATCTAGATAAACGAAGAACTGAACAACGCCTGGAACGCGAGCGAATCGAAAAAGAGAAGCAGGATAAAAAGGACGATAAAAAGTTCAGAAAAGAAGAGAGAAGACGTTTAAAACGAGAAGCCAAAGAAGCTAAGCAAGCAGAAAAAGCTCGAATCAAAGCTGAAAAAGAAAAGCAAAAAATGATTGAGGACATAGATGCAGAATTAGATAAGATGGAACAAGATGAAGGTGTGGATGACGAGTTAAAACAGATTGATGAGGAGCTCAAGAAATTAGAAGAAATGGAGAAAGCGCTAGAGCCTGAAAAAGTCAAAGAGAAGAAAGATGTTAAGGAAGAAAAGAAAGAACAAGAAGATGAGGATATAGATGCTGCTTATGAAAAACTTCAAAAAGAACAGGCTAAAGCCAAAAAAGAAGAAGAAAAACGTCTTAAAAAAGAAGAGAAAAAACGCTTGAAAGAAGAAAAGAAAAGAAAAAAAGAGGAAGAAAAGCGTAAAAAAGAAGAAGAGAAAAAGAAAAAAGGAGAAGACAATGAAGGTGATAACAATAATGAAGGGTAGTTCTTCGTAATTTCTTTAAAATAATAAAATAAGATTAAAGGGTTAAACACAAAATGTTTAACCCTTTTTTAATATCCTTTTTTAGCCTATTAAACAATAGTATTCTATAGTCAATAATGATAATATCTAATAAAAAAAGTGATTTTTTAATATTTCTATCATTTTTTAACATTAAGAATGTGTAGGTTAAAATAATTCTCTTATATTTGGTCAACCAATTTGGTTGACCAATATATAATTATGAGAATTAACCCAGAAACCGACCCATTATCACCAAAAGATGAAGTAGAAAAGGTGATTTCTAAAATAAGAGATCTAATAATCAATAGACAACTCGAACCTGGAGATAAATTACCTTCTGAAAGAACATTGTCCGAAAAATTCGGTGCTAGTAGAAGTCAACTAAAGCTAGCAATTCAAAAATTGGAATTTTATGGCTTAGTTAAAAGATATCCTAAGAGTGGAACTTTCGTTTCCAAAATTGGTGTGGGCGCATTAAATTCTATGATGGCTAATATTTTGCAATTACAAATACCTGATTTCAAATCGTTAGTGGAGACAAGATTAATCCTAGAGGCCAAAGCGGTACGATTAGCAGCGATTCGAAGAACCAAGAAACAATTACACCAAATAGAAGAGGCTCACGAAGCATATATTGAAAAATCAATAAATGGAGAAAATGCTGTTGATGAAGATTTATTATTTCATCTTAAAGTGGTAGAAGCAAGTTGTAACAGTGTTATCAACTCACTAATGTTGACGATCACACCCGAAATCATCACAAATTTTGTAACGTATGAGGTTTGCGACCAAACAAACTTTTCCACTTTGATTCAGGAACACCAAAATATCATGAATGCTATAAAAAATAATGATCCTGATCAAGCAACAAAAAATTTAAAAATACATTTTAAAGACTTATATAGTTATTGTAATGCGACCTAAAAACTGGATCCGAACCAATGCTAATATTAAGTAAAAAATACAAACAAGACTTATTTCGCTTTAACACATTAGTTTGATCTGTTATTATATATCGAGCCTTTATTAAAATAATGTTATTATAAAATTCCTGGATACTAAAGTTGTGTGTGTGTAAAATGACAACTAGAATTGTTATTAGTTATGTATCCTTTACTCCATTGATCATTAGCTTGTCCAATGGAGTATTTTTTATTCAAAATTTATTTAACAGCAAAAAACCCATAAGTTATCGATTGATACGTAAATTGAAACATTTCAGTTCACATATTTGCCAAAAGGGTCATATATTTGTCACGAACTAGTGAAGCTGTATGATTACGATTAAAGAAATTACCTCTAAAGCAGATTTGACTACATTTGTTAAGTTTCCTTTTGAATTATATAAAGACTCTCCCTATTACGTTCCTTCTATTATTAAAGAAGAGTTAGATGTAATGAATCCTAAAAAAAATCCTGTTTTTAATAATGCGGTCGCCAAATATTTCCTGGCTTTTAAGAATGAAAAGATAGTAGGGCGAATAGCTGCAATTATTAATTGGATTGAAGTCAATGAACAAAAAAAGCTAAAAGTTCGTTTTGGATGGTTTGATGTCATTGATGATATCGATGTTACCAAAGCTTTATTAAAAACAGTCGCGGACTTTGGAAAACAACATTCTTTAGAATATATGGAAGGACCTGTAGGCTTTTCTAATATGGACAAAGCAGGGATTTTGATAAAGGGATTTGAAGAGCTCAATACGATGATTACCTGGTATAATTATCCATATTATCGAAAGCATATGGAACAGTTAGGTTTTGAAAATGCAGCTACCTGGGTAGAATATAAAATAAAAGTTCCGAAAGAAACCAGAAAGAAGGTTATAAAATTTGCCAGAATAATACAAGAGCGGTATCAACTTCAATTGCTTAAGTTTAAAAAAAGTAAAGAACTTTTGAAATATGTAGATGACATGTTTGACTTACTTAACAAAACTTACAGCAGCCTACAGACATTTGTACCCATACAGCAGTATCAAATTGAAATGTATAAGAAAAAATACTTGCCGTATTTAAATCCAGAATATATTACCTGCGTTGCTGATAACAAAGGAAAGTTAATTGCTTTTTCGATTGTTATGCCTTCATTCTCTAAAGCTTTGAAAAAAATGAACGGTAAAATATACCCACTAAAATTCCTACACATTCTTAAAGCACAAAGAAGAAATGACACTGCTGCGTTTTATCTTATCGGCATAGATCCAGAATACCAAAACAAAGGAGTTACTGCACTTATTTTCAAGGAAATGAATGAAACCTTTATTCGTAATGGTATAGAAACGGTAGAAACGAATCCAGAATTAGAGGAGAATAAAGCTATTCAGGCATTATGGAATGATTATGAGCACGAACAACACAAAAAACGTAGAACCTACAGAAAAAACATTTAAAAAAAATCCGCTAGCAGCGGATTTTTATGTTTTATATTTGAATTTGATGCTCTACTCTATTCACCCATTGCCTCTGCCAATGCAGCAGACACTCTTTTGTAGGTTCCATTTTCTAATGTTTCCCTAATTGCAGAGAAAGCATTTAATGTATCTTCGATGTCCTGCATCGTATGAGATGCTGTAGGGATTAATCTTAGCAAAATCATTCCTTTTGGAATTACAGGATATACAACAATGGAGCAAAATATCCCATGATTTTCTCTTAAATCCTTTACCAAAGCCATTGCTTCAGGTATACTTCCTTTTAAATAAACAGGTGTTACACAACTTTGGGTAGTTCCCAAATCAAAACCTCTAGCTCGTAAACCATTTTGTAATGCATTCACATTTTCCCATAGCTTTGCTTTCAATTCTGGCATGGTACGCAACATATCCAAACGTTTGAGAGCTCCAACTACTAACTGCATTTGTAATGATTTAGCAAACATCTGAGATCGCAAATTATATTTAAGAAAGTCTATAATTTCTTTATCAGCTGCTATAAACGCTCCTGTACTTGCCATTGATTTAGCAAAAGTAGCAAAATACACATCAATTTGATCCTGTACTCCTTGCTCTTCTCCGGTTCCAGCTCCAGTAGTTCCTAATGTTCCAAAACCATGTGCATCGTCAACAAATAGCCTAAAATTATACTTCTCTTTCAGGGCAACTATTTCCTTCAATTTCCCTTGTTCACCACGCATTCCAAAAACACCTTCAGAAATTAACAAAATTCCTCCTCCGGTTTTTTGAGCCATTTTTGTGGCTCTCATCAGGTTTTTCTCAATACTTTCAATATTGTTATGACGATACGTATATCGTTGTCCTTGGTGCAATCTAACTCCATCGATAATGCATGCGTGTGCATCCACATCATATACAATAATATCATCTTTACTTACCAAAGCATCAATAGTAGATACCATTCCCTGATATCCAAAATTTAATAAATAAGAAGCTTCTTTATGTACAAATTCTGCAAGCTCATTTTGTAATTGTTCATGCAAATCCGTATGTCCACTCATCATTCTGGCTCCCATAGGATATGCAGATCCGTAAGCAGCTGCAGCTTCTGCATCTACCTTGCGCACCTCGTTCATATTAGCTAGCCCCAAATAATCATTAATACTCCAGGTGACTACTTCTCTACCCTGAAACTTCATTCTATTTGATATTGGCCCTTCTAATTTTGGAAAAACAAAATATCCTTCTGCTTGGTCTGCCCATTTTCCTAGAGGTCCCTTGTCTTTATATATTTTATCAAATAAATCTCTCATCTACCGCAAATTTGATTTCTTTAAGTGTGCGAAAATACAGAAAATTGATGTGATAGCATAATATTATCCTAAATCACTACCATAAACTAATTTTTCACAAAAAAAGCACCTGTAAAATACCAGATGCTTATATTTTTTATATTATGAATTTACTTAATAAACTGAACTTTTGTAGCATCCTCTTCGTGTACACTATCAAAAAATCCTTGTTCCATCATCCACTCATCACTAAATACCTTACTCATATAACGAGATCCGTGATCGGGTAAAATAACCACTACATTACTGTTTTTGTCAAATTCACCCTGTTTAGCCAATTGTTTAACTCCCTGAATAGCAGCACCACTAGTATACCCAAGAAACATACCTTCACTCTTTACCAGTTCTCTTGCAGTATGAGCACTTTCTTCATCACTAACTTTTTCAAATTTATCGATCAGATCAAAGTTGGTAGCAGTAGGGATCAAATTTTTACCTAAACCTTCTATTCGATACGGATAGATTTCTTCCTCATCAAATTCTCTGGTTTCGTGATATTTTTTCAACACTGATCCATATGCATCAATTCCTAATACCCGAATATCGCTATTTTTTTCTTTTAAATATTTGGCTGTTCCTGAGATTGTACCTCCTGTACCACAACAGGCTACAAAATGAGTAATTTTACCATTTGTTTGGTTCCAAACTTCGGGTCCTGTAGATTTGTAATGTGCGTCAACATTTAACTCGTTAAAATATTGATTTATATAAACGGATCCTTTTATTTCTTCATGAAGCCTTTTTGCTACTTGATAGTAAGATCTTGGGTCATCAGCACTTACATGTGCTGGACACACATATACTTTTGCACCCATATTTTTTAGCATTGCTATCTTATCCTTAGAGGACTTGGAACTTACTGCTAGTATACAATCATATCCTTTAATTACACTTACCATTGCCAAACTGAATCCTGTGTTTCCACTAGTGGTCTCAATGATGGTGCTACCAGGTTTTAAAAAACCTTTTTTCTCAGCTTCCTCAATAATATAAAGTGCTATTCTATCTTTAGTAGAGTGTCCAGGATTAAAAGATTCTATTTTTGCATAGAAATTACCTGGGAAGCCTTTCATAATTTTGTTTAATTTTATAAGTGGTGTATCACCTATAAGCTCTAATACATTATTATAAGCCTGAATATCTTCTCTCATAAGGGTTGTGTTTAAACAAGTTTGAAGAACTAAAAAAAGGGGAGTCTGCAAACTGTTACAAAGACGCCACGAAGTTACGTTAATTTTTTTAATTAATTCTTGATCCCTTCCAAATCTAACAAAAAAGCATACTCTTCTGCTACCTCTTTTAGTGCCTCAAATCTTCCTGAAGCTCCTCCGTGACCAGCCTCCATGTTTGTGTGTAGTAATAATAGATTTGTATCGGTTTTTAATTCTCTTAATTTAGCTACCCATTTAGCTGGTTCCCAATATTGTACCTGAGAATCATGTAATCCTGTCGTAACTAACATATTAGGATACTCTTGAGCAACTACATTATCATAAGGTGAATATGTTTTCATATAATCATAATATTCTTTTTCATTGGGGTTACCCCATTCATCATACTCTCCAGTGGTTAATGGTATGCTATCATCTAACATGGTGCTAACTACATCTACAAATGGCACTGCGGCCACCACTCCGTTATATAGTGCTGGTTCCATATTTACAATAACTCCCATCAATAGTCCACCGGCAGAACCTCCCATTGCATATAGGTGATCTGTACTTGTATATCCATCTTCGATTAAAAACTTAGAGCAATCAATAAAGTCGGTAAATGTATTTTTCTTTTTAAAAAGCTTTCCTTCTTCATACCAAGAACGACCTAAGTACTCCCCGCCTCGAATATGCGCTATTGCATAGATAAATCCTCTGTCCAGCAAACTTAACCTTACTGTAGAAAAATAGGGATCTATAGTTGAACCATAAGATCCATAAGCATATTGCAAAAGTGGATTAGAATTATCTTTAACAATCCCTTTTTTATAGACTAATGATATAGGAACTTTTGTTCCATCATTTGCAGTAGCCCATACTCTTTCGGAAATGTAATTATTTTTGTCAAAATTACCTCCTAACACTTCTTGTTCTTTCTTTACTTCTTTTTCTTTCGTATCCATATTAAAATCGACAATAGAGTTCGGAGTAGTCAAAGAATTGTATGCATACCGTAAGGTTTTGGTATCAAAATCAACATTGGTGCTTACATATGAGGTGTATGTCTCATTGTCAAAAGGAAGATAGTAGTCTACAGTACCGTCCCATTTCTTTATATTTATTTTATTCAATCCGTTACTGCGTTCACTTATTACCAAATACTCCTTAAAAATATCAACGTCTTCTAATAATACATCTTTTCGATGAGGGATTAAATCCTTCCAGTTTTCCTTCAGTGTATTTTTTTCTGAAACCTTCATTAATTTAAAATTCGTTGCTCCATCTGCATTAGTAAGCACATAGAAGCTGTCCTCATAATGAGCTATTCCGTATTCCAAACCTCGGATCCTGGGTTGAAAAACAGTAAATACTCCTGTTGGGTTATCGGCTGGCAGAATATGATATTCAGAAGTCAGCGTACTGCTAGCACCAATTACGATATATTTTTTTGACTTTGTTTTGTAAACAAATGCATTATAAGTATCATCTTTTTCGTGATAAACCTCTATATCTTCTAAAGAATCTGAACCGAGATGATGTCTAAAAACCTTGAAGGACCTCAATGTATCATCATCTTTCTTTGTATAAAATAATGTCTTACTATCAGCAGCCCAAGTACTTCCACCGGTTGTAGTTTCAATTATTTCAGGATATATTTCACCTGTTATCAGGTTTTTGATTCGTATCGTATATTTTCTTCTACTTAAAGTGTCAATTCCATATGCAATTAACGTATTATCAGGACTTATATTTAATCCAACCATTTTAAAATAAGCGTGCCCTTCTGCTTCTTTATTACAATCAAATAATATTTCTTCTGGGGCATCAAGATGCTCTTTTTTTCTAGAGTATATGGGATAGTCCCTGCCAGTTTCATATCTAGTTATGTACCAATATCCATTGAGTTTATAAGGTACAGATGCGTCATCTTCTTTGATCCGGCTTTTCATTTCTTCAAAAAGACTTTTCTGAAAATCTTTAGTATGCCCCATCATTCTGTCATTATAATCATTCTCTAGTTTTAAGTAGTCGATCACCGCGGGGTTATCTTTATCATTGAGCCAAAAATAATTGTCAATACGAATATCTCCGTGTTTTTCTAAAGGTGTTGCTTTTTTTGCGGCAAATGGGTTTTGAACTTTTGTCTCCAATATTCTTTCTTTATTATGATTAAAGCCAATTGCAAAAGTAAGAGTTCGCAATTACATTACTCAATGACTTTTCACATTATTCTCTTAGTTTATTAACACGTAAAATACTAATTTTGTTCTTAATAAATAATTTTAAAAAAAAGATCAATGTTTGGAGATATGATGGGAATGATGGGTAAACTAAAAGAAACCCAGAAAAAAGTAGAAGAAACTAAAAAAAGATTAGATACTGTTTTGGTAGATGAAAGTAGTTCTGATAATCTTCTTTCTGTAACAATTACGGCCAATCGTGACATTAAAAGTATATCTGTTGCTGATGAATTACTCAATGATAAAGAGCAGTTAGAAGATTATCTTGTTCTTACACTTAACAAGGCCATTAAAAAAGCAACAGCTGTCAATGAAGCTGAACTTGCTGCGGTGGCTAAGGAAGGAATGCCTAACATCCCGGGATTAGACTTATTCAAATAAAATCAGTAATCATCTTATTTTTGAAAAAGGTGGCGTTCCCTTGTTTTTATACAGGATAATATTAAAATACTGGTTTTAAGTTACAATCAGAATAAATAGTTATGTAGATAAAAAAGAATAACTAAGAGCAACATTTCAAAAAAGTGGCATATTTTGGTGTATTTTATTTTTATTTGATACATGACTTAAAAATCCAGCTTTGCCTTTTTTAATATTTTTCTTTCTCCTTATTATTCTATATTTTTATCGAAATCATTCTAAAATTATTTAAAATCGACAATATGTTTGAACTCAAAAATAAGGAGGGATCCGATAATTATCATTTCACATTAAAAGCAAAAAATGGACAGGTGATTCTAAGCAGTGAAGTATATAATAGTAAAGCTGCAGCTATCAATGGAATTGCATCTGTCCAAAAAAATGCTGTTGAAGATGGAAGGTATGAAAGAAAAACTGCTAAGGACGGAAAATTCTTTTTTAATCTGAAAGCAACTAACGGTCAGGTAATAGGTAGTAGTCAGATGTACTCTTCTGAATCTGGAATGGAAAACGGAATTAATTCTGTTAAGGAAAATGCTCCAGAAGCAGATACAAAAGAAGCTTAAGTTTACTAAGTATTAAATTTATAATTTTCAATAAAGCTGTTCATCTTACCTAAGCAGCTTTATTTTTTTTAGAGCCCTTGCAATAGTGTTAAAAAATACTCGTGCATTTCTTGTGTGTAATCCAAATGTGTTACAAACCTTAGCTTTCCTTGCCCCATACTATAAAAATGAATGTTTTTATTTGCCATTCCAGAAATAAATTCTTCTTCATCTCTATCAATAGTAAAAATCACAATATTTGTATCTATCGGTTCCACATTAGATACAAAGGATAATTTTTGTAAAACCATTCCTATTTCTTTTGCTTTTTTATGGTCATCCACTAAGCGATCAATGTTATTCTCTACGGCATATAACCCAGCAGCAGCCATATACCCTATTTGTCGCATTCCACCACCCAATACTTTACGAACTCTAATGGCATTTTGCATGATGTTATGATCACCAACTAATACTGAACCCATAGGAGATCCTAATCCTTTACTCAAACATACAGAAATGGTATCAAACACCTTTCCGTATTGTGCAGGTTTTTCTTTTTTTGCAATTAAAGCATTCCATAAGCGGGCGCCATCTAAATGATATCCTAAATCATGGTCTTTACAAATCTGCTTGATTTTTACAATCTCTTCAAAATCATAGCACGCTCCTCCACCTTTATTTGTAGTATTCTCTATGCATACCAAACTCGTCAATGGACTATGATAAAAATCAGGCGGATTGATAGCAGCCAATACCTGATCTGCAGTTATCATACCTCTATCCCCTTCTGTCAACTTACACGAAACTCCGCTATTAAAAGAAACACCTCCTCCTTCATAATTGTATACATGAGCATATTTGTCAGCAATTAATTGCTCTCCTGGTTGGGTATGTAATTTAATAGCTGCTTGATTCGCCATACTCCCAGATGGAAAAAACAAAGCGCTGTCTTTCCCAAACATACTTGCGATTTTTTCTTCTAAAGCATTAACAGTTGGATCTTCTTTATATACATCATCCCCTACTGTAGCGTTCATCATAGCATCGAGCATTTCTGAAGTAGGTTTAGTGACCGTATCACTCCTAAGATCTATAATCATTTATTATGTAGTTAAAATAGTTGTTATTTGATAGTACCAGCTCCGAAATAAGTTTTTAGAATCCGCATCTAAAACTTCCAATGGGAGAGCCATCCGGGATTTTTGGTGAAGGTATCAGCTTAAAATCTTCTGGCTTTTTCATAAAATCCTGAATTTGTTTTATGTAGTAATCATTGTACGCCTTATATATACCTTTTTGTTTCTCAGAATTTAGCAGTAATTTTATTTGGTTTAAAGAATTATATGCCAGAGCTTGCACCTGTGTATAAGTATTCCTATTATTAGCCAAATTCATCAGGTGCTTTAGCGCATTACTCTTTACCGTTTGCTGAATTTCATTATGGTAGTTGTTCTTTGTTTTCGTTTCAAAAACAATGTTGATTAACGCTTCCAAAACCTCAGCAGCTCCCAATTGTGAAGAATTCAAACTTTTTTGTTGAATCAAACGTGAAAACCTTTCTGGATGAAGCAAAAGAGATAAACTCATATCACTAGCGGTTGAAGCAACACTGATTGCATCAAATGTTACGCCTGTTTTACTTTTAAAAGATTCTCTCGTACGTCCATACCCAAAAGCTCTTGGAGGAAACATTTTTAGCTTATCCTCGGGAATTGCTAGAATTTCTGGGGATAACGTTCGTAATACTTCATTCAGCGCTTCTCTTTGCTCTTTCTCTGAAATAGCTTCTACAACAGTCTGTCCATCACCTTTGGTTGCATAGTTATAATTGAGTCCTGCTATCAATTTTACTGCTGCTTCAGTCTGATATCTGTGAAAAAAGTATAACGGAACAAATACATCTTCTAAGACTGAAAATGGTTCACCTTTTCGAATATTATCTTTAGAGAAATTATGAATTGCTGTTTCGCGGATTGCGAGTACATTTTTTAATTCTTCAGAAGCACTTTTTCCATTATCCCATAAGTGAGCCAAACCATGAGCTCCTCCCCGAGCTCGCGCATCACTATCGGATATAAAACGTAATCCTGAGGCATATGCATTATTTAAAATAGTATCCAACTGCTTATTTTCATCAACTTCTTCTCCAAATTCTGAATAACTATATGCTACTGTAACTTTATCCCAGACACCAATTTTGGTGTCATAAGCATTCATAAAGCTTATCTCTCCATCCTCTAAGCCTATCGATGGATGCGGATAATCCATAACCGACGCTCTATTATTGGTACTAGCTGCAAAATTATGTGCAAATCCTATCGTATGTCCCACTTCGTGGGCAGACAACTGACGGATTCTAGCTAATGCCATTTCCAACATAGGTTGATAATTAGTGTCACTATTAGCAAAAGGTTTGTTGGATAATGCTTGTGCAATAAGAAAATCCTGACGGATTCTTAAACTACCCAAGCTAACATGACCTTTTAAAATTTCTCCGGTTCTCGGATCTACAACGCTCGCACCGTAACTCCATCCTCTTGTGGAACGGTGTACCCATTGTATGACATTGTATCGCAAATCCATGGGATCCGCATCTTCAGGAAGCATTTTTACCTGAAAAGCATTTTTAAATCCAATAGCTTCATAAGCCTGGTTCCACCACCTAGCTCCATCCAACAGTGCTGATCTTACAGGCTCTGGAGCACCGGGATCTAAATAATATACAATAGGCTCTTTTGCCTCACTCACGGGTAATGATGGATTTTTCTTTTCTAATCGATGTCTTTTGATAAATCGCTTTACAATTGGCTCTTGTACTGGAGTTGCATAATCTAAGTACGAAATTGACAATGCTCCGCTTCTGGGGTCAAACACTCTTTTTTTATAATTATCATCTGGTAATTCGACAAAAGAATGATGTTGTGTAACCGTAATCAACTTAGAGTCTGGTGCTACGGACCATAGGTTACCTCGTTCTGGAGATCCCTTATAAGTTGTTAATGCCTCAAATTCAACATTTTTTGGAAATGCTTTTGTTCTTGCAAGGCTTAAGGCACTTTTAGTTTTATCAATACTATAACTACCTTCTTTCTGACGTTTTAA
Organism: Aquimarina ulvae; assembly: GCF_053613295.3. Taxonomy (NCBI): domain Bacteria; kingdom Pseudomonadati; phylum Bacteroidota; class Flavobacteriia; order Flavobacteriales; family Flavobacteriaceae; genus Aquimarina; species Aquimarina ulvae. The sequence goes on from NZ_JBSIBP030000008.1 coordinate 57,774, forward strand.
TCTATTAATGACACCGTGCGTATCCTGTAACAAAAAGGGCGTCAGGTCAATAATATACGTACTGTCTTTTTTTTCTTTTATAGGAAATCCAAACAAAACCGACTTCGCGAATGCCTGTTCAACACTTATCTTCTCCGATTTGTTTTCTGTTACTGCCCTATATCGCTGATTAGGCTGAACCAGCAATAATTTATTTCCAGCTTTCTGAAACTTTACTACTACTCCATCTCCGATCTGTCCCCTATCCAAGCCTATATCATTAGATCCTAACCCTGTAGCTAAAGAGTGAACGTATAAAAACTCTTTATTTAGTGTATCAACTTCTAAATATAACTCATCTTTATCTTCATTGTAGTAAAAATTGAAATACCCTTTATAAGATTCTAAATCCTTTTGTTTGTCTAAAAACTGAGCGGATAGCAATTGGCTAACAACTAAAAAGAAGAAAATACTATATAATTTCATCGTAGCGTGATATATATGTTCTGAAAAATCGTTAAATCTATAAAATAATAGTAAAATTATTTCCTACTGAACTGTTAAATCCTATTTTTGTCAAAAAATATATCAATTATGATCAATACTGAGACTATACTAGATCTTAGGGAGCGCCTGGTTGCGTTAAGGAGGTATCTTTGACATTGATGCCAAACTTATCGAAATAGCAAACGAAGAAGAAAAAACATACGCCCCTGATTTCTGGGATGATGCACAAGAAGCCGAAAAAATAATGCGCGCTTTAAATGCTGAAAAAAAATGGGTTTCTGAATACGAAACAAGCGTGACTCTGGTTGATGATCTTGAAATTATTTATGAATTTTTCAAAGAGGGAGATGCAACAGAAATTGAAGTGGGAGAACGTTATTCTAAAGCCATAGAGCTTATCGAAAGCCTGGAATTTAGAAACATGTTAAGCGAAGAAGGTGATGCCATGAGCGCTGTTCTTCAGATTACCGCAGGTGCCGGAGGTACGGAAAGTTGTGATTGGGCTAGTATGCTCATGCGAATGTATCTAATGTGGGCAGAAAAACAAGGTTTTAAAGTAAAAGAACTAAACTTTCAGGAAGGTGATGTCGCAGGTATAAAAACAGTTACACTAGAAATAGAAGGGGACTATGCCTTTGGATGGCTTAAAGGTGAGAATGGCGTGCATAGATTGGTTCGTATTTCTCCTTTTGACAGCAATGCAAAAAGACATACATCTTTTGCTTCTGTATACGTTTATCCTCTAGCCGATGATAGTATCGAAATAGAAATAAATCCATCTGATTACGAGATCATTACTTCCAGATCAAGTGGTGCCGGTGGACAAAATGTAAACAAAGTAGAAACCAAAGTTCAACTTACCCACTTTCCTACCGGAATTCAAATATCCTGTTCTGATTCCAGGTCGCAACACGACAACCGGGACAAAGCTTTACAAATGCTAAAATCACAGCTTTTTGAACTGGAACTAAAAAAACAACAAGCACAAAGAGATGAGATCGAAGCTTCTAAAATGAAAATAGAATGGGGATCACAAATCCGTAATTATGTAATGCATCCTTATAAGCTGGTAAAAGATGTAAGAACAGCAGAAGAAACAGGAAATGTAGATGCAGTTATGGATGGAAATATAGATGCTTTTTTAAAAGCATTTCTGATGATGATGGGACAAAAAAATGAAGAGTACTAATCAAACTATATGACAACAATATATCATAACCCTAGATGCAGCAAATCCAGACAATGCTTAGCAATTCTTGAAGATAAGAAGGAAGATCTGGAAATCGTTAAATATTTAGAGACTCCTTTTACCGAAGAAAAGCTGGCTAAAATTATTCAAGTTTTAGGAATAAAACCAATTGATTTAGTCAGAAAGAATGAAGCCATCTGGAAACAAAAATTTAAAGGTAAAGAATTAACGGATAAAGAGTTGATAAAAGTGATGTGTGAGCATCCTAAACTTATCGAAAGACCTATTGTTCTAAAAAATAGTAAAGCTATTATAGGACGACCTCCTGAAAAAGTTGTTGATATATTATAAAAAAAGTAAAGTTTGAAAAAATCAAACTTTACTTTTTTTATAAATGTGGTTCAAATTTTTTATGGACAACCTTCAGTTTGTGGATCAATACAGTTGCAGATTGGAAATGGCTCACAAGCAACTTCTCCCGGCGGACAATCGCAATTTTCAGTTAACTGAACCACATTAACAATTCTCACCACTTCGATTGCCTCATTTCCTGCATTATCTTGTACATTGTATCTAACTTGGTACGTTCCAATTACATTTACATTTACATTAGAGCTGGTTTGTATATTTGAAGTAATGTCACCATCCACGTTATCAAAAGCTGTTGCACCTTGATCCATATATGTGTTATTTAACAGTGATATCACAGGGGTCGTACCATTTAAAGTGATCACGGGCGGTGTAGTGTCTGGATTAACTACCGTAACTACTCTCACAACTTCTATTGCTTGATTTCCTGAAGAATCTGTGACATTATAGGTAACCTGATAACTGCCGGAAACCTGAGTATTTACATTAGATGTAACGACGATATCAGAAGAAATATTTCCATCATAATTATCCTGAGCTGTCGCTCCTTGATCTATATATGTATCACCAATATCTAGAGTAATTAAACCATTTCCTATCAATGTGATTACTGGTATTAAATTATCTTCTACAACGATCGTTTTCAATTCTTCTTCTGCAACATTTCCGGAAGAATCCGTTACATTATAAGTTCTTATAAACGACCCTAAAATATCTGTATCTACAAAATCACCACCAAAAACTATCTGATCTGTTAGATCCCCATCCACATTATCCGATGCTGAAGCAGTCTCTACATAAGAATCAAAAACATCTATAAAATGTATTTCAGGACCATTAAGGTTTATAACAGGTGCTTCGGTGTCAGGGGCAATAAGTTCCAAAGTAATGTTTGCTGTTTTCGTAACAGGTATCGTGTTTGCGTTAGTTACCTCAAACCTAAGTTCATTAGTCCCGCTAACACTTCCTGAATATACTCCGGTTGTCACTCCAACTTCCAAAGGAATTTCGCTATCCTCTATATAAGTTACCCCATTATACTCGATAGTACCCGGTTTATTTGCGGTAAATAGCATGGTATAATTAGAACTACCAACGGTTTCTTCTAAAGTAAACGTAATTTCTACAGCTGAATTGGTTAAAACCTCAGACACTTCTGTAGTAGCAGAAAATGTAAAATCAGGTGTTTCAGTAACTTCGATAAGAATTATTTTTTCTTTGGTTATTCCTAAACTACTGGTTGCTCTAAATATAACCTCAACAGTCCCAACCGTAACTCCTTCGAAATTCCATATAGTATCACCCGCAGGAACTTCTACTGTGGTATTAGGTTCTATCAGGTCATCTTCAATTTTTATGTTTCCTACCCCTATGATGTCTGTATCAGGAGAACCAAATTCATATGCTACAGTATATGTGGCCGTATTTATTTCAGAAATACTCAGGTTTAAATCAATTTCTCCATCAACATAGGTGTTTTCTGGTGATGGAATCACATCAAAACTAAAATCTGTATCCTTTACATTATATGTTAGTACAAACTCTTCTTCTCGATTAGATTGATCTTTTATTGTAATTGTTACTTTATTAGTACCAACCACTGTTCCTAAGTATTCTATAGTATACTCCGGTCCTTCGGGTAACTCAACAAATTCATTTTCAACAATGGCCACATTATTTACAGAATATGATCCCGCCCCTTCTGTAACATTATACTTTATTTGATAATCACCCTCGTTAATTTCAGTTCCTCCTATGATGGTAAACTGAGATTCTTCCCTTGTATTTACAAATGTTTCTAAAGTAGTCTCGTTAAATTCAACTTTAAAAAACACTACTAAATCATCAGTAATTTCTTTTGTACACGCTATACCAATACATAATAGAATGATACCTGATACGATATATTTATAAATTTTTTTCATCCTTTAAATTTCATTATTTTAATAATTCTTCTATGAAATACTTGGTTATAAGAACTATTTTAATATTAATTTGACACCTAATCCAAAATATGGTGTAAATTCTCCGATCTCACTATTAAAATGATACACCTCCTGGGCTTTTATATTTATGGCAACTGTGGGTATTAAAAATATATCTGCATCCAATCCAGCATAAGCGCCAAAAACTACAGTATTGGTTTCAACATCCAACACCTGATTATTTTCTAGCACCTCATTTCCATTGTTTATAATCTCATAACCCGCAGTTCCACCAGCACCCAAAGCTAGTGCAAAAGTTCTTTTGTTGTTCCTAAGAACATCAAAGAAAAAACCTGCATTAAAAGCATAAAGATCTACAGGTATTTTAATATTCTGATATTCCAATTTAGTAAAATTACTCTGAACATTAAATTGTAGGTAATCAAACTCGTTCACTTTATAATCTAATGTAATTAAACCTCCAAAGCCTTCATCCACATAACCTCCTGTTAATGAAAGGGCTATCTTATGGCTTTGGGAATAGATCGAAATTGAAGAAAAAAGAACAAATACGACTACTAATATTTTATTAATTAGAAGTTTTTCCATAAATTTTATTTTATGATTTGTGATACTATTTACTTTTTACGTTTTTATCTATAAAAACAGCTGCAAAACTAAAAAACCGAAACGTATTTCACATCATAAATATTGTTCTTTAATGTAACTAAATTCCTTCAAGTCTTAAAGAAGTATTATGATGATAGCCACTCTGTTAATTAAACGTGAAGATATTAATACGTAAACAACTGTTTTAAAGACGGATACAATATTTAACACCTCTTTAACCTCGATGCAAAAGCCCTAATCCTATTTTTGGGAAACCAAAAAAACGACATGAAAAAAATTACATTACTGCTATTAATTATTTTTATTGGATTTTCTTCAAATGCGCAACAAGACGAAGTTAATATAACCGGAAAAATAATAGATAAGCAGACAAAAGAACCTTTGGAATACGCGACGATTTCCTTTCTAAATCGTGAGGAAAACAAAATAGTAACCGGAGGAATCAGCAACATTAAAGGAAATTTTAAAATTAAAGTCCCTCCAGGGATTTATGACGTTTCAATTGAATTTATTTCCTTTAAAACAGAAAAAATTCTCAGACAAAATCTTTTTAAGAACACCAACCTTGGTACTATTCCGTTGGGGTTAGATATGCAATCGCTTGATGATGTAGTGATCATTGCAGAGACCACTACTGTAGATGTTAGATTAGATAAGAAAATTTACAATATAGGAAAAGATTTAACCACTAGTGGCGGTACAGTCAGTGACGCTCTAAACAATGTTCCTTCGGTTTCTGTTGATATAGAAGGGGGTATCAGTTTACGAGGTAATGAAAACGTACGAATTTTAATCAATGGTAGGCCTTCTGCTTTGGCCGGTTTTGGGTCCACAGATGTATTAGGCCAGTTACCCGCAGAGGCAATTGAACGAGTAGAAGTAATTACTTCTCCTTCTGCCCGGTATGATGCCGAAGGTACTGCCGGAATTTTAAACATCATTCTAAGGAAAGAGAAAACACTTGGTTTTAACGGTTCTATTGCAGTTAACACTGGCTATCCAATCAGTTCAAATATTACTTCTAATATAAATTTACGAACAGATAAATACAATATTTTTAATACGATAGGGTATCGATATAGAGAAAGTCCTGGAAATGGTTTCTTTGATACAAGGTATTTTGATGTACGTGAGGACGCTTTTCTTGATAACATCCCTTATGATCAAAACATAGAAAGCCGTGAGTATGATCGACAAGATAAAGGTTTTAATACCAATTTAGGTATGGAGGTTTATCTCACAGAAAAGTCTTCTATTACCGGATCCATTTTCTATAGAACGGGAAAAGACGAAGATTTGACCACTAATGAAAATGATTATATCTTAAACACAAATCCGCAAGTAGGTACGATTAGGAATGAATTGGAAACTGAAAAAGATGAAAGCTACCAATTTGCCCTGAACTACATCAATAAATTTAATGACTCAGGTCATAAATTAACTGCCGATTTTCAATATGATGTAGACGATGAGGAACAAGAGGCTTTTATTTCAGAACCGTTAAGGTATGATAATACAGGAAGTGCACAAATTGAAATTCCTAGTGAAGAAACCAATACTACCGAAAAACAAAAAGAGTACCTTATACAGGCGGATTATGTGTTACCAATAGGAAAAGAATCTCAGTTTGAGGCTGGATACAGAGGGAATTTTGAAAACGAAGTCACGGACTATGAACTTTTACAAGAAAACGATCAAGGAGAATTAGTCGTTAACGAAAATCAAACGAATATATTTGACTATACCGAAAATGTTCAAGCATTATATACCCAATACGGAACAAAGTTTGGAGACTTTAGTTTTTTACTTGGTCTTCGACTTGAAAACACTAATCTAAAAGGAGAAATCACGTCTTTATTGACCGAAGAAGAATTGCAAGAAGAATTTTCTTTTCCAATCGATACGGATTTCGATAATAATTATTTGGGTTTATTTCCTACGATAAATTTAATTTATGAGCTAGGAGAAGAAGAAAATATCACCTTGGGCTATAATCGAAGAATAAATCGTCCAAGAGGTTGGTTCATAAACCCATTTCCTTCCAGAAGTAGTAGAACTAATATTTTTCAGGGAAATCCAAATTTGAGACCAGCTTACTCTAATGCTTTTGATCTGGGTTATTTAAAAAAATGGAAAAAAATTACACTGACTGCTTCAGTATATTACCAAAGAGAAACGGATGCTTTTCAAAGAGTTAGAGAAGAAGTTACCATAACAGGACCTAATAATTCTGAAGTAGATGTTATAAGAAGTATTCCTTTTAATCTTGCTACTAATGAAAGAAGCGGAGCCGAGCTTGGATTCTTATATAACCCAGTTAAATGGTTTCGTTTAAACGGAAGTGTTAATTTTTTTCAGTTTAAATTAGATGGATCATTTAATGGCCAGGATTATGGTCAGGAAAATAGCAGTTGGTTTGCAAGGATAAGTTCTAAAATTTCTTTACCTGGCAAAGTCGATTGGCAGACCAATGCATTTTATCGTGGAGCCTCTGATGAACTTCAAGGAAGACAAGATGGTATTTTATCTATCAATTTAGCATTTAGTAAAGATGTGCTCAAAGATAAAGGAACCATATCCTTTAATGTAAGCGATTTGCTGAATTCCAGAAAACGTAACAGTTTTACAACAACTGACTTTTTTGAACAAAATAGTGAATTTCAATGGAGGCAACGTAGTTTTAATCTTGGATTTACCTACAGGTTTAATCAAAAAAAGAAACGTGGTCGTCCACAAAGAGACTATGGTGGAGACGAGGATTTTGAAGGATAGATTAATTTTTGATAGTACCAAAACTCTTAAAACACACATATTATAAATCAAATAAAGGGAAATCTAAAAAATAGATTTCCCTTTATTTGTTATAGTACTAATACTATTATTTATGCTTCTTCCCTAGCCTTTCGTTTCGCTTCTTGCTTTAACTTAAAGTTTTCAATCGTAGCACCAAAAATCCAATATGGCACTACAAAAGTTAACAAAAAAATCATTAACCAGAATCCAATAGTAAGGATTGTTAGAAAAGCTAAAAAACCAAGGTATTGATCAAATTCGAACATAATAGTAATCTAATTTCAATTTTTGCCAAATATACTAACTCTTCCCTTTATCTCATAGTTTAAATATAATTTATTTTTAATAGCTAAATTTTAAAAATAAACTGCCTTTTAAAAAGTACATTCTTTATAAAGAAATAGCTCTACAAATTCTTAAATTTGCCTTCTAAAAACAAATCATCATCACTATGGAATATAGAATAGAAAAAGATACCATGGGCGAAGTAAAAGTCCCTGCCGATAAACTTTGGGGGGCTCAAACAGAGCGCTCCAGGAACAACTTTAAAATTGGCACACCGGCTTCCATGCCTTTAGAAATAATATATGGTTTTGCATATCTTAAAAAGGCAGCCGCCTTTACCAACTGCGAACTAGGAGTTCTCCCAATAGAAAAGAGAGATCTTATCGCACAAGTTTGTGATGAAATTTTAGACGGTAAACACGATGATCAATTTCCGCTGGTGATCTGGCAAACAGGATCTGGTACGCAAAGTAATATGAACGTAAATGAAGTTATTGCAAATCGTGCCCATCAATTAGCTGGAAAAACAATCGGAGAAGGTGAAAAAACTATTCAGCCAAACGACGATGTAAACAAATCACAATCGTCTAATGATACGTTTCCGACGGGGATGCATATAGCAGCCTATAAAAAAATAATAGAAGTGACGATTCCTGGGATTATCCAGCTTAGAGATACGCTTAAAAAGAAATCTGAAACTTTTAAAAACGTTGTAAAAATTGGTCGTACCCATTTTATGGATGCTACACCACTTACCATAGGACAAGAGTTGTCTGGTTATGTTTCACAGCTGAATCACGGTCTCAGAGCTTTAGAAAACACCTTACCCCATATGGCTGAACTTGCATTAGGAGGAACTGCAGTAGGAACAGGTTTAAACACACCTAAAGGGTATGCCAAAAGAGTCTCAGAATTTATTGCGCAGTTTACCAGCTTGCCTTTTATTACGGCAGAGAATAAATTTGAAGCGTTGGCTGCTCATGACGCTTTTGTAGAAACACACGGAGCTCTAAAACAAATTGCCGTATCCCTAAACAAAATAGGAAACGACATCCGAATGTTGGCCTCCGGTCCAAGAAGTGGAATTGGAGAGTTAATTATTCCTGCCAATGAGCCCGGAAGTTCGATCATGCCTGGTAAAGTAAATCCAACTCAATGTGAAGCGCTAACCATGGTTTGTGCACAAGTAATGGGTAACGATGTTGCGATCAATATAGGTGGAATGCAAGGACATTTTGAACTAAATGTTTTTAAACCTGTTATGGCGTCAAACCTATTACAGAGCGCTCAATTAATAGGTGATTCTTGCATCTCTTTTGACGTACACTGTGCACAGGGAATAGAACCTAATCAAGCAAGAATAACTGAATTATTAAACAATTCATTAATGCTAGTTACTGCCCTTAATACAAAAATTGGATATTACAAAGCTGCCGAAATAGCAAATACAGCACACAAAAATGGAACTACGCTAAAACAAGAAGCAGTAGCATTAGGATATGTAACAGAAGAAGAATTTGATCAGTGGGTAAAACCAGAAGATATGGTTGGAGCTCTTAAATAACACTAAAACAATTTTTTAAAACTAAAAGCCAGATAAAAAAGATATCTGGCTTTTTAATGTAGTAACTATTTGTAAATAGGATTGTAAAAAATTCAAAATCAATAAATTGTGATTTTACACGTTTTATTAAGGAATTTTAACACTAAACTAACCTCCTTCATATACTTCCTATTTAAAAAATAAAATACATTACGACTTGAAATTCACACAAACCCAAAATATTATGACCAACTATAACCTTGAAAAAAACGTTTTTTTAAGAGTATTTCTGATAAAAGCAGTGCTCCTAGTGGGGTTTTCAATTACCGTAACTGCCCAACAAACCATTAATGGCACATTACAACACGACGGTATAACACGTGAATACATTTTGTATATTCCTTCTATATATACAGAAGATACTGCAGCTCCATTAGTCTTTAATTTTCATGGATATACATCCAACGCTAATGAACAAATGTTTTATGGAGATTTTAGGGAAATCGCAGATACAGAAGGTTTTTTGATTGTACATCCTATGGGTACCGTGGATAATGTTGGAAACACACACTTTAATGTAGGTTGGGGAACCAGTACTGTTGATGATGTAGGATTTACGGAAGCACTGATCGATGAAATATCATCAAATTATACTATCAATACAGATAGAATTTATAGTACTGGAATGTCTAACGGAGGATTTATGAGTTACAAATTAGCTTGTGAATTAAGTAACCGTATTGCAGCAATTGCATCAGTAACCGGAACTATGAACAAAAATCAACCTAATAGCTGTACCCCATCACATCAGATTCCTGTAATGGAAATTCATGGAACCGCAGACACTACCGTTCCTTATCAAGGAGCGAATTGGATTGAATCCACACCTGATGTCGTTAATTTCTGGGTAAATTTCAATAACTGTGATACTACTCCTCAGATTATAGACATACCTGATACCGCACCAACAGATGGATCCACAGTAGAACATCAACTATTTACAAATGGAGATAATGGTACTCAGGTAGAACATTATAAGATAATCAATGGTGGACATACGTGGCCTGGGTCTGCATTTGGTTCATCAGATACTAATTATGATATTGATGCCTCTGCCCTCATTTGGAACTTTTTTTCGAAATATGATATAAATGGAGAAATTACTACATTAAGTATAGAAGAAGTTGAAGAAAATGATACCACATTCCGTATATATCCCAATCCTGTAAGCTCAACCATTACAGTTGATCATAAAATACCTGAGCCACTAGAATATGCTGTTTTTACACTACAAGGAAAATTAGCTTCCAAAGGCATTCTATCGTTAACAAATCATACGATTGATGTTTCATCTCTTTCTTCTGCAACCATTTATTTTCTAACTATAGGAAATACTACAATTAAAATACAAAAGAGATAACTTTTCAGTTTAAACAAAGACAATATTCAATAAAAAACCGGATGTATGTACATCCGGTTTTTTGTCCCCATTAGTATAACTAACTATTAGAATACCCCCACAGATTCTAATAAATTGTATCCTCCAGTTACAATTACATCCTATCTGTGTATCGCGTGGCTACAAGCACCTGGAAGTTCTCTTATAAATTCTCTTATAAATTTGAAGTTAAAGCGAAATGTTTTCATAATATTATTGTGTAAAATTGTTGAATAGACTCTTTTTTTTTATTTAATATAAAACTACCTTTTTTGACGGTCTAATGAAATACGTATAATCCCCTAATTTCATTTCCTCTTTTTGCCAATAATTATTATCTATGAATAGCGTGACTACTAGCTTTAGGAAGTTCTCTTAAAAATTCTAAAATAAAACGGAAATTGATGCCTGATAAATTCATAATGTTCTATGTGTAAAAATGGTTACTATATCTTTAATTAATATCTCTGGTACAAATATACTTCAGGAATACACATAAAGCAATGGGGGAAAACACCCGAAATTCATAGTGAGATGCCCCTTTATACACATAAAAACTAAAAAACAATATTTTAAATAAAAAAAGTACACAAAAAAAGATGCTTATTATTACAGATTTCTCGAATCCATGATCAACAATGATAAAATGCGATACTTATCCCTATCTTTGATAATTATACAAAAAGGTTATATACAATAGTATGAAGAAACTATTTTTTGGGTGTTTTTTGTTAATTCTATTAATCAGTTGTAAGATTGATAAAACAGTGAATATAAGAAAAAAGGATACAAAAAACTCTAGTGATACAATCAGTTTTATTAGTCAACGTCATATACACAACCAAAAATTTGAAGCTCTTAACTTGAAGACCGAAGCACAATGGGATAGTTTAAATAATATTTCCGGTAAAAAAGTACGTCATAAAAAAGGAAAAGTTCATCCCAATACCCGTACATTTGGATGGCATCTCTTTTCTAATGGTTCTTCATATAAGAATTATAACTTCTCTATGTTATGGGGCCTTTCGTATTTTTCCTATAGTATTCAACCTGAAACAGGTAGTTATAAGAATATTCATCAATGGAAAACTACTGCTCTCATTGATAGTGCTAAAGCAAAAAATTGTAAAGTTTTTTTTTCTGTTTCTAATTTTGGAAAAAAAAATAACAGTATTTTTTTAGAAAATAAACACGCACAAAAAACATTAATAGATAGCCTGATAAATTTACTTGCCCTAAGGTCTGCAGATGGAATAAACATTGATTTTGAAGGAGTTTCAAAAAAAAACAAAGATGATTTCACCCGATTTATCCTTCGCATTTCAAAAAGTCTAAAGCAGGAGAATCCAAATCTTATGGTCTCTCTATGTCTTTATGCAATTGATTGGAATGATATTTTTGACATTAAGGCGATTGATCCTTACATAGATTTTTATACCTTAATGGGATACGATTATTATGGGAGTTTTAGTAAAACTACCGGACCTGTTACACCTTTTAAAAAAAGTAAGAAATTTGGAAAGGGTCTTGAAACATCTGTTAATTATTATAATAAAAAAGGAGTACGTTCTAGTAAATTGATTGTAGGACTCCCCTATTATGGAGCCGAATGGTATACTAAAAGTCCTGAAATGGGAGCAAAGGTTACAAAATTCAAATCTCACTCTCTTTATAAATCTATAAAGAAGATTTATGTTGACTCTTTAAAAGTCCCTCTACAATTTGATACTGTAAGTTCTTCAACTTATATTGTTATTAATGACCTTGATAAAAACTACAAACAAATCTTTTTTGAAGATGTACAATCACTCTCCATAAAATATGATTGGATAAAAAATAAAGAAATTGGAGGGGTAGGAATTTGGGCGCTTGGATATGATGATGGTCATACTGAATTATGGGATTTATTAACGAACAAATTTTCAGAAGAATAAAAAATACTTTCAATACTAAATATAAAAGCTCAAGTAGAAGTTACCTGAGCTTTCTAAAACAAATTATTTATGAATTTAAAAAGTACCTATTTCAAAAGTAGCTTCGATTTCAACTTTTTCTAAAGCTTGCTCTAAGTCCCAGATTAAATCGTTTGCATTTTCCACGCCAATAGACAATCGAACCAATTGATCGGTAATATTCATCTGCTGTCGTTGTGTTTCGTCAACTCCTGCGTGTGTCATTGTTTTTGGATGTTCAGACAAACTTTCCGTACTTCCTAAACTTACGGCAAGTTTCATTAACTTGAGGTTATTTAGAAATATAAAAGCTTCTTTTTCTCCACCTATAATATCAAACGACACCATCGCACCAGGTGCAGAGCATTGTTTTTTATACGTAGTATGTGCATAAGACCCCTCTTCTAACAACCCCAGATAATATACTTTTTCCACTTTTGGGTGGTTATTTAGATAGTTTGCTACAATTTGTGCATTCTTAGTCTGCTGATCCATTCTAACCTTTAACGTTTCCAGACTTCGTAGCATCAACCATGCGGTATGTGGACTTACCATATTACCTAAAAATGTTCGTAATGTTTTTACTCTTACCATAAGCTCAGCATTTCCTAAAACAGCTCCGGCAATTAGGTCACTATGCCCTCCTATATATTTGGTTGCAGAATACAATACAAGATCAGCACCACATTGTAATGGATGTTGCCACAAAGGTCCCATATAAGTATTATCAACAGCTACCAATGTTTTTCTATCTGCCGTACTGTATCGCGCTGCCAATTGACTAAACCCTTCTATATCTACAATATCATTTGTTGGATTCGCTGGGGTTTCCAGATAGATCATTGCCAACTTATCTGCTTTACCCGAAGCCTTTATCATCCGCGCTACTTCTTCCATACTTTGATTAGGCATCACTCCTATTGTATTCACCCCTATTTTATCCAAAAAATGATGAATAAAATGATCTGTTCCTCCATATACAGGATTACTGTATACTAATAAATCACCAGGTTTTAAAAATTCTAGTAAGACGGTACTAATTGCAGACATTCCACTTTCAAAAACAGCACAATCATCTGCTTGATCCCAAAGACATAATCGATTTTCTAATATTTCTAAGTTAGGATTATTAATTCTACTATAGATTAACCCTAACTCTTCTTTCTCTGATTTTTCTCGTAACCCATAGGCTAACTCAAAAAAAGCTTTTCCTTCTTCTGCTGTTTTAAAAACAAATGTTGATGTTTGAAATATAGGACATTTAATGGCTCCTTCTGATAACTCAGGTTTGTAACCATATGTCATCATTAAACTCTCTGGATTAAAATTATGATCTTGCATTTGTTAGCTATTATATTATTAGTAATAATTGTAGATGTGCTTCCTAAACTTCTAAACAAAAATTAGGTTACCATACTTTATAAAAATACATCAAAAAGAATTTAAAACCATTTTCATAATATAATTTAGAATAAAAAACTATTGAAAATAATATAAAAGATTTTTTTTCTATTTTTGTAGTGTTGTCATAATTTAAGAAGAAAAATATTATGGATAAAATAGACCGATCAATCCTAAATTTATTACAAAAAGATAGTAAAATTACTATCAAAGAGATTGCGGAGCGTTTAAGTCTTACCACTACTCCTATTTTCGAAAGGGTAAAAAAATTAGACCGTGATGGATATATAAAATCTTACAAAGCCATCTTAGATAGAAAAAAAGTAGGGCTACAGCTAATGGTGTTTTGTAATGTTACTTTAAACCTTCATCAAACAGATTATCTCAAAAAATTTGAAAAAGATATCCAGCAGTTCCCAGAAGTTGTTGAGTGCTATCACGTGGCAGGAATGTTTGATTATTTAATTAAAATATATGCTGAAGACATGGAAAGTTATCAGTATTTTCTTTCGAATAAATTAGCTTCACTTGAAAATATTTCAAAAGTACAAAGCTCATTTGTGATGACTGAAGTAAAAGACTCTTCTTTTTTACCAATTCCTAATTATGAGCAATAATCGGATTAACAGTATAAAACAAAAAGCTCTAAAGTTATTAGTAAACTTTAGAGCTTTCATTAATTTTATGTCCTAATTGTAATATATTCTATTTCCGTTTAAATTCTTGTTGTTGGTAAAAATCTTCCTCTTGAGGAAAATTTCTCATCAGGTTGCTGCGAGTATATGTCTCCAAAATTATCACTTCGTACTCTCTAGAAATAGGATCAATTTTCTTTTTTCGTTTGGTCTCTGCAAAAGTTTTGTGATCAATTTCATCTGTTACCACAATTTTGTTTTCCTCGTCCAATCGCACCATCCCAATTGGGATGATAAGATGATTCTCGCCTTCTTTATTCAAAAAACCATGAATTCCTTCAGATGAAGAAGTTCCATAAGGCTTGTAATTAGTTTCAAGAATTGATTCATCTAATGCTACATCTAAGTAAACTACACGTTTAATATTCTTATTAACTAGCATATTAGACACCTTACCAACAACACGATTGTCTTTATCTTTGATTTCCCAACCACGAATATCAGGATCGTCACTAGCAACTTTATAATCGGATAATTCTTCCAAATAATATAAATTCTTTTCTGTCGTACTCATATCTACTTTTTCATTTTAATTAATATTTCTGATGCTTTGCCAAAGAAATTCTTTACATCCTCTTTCTGATTCAAAGTTGCTACATCCGGATTAATTTTTTCTATACTATTTTCTAGGTCCAATAGTTCACTCTCTAGATTCGGAAATTTACTTTTTTGAATAGTTCCTAGAGCCTTACTAATAACAACACCTGCATTTTTAATTTTATTAGCGTGTGTTAACTTTTGTGGATCCTCTGTAATAATTTCTGCATTTTCACGAGCTTTTTTTAAATCCGCTTTAATATCTATATTCAAATTATCAGCCGATTCACTGACAGCATTTATAAGTAATAAAAGTGCATTATTCGAATATTCATGATCTATACCCATTTTGGTATCATCTTTTATATAAGCGCTATACGTTGCAATAGCTTTACCCCCTTCAGATTTTTTTGGAATTACATCTTTTTCAGTATTATCACTAATAGAAGAGCCATCAACTCCTATTTCTTCAACTTCATTCGCTTCTCTTGTCTCTTCTTCATTGTTTGATAAAATAAAGAAATATACTAACGCACCGATAAGCAATAGCGCTAATAATAACCAAGGCCAAACTGGCTTTTTCTTTTCAATCTTAATTTCTGCCATAATATTGTTTTTATTTAATTATAAAGTTAATTTTTGATTCAATAAATAATGAGCTCATATCGATTATTTTTTTGTTCCTTTACGTTAAAACCGGCTCTTTATATAACAAATTCAATTATTCCTCTAGTAATTACGTCCTTCGCGTTTCATAATAAGTAAAGTGGATTGATATCTAGTTAATTATATCAGGAATTAATCTTCGCCTTAACAAAAGATTTAGATCTGATGAATTATCTTTGATAACAGTCAAAAAAATGAGATAAAAAATGAATATAAAAGATACTAAAGCATTAATTACGGGAGGAAACTCTGGAATTGGAAAAGCAACTGCCAAACTACTAAAAGAAAAAGGTGCTCAAGTAGTTATCTCCGGAAGAAATGAGACAACCTTGCAGCAAACTGCCAAAGAATTAAACATAGCGTATATACAAGCAGATGTAACCAAAGAGGATCAAGTACAGTCTATGGTGGATCAGGCTAAAATTAAAATGAATGGTTTGAATACCCTGATTAATAATGCCGGTTATGGGTATATTTCTAAACTTATTGATATCGAGGCTGATAAATTTACAGATCAGTTTAAAACCAATATTCTTGGAGCTACATTGTGTGCTAAAGCATCAGCCAAACATTTTATAGAACAGGATTATGGGAATATCATCAACATTGGATCTACTTCTTCTCTAAAAGGTTCTCCAAAAGCTTCACCGTATGTTGCAACTAAATTTGCGCTTCGGGGAATGACAGAAAGTTGGAGAAATGAATTAAGGCCACATAACATACGAGTGATGCAGGTAAATCCAAGCGAGGTGATGACCAGTTTTGCAGATAATCGTGTGGATGAAAATGTTAGCCAAAAACAATATACAGAAGCTGAACAAAACACAAAATTAAGAGGTGAAGAAATAGCACATACTATTTCGAGTCTACTAGAAATGGATGATCGTGGATTTATTACTGAGGCAACAGTTTTTGCAACCAATCCGAAGACATAAAAAGCCTTAAATATGTTTAAGCTATTTCTGCTATTTCACCAATTTTTACTTCAGCATTCTTATGCCGTACATAATTGATTATTAGAAGAATCTATATCAATAAAAAAATACCCGATCCAATAATAAAAACTGTTACTCCAATGCTTTCAAACATAATTCCACCGAGTACTAATCCAAAATAATAGCTAAGCTTCCTATACTATTTCCAACCCCTTGAATAACACCCTGCATTGCAGCATTTCCGGTTTTAGACAAAAGAGAAAGAAAACTAGGCCACATCAAATCATGAGCAAAGGACAATAATGTGTTTGCCGCTTACAGTATAATGATACTGGGATTAGAAAGAAGAAAAAAACTTAATGACAACAGCATCGTTCTAATAGCCACTAATCCAATATTAGGAACTTTGCCAGACAAAAAGGATAATAATGGTCCTTGAACCAAAATCATAATAAAACTTGAATATGCCAGAAAGATCCCAAGATCAACTGCTGTCCAATCCGACATGGTAGAAACATATATAGGTAGTCCTGCATAAAACAGGCTAAAAGCCAAAAATGTTAAAAAGTAGATCGAAAATAATCATGGAATACCTTTTTGACTTATTACACCTTGGAAGCTGTTGTTGTTTTTAATAGCCTCATTTTCAATACTACTTCCAGAAAAACAATCTTTATGTTCTACTTGAAAAAATTTTCTAAAAGATTTAAAATTTAGATTCCCAGTATCTACCATACAAGGGTTGCTACAAGTGAAATGAAAGTAGCAAGAATAATAAGCAATATTTCTCATAAAATGGTCAAAGCTAAAATTCCGGCAACTGCAGGTCCTAAAACGAATCCCAAACTAGTAGAAGCTCCCATCATTCCAAAATTCTTATCACGATCTTTATCCGTAGAAATATCTGATAAGTAAGCATGAGCCACAGAGGTATTTCCGCCAGTAAAGCCATCAACAACTCTAGCAAGAAAAGGCAGTATTAATGGAAGCGTCATGTGGTGCGTAATTAGGACAAATGAGGCATTCCCTTTCCGGATTCAACAAAGCTTTTTAAGCTTTGAGTGACGAATCTTTCCCAAGCAGGCCAACATATTTCGTAGCAATTTAATTTTGGAACAAGTCCGTTATGAATAAAATTTAAAATAGTTTCATTTTGGCTTTTCTCTTCCAAATACCATTCGACTTTGGTTCCAATCCATTCCTTTTCAATTCCATCATAACCACTATGAATATGCTTTGCATGAATACATTGCCAAACAATTTTCGAATTTGGCTCAAATTCTGAAATTTTAAATTTCCAACATGTTTTATCAAAACTTGCGGTAAACTCATCATCTAATTTTGAAACCGCAGAATTGGTGTAACCCCACCATTCTTGAACTGACTGGGTTATTGCATTAAATACAGCTTCTGAATTTGCTTCAATTGATACACTTATTGTATAAGACATAAATTTTATTTTTAACTAGTACTTGTGTTTTACAAGTGCTAAAATACAAAAGAACTTTTATTATGCAAGTACATTTTTGTAACTTTGGAAAATGGAAAAGCTAAAAAGGAGGTCAGATTGCCCGATAACATTATCTCTCGACATTTTCGGAGATAAATGGACTCTCTTAATTCTTCGTGATTTCATTTTTTTTGACAATCGCCATTTCAACCAATTGGTGAGTATAGAGGGTATATCTACAAATATTCTTACAGATAGACTTAATAGACTTTTGGCAAACAAAATTATCAACAAGGAAGTTGATTCAAATAATAGGTCTGCCTATATATATTCCTTGACAAAAAAAGGTCTTGACCTTGTTCCTATCGTTATGGATATTTATCGTTGGGGAGCTAATTATACCGAAGAGAATAATGCGAATGAAGACTTCAAAAAGAAGGTAGATTTTGATTTCGATCAAACGGTTGAAGAAATAAAAGAAAGATTAATAACTACCCATAACATTGATAAATAATAGCGGTTTAAGTGATAAAATGAAAATAAAAACATAAAAAAAGGTCAGTGCAAAACTGAAAATTTTGTGATTAGAAATCCGCTACTACCCATACACCTACGCTATAGCTACCTGCAAAATCCTAATCAGATGACCATAATTCAGTCTTTGGAAGTATTAATGCTATCAAGAATAAAGACTAAGCAACAAAAGTACCTGCTTGACTAATCACCAATACTTTCTTTCTTCCTATCCGATCCGAAAGTCTTCCTAAGATTGGAGCTCCAATAAGTAGAAATAATGGAACATCGCTCCCAGAATTCCATAAATAAAACCATTACCTCCTAAATCAGTAACAATAAATATGAGAATTGGAATTACAATAGAGCTCCTAAAATCGCTATAAAGTTAACTAAGAGTATTGGAAAAATACTTTTAGAAAAGAATTGCAATAATTTCATTTTTTAAATTTGGTGAGCTCCAGTTTTAATTAAGTTAAAATATCTTTAATATACTAATTTTTAAAACCTACATAAACACCTGATAACAAATATTTTACATCATTAAAAACATCAAGCATTATTTTTAAAAGTTAAATTTCGGGTGTCAAAAAAGAACGATTATTATTTTTGTAAAGTTACTTTATATGCTCTATTTTAATGAAAACCAAAGCTACATTTTCCTCTTTTTTTATTTTTCTAATTCTTCTTTCTATTCAAAACTCTCAGGCTCAGAAAGAAACGTTTACGTCAGAACTAAAAGTGACCGTTGATAATGATATTTTTGCAGTATTTAGAGATTCTGATAGATACTATTCTTATGGAATGGGATTAGAATATTCCTTCAAGGCTGAAAAGTTATTAGGCTTACAGCAGTTTTTCAAAAACAAGAAAGATGTTTTTTATACATTTGGTATAAAATTAGAAGGATATACTCCATCGCAAGTAAGAGCGTTTGCGACAACACCAGAGATTGAGGATCGAGATGATTTTGACCGCCCATTCGCAGGTTTATTGTATGCAACATTAGGTGCTACTTATACGTTCCAAAGATCATTTTTAAAATCAGAAATTCTTGCTGGCGTTATTGGTCCTTCATCACAAGTAGGAGATATACAAACGTGGTTTCACGAAAACATAACAGGTGATCCTGTGTATGATGGTTGGCAATTTCAATTAAATGATCAATTTATCCTCAATTTAAAAAGTACTTTTATATATGATTTCAACCCTGATTCTCGATGGTTTCACACCTATTTAGGGGGAACTCTACATTTGGGGAATCTTTACATCAGAGCCTCACCTAAGGCAGGTTTTAGGATCGGTAAATATGAAAGTGTTTCTACCTCCAGCGGTTTTCATAATTCACTCCTATTACCCAAGAAAAATTCTGAACTCTTTTTTAAATTCGATGTTGAACCCCGTTTTATTGCTTATAATGCTACAATTCAAGGTAATTTATTTGATGAAAAAGCCTATGGTGTAGACGACCTCAATAACATATCATGGCATCTGAGTAGTGGGTTATATTATTCCGTAAATCGTTTCTCTATCAACTTCAATTATCGTTGGTCTACGGGTGTTTTAAATGATACCGAAAATCATGGGTATGGAACCTTTAATGTAGCGTATAGATTTTAATGGTCTAAAAAGAATACCTATCCCATTACTTTAACCAAAAGCTCTTTAAGAATATCTCCTGGAGGAAGGCTCACTGCGCCTACACCTTTACTTTTAACATCTGCTTCTCTTAATAAAGTAATGATCTGACTCACTTTTTTCATAGGATAGTTACGAGCAGCATCAGTATAATCACTTACGAAATAAGGATTAATTCTAAGCACGCTGGCAACATTTCGTTGGGACTTGTCAGATAGCCCGTGATATTGTAGCACCTGCGAAAAAAAACTATATAACAAAGAAATTGTTACTACCAAAGGATTATCCTTCGGGTTTTGAGCAAAATAATTAATAATTCTATGTGCTTTTACAACATCTCGCACACCTATGGCTTTTCGTAATTCGAAATTATTAAATTCCTTACTGATTCCAATATTTTCTTCAATTTTATCTGCAGTAATTTCTTCTCCTTTCGGTATGATCAACTTTAGTTTTTCCAGTTCATTGTTGATTTTACTCAAATCCGTTCCTAAAAACTCGACCAGCATTTGCGAAGCTTTTGGTTCTATATGATACTTCGCCCCTGCCAGAACCCTTCTGATCCAATCAGCGACTTGATTTTCATAAAGCTTTTTACTTTCGAAAATAATGCCACTTTTAGCTATAGTTTTGTAAAGTTTTTTACGTTTGTCAATTTTTTTATACTTATAGCATACGACCAGAACAGTAGTTGGTTGTGGGTTTTCCGCATAATCCGTTAACTTTTCTATGGTTCTGGACAAATCTTGCGCTTCTTTCACTATCACAACCTGACGTTCTGCCATCATCGGATATCGTTTCGCGTTAGAAACGATATCTTCTACACTTACATCACGGCCGTATAAAACCATCTGATTAAACCCTTTCTCTTCCTCTGCCAAGACATTCTTATCAATATATTCAGAAATTTTATCAATATAATACGGTTCTTCACCCATCAAAAAATAAATAGGCTTCATATTACCGCTCTTTATATCGCTTACAATCTGTTTTACTTCGTCCATTCAGAAAAATTCATCAAATTTGTGCTATGCAAAAGCTTAACTTTCCGGCATACCAATTCAGGTTCAAAAGTAGCGAAAATAAAGTTTCTATTTTTGACAGAATCCGCAAAAAATTCATCATCCTTACACCAGAGGAATGGGTAAGACAACATACCATCCATTATCTGATAGAAGAAAAGAAATATCCCGAAAGCCATATTAATGTAGAGAAACTGATCAAAGTCAATGATCTTAGCAAACGCTATGATATCATAATTTTTAACGCCGATGGCAGTATTTACCTAATTGTAGAATGTAAGTCTCATTCGGTCAAGATAACACAAGAAGTATTTGACCAAATTGCTCGTTATAATCTGACGTTGGATTCAGAATATCTTATGATTACAAACGGACTCGATCATTACTATTGTCAAATGGATTATAAAAAAGAGCGTTATACTTTTATGAAAGATATTCCGGATTATAAATAATTCTTCAGTTATATTTTTTTCAATAGATTAAGTAACTTTTTAATACAAATTACTTTTCAATAAAGATTAATTACTAAAGTCCTCAAAGTAGGTACATTCATCCACAAGAACTCAATAGCACATCCTCTTTTCTGTTTTTGAAAGAATTCCTTGGTGTATTTTCATAAATAATTATTAACCTAAATAATATATTACAATCATGAAAAAAATAAAACTTACACCTGTTTTAATTGCACTTTGTGCCATCACATTTTTCTCCTGTGAAAAACAAGAAAATCCCAAACCTTTGAGCGAAAACTCTATAGAGCAACCAACCGTTCCTGAAGATATACTACAAAAATTAGAACAAGCTGGTTTTTATACGAATGAAGGAGTTTATAAATATGAGAATGGTTATATCGTAGAGTACGACATCTTTCTTACAGAAAAAGAAATATACGAGTTCGATAAAAAGCCTGAAACTACTGTAAATTCAAAACAGTACCGCACAGCGAACTTAGTCTCTGGTACTAAAACCATTAGAGTATATATAGATCCTGCACTTGGATCTTTTGCAATAAACTCACTTGATAAAGCATTATCACGGTATAATGTGCTTAATTTAAGACTTACTTTTAAGAGAACTAGTAATTCTAGTAGTAACGAAATCCGTATTATTCCAGTTAACATTCCAGGAGGGTTTTTAGCTAGTGCTGGTTTCCCAAGTGGTGGTAATGCTTTTAAAACCATCAAGCTGAATACCTACTACTATAACAATACCACCAGTAGAGCCGACACTCCGTCTGTTTTAGCACATGAAATAGGTCATGCCATCGGATTTAGACATACGGATTATGCGGATAGAAGCTTTAGCTGTGGAACAGGAGGAAATGAAGGACCAGGTGGTGTTGGCGCTATACATATTTCTGGAACACCAACTGCTCCAGTTGCTAATTCTTGGATGTTAGCCTGCAGCAATGGTAAAGACAGACCATTTATTGCAAGTGATAAAACCGCTTTAGTTAACTTATATAAAAAAATTACTCCTACGATACAACCCGTATCGTTTTATCGTTTCTTTAGAGGAGGTGCAAAAGGAAATCACTTTTACAGTACTAGCCGCAGTACCCCTTCAGGTTATGTATATGAAGGTGTGCAATGTAAAATATTTAATCAGCAAACTTCTGGAACGATACCTCTATACAGATTTTACAATAGTAGCGCTGTTAATCATTTTTACAAAACTAATCGTAATGCTGTAGGTGGTTATAGGTATGAAGGTGTCGCTGGGTTTATATATCCATCTGGTGGTAGCGGTAGAATCCCATTGTACCGATTTTATAACAGTACAGCTGTAGATCATTTTTATACTACGAACAGAAACGAAGGAAATTCTTCAGTTGGATACACTTATGAAGGTGTGACTGGTTATGTATTGAGGTAAATAAGCATTTATGTTGACACCTAATTAATAAAATAATTGGAATGAAATTCAGTTTCTGTATGTTAATGAAGGTAAAACAGAAACTGAATTTTTATACGTATAAAATTTACTCAATTCTAAACAAACAAGCATTACTAAATTATTTCTTCCTGCTGATTACTAATTTCAAATTAAACTCATTAATTTGCGGCTGTGAATATAGCCATCGTCATATTAAATTGGAATGGACGTTTGTTACTAGAACAATTTCTTCCGTCTGTCGTAAAACATTCTAAAGAAGCAACTATATATCTTGCTGATAATGCCTCTACAGATGACTCTATTGATTATGTAAAAACATCATTCCCTACAGTGAAAATTGTCAAAAATCATATAAACGGTGGATATGCGAAAGGATACAACGATGCACTCTCAAAAATTACTGCAGATGTTTATTGTCTTCTAAATAGTGATGTAGAAGTGACCAAGGGCTGGCTTATTCCGATCATTAACACGTTTGAAGCTTCAGAAAAAATTGCAGCAATACAACCTAAAATTCTTGATTATAAAAAGAAAAATTACTTTGAATATGCCGGGGCAGCAGGAGGTTATATTGATAAATTAGGATATCCATATTGTCGTGGACGAATTTTTGATACTATTGAGGAGGATAAAGGACAGTATAATGATGCGTTGGATATTTTTTGGGCAAGTGGTGCTTGTTTGTTTATCAGAAAATCAATTTTTGAAGAAGTTGGAAAACTAGATGAAGATTTTTTTGCACATCAAGAAGAGATTGATCTTTGCTGGCGTATCCAAAATCTTGGTTATAACATCCAATTTATCGGCAGCTCTAAAGTCTATCATCTTGGAGGGGCAACATTAGAAACCATTAATCCCAGAAAAACTTTTCTAAATTTCAGAAATAACTTACTTATGATGGTAAAGAATACTTCTGGAACATTTATTTGGTTTATCATTTTTATTAGAATGCTATTAGATGGAGTTGCAGCCTTTAAATATTTATTTGAAAGAAAACCATCTCACTTTTTAGCAATTTTTAAAGCGCATTTCAGCTTTTATAAAAATTTGCCTACTTTTATTAAAAAACGAAAAAAATCAAAGGATACGAAGAAATATTATTCTATTTCCTCCGTTGTATGGCAGTATTATATTTTGAATAAAAAACTATTTAACCATTTGTAAGGTTATATTCATTAAATTATTGTTAATGACACTACTTTACGTCACAATTTTAATAATTTTGAGTTATATAACCAGATTAAGACTAAAAACACATTTTCTAATGAAAAAAGCAATGATTATCGGAGCTTCAATGGCTGTATTATTATCTTCTTGTGTATCACAGAAGAAATTTACAGATCTAGAAGCAAAACAAAAAGAAACACAAGATTTATTAAATACTGCAACTGTTAAGTTAAATAACTGTCTAGAGGAAAAGGCAAGTGAAAGTTCTGAATTAAAAGTTTTAAGAGATCAGGTAAATAATCTTAAAAATCAAAATTCTGCGTTACTAAACAACGTTGGAAACCTTGCTACGTTATCTACCAAAGAGGCAGAGAACTTAGAAAGATCTCTAGAGAGTATCAAAGAGAAGGACTTACAGATCAAAACAATGAATGATGCATTGAATAAAAAAGATTCTGTAACATTAGCATTAGTAACAAGCCTAAAAGGAGCCTTAGGCAACCTTGATGATGAAGATATTGAAGTTAATGTAGAGAAAGGTGTAGTATACGTATCGATTTCTGACAAACTATTGTTTAAGAGCGGAAGCTACAATGTTTCGACAAGAGCAAAAGAAGTATTGGGTAAAGTTGCCAAAGTAGTTAATGACAAGCCAGATATTGAATTCTTGGTAGAAGGACATACGGATAATGTTCCGATCAAGAATAAAGTATTATTAGACAACTGGGATCTAAGTGTGAAAAGAGCAACCTCTGTTGTAAGAGTTTTACAAAATGATTTTGGAGTTGACCCTAAACGTATGACGGCTGCAGGACGTAGTTATTATATACCAATAGCAGATAACACGACGGCTGCAAATCGTTCCAAAAACAGACGTACCAGAATAGTAGTACTTCCAAAATTAGATCAGTTCTATAATATGATTGAAGATGGAATGAAAAAAGCTACCGAAGGTGGTAATTAAAAAGAAATAAGTATTTTTGGAAAAGGGTTAATTTGACGATTAACCCTTTTTTTAATCTACGGGATTCCAACCTTGGTACAAAAATTGAATGAAATCGGTAAAAACATCAACCGCTTAGATTAATTATTATTAAACTAATGAAAAAACTATTTATCCTAGTATTCCTGTTTGCTTTAGGAACTGCACAGGCGCAAAAAACATCGAACACTGCCATCGGTGAAAATGAAAAACTTGTATATACAGCCTCTTATAATATGTCTGGATTGCTCACAAACCTTGCACAAGTAACCATGCAAACTACCAGAATAAATACAGGAAAAAGTAATTATCTAAGATTGAAGTGCAATGCTGCCACCTATTCTAAATGGGATTCTTTTTTTAAGATAAGAGATGTGTATGAGGCATATGTGAACCCTTCTAATCTAAAACCTTACTTGTATAAAAGAGATATTAATGAAGGTGGATATATAAAAAAAGAAAAGTATGTATATAGTTACAAAAACAAAACGGTCAAGGCTACTATGCAAAAGAAGAAGGAACCAAACACCAAAACACTCAAAATGGGAAATAATACATTTGATGTAGTTTCTACCCTATACCATATTAGAAACATGGATATAGAAAAAGCCCCAGTAGGAAGCAACCAAAAGATGACGATATTATTTGATAGAAAACCTCAAACCGCATATTTAAAATTATTGGGTAAAGAAACAATTAGCACCAATATAATGGGTAACAAAGAGTGTTATAAAATTGCAGTTAATAATGATGCTTTAAAAGGAACCAATAAAAATATTGTATACCTTACTGCCGATGCTAACAAAGTACCGTTATTAATTAAGTTTAGTATTCCGGCTGGTACAGGGCAACTGACATTAACTCAAGCATCTGGATTAAAAAATTAAACTACATGAGAATTGTTTTACTATCTATAGCAGCCTTCGCCGCTTTCTTGGGAATCATTATGGCCATACTTCCATTTGGGACTCTTGGAGTTTTGCCTGGTATTGTGGCGCTGATAAGTGGTTTTGGAGCCTATTATATGTCCAAGAAGAAGCAAAAACCACAAAAACTATCTCTTTTATTTTTAACAATTGGAGTTTTAGTAATCGTTGCAAGTGGTTCAAAATCATTATGGGTAACAGATGAAGTAGCTATTGACAAAGAGTTTCAGGAGAAAGAAGAGCAAAGTAAAGAAGAGGCTATAGAAGAGCTTAAAGAAATTGAAAGTGAGCTTGAAGATATTGAAGGCGATCTGGAAGAAATCGAATCCGAATAATCACTCACCAAACCCTTCTATAACAAGTTCCTGATCTTACTTATTTAAGTCTACAATCAATGCTGTATTTTTTAATAAGCTAACACGCTGAAGATTTTGTAGCTCTTTCCCTGTTAGAACATCTTTTCCCTTGGTATATCCCGCCAATGATTTTTTAAAACGTTCTAGTGTAAAATTAGGATAATCACGATCACTATTATTAATGATAATCATGGTCTTCTTAGTATCGGTATATCTAAAATATACATATACATTATCGACTGGTTGATAATGCGTAAGCTTTCCGTTGTGAACAGATATTGCGTTTTTTCTCCAATTAAGAATAGTTTTTATGTAATCAAAAACTTCATTTTCTTCTGGTGTTCTACCAGATTCAGTAAAAGCATTCCGACGATCACTTTTCCATCCACCAGGAAAATCCTGTCTTACTTTACCATCAGGTCTTTTATGCTTCATTAAAATTTCATCACCATAATAAATTTGAGGAATTCCTCTGGTAGTCAAAGTAAACACCATACTTAGTTTTAATTTTTCTACATTACCGTCTAGTAATGCCAGAAGACGATCAACATCGTGGTTTCCGTTAAAAACTTTGTTGTTTTCTGGGTTTCCATACACAAAATCTTCAGCAAGTGTTTTGTAAATTTCTTCCATATTGCCTCCTTTTCCAAAGGCTCTTATTAAAGAATAATAGAGTGCATAATCACTTATACTATTTACATTAGATACATAGCCATCTTTATTGGGGCTATTATTGTTCCAATAAGACAAATATGATGCTCTTTCTGCCCAGGTTTCTGCTACCATATAAAAATCAGGGTATTCTTGCAAAAGTGCTTTTATCCATCTAGACATTGCGTGTTTATCAGGATAAGGATAGGTATCTAAACGAATACCATCAACTCCAGCATATGCGACCCACCAAATAGAATTCTGGATCATATACGTTGCCAGGAAATCATTTTCTAGATTTAAGTCAGGCATATTTTTATCAAACCATCCTTTAGTGAGCAAATCAAAGTCACTAGAAGATACATAAGGGTCTGATGCGGCAATATTAGTAAAATTACTTCTAGTAAATGTATCCCATTGATTTAACCAATCTTTTGATGGCAAATCTTCCATCCACCAATGCCCTGCTCCACAATGATTGAATACCTGATCCATGATTACTTTCATTCCTTTATCATGGGATGTATTTACTATTTTTTTGTATTCTTCATTGGTACCTAACCGAGTATCTGTTTTATAAAAATCTGAGATAGCGTATCCGTGATATGAGTAAGCGGCTTGATCATTCTCTAAGAAAGGATTGAGCCATAAAGCAGTAACTCCTAGCTCTTCTAGATACCTAAAATTATCCAATATCCCCTTTAAATCACCTCCGTGTCTACCACTTTCATCCTTTCGATTTGTTTTCTCCAAAGTATCTTCTGTAGCGTCATTAGAGGTATCCCCATTCGCAAAACGATCCGGCGTAATAAGATAAATCACATCGGCAGATGTTATTGCTTGTCCTGTTTTGAATCTTTTTTCTTTCTGTTTTAGCTGGTATGTATGACTAAATGTTTGTTTGTCCTTAGAAAACTTAATTGTAAAAGTTCCGGGTTTTGCTTCTTTTGATATCGTAATATCTAAAAAAAGATAGTTTGTGCTCGCTACTTTATTCACCTTTTTTAACGTTACTCCGGGATATTGGAGAGTGACATCAAAAAAGGAAATATTTTTTCCGTGTACTAATAATTGTAAGTCAGGGTTTACCATCCCAGTCCACCAAAATGGTGGTTCCACGTGAGCTAGTAGTTCTTTTTCTTGTGCTAAACAGAAAAAAGAAGTTGTTAACACCATTACAAAAAGCAATAGTGATCTTTTAGCATAAAATCTCATTTGTCCTATTTTTTAATTGTTTCTAACAACAATTTCCAGATACAATGGATCAATAACAACTCAATTATACAAATTGCTATATTTCAGGACAAACAACCAAAAACATACAGATTTTGAAAATTTATACATATTAGAAGTGATACTCTTGTTTTGCGTTGTATGTATTATATTGCCAGTTGTCTATCCCGAATTTTAGTTTTTTATAAATAAAAATCAGATTTTAGTCATTTTAGTTTATTTACACCTTATGAATCTTTTTATTGTAAAAAAAATAGTATCAAACCGTATTGTTCGACACATTATATACTGGATAGGATTGATTGTTTTTTTTGGGATTACTTGGGGTACCTATGATAATAATTACATCCGTTCATTCACAGTTCAAACGTTTAGCTTGCCTGCAAGAATGGCACTGGTGTATGTTTCAGTCTATGTTTTACTTCCTAAGTTTTTTATTAAACGAAAAATTATTGCTTTTGTAAGTGCTTACTTGCTATTATTGATTGCTACAAGTATATTGATTCAGCGATCCATTATATTTTTTTACGTAGAACCCAATTACCTTCCCGAATGGCAAAGTGAGGGGTATTTTACAATAACAGAATTAGTCAATACGATTTTGGATGTCAATGTAGCAGCTATTATACCCTTAGGATTTAGTTTATTTAAATTTTACTATAATTCGCAACAAAAGACCTTAACACTGGAGAAACAAAAAATAGAAGCCGAACTTATACAACTTCGCAATCAGGTACATCCACATTTCTTATTTAACACACTTAATAGTTTATATGCATTGATTATAAAGAAGTCGGATGCAGCAGAAACTGCCGTTCTAAAACTATCCAAATTAATGCGATACATGTTGTACGAAGCTAATGTACCGAAGGTTTCATTAACTAAAGAAATAGCATACCTCAATAACTATGTGGATCTTGAAAAACTGAGATTTAATAACACCATAGATATTAGTTTTAATTCTGAATTAGATAAGGATTATGAAATATCTCCTTTCTTACTTATTCCATTTGTAGAAAATGCTTTTAAGCATGGTACTTCTTGTATCGTGAATTCTTGGATCGTCATTACTATATTTGCAAAACAAGAGGAACTGATAATGCAGGTCGAAAATGGCAAGCTAATTGGATACCACCAAGAATTTTTTGGTGGTATTGGTTTTAAAAACGTAAAAAAAAGATTAGAACTTTTATATCCTGATCAATATGTCCTGAATATAGAAGATAATAAACTATCATACGAGATCACTTTGAAAATAAAACTTAATAGAACGCCTTAGTATGAACGCTAAAATCAAATGCATTGTTGTTGATGATGAACCGTTGGCAAGAGAAATCATTGAAAATTATATTTCGAAAATAGAAGATCTCGTGCTGATTTCTTCTTGTGCAAATGCTTTGGAGGCTTTTAATATCCTATCAAAAAACAAAGTAGATTTAATCTTTTTGGATATTCAAATGCCAGAGCTTACCGGAATCGATTTTTTAAAGGAGCTAAATCCATCTCCAGAAGTAATTTTTACCACAGCTTACAGTGGTTATGCTGTTGATGCATTTAGTCTTGAAGCCATTGATTATTTATTAAAACCAATAGACTTTTCAAGGTTTTTGAAATCTATAAACAAAGTCTTAAAACGTTTAAAAGTTCCTCGTACTCTGCTTGCATCGGCATTGACCACTCGCCAAAATCAAGCAGCCAGTTTTCAAGATATTTTTATTTATTTAAAAGTTGAAAAAAAGATGCAAAAGATATTTCTAAAGGATATTCTTTTTATAGAAAGCTTGAAAAACTATATAAAAGTGAAAACGCTGGATCGTGAAATTATTGCTTACAAAAGTATCACCAGTATTGAGAATTTACTCCCCAGTTCAAAGTTTATAAGAGTACACCGTTCTTTTATTGTGGGAGTTGATTACATCGATTCCTTTTCTACTACAGAAATAGCGTTAAAAAAATTTCAAATTCCAGTAGGAAGAAATTACAAAGCATCTGTTAAAGAAGCATTAGGATATTTTTGACAAGATGTTCAAATATTATCCAGATCTATCCATTTAGTTCATCGGTCTCCAAAGAAAACTCCTTTATCTCCAATGCAAAATCTTCTGTTATTACCGAAAAGGGAATGATAAAAATTGCTACAACTAGTAAGTATATTTCTTTTACTCTTTTCATAATGATGACCTTTTTATGTTGTTACTATAAATGTACTTTAAAATAGAAGACTTAAGGACGACAATATTAGCATATATCTATTCCATTTTACCCAATATAAATACTTCTTTCTAAATGATAAAAAGCAGCGTGGTTAGTGCTGCTTTTCGAGTGGTTGAGTTAATAATAAAACAATTAAATACTAACTTTCTTTAGAAATGTTCTGTCTTTTAAAGAGAATTGTAATTGATACTCTCCTTTAGGCATTTTAGAAAAATCAAAGGTTCTTTTGAAAATCTTTTCATCATTGCCTACAATTTCTTCCAATACTCTCCATTCACTATCATAAATAGTAAGGTTGAACGGAGATTTTTCTGTGTTGTTAAATAGAACCTTCATCAAATTATTTTCTACACTAGCTTGTGGTTTGAAAACGGTTACCGCAGAAGTATTGATTAAAGAAACACCTTTTTTGTTTTTCAATAATGGTGTAACTTTTATCTCGTAAAGAGATTCTGTTTCTACAAAGTATACTCCATCTGCCACATTCCCAAGATTGAAATATTTCTGATAATTTGGAGTCGCTTCTAAAGTGACATTGAATAAAATTTCTCCGTGATAATCCTTAAGGAATAATTTTTCTCCTTTTACAACTTCTGTCAATGATACAGTAACCATAGACGAATTAGTGATCTCTACTGATACTTTTCCTGCTGCATTAGCGATATTGCTTGTGGTGATTACTAATGCTAGCAAACATAGGTTAATAACTCTTTTCATAACTTAAAGTTTTTGTTGTTAATATTTTACCTTACAAATATAGGTTCGAATATATACTCATAAATACAACTATATTTGCATATATATGTTCTATTTTAACCCTGTTGAGTAACTAAAAACCTAAGTAATGTTAATTTAACATATCATCTCGTATATTTCACATTTTGTTAACATTAGAATTGAGTTATATTTCTAACATTTATTTAATAGAGAAAACTCCCCATACATGAATAAGAATACAAAGCCCTCTTTAGAAAAAATAGTTCCAGAATTTGGTAGTTCTTTTTATTATGAAAACTTTTCTAAAGAAAAAATGAACAAGGCCCCTGTTTGGCACTACCATCCTGAAATTGAAATGGTTTATGTAAATGGAGGAACCGGAAAAAGACAAATTGGTAGTCATATGTCGTACTACAGGAACGGAGCTCTAATCCTTATAGGCTCTAATCTTCCACATTGTGGTTTTACTGATAGCCTGACTGAAAACAAAAGCGAAACGATTATACAAATGCTTCCTGATTTTCTGGGTAATTCATTTTTTAATATTCCAGAAATGAGTGGTGTTCATCAATTGATGGAGCAGGCTAAAAAGGGTATTGTATTTCACGGAGATACTAAAAGAAGAATCGGAGCACGAATAGAAGCATTAGGTTTATTAGACCCTTTTGATAGGTTAGTAGGTATTCTGAAAGTTTTTAAAGAAATGTCTCAAACTAAGGATTATTCTATTTTAAATGCCGAAGGTTTTATTATTGAAACATCGTTACAGGATAACAATCGCATCAATCTTATATTTAATTTTGTTCAAGAAGAGTTTACCCGGCAAATTTCATTAGAAGAAATTGCAGATAAAGTGAGTATGAGTGTTCCCGGGTTTTGCAGATACTTTAAAAAAAATACAGGAAAAACATTTATTCAATTTGTAAATGAATATAGATTGGTTCATGCGGCCAAGTTATTGCACGAAAAACAAACAAGTATTACCGACATATGCTATGAAAGCGGTTTTAGTAATTTTTCTCATTTTAATAAATTGTTCAAGCAATTCTCTGGAAAAACCCCTAGTACTTACAGAAATGAATTAAAATACATTGTATCTTAAATCCGTTTTTATGTAAATAAAACACCTGTTTAACTGGCTGTATGAATATGACATCTATCTGCCAATTGATTCGGCTAACATCTCTACACTGCTTTACTTCTGCAATCAGAGCAATATTTTGCTAACATCAAGAAGTACTAACACATAAAATAGGTTAAATAATATCGATTGCTCCTTTTCCTTCTCTAACCAAAACCGGTTCTACGCCAGTTAGATCAATCACCGTAGAAGCTATATTATCACCATATCCTCCATCGATAACGATATCTACTAATTTATCCCATTTCTCTAATATAAGTTCTGGATCTGTGGTATATTCTATCACCTCATCTTCATCATAAATCGATGTGGATACTATAGGGTTTCCCAACGTTTCAACAATAATTTTACAAATGTTATTATCCGGAACTCTTATCCCCACCGTTTTCCTTTTCTTAAAAACTGTTGGTAAGTTATTGCTACCGGGAAGAATAAAAGTATATGGTCCTGGAAGCGATCTTTTTAAAAGCTTAAAAGTGCTATTATCTATCTGTTTCACATAATCAGACAGGTTACTAAGGTCACTACATATAAAAGAGAAGTTAGCTTTTGCCAGTTTCACTCCTTTTATATGAGCAACTTTTTCGAGTGCTCTGTTATTGGTAATATCGCATCCCAAACCATAAACAGTATCGGTTGGATAGATAATCAATCCTCCATCACGCAAGCAATCAACCACTTTTTTAACTTCACGTGGATTTGGATTTTCGTTATATAGTCTAATTAGTTCTGCCATCGCTTTTTTTCGTAAGTTAAAGATACGGTTTTATCCTAAAAACTTGTTGTAAAACATTTGTATTTACTACGCTCCTTAATAAAATTTTTATGTAGTGTTAAAGTGCACTTATTTATTCAATGAGTAGAACAATACATTATATTCTAGTGGTTATTGTATTTTTTTGTAAGCAAATAAATTACTTTCGCATATAAAATACTTTCAAAGTGAGTTTTAGAGATCTAAATTTAAATACACAACTAATCAATGCGTTGGATGACCTTGGGTTCGAAACACCTACACCTATTCAGGAACAGGCATTCTCTACAGTAATGTCGGGTAAAGATGTTGTGGGTATTGCGCAAACAGGAACAGGTAAGACATATGCGTATATGTTACCGATTCTTCGTATGTTAAAATATTCTGTACAACAAAACCCTCGCGTTTTAGTGTTAGTCCCAACAAGAGAACTAGTTGTACAGGTAGTTGATGAGATCGAAAAACTTTCTACTTACATCAACCTTCGTCTTACAGGAGTATATGGAGGAACTAACATCAATACTCAAAAACAAGCAGTTTCTCAAGGGCTTGATATTGTAGTAGCAACGCCTGGACGCTTATACGATCTGGCAGTTAGTAGGGCATTACAACTTAAATCCATACAAAAAATAGTGATTGATGAAGTAGATGTTATGTTAGATCTTGGATTTAGACACCAATTGATGAATATTTTTGACATTCTTCCTCAACAGCGACAAAATATTATGTTTTCTGCTACGATGACAGATGAAGTAGATCAAATGATTACAGAAATTTTTAAAAGTCCAAAAAGAATATCTGTTGCCAAAAGTGGTACACCCTTAGAAAACATTAAGCAATTCGGTTATAAGGTTCCAAATTTCTACACCAAGGTAAATTTATTAGAGCACCTTCTTTCTGATAAAGAAACTTATCATAAAACGCTCATATTTGTTGGGTATAAAAAAATTGCAGATCGATTGTTTGAAGCATTAGAAAAAAAGTATAAAGAAGAAATTTGCATTATACACTCTAATAAAACACAAAATTACAGGCTGAGAAGTATAGAACAGTTTAGGAAAGGTGAAAACAGAATACTCATTGCTACCGATGTTATGGCAAGAGGTTTGGATATAGAAAACGTTAGTCAAGTTATTAATTTAGATACCCCAGAGTATCCCGAAAATTACATGCATCGAATCGGTAGAACTGGTCGAGCAGAAAGAGAAGGTATCTCTTTTGTTCTCACTTCCAAAAAAGAACAAGAATACCTAGATGCTATTGAAGCTCTGATGGGGATGCAAATCCAACAGTTAGATCTGCCTGACACCGTAGAGATTTCTGATCAACTAACACCAGAAGAACAACCAAAAATTCTGGAAATAAATAACCCAAGTAAACGTCCTAATGATGAAACTGGTGAAGCATTTCACGAAAAAAAGGACAAAAACAAAAAGGTAAATCTCGGAGGAAAATATAAACGAGAGATCAAAAAAAAATATAAAAAACCAAAGACAAAAGGCGATAAAACTTATAATCTTAAACACAAGAAGAAAAAAAAGAAATAAGGTAGATAAACTTGTTTGATTTATACACAGGTCTAATATGGAGGAAATTACTGAGAAAAACTCGATTAAAAAATCTAATAGCTGGTTACAACGCTTAAAAGATGAAAGTTGGGAAGCATAATTGCTTGTATCAGCAATCGCAATATTTGGTACATTCCAATTGTTTAAATTAATTGAATGGGTTACTAATAAACTTATCGACTATATTCCTGTAGATCAATATATTATAGGGTGTTTTATCGTTTTTATGGGGCTTCTTGCTGTTAGTATATTGGTTTCTATGTTGGTTATTCACTTTTTGCTCAGAGCTTATTGGATCGGGCTTGTGGGGCTAAATTCTGTTTTTCCGGATTATGGGCTAGAAGGCAGTGCTTACTCAGAAATTTATACAGAAAAAATATTGTCTCTTCTTCCTAAACTAAAAGATTCTATACCAAAGGTTGATCAGCTCTGCAGTGTTATTTTTTCTGCAGCTTTTTGTATATTGCTGATATATAGCTACCTGGCTTTTACAGGAAGTGTTTATTTAGCACTTTTCAATATCCTTTCTTCGTATATCCCGTCATACATTCTCATTATTCCTATTGCAGCCATTGGAATCATCATGCTTTTCCAAAGCTTTTTCACAATTATAGCCAATTTGAAAACATTTAAACAAAATAAAACTATTCAAACATGGAATTTTAAAATTGTAAAACTCGCATCCATTCTCACTTTTGGACCATTATATAAATATCTACTGCAGATTACATGACCTTTGGATCCAATTTTAAGAAAAATAAGCCGTTGATTAGATTTTTAGTACTCTTTATAAGTTCAGGTATCCTTGTTGCTTGTTATCAGGTTTTTGAAACAAATATTTTTTACCTCATTAAAAAATGATCTTTATTCTGATAACACTAGGATGTATCCCATGTATTATCATACAGAAAATAAAGAAACAGACTTTTTATTAGCTCCAGAAATTGAATCCGATATCATCCAAACTGATATTTTAAAGGTATTTATCCCAGTTTTCAGAAACGAAAAATCCATTCGAGAAAAAAATTGTGTACGAGCAGACAAAACTAAAAATGAATAAAAATCAGAACTAATATCAAGAGAACTAGTATGTTATAATCAGTATCATACCGTCTTTTTGAATGACACTAAAATCTTTCCGGAATTTATAAAATATCATCACTCTAGAACTAATCAATTCGGTATATTAGCGTATATAAGATTTGTATCTGCAAAAGAAGGTAAAAACTATATTCAGATTAAAAAAATGGATAAAAAGGAACCTATAAAATCCTGGAACATCCCTTTTCAATTTATTCCGAATAAATAGCATTCTTACACATGGCATCAATATTTGGACATGCATTTACGGCCTATGCCATTGGAAAAGGGTTTGCTAATGAGGTTAAATCCTGGAAATTCTGGCTTTTGGGAATTACCTGTTCAATTCTCCCCGATGCTGATGTACTGGGTTTTAAATTTGGAATCAATTATCACGATTTTTGGGGACATCGTGGATTTTCACACTCCTTGGTATTTGCTTTATTACTTGGTATGTTAGTTACGCTCTTGTTTTATGGTAAAAAACTAAACTCTAAAACTGGATTATTACTTATTTTGTATTTCATGCTTTGTACAGTTTCTCACGGAATATTAGATGCAATGACTTCTGGTGGATTGGGTATTGCTTTCTTTGCTCCTTTTGATAATACAAGATATTTCTTTCCGTGGAGACCCATAAAAGTTTCTCCTATTGGTGCCAGTAAATTCTTTAGTTCTTGGGGAATTAAAGTATTGTTAAGCGAATTAATCTGGATCGGTATTCCAGGGGGTATTTATATCTTCGTGAATACATTTTTTAGAAAAAAGAGGTAACGAATATAAACGTAAATAATAAGAAATTCTGTTTGGTTAAGGATTTAGAAAATTGAAAAGTAACTACTGATACCATTTTGAGTACAGGCAGGATGACAATTGGGTTACTGCAGACTATGGTAGTGGGACTATTCGATATGGTAAAATCGATGCACACTTACAAAACTATCAAATAAGCAGAGTACCTAAGTACTTAACCAATCAAAATCAGGGAAGGTTATCGCAACTATTTGATCCTCATAAAATGAAAATCAACACTAAACTAAGAATAGCTACATGAGGGAAAAGAAAAATGTACTTCTGAATATATTGAACCTTAATTTATATAACACCATACGACAAAAAATAAAACTGGTGATCATCTTTGTGCTGGCATGCTGTCTTGGTTCTTGTAAAAAAACGCCCATTCCTGAAAGTATTACTATTTCTGAAGACCTTCAATTAATCAAGCTAAATGACCATAGTTATATCCATATTTCGTACATCACGCTAAAAAGTGGTGCCAAATTTCCTTGTAACGGATTTGTAGCTGTCAATAATAAACAAGCATTTATTTTTGACAGTCCTGCCACTAATCAAGTAACCACCGAATTAATTAACTGGCTTCAGGACAAACAGGAAATTAATATAAATGGTGTAGTTTTTAGCCATTATCACGATGAGTGTACAAAGGGTATTGCAATTTTTAAGAGAAATAATATACTGACAATTGCTAGTAAGACTACTAAAAACTTAATGGTTTTAAATGGAATTCCGGAACCTGATCAGGTATTTGATACCTCTCTGGAACTACAACTGGATAATTACACCATAATTAATTCATTCTTAGGTGAAGCTCATTCCAAAGATAACATTGTAACGTATTTCCCGGAAGAAAAATTATTGTTTGGTGGATGTATGATTGAAAGTCTACAAACGAAAAAAGGGAACCTTGCTGATGCCAATCTATCCGAATGGTCAAAAACAGCAACTCTTATTAAAAAAACATATCCTGCTATAACCGTTGTAATTCCCGGACTCAGTCCCTACGGTAACCAAAACCTATTAGACTATACTATTTCCCTTTTCAAAACTGAAAATTAAACTATGCGACAATTTCAAAACAACAATACAGTAAACGATAAAAAGAAATCCAAAGTAACTATTTTACAAGCCTTCAAAACGATTATATGGCCAAGACGAAACCTAGTATTTATAGGTTTAATTTTGATAATCTTAGGAAGAATAGCTGGATTTGTATTACCCTGGAAAAGTAAGGTTTTGTTGGATGAAGTAGTTCCTAATAAAGATTTTGAACAACTTTATGAACTGTTAGTGATGGTAGGAATTGCTATTTTAATACAAGCAACCACTTCATTTTTATTGACAAGAATACTAAGCGTACAGGCACAGTTTTTGATTTCTGAATTACGCGCTCAGGTTCAGAAAAAAGTGCTTTCATTACCTATCAGTTTTTTTGACAATACTAAATCTGGTGCGTTGGTTTCCCGAATAATGAGAGATGTAGAAGGGGTTCGTAATTTAATAGGTACTGGATTAGTACAATTAGTGGGAGGTACGTTTACTGCGATCATTTCTTTAGTTATTTTGATCTACATAAACCCCTTAATGACATTGTTCGTATTGGTTCCGGTTTCGTTATTTGGGTTAATCGCATTAAAAGCATTTAAGTACATCCGCCCAATTTTTAGAAAAAGAGGTGTTATCAATGCAGAAGTACAAGGAAGACTAACAGAAACCCTCTCTGGAATACGAGTTATTAAAGGATTTGGTGCAGAAGAACAAGAAAGTAAAGTTTTTGAAGAAGGTGTAGATCGTTTATATCAAAATGTAAAAAAGAGTCTTACCGCTACTGCTCTTATGACTAGTTCTTCTACCTTTTTATTGGCAGGTATAGCCTCAACCGGAATTATGGGAATTGGAGGGTATTATATGATGCAAGATATAGACCCGATGACTACAGGAGACTTCTTATTTTTTACTATGGTACTTGCATTTATGATCGCTCCTATTGTACAAATGAGTAACATAGGTAGTCAATTGACAGAAGCACTCGCCGGACTGGATCGTACCGAAGAGCTAATGAACCTCGATCCAGAAGAAGACCCAATGAACCGAAATATTGAATTAGAAGACATTAAAGGTGATATTATCTTTGATAATGTATCGTTCTCTTATGAAAAAGGGAAAGAGGTATTGCATAACATAAGTTTTAGAGCTCCTTCAGGAAGCGTTACCGCTTTGGTGGGAAGTTCTGGTTCTGGTAAATCTACAATTGCCGGATTATCTGCCACTTTCCTGAATCCTGAATCAGGTCTGATCACTATTGATAGTCACAATATCTCAAAAGTTAACCTAAGCAGTTACCGACGTAACCTTGGCGTCGTCTTACAGGATGAATTTTTATTTGAGGGAACTATTAAAGAGAATATATTATTTCCGAGACCTGATGCCAAAGAAGAACAACTGCAACAAGCGGTAAAAGCCGCTTACGTAAATGAATTTACAGATCGTTTTGATGATGGACTAGACACCTTAATAGGCGAACGCGGTGTGAAGCTATCTGGAGGGCAGAGACAGCGAATTGCTATTGCCCGTGCGATTCTTGCAGATCCAAAAATTATTATCTTGGATGAAGCAACCTCCAATCTCGATACAGAAAGTGAAGCTTTGATACAAAAAAGTTTGAGTGAATTAATGAAAGGACGTACCACTTTTGTCATTGCACATCGATTAAGTACTATTAAAAAAGCGGATCAGATTTTGGTAATAGAATCTGGAAATATTGCAGAACGAGGAACTCATGAGGAATTGATCGCCGCAAAAGGTAGATATTTTGACCTCTATACTTATCAGGCTAGAATATAGAGGAAGTAAAATTTCTTCTATATAGTGTATCTCAATTTGGTTTCAATCTAAATGCTTTTTATAGTACTTTAGAACTTCAAAATATACAAATTATGAGCGAACAGAAAAGAGCAGGAAATGACCCCATAGGTATTGAGTTAGAAAAAAATAAAAATTATGCCTGGTGTAGTTGTGGGTATAGTGAAGACCAACCTTTTTGTAACGGTGCTCACAAGAAAGAAGGTGGAGTTCCTATGATTTTTTCTGTAGAAGAAGAAAAGAAAGCCTTTTTATGTACATGTAAATTAACGAGCACTCCTCCCTATTGTGATGGAACACATAAAAAATAATTAAATCCTTTTGTTTTAATAGAGTATAACTCTGTGTTATTCAATGAAACTTTATTAAAAAGAACCAGATATTTTTAACTGTCTTAAAATCCTTAATACGTTTAAACTTGTTTATATCACGGATATGTGTATTTCAGGTATAATAATCTGAATCTACTGAATATCTTGGCTGAGTAAAATAATATCTTTGGATAAAAATTCTCTATAATTGTTAACTGATGAATGTCCCAAAAATGGAGCGTGAAAAAAAGAAGATGTATCATTCCTCCAGATTAAAACATAAGTCGCACTACTACTTCTTATTGCTTTATAAAGACTTTCTGTCCACCAATTATCTTGTGTAACATTTTCTAGTCCGGTTTCTGTTAGAGCAAAAAGCATATTTTTCTCCGTGGCAATATCCTCTACAATCCGTAAATTCCTTAAAGCATTTTCTAAAAAATTCCCATTCTTAAAATCATATACATCCACACCTAACATATCTACATAAGCATCTCCTGGATAATTTCTCAAATATTCTGAAGAAGAAGAAACCCAGTTAGGTGAATACACATAAATCACATTGTGCACATCAAAATCTTCTGATAGAATTGTAACTGTATCTCTATAAAGTTGTTTATACTCTTCTGTCGTTCTAAAACCTTCACCCCAATAAAAAAAACTCCCATTCATCTCGTGCCAAGGTCTGAATAATACAGGGATTGGTTTTCCGTCTTCATCTTTTAAATTTTTAAACAGTGTTGCTACTCTTTTTAAATATTCTAAAAAAGTATCTCTATACGCTCCATTTTCAAGCATTTCAGGAACCACACCATTTAAATCATCTGATCTCGTACTCGGATTTACTGTGTGCCAACTCATCGTAATTATACTTCCATTTTGATGCGCATCTACTACTGCCGTTGTGAACTTCTCTATAAATGCGTCAATGGTGGCATAACTTTGAAGACCTATCCATTCGAGATCAAAACCAGCTATGGCTGGGTAATCATTGGCTACTTCAATAAAGTTTTCATCAAGTTCATTTGGCAAAGGAAAACTATTACCAGTACCAAAGGGTTCTTGTTGGCCAAAAGCAATTCCATTTTGTGTTAACGTGAGTAATCTAGCGTATAAATCTTTAGCTTCCTCACATAAATTAGTATCAGCAAAGACCTCAGCGCTGGTAATTACAGGTGGATTTCTTTCAGCATCAGGATCAAATAAAATTTGGTCATCTGTAGCACAACTTGCTAACACAATAATAACGAGTAACGGGAACGCTTTCTTCATAGGCAAGTATAGTCGCTCAGATTTGTCAACCTTACAGAAAATACAATAAAAACCCTGAATTTTCATTACTTCATTACTTCATTAATCATATTCTTGATTTTTATTCTATCAAACGAAGACACACCCTACCCTAAGAAGTTTAGATATACCTGAAAAATTTATTTATTCTCTATTTTGTTATAAGAAAAAAAATAATACCCATTAGTTGTATATAACGAATTGCTGAGTAGCATTTCTTTTGTCAATTTTTAATAAAGTAATTATATCAGAAATAAATTATTTCTTCTAAACAGTAATTTTTTAAAAAAAAC
The DNA here is from genome assembly GCF_053613295.3 of Aquimarina ulvae. Classification (NCBI taxonomy): domain Bacteria; kingdom Pseudomonadati; phylum Bacteroidota; class Flavobacteriia; order Flavobacteriales; family Flavobacteriaceae; genus Aquimarina; species Aquimarina ulvae. Next base: position 99,480 of record NZ_JBSIBP030000008.1, read on the forward strand.
TTAACAAACACCAGAATCTTTATCATATTACAACTCTTTACTAAGCCAGGTAAAAACTATAGACGCTACTCTAGAAATGATGAAAACGGCAAAACCAAAAATTGGTGGGAGTGCAGAAACTTTAAGGCCGCCAGCAAACATAGTTGGAGAAATTTCACCAATTGATTCCATTTGATCAAACATACCAACAACACCAATTAGTTGCCCTAGCATCCCCCAAACCAACGTTAAAAGGCCAACAGCGTTTAAAAGCTTAATATTCTTTTGTAATCCTTGATCATTATTTTTAATAGAGATTACAGCTCTTACAATTAGGAATAGTACAAGGAGAAGCATCATAAAAATGGGGTACATAAAAAATGCTCCCCCTTCCTCTAGTCTTTGGAAAAATTGAACAAAAATAAACGGATTCTGAGATTGGATCATAATTGATGTTATCATAATTGATATTTTTTAGAATTGAACATATCCAAAACTAGCTACCAAAACATCTGTAACCTTTTTTTTTCGTTCACTTACCCTATCCACAATGTTTTTAACCATATCAACACACATTATGGTAAATATAAGCGCTATACTGCTAAAAAAAGCTTTAATCCCGTTATTCGTCCAAAAATCGCAGGTAAAAAATAAAAAATACGGATATTTGATCTGATATGGTTTCTAAAAAATTTATTCTAAAAAAAATAGCTGCTATTTTATTACACCTAATTTTTTGGGTTGTTGTATTGGTTAGTTATAGCTATTTTTTTGGATATAATTCGGAGAACATGGAGTATGCTTTTTCCTTTTCTTTATTTCTAATGCCCGTAACTATCGGAACCACATATACAGTCACGGATATCTTAATTCCAAAATATTTAATCAAAGAAAAGTATGCGCTTTTTATACTCTATTGTATATATACTGTAATTGTTTCGGCCTTCTTTATTATTATTTCATTTTTTTATGGTCTGATTTTTTTATCCTCGTTGACATATGAAGGAATGGCTCCAATGACCAGAAGTCCTTTTTTCTTATTTATAGCGGTCTATTTTATTGTTTTTATTGCAAGTGCGTTAAATCTTGCCCAACATAATTATAAATCGACTACAGCGAATCAGGAACTTAGAACTAAAATTCTGGAAGCTCAATTAAAACTCAAAGAACAAGAACTGAATTACCTGAGGATGCAAATACATCCACACTTTTTGTTCAATACTCTAAATACTTTATATGGGTTTGCTTTAAAAAAATCAGAAGATACTCCAGAAATGATATTAAAACTATCGAACTTATTAGATTATCTTTTGTATCAATCAGACAAACCTTGGGTCTCTTTACAACAAGAAATAAATCACATCAAAGATTATGTGGCTCTAGAAAAAATGCGTTTTAGTGATGTTCTTGATATCTCATTACATTTTGAAAACGTTTACGAAACTACGCAGATAGCTCCAATGTTATTGATCCCTTTTGTGGAAAACAGCTTTAAACATGGTCAAATAGTTGGTCAAAAATTATCGATAAACATACACCTTCAATGTAAAGAAAACCAATTATTTTTTATGATTAAAAACTCAATTCAAAATACAAATCCGAAGGTAGAAAGCACACACGGTATTGGATTAAGCAATATTAAAAAACGACTATCATTAGTGTATAAAAATAATTACGATCTTACCATTGGGACTCAAAAAAACTGGCACATTGTAGAGTTAACCCTTAGAAATCTAAAAACGCATACCTATGAGCTCTAAAGTATCTTGTATTATAGTTGATGATGAACCTACAGCAAGGGATATTATTGCTGATCATTTAGCAAAAATTGATCATATTGAGATCGTTGGAATTTATAACAACGCACTACAAGCTTTTAACTGTATAAGTTCTCAACAGATTGACCTAATATTCCTAGATATCAATATGCCCAAAATATCCGGAATTTCATTCGCTAAAGCTATTAATAAAGATATTAAAATCATTTTTACAACAGCTTATAGAGAATATGCAATAGATGGTTTTGATCTGCACGCAGTGGATTATTTATTAAAACCTATTTCATTTGAAAGGCTTTTAAATGCGATCAACAATTACTTCGAAATACACCATAGAGTGTTACCAATAGATACGACAGAAACCAACATAAATGATTTCATTTTTGTACGTTCAGACAGAAGGATGAAAAAGGTAGATTTCTCTGAAATAATCTATATAGAAAGCTATAATGATTATTTAAAAATTCATTGTAACAACGAAACTATTGTTACCAGAGAAACCATTAGTAATATTGAAACTAAACTACCAGTTCAACAATTTTTGAGAACACATCGTTCCTTTATTATAGCTATAAAAAGAATAGATTCGTTTTCTAATGAAGAACTAATCCTGAAGAACAAATCAATACCAATAAGTAGAAACTATAAACCAGAAGTTCTTAACCGTCTAGGAAACATTTAAGTATCCTAAACAACGTATCATATAATTGTTAACAAAACATTATGATTTAGAAGCGCAACCATTAACAGAAGTTAGTATCTTATTTAATAGTAATACTAACACTAACTTTTAAAACTAACAATTATGAAAAAAACAATGTTCTTACTACTAATCGCACCATTTTTATTTACTAACTGTGGTGATGATGACGATGCTATCGCAGAAGTTTTTACTACCTATACTCTAAATGAGATTGGAGACTCGGGTGTATCGGGTACTGCAAAATTTATAAAGATAAATAATACAACAACACAAATAGACATAGCACTTACTGGAACTGCTGCAGGTGGTGATCACCCAATGCATATTCATATGAACGATGCCGCTACCGGAGGAGGAATCGCAATTACATTAATTAACGTCGATGGTGACACAGGACTTAGTTCAACTACGGTTACCACATTTGATGCTGATGGTGATGTTGCTGGAGATGCCATTAGCTATGAAGGTTTAATAGCCTATGATGGTTACATCAATGTTCATTTAAGTCCTGATGATTTAGCGACTGTAGTTGCACAAGGTAATATTGGAAGTAACGTTCAGTAAAACTAAAATATTATAAAAAAATAGCGAACTAAATTTTAGTTCGCTATTTTTTTTCGCCTTGTTTGTATATTGATTACTTATACGTGTAACGCTCTATTTTCTGTTGCTGCCAATGCAGCTTCCTTTATAGCTTCTGTAAATGTTGGATGTGCATGAGACATTCTGCTAATATCTTCTGCAGAGGCTCTAAATTCCATTGCGGTTACTGCTTCTGCTATTAAATCAGCACAACGAGCTCCTATCATATGTACTCCTAATATTTCATCAGTTTTTTCATCAGCAAGTATTTTCACAAAACCATCCAAATCTGAACTGGCTCTTGATCTTCCTAATGCTCTAAACGGAAATTGGCCTGATTTATATTTTACTCCGGCTTCTTTCAGTTCTTCCTCAGTTTTACCTACTGCCGCTACTTCTGGCCAGGTATATACTACACCCGGAATCAGATTATAATCAATATGTGGTTTTTGTTGCGCTAATGTTTCTGCTACAAAAACACCTTCTTCCTCGGCTTTATGAGCCAGCATAGCGCCTTTGACAACATCACCAATTGCATAAATAGTACTAACAGAAGTTTGTAAGTGATCATTAACTTCTATTTGTCCTCTTTCCGTTAGTTTCACTCCCACAGCCTCTGCATTTAATCCATCTGTATACGGACGACGTCCTACAGACACCAAACAGTAATCTCCTTTAAACTCAACAGGATTTCCTTTCTTGTCATCTGCTGTAATCGTTACCTGCTTTGCTGTTGTTTTTACTGCAGTTACTTTATGAGAAGTATAAAACTTTACACCTTGTTTTTTCATTACCTTTTGTAATTCTCGGGACAACGCCTTGTCCATTCCGGGAATAATTCTATCCATAAATTCTACTACAGAAACTTCAGCTCCTAAACGACGGTATACTTGTCCTAATTCTAATCCAATGACTCCTCCGCCAATAATGACAAGGTGTTTTGGTATTTCCTTTAGTTTTAATGCTTCAGTCGAAGTAATGACTCTTTTTTTATCGATAGTAATAAATGGTAATGAAGAAGGTTTGGATCCCGTGGCAATAATGATATTTTTTGCCTCAATGGTTTCCTCTGAGTCGTCATTTTTTTTCACATTGATATGCGTTGCATCTTTAAAAGAACCGATACCTTCAAAGACATCAATTTTATTCTTCTTCATTAAAAAACTAACTCCATCACAGGTTTGATCCACTACTGTTTGTTTACGAGCAATCATTTTTTCCAGATTGACCTTTATATCTCCAGGAATTTCAATTCCGTGATCCGAAAAGTGTTTTACAGCATGTTCATAATGATGAGAAGAATCCAGTAAAGCTTTACTAGGAATACACCCCACATTAAGGCAAGTTCCACCAAGTGTGGAATATTTTTCGATTATTGCAGTTTTCATACCTAGTTGTGCGCAACGGATAGCTGCAACGTATCCACCAGGTCCAGAGCCAATTACGGCTACATCATATGTACTCATAAGAGAATGTTATGTTGGCATATTAATTTAGAACAACAAAGGTACAAATGTTTTGCTTCTTACAGAAAGGATGCAGTTGTCAAATTTTTTTGAAAAAAGCAATAATAGTACTGATTAAAAAGTTATACATTTAGTCCTTCATATGTACTTTTTTAAAAAGATTTTATTCTTTTGTAAAATGTATTACCTTATTTTAATAAAATAGCAACCAAACAATGCGTTACTTATCCTCTCTTATCTTACTTGTAATTATAGTTTTATGGAGTTCCTGTCGTAAAGATTTTGAGGCAGATCCAAGTACGGGTAATTTACAATTCTCGATAGATACTTTATTTCTGGATACCATTTTTTCTAATATCGGATCAAGCACGTATAGTTTTAAAGTATATAACCGTACAGATAACGACCTTACTATACCGAGCATCGCTTTAGAGCGCGGTGAAACTTCTAACTATCGTCTAAATGTAGATGGTATCGCTGGTAAATCTTTTGAAAATGTACAAGTACTTGCAAAAGACAGTATTTTTGTTTTCGTAGAAACCACTACTGATATTACACAACAAACAGGTGATTTAGAATTTTTATATACTGATAGAATACTATTTGACCCAACCGGTAATCAACAGGATGTAGATCTGGTTACGCTGGTTAAAGATGCGGTATTTCTGTTTCCGTCTAGAGATGATGATGGAATGGTAGAAACACTACTTCTAGGGATAGATGATAATATGGAAGAGATTCGGATTGAAGGATTCTTCTTGGAAGATGATGAACTCGATTTTACAGCAGAAAAACCCTATGTGATATATGGATTTGCAGCTATTCCTCCAGATAGAACGTTAACTATCGAAGCAGGTGCCAGAATACATTTTCACGATGGGTCCGGGATTATTGCTGCTAATAATGCTACTTTATTAGTCAACGGAGAAATAAGTACTGATCCAGATGTTTTAGAAAATGAGGTGATTTTTGAGAGTGACCGATTAGAACCTGGTTTTAGTGATATTCCAGGTCAATGGGGATTAATTTGGCTCACAGCAGGAAGTACGGGTCATGTATTTAATCATGCTACTATTAAAAATGCTACCGTAGGTATTTTGATGGATTCTAATGATGGAGGTACTGAACCTACACTAACTATAACAAATTCTCAGATTTATAATAGTTCTGCCTACGGTATATTAGCGCGAACTGCAAATATTTCTGGTGAAAATGTGGTAATCAATAACTCCGGAATATCATCTTTATATGCATCTTTTGGAGGGACTTATAATTTTAACCACTCCACTTTTGCCAATTACTGGAATACGAGTTTTAGAGAAACTCCATCAGTTGCTATCGACAACATTTTTATTGTTAGAGATGACGGTGGTACTATTACTGAAATTCTTGCTACCGACTTGTTAGAAGCTAATTTTACCAATTGCATTATTTATGGAAATGAAAACCTGGAACTGGGAATTAATAGCGCTGAAGGAACTATTTTTAATTATAATTTTCAAAACTGTTTAATTCGTTTTAATGACTTTAATGGGCAATTTTCTGATGAACCATTATATGATTTTACTAATTCCAGTCTGTACGAAAATATTATTTTAAACGAAGATCCTGATTTTAAGGTTCCTTTTGACAATATGCTAAATATTGGAGAGGATTCTGCAGCCAATGGGCAAGCAACTACCTCAACTTCTGGAAATGATATTTTAGGAACCCCTAGAAATGCTACAGCACCAGATATTGGTGCCTACGAGAGTGTCGTTTTTGAAATGGATGATAATTAATCCATTATAATTAAAAATATAATATTATGAAACTCATCATTTCCAAAAATAACGAACTACTCATTCTGGGAGTAAGTTCGGTTCTTATAACCTTATTTCTATTCTTTATTGATGAAGCTAATTATAGTTTTAGTTGGACTACAGAACCCTATGTCTGGATAATCTTTCTAATATATGCCATCCCTATTTTTTTAGGTCAATTAGCACTATCTAAAGTGATTCTAAAAAAAATCAGTAAAACAAAAAGAATTGTTCTAAGTATGCTATTAGGTTCAATATTAGGGATAACTTGTACGATTGGAATTTTACTGAGTGGATTTCTGAAATAAATTTTATAGCATTAGAAAATTATCTTGGTATTAGGCAATTTCTTTCTAACTCGTTGCTTTTCTTCTTCCGGAAAATTATTCTTGCTTAATTCTACTACCTTAAGGAATGAAAATCCGTTTAGATTTTCGGGTAGTTTTTGCAGGTTATTCTCTCTTAGTAATAAAATCTTTAAGTCCGGCAAGAGTTCTAATTTCTCTGCCAAATCAGTAATTAACAGATTTGGATTATTATCCAACACCAATCCTTCTAGATGCTTTAGCAGACCAATGTTTTCTGTAATTACTCGAAGATCATTATCCGATAAAACCAAAATTTTAAGGGATTTTATTTCTGATAGTATATTGAATGCTTGCTTCCAATCCAGTTGGGGGTTATGGTCTAAGTGCAACTCCTGAAGCTTTTCAAGTTTAGAAAATGACTCAGGGATTTCTTTTAAATCATTACCACTTAGGTATAAAAAATCCAACTTTTTAATTTTTGATAAAACAGTACCCGCTTGTAAAAATTTAAGTTCAGGGTTTTCTGCCAAATCAATTTCCCGAAGGCTTGATAAACTTCCTAATACTTCTGGCAATATTTCTAGTTTGTTTCCTCTGGGGTTTAGTACAGATAATTTATCCAACCTGCCAAATTCGTCTGGTAACGAATTAATAGTATTATGTTCTAAATTAAGAAGCGTCAGTTTTGACAACTTCATAATTTCATTCGGAATCTCATTTATATTACAACTGGTTAGATATAACAATTCTAAATTTGATAATTTTGCTATTCCAGTAGGAAAATCATTCAACCCTATACAATCAATATCCAGCCATTTTACTTCCTCAGAAAACAGTAAAGCATTTGACAACGAAGTGTATTTTTTATGTTGACCATATACGACACATTGAAATAACAAAATAATTAATAAAATTTTTCTCATCTTATCATTTATAGTTCATTATGAATGGTAGTTTGCTTATTTATTTTACGTTTGTCAGATATCAAAAGATACGATAAAAGTCCGATAACGACCCATATTCCTAAAATAGCAAAATTTGCTTTAAACTTATGTTCGCCAAAATCCATTTCAAACAACACGACCATAATAGAATTAATTCCTCCGTGTGCAAAAACAGCAGGCCAAAAACTCTTAGAGTTTATGGTTAACCATCCCATAAAAAAAGATATAAACACAGCCATAAACGGAAATAGGAAGAATGCGCCCCATATTGGGTATTCAGGATAATTAAACCCATTTACTATAAGCGGAAAATGCCAAAAACCCCAAACGAGTCCTAAAAACAGTAAAGACTTGAGTGTATTATTCTTTTCTAACAATCTTTTCTGAAGAAAACCTCTCCAGCCTATCTCCTCTCCTATCGTTAGCAAACTGGTGATTAAAGAAAAACCAATCCCAGATACTATAAAATTAAAAATAAAAAAAGGAATGCTCTGTATCTCGCTTCCTAAAAATAAGGGAATTTCAATTGCATTTACCTTACCGTGTGTAAATGAATATGCGTTATTAACTCCCCAGCCAATTTTTTCAAAAAACAAGACACTTAATAAGGTTATGATAGATGGTAGTAATAAACTATATAAGATATGTCTTGGTTTCCCTATTCTCCAATTTATATATCGTAATCCCTTTTTGGTCTTGATTAAATAAAATACTGCTCCTAGACTCGGTAAAAACATAGAAAAACCAATAAAAAGTTGAAAAAATCGATAGTCTTCTCCACCATTACTAATTACAAAAAGTTGTATGACAAAGGTCATAATTAATACAATAGCCAGGTATGTCCAAACACTTTTTTCTAACTTTATCATGAATTCATATTTCTTGTAATTTCATCAATTTTTATTCCAATATTTTAAAATCCAAATGCACTACTCTTGCTTCAAATTATAAAATCGCAATTAGAAGTTTTGAGTTTCAAAAATAACAATTCAATCTTGTATATTTGAGCTAATTCAGCTTCCTGCTAGTTTTTCTTTTAAATGTTAACCATAATAATAACTTTCTTTAGAATTAATTTCGAAAACTAAAATGAGTAAGTACATTTTTAAGTCTAAAAGACTCGGTTTTCGCAACTGGACACTTGATGACTTAGCCCCTATGGCAGCAATGAATGATGATGATGATGTTATGGAGTTTTTTCCATACAAACCTTCTGAAGTTGAAACCAAAGAGTTTATACTTAGAATGCAGGAACAATATGCAAAATATGGTTTCTGTTATTTTGCTGTGGACATCCTGGAATCTAAAACATTTATTGGTTTTATAGGACTTTCTGAACAGGCATATTTAGTAAATAAATCTACGTTTGTAGATATTGGATGGCGTTTAAAAAAAAGTGTTTGGAATTTAGGATTTGCAACCGAAGGTGCCAAAGCATGTCTCGATTTTGGCTTTCGTACAATTGGCTTGAATGACATATATTCTGTCGCTCCTGCTGTTAATATCAAGTCTGAATTGATCATGAAAAAGATCGGTATGAAGAAAGTAAAAACTTTTAAACATCCAAAATTATTGAATGATAAAAGATTAGTAAATTGTGTGCTATATCATAAAATAGTGTGAGATCAGTAACCAAAAAAATCGTTGCAATTTTGATTATTAGTTGTATAAATTTTTATCAGCTAAGGAAGAAGAACTTCACCAAAAAATCAATCAAGACATGTATGGTAACTTCTCTGAGTCTTACGAAGCGTTAGACTTTTTGCTATTTGAATCTATTCATAGTAAAGAAATGATTAGGATATCTGGTAATGGTGGCGAAATAAAAGGTGTAAAGCAATACTTAGAAGGATATAAAAATTGTTGGAGCGACCCAAAAACAAAATCATCACCCACTAGTTTTAGACTATTTGAGAGAATAACTTCTGATTCATTAGTATCGGATCGTAGTATTTATAGCGTTACTTATAAAAATGATCAAGGTGAAACAAAATACTCTTACGGACCATTTCATGTACTACTCCGGTTAGAAAAGGATATTTGAAAGATCCTGATAGATTATGATTCTAATGAAAAAAATACCGTTAATCAAATGGCTTAAAAGAATGCTTTAAGAAATATCTCTTTTACAAAAAGAGAAATCACAGGATCCTTTTCTATTATTATCATTTACTTAGGCTTTATCGGCAACCTCATTGTTCACTAATCAATCTGTATATATTATGGTCGTTAATTGCTGAAATTAGTTTTGGTGCTTCATTCACCTTGGTAGTTTTCTTTCCATTTATTGTAGAAACTCTTTTTCTGGAAAGAAAGTTTGTACTTATATTTCCAGCGCCATTTTGCATCGCGTTTCCGTAATTATTATACTCAGATCCAATCAACATATAGTTTTGATACTTATTTTCATGTCTAAATTTTAATTCATAATCGTGCCTCATTGATTGATGTTTTAGGCTAATTACATAATTTTCAACATGTATTCTTCTTTTGGGGTTTGTATGCAAGAATGAAGATGTCAAATTTCCTGTTTGACCTTTTACTGTGTAAGTCCCATCACTTTGCCCTTCGAAGATTGTAAGCTTAATATTTTTAGAATTTGAATAATCTTTGTTATTTTTTCCACTTGCTAATAAAATAACATAATCAGCAATACCATCTTCATTTAAGTCGGACTTGATTTTATTTAATTCATTTCCAGATGCAACAATTTCATATCCATCTGGAATAAACGTATTGATATTCTGCGGTTTTATTTCTACTTTTTCCTGCTGTTTTAATTTAGGGTTCGTAGTTTCATTTTCTTTACTAAGTTGATTTTCTTTATACGAGTTATTACAAGAAATAAGTACAGTCGAAACTAGTAGTAATTTTAATTTTTTCATTTGTGTTAGTAATATAGAGATTGATCTACAATGTAGACACTTTTATACTTTGTTTGTTAATTTTCAATTGGTTGCGTATAAATTACGATATCAATTCCTATTCTATTGAACACTTCAATTGTGAAGTGTCTTTCTCCCCAAAGTTCATTTCTTCTATCCACTTTGATTTCGATTCCTTTTTTTTTGTCTGTATAAAATTTGTCTATGTTTTCAACTTCCATGGTTACGTATATTCCTTCTCCGAGAAAAAGTTTATGAAAAAAGGCTATTGCGTTGCTAAAAATAAGTTAGCGAATGCAAACGAATCAGATGAAAATCCGTAGAATTTTGTGAGTACGTATAGAATGATCAATTGTCTATACACCTTTTTAAGCATTTATTTTTTATTTCATTTTTTTGTTTGAAATTATTTCGACTTATTCTGGTTTTGAATATTCTATTAATTCCTCTACGTATAAAAAATCACCTTGATTCTGAGTAAGTTTTATAAAATTTTTTATTTCAGGTGCATACAGCCAAACTTCCTTTTCATTTGAACTGTATCCTCTGGAATTAGTAGTTTTACCAGTATATTTAATCGTGTAGGCCATAAATGTTCCAGCTTCCACTGTTTCTTCTTGGTATGATAGTACTTCGGCATCTTGACTTTGGTTTCCAGTTGTTCCATCCTGACTTGTCCAATTGTTTTCATATTTCCACTTTTTACCCACTTCAAGAGGCCAGTCGTACTTAGGTGTTTCGCTTTCTTCTGGTTTAACGATTTCGATAACGGGAATGGTGTCCTTACCAATTGTCATACCTAAAACCCCATCATTACTGATTATTTCTCTTGTATCTTTTCCATCCGAACGCACTTCTCCTTCCGTCGTTACACCTTTGTATTTCCAAACCCATTTCTCACCTACTTTATAATCAGCTAGAGTGGGTTGGTTTGTAGTGGATTTAGTTGCGTAGTTACAGGCGCTAAGTGCTACTAGTACAAGTAATGTTAGAATTTGATTTTTCATGTTTTTTAACTTAAAACGGCATGACGAGTCAGATTGAAACTTGTTACCGTTACTAGAATATTAAATATAAGACTTTTTACTTTCTAATACATGCTTACTTTCTAATTATGCGTAGTGCGGGAGTAGAAAATCTAACCTGTTCGGTCAAGCTCTTAGCCAAATAAACAACAACCTTTAGGTTAAAAGCAAACTTCCTATATCAAATAGGTATTGTTACCAAATCGTTTTTATTTTCCATTTCACTTGTCAAAAGTTAAGTTAAGTTAAGAAATTTCTTTTTTCAGGAAGATACTTTTTCCGACTTCGATCAAAGGTGTTCTAATGCAATAACTCTTTATCATTCCAGAAAACATAAATAATTTCCCCTATTTTAAAGGATTTACTTGAGCTATCCGCATATCTTACTTTTCTTATAGTATAGCCTCCGTTTTACAAATCAATTTTCACGTAGGGGTAATTCAGTTGTGTATAATCACTTCTTATGGGACCCTTTTCCCGTTGGTATTCTACAACTTCCGCCTTTATTTTTAGAGAATTAGACCTTAATTTGATGAATTGAATCTTGGTATGGATTAAATAAGTTAGAACTCCTAATCCGATTCATACAATACTCCAGATTTCCATTTAGTTTTAATGTTTGATAACTAGTAGATAAAAGCATGGATATGGTACCTCTATATTTTGCGAATTACAATGGTTAAAATATATCTTGATATGTTTAATATCCGCCCTAATCTTGTTTTTCATGTTAAAGAAAACATCAAGTACTTTATATCACAAATAGTTGTTTTTCACAAAGGTGTTCCTAAAAATAACAATGCGCAACTTGAAAATCGTTGCGCACTGTAAAATTTCGTATATAAAAATAAATTTATACAACAAACAATGGCTTGTCTGCCATCATAGCATTTACATCATTCGCAATAGTATGCAATTCATTTTGATCATCTATGTTCTGAACTACTCTATCAATTAATTCTACGATTTCTATCATTGCATCTTCCTTCAATCCACGTGTGGTGACAGCTGCTGTACCAATACGAATCCCAGAAGTTACAAACGGTGATTTATCATCAAACGGAACCATATTCTTATTTACCGTGATCTCAGCTACTCCCAGCGCCTCTTCAGCTTGTTTTCCAGTTACATTTTTGTTCCTGAGGTCAATCAGCATCATATGATTATCAGTCCCTCTAGAAATAACTTCATATCCTTTATTCACAAATGCTTCTGCCATGGTAGCAGCATTTTTCTTTACCTGAATTATATAATGTAAAAATTCGTCTGTCAAAGCTTCTCCAAACGCAATGGCCTTAGCTGCTATAATATGCTCTAACGGACCTCCTTGATTTCCAGGAAATACCGCACTATCTAACAAAGAAGACATCATGCGTTTTTTGCCACTCTTTAATGTGATACCAAAAGGATTTTCAAAATCTTTACCCATAATAATCAAGCCACCTCTTGGACCTCTTAATGTTTTATGAGTAGTAGTAGTTACTACGTGACAATAAGGAACAGGATCTGCAATAATTCCTTTAGCAATTAAACCAGCAGGATGTGCTATATCTGCCAATAAAATAGCCCCTACACTATCTGCGATTTCTCTAAATCTTTTGTAATCTATTTCTCTAGAATATGCTGATGCTCCTGCGATAATCAATTGAGGTTTCTCTGCATTGGCAATTTCCTGAATTTTATCATAGTTTAATCTTCCTGTCTCCTTTTCTACTCCATAAAAAACAGGATTGTATAACCTTCCAGAAAAATTAACTGGTGATCCATGTGTTAGATGTCCTCCGTGAGATAGGTCAAAACCTAGTATTTTATCTCCTGGCTTTAAACATGCGTGATATACGGCAGTATTTGCCTGCGATCCTGAATGTGGCTGAACATTAGCATACTCAGCTCCAAACAATTCTTTAGCACGATCAATGGCAATTTGTTCGACCACATCTACCACAGAACATCCTCCATAATAACGTTTGCCGGGGTACCCCTCTGCATATTTATTGGTTAGTACAGAACCGGCAGCTTCCATTACCTGTTCACTTACAAAATTTTCTGAAGCGATTAATTCTAATCCATTAATCTGACGCTCTTTTTCGTCCTGAATTAAATCAAAAATCTGTTCGTCGCGTTGCATGTTGTTATATTTATAAAATAGATTTTCAAAAATAGGAACATTCCATAAATTAAGTTCACGGAATATTAATAAATATGAACATTTTCTTCACAATTAAAAATATCACATTTTTTAATTAACTTTCACATAAATAAAATATGTAAAACATTCTAAAATTATATATTTGGTGACAAGAACGACCAACAACTCATTAAAAAAAAGATAATGCCCATAACAGCAAATAACCCAAATAGAAAAACCTGGATCAAAACTCCTGCCCATACTGATTTCCCAATTCAAAATATTCCTTTTGGAGTATTTCTTACCAGAGATGATGTAATTACCATAGGAACAAGAATTGGAGATACAGCTATTGACCTGGGAGCACTGCATCAACTTGGCTATTTTCAAGGAATTCCTTTAACTGATGATATCTTTTTACAAGATTCTCTTAATGACTTCATTTCAGATGGAAAAAAAACCTGGAGACTTGTACGTAATCGAATTGCAGAAATTTTTGATGCAGAAAACGATGCACTAAAAAATAACAAAGAACATTGCCAAATAGTATTATTTACACTAGATGAAATCGAAATGCAATTACCTGTTACTGTTGGTGATTATACAGATTTCTACAGTAGTATCGAACATGCGACCAATGTAGGGACTATGTTTAGAGATCCTGATAATGCATTGCTTCCTAACTGGTTACACATACCTGTAGGGTACCACGGGCGCAGTAGCTCAATAATTCCGTCTGGTATTCCGGTACATCGTCCACAAGGTCAGAAATTAATTAATGGTACAGAAAAGCCGATTTTTGGACCATCTAGGTTAGTGGATTTCGAATTAGAGATGGCGTTTATTACTACCGATGCTAATCACTTGGGAGAACCTATTCCAATAGAAGAGGCTGAAGATTATATTTTTGGTTTGGTATTATTTAATGACTGGAGTGCAAGGGATATTCAGAAATGGGAATATGTGCCGTTGGGTCCTTTTTTAGCCAAAAATTTTGCGTCCTCTGTATCTCCTTGGATTGTTACATTAGACGCCCTAGAACCATATCGAGTGGCTGGACCAAAACCATTAAAGGAACAGTTACCATACCTTCAATATAAGGGTAAGAAAAGTTATGATATTAATCTGGAAGTTGCCATAAAACCCGAAAAAGCAAAAGAAACGATTGTTTCTAAAAGTAATTTTAAACACATGTACTGGAATATGTCTCAGCAATTGGCACATCATACTATAAACGGATGTCCTGTAAATTCTGGCGATATGATGGGTAGCGGTACTATATCAGGTCCAACTCCTGACTCGTACGGATCGATGTTGGAATTGAGTTGGAGAGGAGAAAAACCAGTACAACTACAGGAAGGTGGTAGCCGTAAATTCATCGAGGATAATGATACTGTTATTATGAGAGGCCATTGCGAAAAAAATGGAGTTAGAATAGGTTTTGGCGAAGTCTCAACGAAATTACTACCTGTATTTAAGAAATAACACTTAGAAACACTCACATCCCCTAGAAATAATAGTTTCAAGACCTGAATGGAAAATGGATTTAAAATGAACAAGAGTATTAATAAATAATAAACCACATGTTTATTATTGTATATAAAAAACCTCGAAATAATCACTTTTGAGGTTTTTTTGTTACCTTTTGGCACTAAAATTGAATTCAAGTACCCCAAATCTATTATACTATGAAAAGAATTTTACTTTTATTTCTAGCCGTTGTATTTACCATATCTTGTAGTAGTAAGAAAAAAACTTTTACTGCACTTAATACTGGAAACTACGATCAGGCGATTAACACCTCTATAAGTAAACTACGAGGAAATAAAAACAAAAAAGGAAGACAAGATTATATCCTGATCTTAGAAGAAGCTTTTGCTAAAGCCGTAAAACGCGATATGAATGCAATCGCATTTCTTGAAAAAGAAGGAAACCCAGCAAACTTAGAACGTATATATAATAGCTATAACACTCTAAAAAAAAGACAAGAACGCATCCGCCCTTTACTACCGCTTTATCACGTAGAACAAGGACGTAACGCAAATTTTGCTTTTAACAATTATGACGAAAGAGTTCTAGACACCAAAGAAAAACTGTCTACCTATTTATATAGTAATGCAAAGTCGCTACTTTCTAATGCGAGAAGAAAAACAGACTACCGTACTGTTTATAATGACTTAGAGTATTTAAACAAAATCAATCCTGGCTATAAAAAAACGAAGGATTTAATCGAAGAAGCACATTTTAAAGGGACTGACTTTGTAAAGGTGACTATGAAGAACCAAACCAATATAATTATCCCCAGAAGATTAGAGGATGATCTATTAAATTTTAGTACCTACGGATTAAATGATCTTTGGACAGTCTATCATAATGAACCTCAGCGCTTGGTAAAATATGATTACCAAATGGAAGTATCTTTCAGAGAAATAAATATTTCTCCAGAGCAAGTACGAGAGCGACAATTAGAAAAAGAAAAGTTGATTAAAGATGGCTGGGAATATCTATTAGATGAAAATGATGAATTTGTAAGAGATGAAGAAGGCGAAAAAATAAAGGTAGATAAAATGGTAAGCGTGCGATGCGAATACTATGAATTTATACAATTCAAAGAAGCACAAGTAATCGGTAACGTCCAGTATAGAGACCTCAATACAAAACAATTACTGGATGCTTTTCCACTATCAAGTACACACGTTTTTGAACATGTATATGCAAACTATAATGGCGACAAACGTGCATTAGATGATGATTTAATTCGTTACCTGGGATTGCAAGCAGTTCAGTTTCCTACGAATGAGCAAATGGTATATGATTCCGGACAGGATTTAAAAAATAAATTAAAGAGTATTATTTCTCGATACAGGTTTCAATAATACAACCTGATTAATCCTATTTTTCAGAAAACTTATTCTATTTCGGCTCATCGCTGGGTAGATAAGTAATCCTACTTAATGAATACTGAAAATTATTTTGGTAAAGGGTTTTGCTCTGGTGTACAGGAAACATAGATCCGCATTTCTGGCTAAAATTTATTGTCTAAAAACACCCATCTTTTTAGTGTATAATGATTTCAAGACAATCAAAGAATAAAAGTATTGCATGTGCTATAACTCCATTGCGGCCATCGAATCTAAAACAAAAGCATAAAAAAATCCCGCCATTAATGGCGGGATTTTCATTAAACTTTGAAAGTATATGTATGTATTAAATAACTTTTACGTTCACTGCGTTTAATCCTTTGTTTCCTTCTTGAAGATCGAATTCAACCTCATCACCTTCCATCACCTCGTCTACTAATCCAGAAATGTGTACAAAATGATCCTTGTTCACACCTTCTTCAGTAATAAAACCAAAACCTTTAGCTTCGTTGAAGAATTTTACTGTTCCTTTATTCATTGTATTATAATTAAAAATTTAAGTTGCAAAGGTGACCCCTTTTTTTGGATTTATCGATTTTTAATTGATCTATTATTATTTTTCTGAGCTTTATGTAATTAAAGGCACGAATAAAAATCTATAAAAACCTAACTAACAGTGCTTTAGATTTTTTTCTATTTTACCTTTATTCATTCTTACATCGAAAATTAATAGAATTCTCTTCAAAAAATCTAATTTTTGATTACACAAACCTTATTAAAGAATAATAATACCCTTATTTGAAGGTTAATATATGGGTTATTGATTTTGATTCACGAATAAATGTATGAACGTACTTTTTCAAACTGCTAATGCATTATACTTTCAATTCTCCGTATTCACTTACATCAGGCTCATTACCAGTAATAGCACTTACACCCATTTTAACAAGTGAAACTAATACAGAGTTTTTACTATCCCAATAAAATGCATCGGTAGTTTTCACTGCGATCGCAGTTAGGTTAGGGTCTTCAACTCCATCGAACCAGGCATCATCACCACTTCCATACAATTCATTCAAAATATGTTGTTCTGTATGAATAGAAGCTTCTCCATATACATTCAAAAACTCGAAACTTTTAGGGTTCGAATAAATCAAATGCACCTTTGCATCTCTTATAATGTGTTGGTTATGATCACTATCTTTTCCACTTAAAAACCAAATAGTCCCTCCTTTATCCACTTTTTTGGTACTCATCGGAACCATATGTATAGGGTGTTCATTTAAATTGGTTCCTAGCATTGCAAAATCAATTGATTCTGCTAATTTCTTTAATTTATCCAACGCTTCGTTGTGATATACATCTTTCTTACTCATATCGCTATTTTTCATTAAAATTAAGATGAAAAACGCGGATATATGAGTTCAAATAATATTTTGTTTGTCTCAAAAGATAATCGGTAGTGGTCTTATAAGAATAACAAATCTACTTAATTAAGCCAAGTATCTATAATATTTATTGTAATACTGATTGGAACGTTTAATTACTGAATGCTTATCTAGAAATAAAAAAGAGATCAGTTGTTCATCAGTGCTTTGTTTGATCAATCAAAAATTGGTTTTTCTCTGAAATTTTATGGGTCTCTTTTCTGTATACTAATTTATTCCCCTTCCAAACTACTATTATATAAACTGATGCAAAACCTGTGGCGTAATAGCACTATGAGAAGCATGGTGTACAGCTACCCCATTCCGAACTATAATAAATTGAGGCGATTCGTGATATACCTGAAATCTTGCAGCTATCTCCGAAGAAATCTCTCTATGGCTCAATAGATCTAAATAATACAAATCCACCTGATTATCAGAAAGGTCAAAACTACTTTCAAAGTTTCTAATCACCATCCGGCTAATACCACATCGGGTAGAGTGCTTGAAGATAGCTTGTGTTTTTATTTTGGAATCTTCCTTAATTTTAGCTAATTGCTCTAATGACTTCAGCTCTTGCCAAGGCAATGCTTGTTTTTCTTCTTTAGGTTCTTTATCACTTGACCCAAATATATTTCCGAATAATCCCATACGTTCTTATGCTTAAAATCATGACAAACTTAACGAAATGATTTTTATTAACTGATAATTATCAGGTTTTGTCGAAATAGAATCTGTAACTTTACAATAGGCCAAAATGTCTGCAAAAACACTTGATTGTACTGACTTTTTGACGCGTTTCTATAGTAGGAATACAATTTGATTTCTATAGTTCAAAAGTAAAACAAGACATTATGAATTTTAATAATTTTACTATAAAATCACAAGAGGCGATCCAGCAAGCGCAACAGCTTGCTCAGGAATATGGCCATCAACAGATAGAAAATGAACATTTTTTCAAAGCCATTTTTAATGTGGATGAAAATGTGTTACCCTTTCTATTAAAGAAGCTTAATGTTAACCTCACCATATTACAACAGGTCCTTGACAGTACGCTGGAAAGTTTTCCTAAAGTAAGTGGTGGAGAAATACAACTATCGCGTGAAGCAGGGAAATCTCTAAATGAAGCTAGCATTGTTGCCAAGAAAATGGATGATGAATTTGTATCTATCGAACACTTGGTAATTGCCATTTTTAAATCTAAAAGTAAAATTGGTCAAATCTTAAAAGATCAAGGTGTTACTGAAAAACATCTTAAAGAAGCAATTAATGAGATTAGAAAAGGGGAACGTGTAACCTCTCAGAGTGCAGAAGAAACATATCAATCACTGAGCAAATATGCCAAGAACCTTAATGAACTTGCAGAAAACGGTAAATTAGATCCTGTTATAGGTCGTGATGAAGAAATTCGTAGAATTCTGCAAATTCTATCGCGTCGTACCAAGAACAATCCTATGCTTGTGGGAGAACCTGGTACTGGTAAAACAGCTATTGCTGAAGGTTTAGCACATCGTATTATTGCAGGAGATATTCCTGACAATCTACGTGATAAGCAAATTTATTCGTTGGATATGGGCGCTCTTATTGCCGGTGCAAAATTTAAAGGAGAATTTGAAGAACGTCTTAAAGCTGTCGTAAAAGAAGTGACATCCAGCGATGGAAATATTGTTTTGTTTATAGATGAAATTCATACGTTAGTTGGTGCAGGTGGTGGACAAGGTGCCATGGATGCTGCCAATATCTTAAAACCCGCATTGGCTCGTGGAGAGTTGCGCGCTATTGGAGCTACCACACTTGATGAATATCAAAAATATTTTGAAAAAGACAAGGCATTAGAAAGACGTTTTCAAAAAGTAACGGTAGATGAACCAGATACAGAAAGTGCAATTTCTATTCTTCGTGGAATAAAAGAAAAATATGAAACACATCATAAGGTTAGAATTAAAGATGAAGCGATTATTGCTGCTGTAGAATTATCTCAAAGATATATCACCAATCGGTTTTTACCAGATAAAGCAATTGATTTGATGGATGAAGCTGCTTCTAAATTAAGAATGGAAATTAATTCAAAACCAGAAGAACTTGATGTATTAGATCGCAAAATTATGCAACTCGAAATTGAAATCGAAGCCATAAAACGTGAAAACGATGAGTCAAAATTAAAAGTATTAAATAGTGATCTTGCTAATTTCAAAGAAGAACGAAACGAAATCTTTTCTAAATGGCAAAGTGAAAAAGAACTCGTAGATGCTATACAAAATACGAAAACAAATATTGAAGAATATAAATTAGAAGCAGAAAAAGCTGAACGTAATGGAGATTACGGAAAAGTTGCCGAGTTACGTTACGGAAAGATTAAAGACGCACAGGAAAATTTGGAATCCTTACAAGAGCAACTCAATCAACGGCAAAGTAAATCTTCATTGATCAAAGAAGAAGTTACCAATGACGATATTGCCGAAGTTGTTGCAAAATGGACAGGAATTCCTGTCACCAAAATGCTACAAAGTGACCGAGAAAAACTTTTGGTACTAGAAAAAGAATTACAAAGGCGTGTTGTAGGACAAAAAGAAGCAATTCAGGCAGTAAGTGATGCTGTAAGAAGAAGTCGTGCCGGATTACAGGATCAGAAAAAACCTATAGGATCTTTTCTTTTCTTGGGAACCACAGGTGTAGGTAAAACGGAATTAGCAAAAGCATTGGCAGAATATCTTTTTAATGATGAGAGCGCTATGACCCGAATTGATATGAGTGAGTATCAAGAACGACACGCCGTAAGCCGACTGGTAGGTGCGCCACCGGGATATGTTGGATATGAGGAAGGGGGTCAATTAACAGAAGCTGTAAGAAGGAGACCCTATTCGGTGGTATTACTTGATGAAATTGAAAAAGCACATCCGGACACTTTTAATATTCTATTACAAGTACTTGACGAAGGTCGATTAACAGATAATAAGGGTAGAACAGCGGACTTTAGGAATACTATTATTATTATGACAAGTAATATGGGAAGTCATATTATACAAGAAAAATTTGAGGCAGTAAAAGATATAGATACCGCTATGGAAAGTGCCAAAATTGAAGTCTTGGGAGTACTAAAGCAAGCTGTTCGTCCGGAATTTTTGAACAGAATTGATGATATCATTATGTTTACTCCGTTAACAAAGACTAATATTGAGGAAATTGTAAAACTACAATTGAAGCAGGTTTCTCATATGTTAGCACAGCAAAACATTACCCTTGATGCTACTAATGAAGCTATCGCTTTTCTTGCTAATAAAGGTTTTCAACCAGAGTTTGGTGCCAGGCCAGTAAAAAGAACTATTCAAAAAGAAGTGCTGAATTCTTTATCCAAAGAGATTCTTGCTGGAAAAGTTTCTACCGAAAGTATTATTTTATTAGATGAATTTGATAATAATTTAGTATTCAGAAATCAAAGCGATTTAGTGCTTTAGTAGTTAACATCTAAAACAAAATCTTTTAAAAAAAGGTGGGTTACGGACACATACCCCACCTTTTTCATACTTCTTACTAATACATTTGTCACTATTGATGTTTTCAGGTAACAATAAATATACGGTAAAACCGTAGTTATTAACAGATATAATCTTACACGGTTGATAACTTATTCTTACAAAAGAGAAACTTTTAAGTAAATTGCTCTGCAATGAAACCAACTTTTATATTGTCTCTTTGTATCCTAACATCAACTATTTCCTTTTCGCAGGAAAAAAAGGAAATTTTAGCAGATATTAAAAGTAAATATTTACTTATTCGAGAGCTTGTGGATACGAACACATTACGACAATATTACACAAATTATACCTGTGAAGAATCTATAGAAAAGGGTAGCCTAACCTTTTATTATAATAGTCGTGAATTAAAACATATTATACATCAATATACGCAGGGATATGTATCTTATTGGGATGAATATTATATCTGGGATGATCAACTTTTCTTTGAATTTTCCACTCATAAGGTAACCTATCAGGATTATGAGAAAAACAGAAAGAATAAAATTCAAAAAGTAGCGGTCGTCCTCACACTAGAGGAACGCTTCTATTTTAACAATTCTGAGCCCTTAAAATGTCAATTCAAAGAATTTGAAACGAGAAGCAACAGGTCAAAAAAACCCAAAACTAATTACATAAGAAATCAAACTACTGATTGTGACCAGTCTCACCTAATTATTAAAAAATTTAATGCGCTTTTGAACCATCAGAATAGAGATATTGATGATGCGTGTGTACTTCCCAGAAGCATTGCTAAAGTAGTATCGGACGGTATAATTGATCCTAATCTAGGAGAAGAACAATAACCTTTATTTTATCTAATAATAATAATACGCTTGACTACTGATGTGTTATTATAATTGATGCGTACTATATATAATCCTGATTGGTAGCATCATTATAAAATTAAATTTTTTATTTACGTCAAATTTTTTAGAACAGTTTGTTGAAGATATGAAAACGAACGTACCAGGATTAATAGCTCTTTCTGTATCAGAAGTAAGTACAGGAGTATCATATGTTTCTCATTCAGAGAGCAAGGATTTTGATCCCGAAATTGCCTCATCATTCAATTTAGAAGTGGTGAAAGCTAAAAAAAATGCTATTGAAGCATTAGGATTAAAAGCAAATATTCAAGATATTTTGATAACGCTTTCTAATCAAATTCTCATAATTGATCTCTCAGAAAATGGTGAATATTTTATATATGTAGCTGTAGATTCTAAAAAAGCAAATCTGGGAATGACCAGAGCTTTATTAGGTAAGTATAAAAAAGAAGTAGTTAAACAACTATAATAATTATTACTTTTTAATTTAAAAAAGCTGTATTCTCCTGTATTACAGCTTTTTTTACATTTATGTTCTAAGTTTTCACAAGAGATATACACCACGATAAAACTTGCCTTCTATCACTATTTTATAACAATTCTCTTTATTGTATCAGTGTTTTTAGAATTAATTTTCATCATATACAATCCTGATGACAAATTAAGATTTATTCTTGTTGTCTCATTAAAAGAATGAGTCATTAACAGATTTCCCAGCATATCAAAAATTTCTAGATCTCCTTGCCTCCCTTTTGCGGAAACTACAATATGATCGTGGGCAGGATTTGGATACAACAAAACTTCAGCTTTTTCATTCTCATCTATAGATAATGTATTGGACCAAGGTTCCCCAATATTATTACCCCAGATATATTCTACTAATTCCGGTTGATCAATAAATGGATTACGATTAAATTGCCAAGTATAAATAATGTTATTTCGATTCATTTCAAAATCATCAGGAGGATCATTTCTATGCCAATCCAATAAAGTCGCAAGATCTCCCAATTGACCAACAGTGCTATTATCAAGATTTCCATTGACCACATCAATGCCATTATAACGAATGGTAAGAAAAAATATGCTTCTTGCTACGTCTCCCTTCCAGCTTCCTTGAGTTCCGCTCGGTCCCGAATACTCGCCATAATCCTGATTTCCTCTGGAGCTATTTTCAGGACCATCTGTAGCCCTTAGTCCATGAGCATCAGAATTTGCATGTCGAAGAGAATCGGGTTTGGTTGCTGTAAACACATTGATTCCATCAGCAAAATCATCTGCATCGATACTATTAAACCCTCCTCTGGATCTTGGATACGTATGTTCTCTATTCCATTTTCCTACATTACTTCCTCCACTAGTTTGGAAATCTGATTTGGGACGTTGTTGTTCTGTATATAATAACCATACCTGATTGCTGTTCAACGGGCTTTGATCAGCAGCTTTAAGAATATCAATAACATCTGCATACGTTTGCGCTCTTACTGTAGCCGGATCTGCAATAATATCTTGTATAGCTTGTACCAAGGATGTATCTGATAACCCTTGTAATGGATCATAATATCCTAATGGAGCAGTATTATTCACGTTTCCAAAAGTAGGGTTCAGTGGCGTCCCCCAAGATGCCACAGTAAAATCATTATCCACTATTAGAATCTCTACATTATCATTAAGGCGCACAAAACCAGAAGGAATCGATCCAAAAACAATCTTCATCACCTCATCACCTTCATCATCTAAATCATCAATAATCTGAATTGTATTTGTTGCCGTATTCATTCCTGCGGGAATAATAACAGAAACACTACCTGAATAATCTGATGTCATAAAACTTCCATTAGTGATCGTAAAATCTAAAGTAAGGTCACTTGTAACATTAGTTTGTGTTGTAAAAACGATATCAACACTTGCACCTTCATCATATTCTTGTTGTGAGGTAGAAATTGAAATACCATTAAACTGAACTCCACTTCCATCATTAAGCACTCCGGGCGTTGGAGTTTTTACTTCATAAGTCCCATCATTTTTCCGTTGAATAGATTCGGTGTCTCTATTACCGTTTTGTGCCTCATTTATCTGCAAAGTTTCTCCTAACAGATTGAGTAAGTCAACATCATCACTTTGACCTCCATCATACACTAATGCATCTAATAAATTAGTAGTTGTAGCTAACGTACCCTCTGGAAAATCGGTTCCATCACCGATATAAATTGCCACGCCATCTGCCCCATTCTGAACCGTATTTTCAGATAATAAAAAAGCAGGAACCGGAGAAACCTCAGGACCACCTATTAAAAATATCCCATTAGCATCAGTAGTTAACCCATCAAGATCTAACGTAAAATAGCTAGAATCACCCCCACTATTAGAACCATTGAATAAAACCAAAACTAACCCATTTAAAGAAAAATTAGGCGCATCAGATTTTAACTCTATCACCTCTTGGGTATCTACTCCTGGTGTTCCAGAGTTCAACTCATTTATAACAACTTGTCCAAAGGAAAGATTAACAAAGAGAATGGTATAAATTAAAATATATAGATTCTTCATAATAATAAAAATTAGCAATGCAAGATAGGTATATTCTATAGTTTACAAGGTTATGTTTGTATTAAAATTCAGATCCATTAACGATCTATAAGCGTCAGATAATGTTAAAAAGTCGCACTAAATTATACCGATTGGTATAATTTGATTACCTTTACGTCAAAACCTTTTCTTTATATGCTCGCAAAGGCTAAAAAGACCACGGAATACATTATCCAGACAGTAGCTCCAATTTTTAACAAAAATGGATATGCCGCTACTAGTTTGAGTGATATTACCAAAGCCACCGGATTAACTAAGGGTGCGATTTATGGAAATTTTAAAAACAAGGAAGAATTAGCGATTGCTGCGTTCACAATGACCGTAAAACGAATGCTAAGACGTATAACAGAGCATCAATCACTCAGCGATTCTCCTATAGAAAAATTATTATTGGTAACAGACTTTTATAGAAATTATTACAATTACAGTCAGGAATTAGGAGGCTGCCCTGTACTCAATATGGGGGTAGATTCTAAACATCAACACACTGAACTTTTTAAATACGTACAATTCACCATCAACAAGATTCAAACCAATTTGGCTCGGCTTATTGATGCTGGAAAACAGGCTGGCGAAATACAACCTAAAGTAAACTCCTTTCTATACGCAAAACGATTGTATACAATGATTATCGGTGCTATTTTTATGACTCATACAATGGAAGATAGCAGCTATTTATTAGAAACGATGTATCAAATGGATACAATAATTGAAGAAGAATTAAAACTTTAAAATATTTTTTTAAACTAAAATATACCGATTGGTATAAAAATAAATTATGACAGTACTACCTAAAATTTTAGAAAGCAAATCGAAAATCAGATTTCAACATTGTGATCCGTTTAACCATTTAAACAATGCCGAGTACATTAATTATATGATCAATGCCAGAGAGGATCAGATCATAAAATATTATAATCTAGATCTATTCAAAATGGCTAAAACTCACGGTATCAGTTGGGTTGTAGGAACCAATCAAATTGCCTACTTGCGACCAGCATTCCTGATGGAAGACATTATTATTGATTCGCAACTTCACTCCTGCTCAGAAAATGAGTTACACGTAGAAATACGTATGTGGAATTATAATAAAAAAGAATTAAAAGCTGTTATGTGGAGTTCTTTTGTGCATTTTAACTTACTAAAACAAAAACGCTGGAATCACACTACAGAACTTATGGAATTATTTAATTCTATAGTACTTCCAATAGAAGCAACAACATTTAATCAAAGAGTTTTACAACTAAAACCACAAAAAGTGTAACATATTCTTTTCTAGGCCGTCTTATATATACATCAATCAACAAAACCTAACCAGTTATGAAGTCTTCCGGAGATCTTGGCTCCTCTCAAAAGAAGAGAAGCTCATATTTTTTTATTGGATTTTTTATCATTGCCATGCTTTCTATGACTATAGTTGCTTATCAATTAGGGATTTTTGAATAAATTTTAATTTCTGTACCCTTCATACAAATTACTAATTGAAACTAAAACTAAGGACAGCGGCTTTTTTTGAATAGAACAGCTGTTTTTAGTTTCATCTATTATAGCAGAAACTTCACTCTTTTACATCTATATTGTATAGTTTTCAACCCAATTAGTTACAGTTTCATCGAAAAGCCTAATTTTCCATACTAAAAAAACAAGCCTATCGTTTTGATAAGATCGAGCTAACTAAATTTATTAAACTCCTCAAAATCAAATTATGAAACAAACCATTACATTCAAACATCAATTCGCTGCTTTTATATTCTTACTTCTCGCCGTAATAGTTTCCGGCTTTTCCTTACAAGCGCAGACAGCAGTAGAAAAATATGGCCGCCTACAAGTAACTGGAAGTCATGTAACCGCAGAGAATGGAGATAAAATAAGTCTTGCCGGGATGAGTCTGTTCTGGAGTAATGCGGGAGATAGTGGTGATTTTTACAACAATGAAACTGTTAATCACTTAGCTGATGACTGGAAAAACCCAATTATTAGAGCAGCACTCGGAGTTAAAGAAACTTGGGACGGAGGAACTGGTTATATTGATAATACCCAAGCACAGAAAGCTAAAATCAAGGTCGTTATCGATGCAGCTATTGCTAAAGGTATTTATGTTATTATAGACTGGCACACGCATGCTGCAGAAGTTCACAAAGAAGAAGCTGTAGCTTTCTTTACTGAAATGGCAGAATTATATGGAACTAATGATCATGTCATTTATGAAATATATAATGAACCCATTAACCAATCCTGGAGTGAAGTGAAAAGCTACGCAACAGATGTTATAGCAGGTATTCGTTCCAAAGATCCTGATAATTTAATCATTGTAGGAAGTCCTACCTGGTCTCAAGATGTCGATAAGGCAGCTGCCGATCCTATTATTGGAGATCCTAATTTGGCATATACATTACATTTTTATGCAAATACACACAAACAATTCTTAAGAGATCGTGCGGTAGCCGCAATGAATGATGGTATTGCATTATTTGTTACAGAATGGGGAACTACTGATGCTAGTGGAAACGGAGGATATAATCCACAAGAATCAGAAATATGGATGGACTTTATGATTGATAATCACATCAGCTATGTAAACTGGACAGTTGCTCATAAAAATGAAGATTCGAGTGTTGTAAGTCCCGGTATGGGAGTACAAGGACTCATAAACGGGAATCTTACTACATCAGGAATATTTATCAGAAACCATCTTATTGCACGCGCAGAGGCACTAAGTGTAGATGATTTTACCATTAACAATGTAAAACTTTCATTAGTTCAAAACCCCGTTATGGACACGCTATCAATCAATGCTGATATCCTAATTGACGATCTTACAGTTTTTGATATGAACGGAAGATCTGTTTTTTACAAACGTGTAAATCAAGATAATCCACAAGTTGACATTAGTAATCTAAATTCAGGTAATTATATTTTGAAAGTAAGTTCCAGTAACGTTTCCACTACCACAAAATTTATAAAAATATAAATTCATCAAAATTTTATAAATCAAAAACCTTCTGATACGTTACATTGCGCACCAGAAGGTTTTTTACTTCTTATCATTAGCCTTTGTGAAGACTACGTTAAAAATCTAATTTCCAGCGTCTGCACAATCCAACGGTAGTAATAACAACTCATCGGCATATGCAAGGTCACTTGTACATTCTAAATCTCTGTACTCTTCGACTGTATCTTTAATTGCCTGACAAGTAGTTTCATTTTCATCTGCTTCATAAGCTTCTATCGCTGCCTCTACTGATAATTGTAATGCATCTTCTGCAATATCACAGGAAGCATCTTCTACATCATCTCCATCACAAGAAACACATAATACTGCGGTAGAAAATAATAAGGTTAAAATTGTTTTTTTCATCATTGTTGCTTTTTAATTATGTAACAAATATCTAACCATTCCTTCTTTTCGAATGCCGTGAATAAATTTTTTTTTAACTCTATCCACGAGTAAATATGAAAGTAAAATGTTTTTTAAGGGATAAAAAGATTACTTTTAAAAACTATTTTTATTAGCATTATGTCTTTCAAAAAAATATCTTATATAACGTTCATTTTTTGCCTTGGTTTTATCGTATCCTGTGGAAGTACCAACGAGATTTCAAGAAAAAAAGAAATTAGAGTCAATTATTTAGATGAATATATCATTTATAACGATTCTATCTTTCCGAATTCAAAGATTGGAGGACTTTCAGGTATAGAATATCTAAAAGAACAGGATACATATTATATCGTTTGTGATGATGCAAGAAACCCACGGTTTTACAAAGCGTCAATTTCACTAAAAAACAATAAATTTCACTTGGTCACTCTAGATCAACTAATCACTATTAAAGACAACAAAAATAAATTCCTACACTCCAATATTGCAGATCTGGAAGCCATTAGGTCTTTTAAAAACAATAATTTGATTTTCACAAGTGAAGGATCCATAAAAAATAATTATAATCCAGCAATTTTTATTACTAACACTACTGGTAATTATCAAAACGAGTTTGATCTTCCTATCTATTTCCGTGTAGAAGACGATTCAAAAAATAGACCGAGACATAATGGGGTTTTTGAAGGTTTAGCTCAGGATATAGAGCAAAAAGGATATTGGGCAGCCTTGGAACTCCCACTAGAACTAGATGGAAATGAGCCAACAATAGAAAGTTCTGGAGCTCCTGTTAGAATTACACACTTTAACACGAATACAAGAAAGGCTGATTTTCAATTTACATATCCACTTGACAAACTTACTAAAGATCCTAAAGAAAAATTTGGTGTTAATGGACTGACTGGATTATTACAACTAAATACAAATCAATTTCTGGTTTTGGAGCGCGGATATGCTGCCGGACATGGAACACAGGGTAATACGGTGAAAGTTTATGTATGCGACATTAAAGAGGTTACTAATACTTTAGATTTTGATTCTTTACAAAACAAAAAACATCAATCCGCTACAAAAGAATTACTTTTCGATTTCGAAACGATCAGACACCTACTAACGAATCAGATAGTGGATAATATCGAAGGAATTACCTTTGGTCCTACACTAGCAAATGGTAATCATTCATTAATTTTGATATCTGACAATAACTTTAACCCTACTTCTGAACAAATAAATCAATTGATATTACTAGAACTCATTTTACAACCTTAAAGCTCACCTATGAAACTACTTTTTAGATTATTAATTTTAACGACTTTTTTTGGTAGCTGCGCTCAAACAAAAGATACGCAAGCAAACACAACGACCTATATTCTAGTTCGACATGCTGAAAAAGATCTAACCGACAATGCCAATCCAAACCTTACACAAAAAGGGAAGCAGAGAGCAAGAAAATTAGCAAAATTATACACTAATACCACAATAGATTTTGTTTTTAGTACTGATTATAATAGAACTATGCAAACTGCAACTCCGCTAGCAAAGAGCAAGAACCTAAAAATTTTAAAGTACGACCCTCAAAATTTATATAGTACCGAATTTAGACAGAAGACAAAGGGAAAAACTTCCCTAATTGTGGGTCATAGCAATACCACACCGGATTTTGTTAATAAAATTTTAGGAGAATCAAAGTATCAAGATATACAAGAAGATAATTATGACCAAATATTTACCATTATCATAAAGGGTAACCAAATTACTGATACTATTACGAGGTATCACTAAAAATATTACTCTTTTTCTACATATACATAAATATACTCTAGCTCGATTTTAGATACTAATTTTAATTGATCATTTTCAAACATACTATCTAATGTAGACAGTGATGTAGATAGATCGTCTATTTTGTAATTATTATAATCTACAAATCGAATTCCATTAATGATTCTTGGGTTGTATGCTTCTCTGAAACGAATACCCCCTCCATTCACAGCATATTTATAGGCTAAATAATCGATTGTAAAATTATTTTTATCAATCCAGTACATAAACTCATCTTCAAAATCAGTTCCGCCTCCTTCCTGATCAAAGGTGACTTTAACCTTATAATAGGATGCTCCCTTTATTGTAGACTCTCCTATTAATTCCTTACGAACTGCAGGTGCATTTAGTCCGTACGGTAAATTTGCAAAATAATGCACTGAATTAACGCCGTCACTAATTTTAGTAACCATAGAGTCTGCTACTTTTACAGAACAATTTTCTATAGATCTGGATAAACCACTATTAGTTAAAATATCGTGTATTAAACCTTCCTTACCCTGTATTAACCTTTCCAATTGATAACTTCCGCTATCTCGTGTGCTTCTATACTCTTTTCCTCTAAACGTAAAATGAATCCTTGCATTCTCGAACTTTGCACCTCCAGCATTCTCAATAGCCTTGTCAACAATATGCTCTACAGAAAATTGCATAGTAAAAGAAACCAAAACCAAGACTATTGCTAAAAATAAAAACCTCTTCATAAATTATTTGCTAATCAAAAACTAAAATAGTTGTTACTCCACCAATAGTTGTAATAATTTTGTTAAACTAACTAATATGGTATTGTCTTTTATAATTCAGAATCTGAAGTACATAACAAAAGGAGCACGAGTAAGAGACACATAATTTTAAGCGTATTTTTTTTTCAAATTCTCAAAAAAGATAATTATTTTGCAATACCTAAATCTTATGAATACTATGAAATATATTTTACTACTTTTGGTTTGTGTAGCAACACAACCATTATTAGCACAAGATGCTGCTGCTTACGCAAAAACAACAAAAGCTTTTCAGGAAAATTTTAATGCACAGAATATAGATGCAGTGTTCGATTTATATACTCCCGAAATGCAAGAAGAGATGACTAAAGAAGGAGTTACACGTTTTATTAAAGGGTGTCACTCTCAATTTGGAAATTTAAACACGCTAACATTTATAGAATCTGCAGAAGGAATTAATAGCTACACGGCAGCCTTTGATAATATTAGCCTCATAATGGAATTAAAATTAAACCCGGATGGCAAAATAGCAACCATACAATTTCAGGAGCCTTAAAAAGTTATGATTACAATATAAGTAATAACAAAGCTTTCTTTAGGGAAAGCTTTTTGTATTTTTACACTCTTCTCAAACTCTTTGGACAAACAAATTATGAGTCAAAACAGAATTAATATAAAAAATAGAAAAGCCAAATTCGAGTATGAATTTTTGGATACATATACTGCTGGAATAAAACTGGTAGGTACAGAAATTAAAGCTATTAGAGAAGGAAAAGCAAGTATTGCAGAAAGTTTTTGTGAATTTCATAATGGTGGTGAGCTCTTTGTAATCAATATGCATATAGAAGAGTACTCGCACGCAACGTATTTTAACCATAATCCTAAAAGTGAGCGAAAGTTATTACTAAATAAACAAGAGCTAAAAAAACTAGAAAAAGAAGTTAAAAATTCTGGTCTTACTATTATTCCAACGAGATTATTTGTAAATGATCGTGGACTGGCCAAACTGGTTATTGCGCTTGCCAGAGGTAAAAAACTATACGATAAGCGAGAAAGTATTAAAGACAGAGATAATAAACGTGCGTTGGATCGGATTAAAAAGGATTATAAGTAACAAGATAAAACAGGCGTGTAAAGATTATAAAACCAATACTTCTTTTTTTTACCATTTGACAATGGACTTACTTGTATTAGAACACCTTACTAAAAATGACATATTTACGATTACTTACTTTCTTTTTCATGTTTCCAGTATTTTGCTTTGCACAGTCTGAGGAAGAAATAATTATAGAAATTAGAAATGAGTTTAATCGTATAAATAACTTACAAAGCTTAGAGAAAATTGACCTATTCAACGATGAGTTCTTGAATTTTACTCCAGACGGTGGAGGACAACTTTCAGGTTATTTCGAAAATGATCAATTGGTAAAGATAGTTAAATGGATCGGTCCTAGTTTTGGTATTATTGTTACAGAATACTATCTTAAAAACGATAAAATAATTTTTGCTTTTAATACAGAAAAAAAGTTTAAAGATATTTTTGATGCCTCAGGAGAATGGATGCATCTTGATACTTCTGTAGCAGAAAACAAATTTGAAGCTAGGTATTATTTTCACAACGAGTCGCTTATTAGACAGATTGAAAAAGGGAAACGTATCACCGAGTCTTCCTTCCATAAAGAAACATTTATACGTAATATGCATACTTTAGGTAAACTACTCAAAAAGAAGATAAATTAAACTTCCAACTTCGTAAAATAAAAAATCTATTTGCATATTCAATTCTTATCTTCCAACAAAGGCACAAAACGAAACTCACCGAACTCGTGTTTTTCGAAGTTAGTTTCGCTTTTACGGATAAACAATGTCATTACTTGTGGATCTTTTCCCACTGGTATTACCAACCTACCTCCTATTGCTAGTTGTGATAATAATGGTTTGGGAACATAAGGAGCTCCTGCAGTGACAATAATACCTTTATACGGTGCATATTCTTCCAAACCTTTGTACCCATCGCCAAAGGATAAATATTTAGGACGATACCCTAATTTAGGCAAGAATAATTTCGTTTTTTTAAACAGTTCCTGTTGTCTTTCTATACTATATACTTTGCAGCCTAATTCACACAATACTGCTGTCTGGTAACCCGAACCCGTTCCAATTTCCAACACCTTATCTCCACGTTGGATCTCTAATAATTCTGTCTGAAAAGCTACCGTATATGGCTGTGAAATGGTTTGATCAGCACCAATAGGAAATGCCTTGTCCTGATATGCGTGATCATCGAAACCAGAATCCATAAACAAGTGCCTGGGTATCTTACCTATTGCCGAAAGAACCGATGCATCCTTAATTCCTTTTCCAATTAGTACATCGACCAATTGTTTTCTTTTACCAGCGTGTTTTAATGTATCTTTAAAATTCATTAGGGTAGATTAACACGCTAAAATTACATAAAGATTTTAAAGAATAAAGAACAATTTTAGCAATAACCTGATTATTTTATATTTTAGATAGAATTAAGATTTAGAATTTATAAATAATACTATTTTTGTGTAAAATCTTTAATTATGCTCAAAGCCGGAGTACTTGGCGCAGGACACCTTGGAAAAATTCACCTACGTCTCCTGGAACAATCTGAAAATTATGAACTTGTTGGTTTCTTCGATGCCAGTGAGAAACAAGCAAAAGCAATAGCAGAGGAGTTTAACTATCACCTATTTGATTCTATAGAAGCATTGATTGATGCCGTAGATGTAGTGGACATTGTTACCCCCACTTTTGCACATTTTGAAGTTGCTAAAAAAGCAATCGAGGCCGGAAAACACGTTTTTATAGAAAAGCCCATTACCAATACAGTAAGAGAAGCAGAACAACTTATCGAACTGGCTAAAACCCATAACGTAAAAGGACAAGTTGGACATGTCGAACGTTTCAATCCTGCGTATACTGCAGTAGCTAACAAAATAGACAATCCGATGTTTATCGAGGCACATAGACTGGCCGAGTTTAATCCTCGCGGGACGGATGTACCGGTAGTATTGGACTTAATGATCCACGATATTGATGCAATTCTTAGTGTAGTACATTCTGACGTAAAACACATTAGCGCCAGTGGAGTTTCAGTTATTAGTGAAACCCCAGATATTGCTAATGCCAGAATTGAGTTTGAGAATGGATGTGTTGCCAATCTCACTGCAAGTCGTATTTCACTAAAAAATATGCGAAAAGCTCGGTTTTTTCAACGTGATGCCTATATCTCTGTGGATTTCTTTGAGAAAAAATGTGAAGTTGTAAAAATGAAAGATGCTCCTGAAACACCTGGAGATTTTGACATGATCCTACAAAATGCAGAAGGAGTAAAAAAACAGATCTATTTTGATAATCCCGAGGTTCCGTCTAACAATGCAATATTGGATGAGTTAGATACATTTGCTGAAGCTATAACGAATAATACTACTCCTGTGGTTTCTTTAACTCAAGGTAAAAAAGCATTAGAAGTAGCTTTAAAGATCATTGACTGTTTTAAATAGTAATTAAAACAAAAAATCTAGAGTAACAAAAAAAACACACATACACATATGAAAAACGTAGCAGTAATTGGTGCAGGAACTATGGGAAATGGTATTGCGCACACTTTTGCACAAAAAGGATTTAAAGTCCAATTGATAGATATATCGCAACAATCTCTGGATAAAGGATTGGCAACAATCACTAAAAATCTTGATAGAATGATCGCCAAAGAAAAAATTTCTGAGACTGATAAAGAAGAAACACTTGGAAATATCTCTACCTACACTAGTATTAAAGAAGGTGTAGAATATGCAGGCCTCGTGGTAGAAGCTGCTACAGAAAATATTGATTTAAAACTAAAAATTTTTAAAGAATTAAGCGAGGCTTGTCCAGAAGATACCATTTTATCCACCAACACTTCTTCAATCTCTATCACACAGATTGCAGCTGTCACCAAAAGACCAGATATGGTTATTGGTATGCACTTTATGAATCCGGTACCCATTATGAAACTGGTCGAAATTATCAGGGGTTACAACACTTCTGACGAAGTTACCAATAGCATTATGGAAATGTCCAAAACTCTGGGTAAGGTTCCTGTAGAAGTGAATGATTATCCAGGATTTGTAGCAAACAGAATTTTAATGCCAATGATCAACGAATCTATCGAAACTTTATATAATGGTGTTGCCGGAGTTTCTGAAATTGACACTGTAATGAAATTGGGAATGGCACATCCTATGGGACCATTACAATTAGCAGATTTTATTGGATTAGACGTATGTCTTTCGATACTTAATGTAATGTACGATGGTTTCAAAAATCCTAAATACGCACCTTGCCCATTATTAGTAAATATGGTGATGGCTGGTAAACTTGGCGTAAAAAGTGGGGAAGGTTTTTATGATTACTCCGAAAGCCGAAAAGC
This sequence comes from Aquimarina ulvae, assembly GCF_053613295.3. Lineage (NCBI taxonomy): Bacteria > Pseudomonadati > Bacteroidota > Flavobacteriia > Flavobacteriales > Flavobacteriaceae > Aquimarina > Aquimarina ulvae. The sequence continues at coordinate 134,656 of NZ_JBSIBP030000008.1, forward strand.
TGAAAAAGTAGCGAAGCAATTTAGTTGATAAAAGTAATTTATCGTGAAAATATTTGTGTTTTCTTTATGATTTTTTTTACTTCTTTTATAAGTAAAAAGCAACATATAACTAACACAAGTATTGATTATCTAACAGAGCCAATACAAACTCAAAATAAGTACGCTAAATACGATTCTCTTTTTAATAAAAATCAAACGTTTATTGCAAAAGGTTTTGACTTTCCGATAGGCAAACCCAATGCAAAAGGCTATTATAATGCTCAGAAATTTAAACAAAATAATCATTTAGGTGACGACTGGAATGGCCTTGGTGGTGGTAATTCTGATCTTGGAGATGCTATCTATTCTATAGGAAATGGTTATGTCTCCTTTGCAGAAAATATAGGTGGTGGCTGGGGAAATGTAATCCGTATTATTCACAGATACCAAGACAACTATTATGAATCTGTTTACGCACATTGTGAGACAATAAAAGTAAAAAAAGGAGAATTTGTTAAAAAAGGGAACTTTATTGCTACGATAGGAAATGCCAATGGTTTATATTTAGCGCATTTGCATCTGGAGGTAAGAGATGCTATCTTTATGGGCATTGGTGGTGGATATTCAGAAAACACCAAAGGATATGTAGATCCTACTGCATTCATTAACAAACACTAAATAAATGTATATATGAAGAATAACTTCCTCTCCACCATATTGCTAGCAATTTTACTTTTCTTCTCTTGCAGCGATCATAAAAAAAACAAACAAGTAGTTGATATAGAGAGTAAGGAAGATGAATACCATATTCTAGGGACACTAAAAAATCTTGCCGATAGTACTTGGATTTATCTTCGTGAAGACAATAAAATAGCAGACTCTACACTTATCATCAATGAAAAATTTGAGTTTAGAGGGTCTGTAGATGAACCCTCCTTCTTCTTTTTTGTGGTTGGTAAAACTAATCGGGAGTATTTTTCCTTATGGGCAGAAAATTTAAAAATTATAGTAGAAGGTGAAAAAGGAAATCTAAAAAAAGCTATAATAATTGCTGGATTAACCCAAAAAGAAAACGACGTTTTTAATAAAAAGATTGATAGTTTAGACATCGTATTTAAAAAAGTAATAGATCAGCTACAATCTCCAGACGCTGATAAAATGAGTAAAGAAGTTAGGGCAAATCTAATAAAAAAACAAAACGATCTTCTAACCCAAATGAACCAAAAAGGTTTGGAATTTGTCAAAGAGTTTCCTGATTCCTATGTAAGCGGTGATTTGTTGCAAGTTTATAATACAACTTGGGATAAAAAAACGGTTGAGGATTTATATGATAATTTATCAGATAGAATAAAAAGTTCTAAAAATGGGAAGGTAATAGAACGTTTTTTATCTCTTCCAGAAACTCCCAAAATTGGAGAGAAATACATTGATTTTGAATTACCTAATACAACTGCAGAGTTAGTAAAATTATCTGATATCAAAGGAAAGTATATCCTAGTAGAATTCTGGGCTTCCTGGTGTGCTCCATGCAGAGCTGCTAATCCTAAATTAATAAAAAATTACAATTCATATAAAGAAAAAGGCTTCAATATCATAGGAGTATCCATTGATCAAAAAGAAAAAGACTGGATAAAAGCAATTAAAGATGATAAGCTTCCTTGGAAACAAGGAGTTGATCTAAAAGGTTTTAAAAGTGACATTGCACTGACATATGGAATAAATGGCATCCCTGATAATTTCCTCATCGATGAAAAAGGAAAAATTGTCGCAAAAACTCTACGAGGTAACCAATTAGAAAATAAACTCAAAGAACTTTTTACAAGCACTACTAACAACTAATAACGATTAACGAAACTAATGGCAAAAATAATTCCATTTAAAGCGGTTCGTCCTACTCGGGATAAAGTAAGTTTGATCGCATCAAGATCCTACCAAAGCTATACTCCAGAAGAAAGGGATTCTCGAATGGATTACAATCCTTATTCTTTTTTACATATCGTCAATCCAGGTTATAAATATCATAAAGAAATCTCTGGTGAGGAGCGGTATAAACTAGTGCGTAATCGATATTTGGAGTTTAAAGAAGAAGAAATTTTTCTGCAAGATGAAACCCCTTGTTTCTATGTATATAAAATTGTAAACCGAGAACAAGAATCATTTTGTGGTATCATTGCAGCTGCAAGTGCCGAAGATTATGAAAATGATATCATCAAAAAACATGAAGACACCCTAAAAGAACGAGAAACCACGTTTAAGCAATATCTAAAAACAGTAGGGTTTAATGCAGAACCTGTCCTCCTAACCTATCCGGATAATGATATCATAACCAATGTTATCGAGGAAATTGTAAAAGAAAGAGCAGAATACGAGTTTACTACTACCTATCGAGATACACATTATGTATGGAAAGTTGGTAGTATAAAGAACATTGAAAAAATTCAAGCTGCTTTTGAAGCAATGAAAACTATCTATATAGCAGATGGTCATCATCGATCAGCTTCTTCTTATTTATTAGCAAAAGATACAGCGTCTAATAACTTAGATCATCAGGGAACAGAATCCTATAATTTTTTTATGAGTTACCTGATTCCTGAATCAGATCTGAGGATATATGAATTTAATAGATTGGTTAAAGACCTGAACGGCTTATCAAAAGAAGAATTTCTAATTCGATTAGATGAGTGGTTCAGAATAGAAAACCGAGGCATTGAAGTCTATATGCCATCAAAGCCTCATCATTTTAGCTTATATCTGGATGGCGAATTCTACTCTTTATATCTTAGAAAAACCATCTACGAATTTACCAATGCATTGGAAGAATTAGATGCACAAATTTTATTTAAGACTGTATTAGACCCTATTCTGGGAATTAAAGATCTTAGAACTGATAATAGAATTGAATACTCCCACGGAAAAAAAGGAATTGTCTATGTAAAAAGTAAAATAGACCTTGGAGAGTTTCAAGTCGGTTTTGGATTATTTCCTGCTACGGTAGATCAAATGAAAAAAATTGCGGATCAAGGTTTAAAGATGCCACCAAAAAGCACATATATAGAGCCCAAACTTAGAAGCGGTATTACCATTTATGAATTCTAAGAATCAATGTTGAAGCCATCACTATTGATATATCCAGAGTGAGCACGTTAAGAATTTTGAATATTATTTTGAATAACAGCCTTCCTTCCAGTGTAAAGATCATTTTTAATCCTAACGGTTCGGACCTTTTGACCTAATGTTAGATCAACCAAACGATATAATTATTGTTTGATAATCAGCGTATTCTTTATCGTAAAAAGCATGTTTTAAATCGGTGTTTAAAAACAATTATTTTTTGGATAACATTCTCTTGTTTTTAGGCTGCGATTTCAAACTAAATTTTTATTAATTTCGGTATCTTTGCACCTTATGAATTCTATCGAAAAAAATCTTAAAGAAATACTAGAAACAATACCGGATAATGTTACACTTGTGGCGGTGTCAAAAACCAAACCTATTGCTGATTTGTTAGAAGCACATCAAGCTGGGCAACGAGTCTTTGGAGAAAACAAGATTCAGGAAATGACTCAAAAATGGGAAGAAATGCCTAAAGATATTTCCTGGCATATGATTGGTCATGTTCAGACGAATAAAGTAAAATACATGGCTCCGTATGTAGATACTATTCATGCTGTTGATAGTTTTAAGCTTCTTAAAGAAATTAATAAACAAGCTATCAAAAATGATAGAACCATCAATTGTTTTTTACAGATCAAAATAGCCGAAGAAGATAGCAAATTTGGACTTAGCGATGAAGACGCAATAGATCTTCTTAATTCTGAAAAAGTAAGACAATTGTCTAATGTTAGAATCACAGGACTTATGGGTATGGCTACTTTTACAGAAGACCAGAAGCAAATTAAAAAAGAGTTTACCTCCATACAATCGCTTTTCGAAAAACTGAAACAAGATCATCATCAGTTAACATCTTTATCTATTGGTATGAGTGGAGATTACCAACTTGCCATCGATTGTGGTAGTACCATGATACGCATCGGAAGTTCAATTTTTGGAGCAAGAAATTATAGTCATTAAAAAATGTTACTTTAGGCAAATAACAAATCCATAAAGAAGATTCCGCCAGACACGAATGATGTACGCGATTTTAGATATAGAAACTACCGGAGGTAAATACAATGAAGAAGGGATTACAGAAATCGCTATTTACAAGTTTGACGGACATCAGGTAGTAGATCAATTTATTAGCTTGGTTAATCCAGAAAAGCCTATCCAACCTTTTGTCGTTAATCTCACAGGAATAAACAACAAAATGCTTCGCAGTGCTCCAAAGTTTTACGAAGTAGCGAAAAGAATTGTAGAAATTACGACTGATTGTATCATTGTAGCACACAATGCCGCTTTTGACTATAGGATCTTACGCACTGAATTTGACAGGCTTGGTTTTGATTTTGAAAGACGTTCTCTTTGTACAGTAGAGCTTTCTCAAAAACTAATTCCAGATCAGAAATCATATAGTCTGGGAAAATTGGTTCGTAGTTTAGGAATTGCCATTTCGGATAGACACAGAGCTACAGGAGACGCTCAGGCAACTGTAAAACTATTTAAACTGCTTCTTTCAAAAGATGTTGAGAAAAATATTCTTAAAGAAACCGTACGACTAGATACCAAAAGAAAAGTAGCCGATAAATTACTCAAACTTATTGAAGCCGTCCCCTCTTCTACCGGAGTTTATTATATGCATCGAGAAGATGGTACGATTATATATATCGGTAAAAGTAAAAATATAAAGAAAAGAGTTACCCAACATTTCACCAATGATAATAGAAAATCAAAGAATATTCAGGATGAAGTAGCCAGTGTAACCTATGAAATTACAGGAAGTGAATTATTAGCATTGCTTAAAGAAAATGAAGAAATAAAACTCAATAAACCTAAGTATAACCGATCACTGAAAAGAACTAAATTCGATCAAGCACTATATAAGTTTACTGATGATCACGGATATATAAACCTTATCGTTAAAAAAGCTGACAGACGTAAAGCCAGCATTACCACATTTACGAATAGACAGCAAGCCAAATCTTTCATGCAACGCTGGACAGAAGAATATAACTTATGTCTAAAATTAATGGGATTAGATAACAGATCAGGAAATTGTTTTCATCATACTATAGAAAAATGCAATGGTGCCTGCATTTTAAACGAATCTGTGGAGACATATAATAATCGGGTACAAGAGCTTATTGCCAAGCAATCGTTTGGTAATAAAAATATGATGGTAATTGATCGCGGTCGGGACATTGATGAGCAAAGTGTACTATTAATAGAAAATGGTGAATTTAAAGGAATCGGATATTTCAATCTTAATCATCAGATTAATAACATTGGTATTTTAAGATCCATAATAACTCCTATGAACCATAACCCTGATGCACAACACATTATACAAAGCTATATAAGACAACATAAAAGATTAAAAATTATTGCCTTGGACAGTAATAAGGTCAACGCCAAAAAGTAATATTTCCATTATAAGCGCTACTAAAAGTTATATCCCAAACAATTGAAAATACTATAGTCTTTTGATTCATCATACCTTTACTTTTTTCCCCTATTACCCTAAGGAATAGCATACATCGTTAAAAGATTTTTTTAACCCAATCGTTGATATGAAAATAACACCGCGGTAACAATAAAAAAACAAGTTAATTTTTTAGTATTTTCGTTAAAACAATCAATTTTGAATCAAAAATTACATACAAGAAACTGGAAAGATAAGCTACATGAGATTATTTATGAAGCGGACACTCCGTTGGGTAAATTTTTTGATGTAATCCTTTTAATTCTTATTTTACTGAGCATCATTTTTGTGATGATGGAAAGTGTTAAAGGTCTAGCTGAGCGTACATATGATTTTCTATACTACTCAGAATGGGTGATCACTATCTTTTTTACTTTTGAATATATCGCTAGAGTGATATCAATGAAAAAGCCTTTTAAATATATATTTAGCTTCTACGGCATCATTGATCTTGTATCTACAATTCCTTTGTATCTATCCTTTTTTATGATTGGATCGAGCGCTTTGCTTACGGTTAGAGCTCTTAGATTACTTCGAGTATTCAGAATATTAAAAATCTCAAGATATATTGGAGAATCCAACAAACTTGCTAAAGCCATTAAAGATAGCAGAGCAAAAATTCTGGTTTTTTTATTTGCAGTTGTAGTTGTTTGTATTATTGCTGGTACACTGATGTACATTATAGAAGGAGAAGAAAGTGGTTTTAAGAGTATCCCGATAAGTGTATACTGGTGTATTGTAACATTGACTACGGTTGGATATGGTGATATTGCACCTGTAACCCCTGTAGGTCAGCTTCTGGCTGCTCTTATTATGATTATGGGATACGGTATTATTGCGGTACCTACTGGAATTGTTAGTGCAGAATACGCGGCAGGTCAAAAAACAGCGATTGTGAATGTAAACTCACAATCTTGTTCTAACTGTAATACCAGAAAACATCAGGATGGAGCAAAACATTGTCATAACTGCGGACATACCTTATACAATGATTGACAATACCCTTATCGTAGTCGTGGGACCTACTGCAATAGGTAAAACAAGCTTAAGTATTCAACTGGCTAGATACCTTAATTGTGATATTGTTTCTGCTGATAGTAGACAATTTTACAAAGAAATGTGTATAGGTACTGCAGTTCCGAGTACAGAAGAATTAACTCAGGCTAAACACTATTTCATACAACATAAAAGTATACAAGAAAACTATTCTGTTGGTGATTTTGAAAAAGATGCTCTTTCTACATTAGATGAGCTATTCTGTAGTAACAAATATGCTATATTAGTTGGTGGTTCGGGATTGTACGTAAATGCAGTTACCAAAGGATTAGATCATTTTCCTGAAGTTCATCAAGATGTTAGGACAGCACTTAAGAGAAGATATAATGAAGCAGGAATAGAAAGTCTGCAACTACAATTGAAAGAACTAGATCCTCTTTACTACGCAAAAGTAGATCTCCAAAATACACATCGAGTGATGCGGGCACTAGAAGTATGTATCAGTAGTGGAAAACCGTATTCATCATTCATTACCCATTCATCAAAAAAAAGACATTTCAATATTATTAAAATAGGACTCACCGCAGAAAGAGCGATCATTTATGAAAGAATTAACAAAAGAGTAGATATAATGATCGAAGAGGGATTACTGAATGAAGTAAAGAGCCTCTATCCGTATAGATCCTTGAACGCACTAAACACAGTGGGTTACAAGGAAATTTTTGAGTTTATAAAAGGAAATTGGGAGTTGGATTTTGCTATTTCCGAAATTAAGAAAAATACTAGGCGATTTGCTAAGCGACAACTGACTTGGTTTAGGAAAGACCATGAAATAGCATGGTTTGATTATCAGTGCGATTCAGAATCAATAATATCCTATATTAAAAAAACCGCTATGGAACATAAACCATAGCGATTTTTAAATAGAATGTTACCGTTATCTAGGATTCATCGCTTCTTACTACAAGCCTGAACCCTTCTCCGTGGATATTCAGAATTTCCACATTTTCATCTTTCTTTAAATATTTTCTTAGTTTGGCGATATAGACGTCCATACTTCTGGAAGTAAAGTAGTTATCATCTCTCCATATTTTGGTAAGCGCTAGCTCTCTTGGCATTAAATCATTGAGATGCAATGCTAACAAACGTAGTAATTCATTCTCTTTGGGAGATAACTTTATAGGCTCTTCCTCCTTATAAGTAAGAAACCTAAGCTTTGAGTTAAGGTGAAATCCTCCTACTTTAAATTCAAATTGTTTACTATCTGCAACCGATTCAGTACTCTTACGCTGCATTATTGCCTGTATTTTCATTAACAGCACTTCGCTATCAAAAGGCTTATTAAGATAATCGTCAGCTCCTACTTTATATCCTTTAAGTACATCTTCTTTCATTGCTTTTGCGGTCAAGAAAATGATTGGAACATCTTCGTTCTTTTCTCTTATTTCTTTTGCCAAAGTAAAACCGTCTTTGTAGGGCATCATCACATCCAGGATACACATATCATAATCATCCTTTTTGAATTTTTCAAAGCCTTCCATACCATTTTTAGCGTGTACAACATCATACTCATTCATAACAAGATAATCTTTCAGCACTGTACCGAAATTAGGATCATCTTCTACAAGCAAAATCTTTTTGTTTTCTGTTTCCATATTTTAAGATATTAACGGTAATTTAGTTATAAATGTGGAGCCTTTTCCCCGTTCACTCTCCACCCATATTTGACCATGATGGTCATCTATTATTCTTTTTACGTACGTCAGTCCAAGTCCATGTCCTTTTACATTATGTAAATCTCCGGTATGCTCTCTAAAGAATTTCTCAAAGATCTTCTTTTGAGCAACTTTACTCATTCCAACTCCCTGATCCCTAATTTTCAATACAATACTATTCTTTACATTTTCTGTATAAATATCAATTTTTGGTGCTCCTTCGGAATACTTAATTGCATTATCCAGCATATTCACAATCACATTAGTCATATGGCTATCATTAGCCAGTATACTTGATTTAAGAGCTCCTAAATGTGTTTTTACATACCCTTCTCTATTCTCTACGATTAAAGAAACGTGGGTAATTGCATCTTCAATAATCTCATGCAATTCTAGACGCTCTTTCTTAATATTTAACTCATTCTTCTCTAATTGAGATATTCTTAATACATTTTCTACCTGAGTTAACATTCTTTTATTTTCCTCACGTATCATCACCATATAACGCTTTACCTTATCAGGATCGTCTGCTATTTTAGGGTTTTTAATAGCATCTAATGCCAGGTTAATTGTAGCTATAGGGGTTTTGAGTTCATGCGTCATATTATTAATAAAGTCTGTCTTTATTTGTGATATTTGTCGTTGTTGGAGTAACTGCGATAAAGCACTTGAATATGCCACTACAATTACCAACGTAAAAATGACCGACAAAATTGCCATTCCTTTTATGGTCGATAATATATATCTATTCTTACCTGTAAAGTTTACATATAGCTGATATAAACTTGATCCATCTTCATTATTGACAAACAGAGGAACTGCAAAAGTATTACCATCACTTTCATTTTCACTAAAATCATCAGAACGTACTCGAGTAGCTAACGCATTACTATATATAGCATACTCAAAATCTACCTTCATATCCCTTTCTGCCAATTCTTTTTTGAGTAATCTCTCAACTTCTTCCTTTTTTACTCTTCTATGAATAGGAATAAAATTAGCTAGCTGATCTATCACAATTTCATAATCTCTTCTTTGCAGATCAGTGAGTTTACTTAATCTATTTAATTTTGAATTAGACCATTGTTTAGATGGATTACTTTTCTTATCATCATCAATTAATTCTGCATTTCGGTTCAAAATATCTTTTAATCTCACCGTATCAATCGTAAAATCGATAAATGAAGAAAACAGTTTAGAATCTTCTTCTAAAACACCATCACCAAAAGCAAATGAGCCTTTATCAAAACCTATGTCTAAGAGCTGTTGTATTGTTTTATTATCTGGTTCTTTGATACTGTCTAAAATCTCTTGTAAGGGATAATACATTTCTTCAAACTCCCTATACTCAATTTTATTGGAAACAGAAATCAATATTTGTTTTGCATTGAAAGAGAACTGTTCTCTGTTATTCTCTACTGTATTCTGAATCCAATATCCCTGAACAAAAATAATCCCGATTAACGACAAACTCATCAAAAGGATCAGCAATGCGAATAACCTTTTATTCATAGGTCAAAAGTAAGACTTTAACATTTAGCTACTTTACGGTTTAACCAAATGTTAACAAAATGAAAGATTAAGAAAATAACACAATTAAAGGATTAATTTATTATGAATTTTTTTAACTTGAAGCCAAGTTTCTTCTAAATTCATATTTTGTATCACAAAATCTGCCATTGGAATTTTTTTTGCATCTTTCCATTGGTTATGTAACCTTGCAACAACTTGAGATCTGGTAGAATTATCCCTTTTTAAAACCCTTTCTATTCTTACTTCTTCGGGAGCAGTAACGAGTATTGTAAAATCACAGTGATTATATCCACCGTTCTCAAACAATATAGCGGCTTCTTTTATTACGTAAGTAGATTTTTGTTCCTTTTTCCAGGCATTAAAATGAGTAGCTACTGCTGGATGTACGATTTGGTTTAATTTTTCTAATAACTCTTTATTATTAAATACTTTGTTTGCAATATATGTACGATTCAGGCCTTTATTACTATAGGCTTTTACGCCTAGAAGATCAACAATCTGCTTTTTTACGGTAGTCTCTTCACTCATCAGTTTTTTAGCTTCATCATCAGCTATATATACAGGAATATCAAACTTTGCAAACATCTTTGCAACCGTTGATTTTCCACTCCCTATACCTCCTGTAAGCCCTACTGTTTTTGTCATCTAATTAAGAATCACAAATTGCACTTGTTTATCTTGCAACCGAACATCGTGGATTGAAGTGGGCATACCTATTAATTCTAGTATTAAAAAAGAACTCTCATCTGCTACCTTATTATAATCCGCTATTACTTTAAAATCTCTTTGACTTATTTCATTATACTTATCAAGTCCTACTCTATAAACCACTTTAACCTCTTTTGGAAAAATCTTTATCTCTTTATTTTCCGGGATGTTAATTAACGTTATTGGAACTTCCTGGCTTCCTTCTGTAAATTTACTTACGGTAATGATCGCTTCTACTTCTTTCGGAACTATATTAACCCTTGGAGGTAAACTATCGATTTTAATAGATAAGGATGTTTTATAGTTTGTATTAAGTTCTTCCAGTTTCAGATTTTCGGTTACTACATAATTAATTGAGTCTACAATTCTTTGTGGACCACTTATTGTAATAGAATCTGGGGCAAGAACGACTCCTTCATCACTACCATATCCAGGAACATACCGAATTTCTTTTAACAATCGTATTGGAATTTTCTTTTCCAAATTAACATCTAGTTTTACTTTTAATGTGTCTTTTTGAACAGAAAGAACTCTCCCTTTAAATTTCAGTTTATTTTTTAAAGATTGATTTGCATTACTAATGTCAAAATAATAATCACCTCCTTTAGCTTCGATAGCATTCTTAATATCAAATTTCAACCTAGGTCTACTCCATCTATTTTTTATCAACCTAAAACCGTTGCCATTAAGTGTTAATTTAATAGTCTGATCACTATCCTCATCCAAAATCCTATCCTGAGGCACATTGATATAAAGAACATCACATATAACCTCTTGAGTATAATTTTTAGAGAATTGTATAAAAAGCCATAGAATAGAAGTAAATACCAAGAAAAAAAGAAATGTTTTAACATTATTCCTTTTTAAAGAAAATCTATTCAATTTTTTTTTGGGCATAGGTGTTACTTTTGGAAAAACAACTTTTTAAATTGTTGTTCGGGTATCTTTTTCAAAAGATGAATATAATAATAAGATTTTAGGAATCCTTTTCCATAACCATAAAATTGTACAAATACTGCAACAACAGACTGAATACCAATAGACAAACTTTTATAACGTAACGTTGCACTCATGAAAACAACCATAAAATACAACACCAATAACGCCATAAAATACCAATAACCTATTACTGTCATAACTATAGCAAATACTATATATGCCATAAAAAGACTTGGAAACCAATAGGTGATTTTTGATGTTTCCGGATGCCATTGATTGAGAATAGGTCTTACCAATCCAAATTTATGTACCTGTATATAAAACTTTTTCCACGAGATTCTTCGTTTATGAAATACTTTTGCATTCGGTATTAATGTAGTTTCATATCCCAGTTTCCAGAGTCGTATAGTAAGATCAGGGTCTTCTCCCGGGTGAATATTTCCAAAACCTCTTGAGGTTTCAAAAGCTTCCTTAGATATTCCCATATTAAAGCTTCGAGGTTGAAATTTTCCAACAACATTCTTCTTCCCCCTTATACCCCCTGTTGTGAGATAAGAGGTCATACTGAAACTTATCGCTTTTTGAAGGTTAGAAAAACTCGTATGTGCATCATCTGGACCGCCAAAACAATGGACAAAATTCTTAGATAAGCATTCTTCAACTCTTTTTAAATAATCAGAGGGCAGTATTACATCACTGTCCAGAATAAGAAAGTAGTTCCCCTTTGCTTTGCGCATACCATAATTTCGAGAATCTCCAGGACCAGTATTTACCTTTTTGTAATAGCTAATTTGAAGCCTATCCCTATAGATTTTGATTATATTTTCTGAGGTTTTAGAAGAGCCATCCTCTACAATTACTACTTCAAATGATTTGTCAAATTTCAACGAAACCATACTATTTAGCAACTCATCTATTTCGTTTGGTCTATTATATACTGGAATGATAAAAGAAAAAGAAATATTCATAAAACAAAAGTAACTAAACCAAAGAATCCTGCCATATTTATAAGATTAGGATTTTAGCTATTATAAGAAGCCTTGCATACTATTCAAATGTTCCACCCTAACAAAATTGAACATATCAAGACCAGTATTTATGTCTAATACTATTCTTCGTCTACAAACTTCTCCATCACCATCTGACTAACTCCCATATTTGAAAATCCGCCATCGTGATACAGGTTTTGTAAGGTCACTTTTTTAGTCAAATCTGAAAATAAAGTAATTGTATAATCTGCACATTCTGCGGCAGAAGCGTTCCCTAAAGGCGACATTTTATCCGCATATTCAATAAATCCATCAAATCCTTTTACTCCTTTTCCTGCTGTAGTCGGTGTTGGAGATTGAGAAATAGTATTGACCCTTACTTTTTTATCCCGACCAAAGAAATAGCCGAAACTTCGTGCAATAGATTCGAGATACGCTTTATTATCAGCCATATCATTATAATCAGGAAAAACTCTTTGGGCTGCCATATACGTTAGCGCTACTATACTACCCCATTCGTTCATAGCCTCTTTCTTAAACAAAGTCTGCATCGTTTTATGAAAGGAAAGTGCAGATATATCCCAGCCTTTTTCACTCCAATCGTAGTTTAAATCTGTATAATGCCGACCTTTTCTTACATTTACTGACATCCCTATGGAATGTAGAATAAAATCAAGTTTTCCTCCTAATATCTCCATTGATTTATCAACAAGATTTTCCAGATCTTCTAGTGAGGTGGCATCTGCGGGTACGATTTGAGAATTCGTTTTTTCTGCTAATTCCTTAATTGCCCCCATACGCAGGGCAACCGGAGCATTTGTAAGAACAAAAGTTCCTCCTTCTTCAAAAACACGCTCTGCTGTTTTCCAGGCTATTGAATTTTCATCAAGTGCACCGAAAATAATACCTTTTTTACCTTTTAATAAATTATATGACATTTAATACTAAATTATAAATGATTTTATGAATAGTAAAGATAATAAAACGACTTCAACCGGAGCTATAGTCCAACAACTTTAGTTTTACTGTTGTAATAATGATTTTGCGTGAGTTAATGCAGAATCCGAAATATCCTTTCCTCCTATCATCTCGGCGATTTCTTTAACTCTATCGTTCTCATTCAGCAGCTTCAACCTTGTTACTGTAGTGTTGTTTATATCTTCTTTAAAAACTTTATACTGGCTCTGTCCATTGGCGGCAATCTGTGGTAAATGGGTAATACTAAGAACCTGTAAGTTCTTACTCATAACCATCATCAAATCGGCCATTTTATGTGCAACTTCTCCAGAAACTCCTGTATCTATTTCGTCAAAAATAATCGTTGGTAATTGTGTATATCTAGACAAGATAGCTTTTATAGCGATCATTATTCTGGAAAGCTCTCCGCCTGAAGCTACTTTCTTGAGCTCTCCATAAGCGCCTCCTTTATTAGCAGAAAACAAAAATTCCAAAATTTCCTTCCCATTAGAAAAATACTTTTCCTGCAAGGTTAGCGAAGTTTTAAAAGTGGCATTTGGCATCCCTAATGACTTTAGAATATCCTCCAATTCTGAAACTAATTTTGGTAGTGCTTTTGTTCGCTTATTATGAATTCTAACAGCCACCTCGTCCAATTGCTCTTTTGTGCTCTGTATTTCCTTTCTTATAGTTTCAATATCCTGTGTGAGTGACTCCGTTTTAGAAACTTTTTCCTGAAGTTCTTCCTTAATCTTTATCAACTCTTCTGTAGTAGATGTTCCATGTTTTGTATGAAGGTTATGAATCATCTGTAATCTCTGGCTAACAGCTTGTAATTGTTCTGGGTCTGCTTCTAACCGCTCCAGTTCATCTTGTAATGAATCATTCACATCCTCTAATTCGATATAAACACTCTGAATCCTATCAGAGAGTTCTTTTAAAGCTCCAGAATATGGCGCTATCTTAGAAATATCTGTTTTTATTGTATTTAAAAGATCAGCAACTCCGACTTCTTCTGCAGAAAATAAAGCAACTGAGCCGGATAATCGATCTTGTATTTCTTCAATATTGACAAGCGTTTCATAACGCTCTTCTAATTCCGGTAACTCTCCAGGTTTAAGTTTTGCTTCTTCAAGCTCATTGAGTAAAAAGGAATTATAATCGTGTTCTTTTGTTAGCTCTTGTTGGCTTTCTAGCAAAACGCTTTCTTCTTTCTCTTTGACTTTTAGTAACAACAAACCTCGTTTATAAGACTGTATTTCTCTGCTGGATTCTGAAAGAGCATCCAATACTTCAAACTGAAAATCATTTGTAGTAACCTCTAATGTTTGGTGTTGACTATGAATATCTATTAAACGCGGGCCTAGTTTATTCAAAGAGTTCAGTGTGACTGGTGTATCATTTATAAATGCTCTTGATTTTCCGGATGGTAAGATTTCCCTTCTAATAATAGTTTCACTTTCATAATCAAGATCTTCTTCTTCAAAAAACGTTTTTAGATCATATCGCCCTATATCAAAAGTTCCTTCGATGGTACACTTTATCGTACTATTCTTTACGCTACTTAGATCGGCTCTCTTGCCTAGCAAAAGCCCCAATGCGCCAAGAAGCAAAGATTTACCCGCTCCAGTCTCTCCGGTAATCGTGATGAGACCAGTATCAAAAGAAACATGCAGATGTTCTATTAAAGCGAAGTTTTTTATCGAAAGACTTCTTAACAAGGGATTGTGATGTTTTTATTATTTATTAGAGATGGTAAAGATAGTATAGTTTTAAAGAGATTTCAAGAAAAGAAAAATTTATAATTTTATCTCTGCCCAATTACTGGCATAGGTTGGAGCTATCCTATTTAACATTGCCATAGTTTCAGCAATATTTAGAGCGGGGCCACCAGAAAGAATTCTTGACACTTCATCTGCCTTGGCATCAAAAAAAACTCGCATAATATAGGAATTAGGTCTGGTTCTATGCATTTCTTCTAATGTTTTCAAAGATTCTAAAACAGTCTCTTTTCCTTTTTTTAAATCATTACTCATGATATCAAGGCCTTCTCGATGATAGGTATACAAAGTCGATCTATACCCATCAAAAGTCCCTGAAAGTAAATCATCATTTAATCTAAATCTTGTCTGAGTTCCATCTTGCCCGTTCCAACCCAACGTATTACTTCCTTGGGCATTACCTACTATATTTTTGGCTTCCTGATGATACGAAGTTCCCGAATTTAATTCGAAAGTGTCAGCATCCACTCCTAGAATCGTATATAAATAAAAAGATACAACGGAAATAAGATTAGACTCAAAATTATTAGGATTATAATTTAACGGTTGAAACTCTAAATACCTGAAATTAAACTGTTTGTCGTTTATATTCAAAATTGTAGTTTTATAATTTGATCCGTATACGGGTCTGGATGCCTGAACCTGAACTGTTGCTGTAAAACTATCATTAGCGTTACCAAGAATATTTATAAAAAAACTACAATCAATTCTTTCTTCTGTGCGGTACTCTAATTCGGTCCATTTTGTATTGTTTATAAACTCTGTTACCGATCTTTCTAATGTTTTAAAAACCTGTAAATTAGGATTTCCCGTCTGCTCAGCATTTACTACGACTGTAGCGTTAAACTCTTGGGCATTAAGTCCTATACCATATAAAACTACAATAAAAAGAAAGAATTTATGCATTTCGTAGTTCATTAATTTCATTAAAAATATCTTGCGCAACCGCCGCTTTGGTTTTTAGTTTAAACGCTTTTATTTGCAATTTATGATTAATTAAGGTTACTTTATTAGTTTTTCCTTTGAAACCAGCACCTTTATCGTTAAGAGAGTTTAAAACAATCAAATCTAAATTTTTCTTTTGTAGTTTGCCTATTGCGTTTTCTTCTTCATTTTCTGTTTCTAAAGCAAACCCAACTAAAAATTGATTCTTTTTAACAGAACCCATCCATTTAAGAATGTCTGTTGTACGTTCTAATTCTATAGAAAAATTACTATCTGATTTTTTTATTTTCTGATTGGCTATGATTTTAGGCCTATAATCTGCAACTGCAGCAGATGCTATTGCGATATCGCAGTTATCGAATTCTTTTGCTACAGCGTCGTACATTGATGCAGCATTAATAACTGGTATTACAGTAATAAAATCGTGTATTACTTGTAGTGAAGAAGGCCCCAGAACCAATGTTACTTGTGCTCCAAGATTCGCTGCGGACTTGGCCAGCTCCATACCCATTCTTCCTGTAGAATGATTTCCAATAAATCGAACCGGGTCAATGGCTTCGTACGTCGGACCGGCAGTTATTAAAACTTTTTGTCCTTTCAAAGGTAACTTTCTCAGAATATCATTTTCAATAAAACTGACAATATTAGATGGTTCTGCCATCCTTCCTTGTCCAACTAAACCGCTAGCAAGTTCTCCTGATTCTGAAGGAATCATAATGTTTCCAAACTCCTGTAGTTTTCGAAAAGTAAGATGTGTTGAGGGATGATTATGCATGTCCAAATCCATTGCTGGAGCAAAGTAAACAGGACATTTAGCAGAAAGATAGGTAGCCAATAATAAGTTATCACTGTTACCTGTTGACATCTTTGACAAGGTATTTGCGGTTGCCGGAGCAATAATCATAAAATCCGCCCAAAGCCCAAGTTCCACGTGATTGTTCCACTCGGCATTTTCGTCATCCTCATCATAAAAGGAAGAATGCACCGGATTCTTAGATAGCGTAGATAGTGTAAGCGGTGTCACAAAATCCTTTGCAGCCGGGGTCATTACTACTTTTACTTCTGCACCTGATTTAACAAAAAGACGAACTAAAGTAGCTGTTTTATACGCGGCAATACCAGCGGTAACACCTATTAGAATATTTTTACCGCCTACTATTGATGACATATTTATAGAGATTCCGAGTCTGTCTTTGTATTTCTGTAGTAAATTTTACCATCTAGCCATTCTTGTGCTGCCAAAGAATGAGGTTTTGGTAATCTCTCATAAAATTTAGAAACTTCTATTTGTTCCTTATTCTCAAAGATTTCTTCTAAACTATCGTTATATGTTGCGAACTCATCTAATTTCTCTAAAAGTTCCTTCTTTATATCTGTATTTATCTGATTTGCTCTTTTAGATATTACAGAAATTGCCTCATAGATATTATCTGTAGGCTGATCTACTAAATTTTTATCAATAGTAGTTGTATTTACTGGGGCATTGCTTTTTTTCAAATCCATCTTCTCCTAATATTTCTATTTATATTTTTCTAACCTTAATTTTATATCTTCTGAAATTTCTTCAGCATCGGCAGTAAACTCACCTTCTTTATAATATTTTTTATAATTATCGTAAAAATCATTTGCCATCTCGAGTCGTTCTTCTACAAACACCTCATAACTACCAATGGCTAATAAATATTGTGATTCTAACTTGTAATATAATGCTTTTTCTCTAAAAGCAGATCCCGGATAATCAATTAGATAATTATCAAAAGCATCTATTGCTACTTTATAGTTTTCTCTATGATGATATTGCTTCGCTATCTCGAAAGCTTTCTTCTCTTTCTTATTTCTGAGTTCGGCTACTAATGTATTTGCTTCTTCGAGGTTTTCACTTTCTGGAAATGCATTTATATATGTCTGAAGCTTTTCTAGAGCTTCATCTGTTTCAGTCTGATCCAGACTGTATCTAGGAGATAAGTAATAGTAACTTTTTGCTCCTTTATATGCCGCTTCCTCTATTTTTTCACTATTAGGATATGACTTTGCAAATCGTTCAAATTGATACCCTGCTAGATAATAGTCTTCAAGATTATAATAAGTATCTGAGTAATAATACATTACTCTTTCTGCCTGTGGTTTTCCTCTAAATTGAGGAACGATCTGCTCGAAAAGGCGTAAAGCTTTTTTGTATTTACCTTCTTTATATAACTCTTCTGCCAATTTATATTTAGGCCCTACTTCTTCCGCTTTTAGTACTTTTTGATATTCACTGCAAGAACCAAGGGAAATAACAATTATAAGCAAAAACAACAATCTATTCATATCTTAAAAAACATCTGGCAAAAATAGATATTTCTGCCGTATTACAAAAACTTTAATTCATCTATTAAATAACTAAATAATCCATTGATTGTTGCAAAAAAACAAGCGCATAGCAACTTACTTCCTTTTTGCACTATCAGTTTCACCTAACTTATTATGGTCTAACACAGTATAGCCTTCTTCATCGTAATGAAAAGCAGGCACAAAGGCCATGTCTAGTTTTGTGTTTTTAAGTATGTAAGAATGTATCTGGTGTACCTCTTGCGCAAAGGATTCATCATAATAACTAACGAGAATCAACACTTCTCCATTAAGTTTAGTTAATTGATCTCTATCGAATTCTGCTAAAGGACTGGATTTATCTATTGGATGAACAATTGTCCAAGTTGTGGGTAAATAGGTAATCTCACTTCGCTCTAAAGCTAAATTGTAGAAATTATTTATGTATTTCCCATTTTTAAGTTTTTGAGAAAGTGACAATGTTACTTTCACTTTAGGCATAATCATGACGTTGGTACTTCTCCCCATCAACCTAAACATGATACAATCGGTTCCTTGATGTTCTTTTACAATTATAGCTTCGCTAAACTTGATACTCGGTTTGGGTTTTGAAAATCTTCCATACAACAAACCAGTTATAAAAGAAAAACTTAGTAATCCAATGAGTGCTTCGAAAGATGAAATAACTCCAAATACTACACCTTTTGGTGCCATTGCTCCATATCCTACCGTAGTTACTGTCTGTGCAGAGAAAAAGAAAGCCTTAAGAAAATCCCCGAACAAGTTACCAGTAGGTTTTGCAATAGCAGAAATTCCGATTACTGTGTACAAAAATGCAAAAAATGAGTTTATCACGATATACCCTAAGAGCACCCATCCAAAAAATTTTGCCCAGGTAATACTAATCAAATAATTATAACTCCTGGATATAGAAGTCCGTCTGTTTATATGTTTAATATTAAAAGAACCGTCGGAATTTATAAAGCGTTTAGCTTGTTCTTTCGAAGACAAACCAATACCTGGATCTTTTATTTTTGTGGCCATAAAAACCTACTTATTTATTCTTATAAAATCCTTTATTTTTGCAGCTAAATCCTGAGAAACAGAAATCAGAGGTAGTCGAACATAGTCATCGCAAATATCTTTTTGTTTCAAAATATTCTTGATCCCTGCCGGATTGCCCTCCTCGAACGCATATTCCAAAACGGGTAATAGCTTATACAAAATATTGAATGATTTTTTGTTTTCGCCTGCTAGACCTAAACGAATCATTTCAGAAAATTCTTTTGGGAAACCTTGTCCGACAACACTAATGACACCATCTCCCCCTGCTGTCACCAAAGGAAGTGCCAGCGCATCATCTCCAG
Source organism: Aquimarina ulvae (assembly GCF_053613295.3). Classification (NCBI taxonomy): domain Bacteria; kingdom Pseudomonadati; phylum Bacteroidota; class Flavobacteriia; order Flavobacteriales; family Flavobacteriaceae; genus Aquimarina; species Aquimarina ulvae. The sequence continues at coordinate 154,453 of NZ_JBSIBP030000008.1, forward strand.
AAATAACAAAGAAATCATTTGGTTTGTTTTTGAGGATTTTAAGAACCTGAGTAAAATCTCCTGTTGCTTCTTTAACACCTACAATTCTGTCTAATTGTGCTAGTCTGAGGGTGGTTTCGGCGGTCATATTTGTACCTGTTCTAGAAGGAACGTTGTATAACAAAATTGGTAACGGAGCATGATCATTAATCTCCTTATAATGTTGATAAATTCCTTCTTGAGTGGGTCTATTGTACATAGGCACCACCGATAAAATCACATCAAAATCTGATACATCTGTATCCTTCATCTCTTGAACAATAGCGGCTGTATTGTTTCCACCAATACCGATAACAAGAGGTAATCTTTTATTGTTAACTTTTACAATATGCGATATTAATCCTTTTTTTTCTTCTTTAGAAAGTGTCACCGATTCTGCAGTAGTTCCTAAAACTACTAAATACTCTACTCCACCACTGATACAAAATTCAACTAAGGACTCTAGACCTTCAAAATCGATTGAACCATTACTATTAAAAGGTGTTGCCAATGCTACACCAGTCCCTCTTAGAAAAGCATTCATATTATCTGTAAAATTTTTAAATATTTTTTTAATTCGGAAATAAAAAGATTGTTGTCCTGTTGAGCAGCCCCAATAACTAAATCATTAATCCGATTATCAACTTCGGCAAAACCAACCTTAAACTTAGCTTTTGAAGCCACAGCTACATAATCTAGTTCTAATTTACTTTCTGAATAAAAGTTTATTAAAACATCATATTCCTTTTTTATAAAATCATTAAGTGAACTGCTCTTAATGGATCCATTTACCCCAAAACTTTTGTCATTATAATATGCTGCCTCTTGGTCATCAGATATCTCCTTATGATCCTCTTTGTATCCCATCACTTTTAATCTATCTGATTTCACACCCAACTCGTTTGCTAGCTTTACAACAGATAACACATTCACAGATTGTGATGCATCAATTAGAACTGCCAGACTCTTGATACCTGAAACCTCTTTTGATTGAGGTTTTCTTTTTTTTAAGTGAGATTCAATGCTTTTTTTTAATGCATTTCTTTTAAGACGCTTTAAAATCATTTATAAAAAAGATTAAGAAACAAATGTAGCTAATTTACATTTTAAAAATATGCAGTTCACTGCAAGAAAATAGAAAAACTAATAATGTTTTTATGTTTTAGTTATCTAATTAACAATACAGCCTATTATGTTTAATATGAAATTTATTTATGAGAATAATGCAAAACATTACCAATTTGCTTATCAACATATTAAAAACCAGTAACCAACTAGAAAAACGCTACATTATCTGGTTTCAAACCCTCTTGTCCTATAAAAAATTTAATTAAAAAATAAAGCCCAAAAAATTGTAAGGCATTAGTGATAACCACAAATATATCGAGATGAACATACAGCTTATTAAGTATTGTGAGAATATTGACAATAAGAAAATAAGATCCGGCTATCATTAGGGAAGAGCTTACGATCGTTTTACTATTGATATATATATAATAACAAAAGCCAATGAACAAAATAAATAGGACGATTAGCACATTAAAATAAACTTGATCACTATTGGTGTTTAACGAAATTATATCAGCTACTGAGTATACCACATAGATGATCAAACTCATTGGCATACCTAATTGGATCGTAAATATTTTCTTCAGCCGTATTTTGACTTTTTGCATGTTCTTCCATAACAAAACCATATTGATAGCGTATTATATGGATGAAAGTATGTTTTTTATTCCAAAATATCGTTTGAAATCAATTACAGAAAGTATTTCGGCTGCTAACATAAGGAGCAGTATAATAGGTACTAAATAATTAATTCTTTCCGCTGCTATCACATAAAAAAAAACAGACAGAGACAATTACCAGCACTTTAGAGTATATCAACTACGCTTCCATAAAAATTGCAGTTAGCAAGAGTATAGCACCCGAAACGAATAATAATTAGTATACTAGTTTTCTTTTATCCAATCGTATTCTGATTTACCATTGAAACCCTTCAAATTCTTCAAATTCTTCAGTTTTGAAGTTTTATTTTTAGTAACTATATAAGTTCACAAATAAAAGTAGTCGATATACTAAATTTATCTGACCATTTTCATCCGCAACAACTTAAAGCCAAAAAACTTAATGATTTTTTTAATTCACTATTTATATCATATATACATTTGCGCTAACGATGTAAAGCGATATCGGATTGAGAAAACTAAGGAAATTAACTTATTATCAAGTTCTTAATGACCCAACATACAAATAACCAATCGAAATGCTTTTACTTCTTAAACATGTTATAGATAATACATGGTGATTACATTAGGATAGTTTACTGAAGGTATTTATTGTAGGATTCGCTAGACAAATCCTAGTACCTGCAATACTATCAAACAAGAAAATAAAATGTTAGTAGTTTCTTCTCATTCAATAAATTTAGGTCACCATATAAGCGGAAATAACCCCACAAACAAGCAATGTTACACAACTTTTCCTTATGTTAAGGAACTAAATTTCAGTTAAATAAAAGACTCTCTGAAAATCACAATATTACTAGCTCCTAATTTTTAAGGGGTTTGCATTAGAAATTTTAAACTTAACAAGGAAAAACACTGCTAATAATTTATACATAGAGTTTATAATCTTAAGCCCTAATGATGTTTCTAAAACTTATAACGTACGACTGTACCCATTAGCACCTTTTAACGCTCAATAACAAGGCTTTAAGAATCCTAAATCACTAAATTTGGAAAGAATTTTAAGTTATTGCGTAATCCGAAAAGCTAGAATAGAGTAGGAATTAAACACTTTTAAAATCTCAAAAAATGAATGTACTTCAAAATCTTAAAAAATTTAAAATACCGAGGAATCAGCTCAAACTGATAAGCGGAGGATCCTCAGCTATTTTGGCGGGACCAGAACATACACATGAATGTTCCTGTGCTAATCAACCAGGAACTTGGACTGGAAATTATGGTTCTCAAAGTAGAGCTGAATCCTCACTTGCTAGATTGTGTGAGGATGGTCAAGGTTCTTGTTCAACTATTTAAAAAAAATAATATGAAATCATTTGCAGATTTAAAAAAATTTAGAATTCCAAAAGAACAATTAAAATTCATTAATGGATCAACTAGTGGTGGTTGCCAAACCGCCTGTGAAGATGCTTGCTGGCATTTTATAGTGGTTACTGAAAACGAACCAAGTATGTCAGATCTTCAAAATTGTCAAAGCGATTGTTCGTTTTTTTGTTAGTAGTTTGGAAATTTAAAAAGTCTTTAGAGGTGATATAAAACATTTTTATAGTGCTCCTAATAAAGAAATGGCTAAAGTAGAATTAGATTGCTTTGCTGAAAAATGGAACGATAGATATCCTTATGCGGTTCAGTAACGAGGCAGTAACTGGGAGAAACTTGCCGTGTTCTTTGATTTCCCTTTAAAAATAAGAAAAATTTTTACACCACTAATCTAATAGAAAATCTTAATTGGAAAAATCAGAAAATACACTAAAAACAAGATGAACTTCCTAAAAGATAACGCTCTGAAAAAATCTGTATATTTATCACTGATGTAAATTACTAAGAAATGGACGCAGCCAATTCGTAATTGAGTACTCATTCTTAATCAGTTCTTAACTATATTAGAAAAAAGGTCCTAGTTTAATAAAGTTCAACCCCATATAATTATTATTTACACAAAATAATGGATACCGTCAATTTTTATGAGCGTCCTTACCCTCATTACGCTAACAAGTTAAGAAAATCATCCTCACTTATCATTTCAATTCCAAGTTTACCTGCTTTTTCTAACTTGCTAGGCCCCATATTAGCACCGGCTACTAGGTATGTTGTTTTTGAGGAGATTGAACTAGACACCTTACCTCCATTATCTTCAATAAGTTTCTTAAGTTCATTTCGCGATACTTTTTCAAATACGCCAGAAACCACAAAAGTCTGACCTTTTAAAGTATCCGTCTGATTTGCTAATTTATCGGCAGAAATTTGTAATTGAACTCCACACCCGATAAGCCTCTGAACCAGCGTCAGGTTTGCATCAGAATTAAAAAAATCTCTAACACTTTGGGCTATTTTTATACCAATCTCATCTACATTTACTAAATCTTCTTCGGTGGCCGTAATAATAGCGTTTATAGATTTGTAGTGTTTTGCCAATTTTTTTGCTACTGTTTCTCCTACATATCTGATTCCTAAGCCGAATAAAACTCTTTCGAAAGGGACTTCTTTAGATTTTAAAATCCCTTCTATTAAATTATCCGCACTTTTTTCTGCCATCCTTTCTAAAGGAATGACTTGCTCTTTTTTCAACTCATATAAATCCGCATAATTGGCAATCAACCCTTCTTTTACCAGCAAGGCTACAGTTTCACCACCTAAACCATCTATATCCAATGCTTTACGCGAAATGTAATGCTGTATTCTTCCTATAATCTGAGGAGGACAACCATATATATTAGGGCAATAATGTTGTGCTTCGCCTTCTTTTCTTAATAATACAGTATCACATTCTGGACACGAGGTTATATACGCTGTAGGAACAGAGTTTTTATTCCTTTTGGTAAAATCAACACTCACAATTTTTGGGATGATCTCTCCTCCTTTTTCTACAAATACAGTATCTTCTTCTCTTATATCGAGTTTAGCAATCTGATCCGCATTATGTAAAGATGCTCTTTTTACAGTAGTACCTGCTAATTGAACAGGTTCTAGGTTCGCTACCGGTGTAATCGCTCCTGTTCTACCTACTTGATATGTAATTTCAATAAGTTTGGTGATTGCTTGCTCTGCCTTAAACTTGTAAGCCATCGCCCATCTCGGTGCTTTAGAAGTAAAACCAAGCTCTTCTTGCTGTTGAATGTCATTTACTTTAACAACCACACCATCTGTCTCATATGGTAAATCTCTTCTTTTTTGATCCCAGAGATTAATGAACTCCAAAACTTCGTCTACAGAATGAACCAATCGTGATTCTTCTGGAACTTTAAACCCCCACTCTCGTGCTTTCTCAAGACTTGTATATTGCGTTGTAATTCCTAGTCGATCACCCACAAGGTTGTATAGAAGGCAATCCAACGGACGCTTTGCTGTCTCACTGCTATCTTGAAGTTTCAAACTACCAGAGGCAGTATTCCTAGGATTTGCATAGGGTTCTTCTCCTGCAGCAATTCGTTCCTGATTCATCTTTGCAAAACCTTCGTATGGTAACACAATCTCTCCTCGGATATCAAATTTTGGAGGATAATCTCCTTTAAGTTTCAAAGGAACGGATTTGATGGTTTTTACATTGGTAGTTACATCATCTCCCTGAATTCCATCTCCTCTGGTCACTGCTCGCATTAACTCTCCTTTTTCATAGGTAAGGTTAATTGATGCACCATCATATTTAAGCTCACAAGTATAGCTCACCTTACCATCAACTAATTTTTTGATTCTAGCTTCCCAATCTAATAGATCTTCTTTCGAATATGAATTATCCAATGAATACATTCGTTGCTCATGAACTACGGTATCAAAATTCTTTGTAATCTCACCTCCAACCCGCAAAGTTGGCGAATTAGGATCATAAAATTCAGGATGTTTTTCTTCTAGTGCCTGGAGATCTTTGAGTTTCATATCGAACTCATAATCGCTTATCGTAGCTGCATCCAGTACATAATAATTATAATTATGTTGCCTTAATTCTTCTCTTAACTGATTGATTTGTTGTTCTATGTTCATTGTTCTAGTATCAGTTTTCGGGTATCGGTATTTTAGTATTCTTTTATTTATGTCCTATCTGATTTCAACCATTTTGGTACTGGCGCTGGTTTATACACTCTCATCTTCTTCAATAAACCATCAATGTTATCATCAACTAGCAGCAACTCATAGTTATCCATTTTCAAAAAACCATTATGAACCATGGTCTCTAACAGCTCGAGCAAAGAATCGTAGAACCCATTGATATTTAATAAACCTATTGGTTTTTGATGCAACCCTAATTGGGACCAAGTTATAATCTCAAACAATTCTTCTAGTGTACCAAAACCTCCTGGTAAGGTTATAAAACCATCACTCAATTCTTGCATTTTCATTTTACGTTCGTGCATATTATCCGTAGTCACAAGTTCCGTAAGACCTAAATGAACTATTTCTTTTAACTTAAGAAAACCTGGTATTACTCCTATTACCTTTCCATTATGGGTAAGTGCTCCTTCTGCCACTTTTCCCATCACACCAATTTTTGCGGCTCCATATATGAGAGTGATGTCTTGTTCTGCTAGTTTTTGTCCTAACGATAGGGCGTCATCAATCACTTTGAGATCATTGCCTTCACTACTTCCACAAAAAACACAAATAGAAGTTAAGTTGTTCATAATTTCTTTAGTTTTTAATAAAATCTGCTCGTATCATACGATTATTTCCATACAAATCTTTACGAATTTCTACAGATGAAAATCCCATTTTTTGGATCATTTTTTTGGTTTCTTTGCCAAGATATTGATTAATTTCAAAATACAATACACCTTCGGAAGTAAGACTTTGTTTAGCTAATTTTGTGATCTTTTTGTAAAAAATCAATGGATCGTTATTCGGTACAAAAAGTGCCAAATGGGGTTCGTTATCCAATACATTGGGTTTAATTTCTTGCTTCTCCAGTTCTCTAACATACGGAGGATTAGAGACAATAATATCGAAGTTATTCGATAATACACTCATTGTCAATATATTATTTTGATAAAACTTTATTTGAACCTTATTACATAGCGCATTTTCTTTTGCCATTTTCAAAGCTTCTTCAGAAACATCAACCGCAAACACATCTGCTTGGGGTAAGTGTTTAGCCAATGAAATTGCTATACAACCACTACCTGTTCCAATATCTAAAATTCTCAGTTTCCTGTGTCCTACTTTGTGATGATACTCTTTAATGATCCAGTCTACTAATTCTTCGGTTTCGGGTCTTGGAATTAATACACTTTGATTCACTTTTAACAGCAGCCCATAAAAACTTGTATCTCCTACTATATACTGAATGGGATCGTGATTTGATAATCGTTTTTTTGCATCAAGAAATTGAGATAGTTGCTCTTTATCAACATCGGTATGTAATGCCATAGCAACGTCAACTCGCTTTAATTTCAGAATTTTTTCAGAAAGTATATAAAAAAATGACAGTATTTCATCAGGCTCATATAATCCTGATAAAGAATCCATAAAATCTTTTCTAAGGTGTTTAAGCCTCAAACCTATAGCTCTTTTATCATCCACGCTTGACAACTATAATGTCCCGTATCACCCATAGGTGCATCTAGAGATGTAAATCCAACTCTTCCATAGAGTTTTCTGGCACCTTTCATATACGGCATCGTTTCTAAGTAACATTTAGAAAACCTTTGCTCTCTGGCAAAATCTAGGCACTTGTTCATCATTTGAAACCCCAATCCTTTTCCTCTTGCCTCTGGAAGAAAATACATCTTCTGAAGCTCACATATTTCTGGACTTTCTTTTTCTAATTGTGCAATTCCGGCTCCACCGATTATGCAACCGTTGTCCTCCACAACAAAGTATCTTTTTCTGGGAGCATTATAAGTTTCATACATCACATCCAATGCTTCATCTGCATATGCAGTTCCTACTTTGGGAACTCCCATCTCTATTAATACATCCCTAATTACCTGAGCTAAAGCTTTATTGTCTTCCGGAGCAACCGAACGAATTTTTATGGTACTCATTATAATTTATAAACATTACTTTTGTTAATCTCGAATCTCACGATATCTCTTTTTTAATCTGATGAAATATACATTAAATCTTTACAGTAATCAATGAAGAAGTTTTTATTATTATCAACAATATTAACGTGTATAATAAGTTGTTCTGTATCCAGAAAACCAGAATTTAAATACATTAGCAATATCGAAGTTAAAAATGTCAGTATGCGCAATGTAACACTTAAGGCAGATGCAATATTTCACAATCCAAATAATCTCAGTGGAAAACTTTCTCTAAATGATATTCATATTTTTGTTGATAACATAGATATGGGCACCATATCGTCTCAGAGTTTTGATGTCCCTCCAAAAAGAGAATTTATAATTCCAATAGAAGGAAAAGTTTCTTTATCAAAAATATATAGCGAATATAAAAACAATCTTTTGGGTAGTGTGCTAAAAATTGTTCAAACGGATTCTCTTCTTGTTCATTATAAAGGTAATATTCTATATAATTTTGGAAGTTTTTCTTATCCTTATAACATTGACAAAGAACAAAAGATACGTTTAAAATAAGATTAGGTGAATATACACGAAATATACATGAGACGATGTATCCAGATTGCAACAAACGCTCTGGGCAGTGCACGACCAAATCCAATGGTAGGATGTGTTATTGTATATAACCAAGTTATTGTAGGAGAAGGATTTACAAGTCCTTATGGTGGAAATCACGCTGAAGTGAATGCAATAGCTTCTGTAAAAGATACTTCGGTTTTAAAAGAAGCAACGCTATACGTAACCTTAGAGCCTTGCTCGCATTTTGGAAAAACACCACCGTGTAGTGATTTAATTATCAAACACCAGATACCCAATGTGATTATTGGAACTATTGATACTCATAGCATAGTAGCAGGAAAAGGCATTAAAAAACTAAAAAATGCAGGGTGTAAAGTTGCCGTAGGGATTTTAGAAAATGAATGCCAGAAACATCACAAACGTTTTTTTACTTTTCATAATAAAAAAAGACCATATGTAGTTCTAAAATGGGCACAAACAGCAGACGGCTTTATTGCTCCAAAAAAAATGACAAAAAGAGCACCTGTATGGATCACAAGTAAGTATTCCAGACAACTGGTTCACAAATGGCGGGCAGAAGAACACGCTATTTTGGTAGGAAATAGAACCGTTATAAAAGATAATCCAAAACTTACCATTAGAAATTGGTCAGGTCATCATCCAATAAGAATAGTAATTGATCTATCAAACAAAATCCCACAAGAATCAAATATTCTGGATCAAAAAGTAAAAACTATTATAATAACTTCAGAAAACTATAAAAAAGAGAATCGTAATAATTTGTTATACGAAACCATTCATGCTGAAAATAATATAGCAGCAGAAATTTGTGATATTTTATACAAACACGAAATTCAATCTGTAATTATCGAAGGAGGCAGTTATACGCTACAATCTTTTATCAATACAAATCTATGGGACGAAGCACGGGTATTTACAGGTGCAAACTATTTTGAAAAAGGAATCGAAGCTCCAATACTAAAAGCTACACTTATTCTAGAGGAAAAAATTATGAATGACACGTTAAGCATATATCAAAATGATTAGAACTATAATTTTTGATTTTGGGGATGTCTTTATCAACCTCGACAAACCGGCGACTATAAAAGAACTCTCTGAGCTTGGCATTACTGCCGTAAGTAAGGAGTTAGGAACCATCAATGAATTATACGAAACTGGTGACATCAGTACGTTAGACTTCATTAATTATTATCAAAAACTACTTCCTAAGGTTTCTGCTGAACAGATAAAAAATGCTTGGAATGCTATTCTGAAAGATTTTCCGAAGCATCGTTTAGAATTTATTGAAAAATTAGCTGCCGAGAAGAAGTATAAATTAATTTTATTGAGCAACACCAACGAGTTACACATCAATTGGATTAAGGAAAACATCTCGTTTTATTCGAATTTTAGATCCTGTTTTGATGATTTTTACCTTTCCTACGAAATACACCTTAGGAAACCTAATCCGGATATTTTTCGTTTTGTCCTAGAGACCCATAACCTAACCCCTTCAGAAACGCTTTTTATAGATGACACTTTAGCCAATACTCTTACTGCTCAAAAATTAGGGATGCACATTTGGAACAACAATCCCAAAAATGAAGACATTACTAATTTATTTACCGTAAAATCTACTTTATTTTGATCTACTTACTATTAAGCATCGTAGCCTCAAGTTGGATTTTAATCACTTTTAAGTTATTTGCCAAGTACAAAATAGACACTATGCAGGCCATAATCTTCAATTATGTTGTCGCTTCAGTTTCGGGTTTTATTGCGTATACTGAACCCATAAAAATTACTAGCATCATTGAATATAATTGGTTTTACGGAACAATAGCTTTAGGGTTTATCTTTATACTCATTTTCAATTTAATGGCAATTACAACACAAAAAAACGGTATTTCTGTAGCGGCAGTAGCAACCAAAATGAGTGTTGCTATACCTGTCGTTTTTGGAATCATTGTGTATAAAGAAAGTACCGGGGCCTTAAAAATGACTGGGATCGTTATGGCTTTAGTTGCCGTTTACTTGACATCCATAAAAACAGTTGGTGGAATTTCAATAAAAAAAGAAAATCTTATATATCCATTATTGGTTTTTTTAGGAAGTGGTATTATAGATACCAGTCTGAAGTTTATGGAAACCACTTATGTTGCAAAAATGGATGTACCTATTTTTTCTGCAACTATCTTTGGTTTTGCCGCGATATTAGGAATGTTTATGCTAATCTATCTGGCAGCAAAAGGGACATTAAAAATTACTTTTAAAAATATTGTTGCTGGAATTTGTTTAGGGATACCAAACTATTTTTCTATTTATTTTTTAATTCAGGCCTTAAGAAATGATCATCTCGATAGTTCTACTGTATTTATCATTAACAATGTAGCAATATTGTTAGTTTCCACATTTGCAGGAATTCTTTTTTTCAAAGAAAAAATACTAGTAAAGAACTGGGTAGGTATCCTACTTGCAATAATCAGTATTTTACTAGTTACTTTTTCTATTTAACAATAAGCGATTTTGAATATAAAAGACACATACAAAACCATTAATAACCCAGGAGAAGAAGTCTTGTTTAAAGACAAAAACAGTAAATTTTTTGGATACGCTTTCCCAATTTCAGCAGAAGAAGATGTTAAGCAATTCATTGATTTTTTAAAAAAACAACACCGTACAGCAGGACATTGGTGCTATGCTTGGCAATTAGGAACAGAGCAGATCAGGTATCGAAGCAATGATGATGGCGAACCATCAAATTCAGCAGGGCAACCCATTTATGGTCAGATTCAGTCTTTTGAAGTGACCAATATTTTAATTGTAGTAGTTCGTTATTTTGGTGGTGTTAAGCTTGGTGTAGGAGGATTAATCAATGCATATAGAACGGCTGCACAACTAGCTCTGGAATCCTCTAAAATAATAGAAAAAACTATTAACATTAATTTTTGTATCTCTTTTCAATATAAAAACATGAATAAGGTTATGCGAATTATTAAGGAGAAACAATTAATCATCACAAATCAAAAATTAGAATCAGACTGCAAATTATTTATTTCCGTAAGAAAAAAGATTTCTGATGAAATAAAAGATCTTTTCTCTGCGTTGTACGAAGTAGACATCAAACGATTAGAAGATTAATTCTTTTTCTATAATTTCTAAAACATATGTAGGGCATAAAATTGGCTTTCTGGTTTTAGCATCAACAAATACCAATGTAGAGGAAGCAATTGTTAATAAATCTTGATGTTGATTATAGATCTCATAGTCAAAAACGATTTTAAATGTAGGTATTTTCTTAAGCGAAGTTTTAACAGTTAATTCATCGTCAAAGAAAGCAGATTTCTTAAATTTAAAATCTAATGTAAATACAGGAAGCATAACACCGTTTTCCTCCATCGATTTATAAGAGACACCTAATCGTGATAACCAATCAATTCGGGCTAATTCCAAATATTGTGCATAATTGCCGTGATGTACGACTCCCATTTGATCGGTTTCAGAATATCTAACTTTTAATAAAGTTTCAGTAGTGATTGACATGTATTTGGATAAAAAAGAGATAAGCAATGCAAAATTACATTTACTTAAGTATGCGAAAAAAATAATTAAAATTCAACCCCAAAATCGTTTTTTTTTTACATTTTTTGTTCACATATTTGTCAAGCAAAAAAAGAAGGAACTTTTTCAACAATATTCTGTTAATAACCATAAAAAAATAATCTAACCACTCTGATGAATATAACCGCGCAATCAGTTTGGGATAATTGTCTGTCCTTTATAGAGGACAACATTACCCCTCAAGCTTTTAAAACCTGGTTTGAACCTATAAAGGCTGTAAAGCTTTCAGATAGCGCATTAAGTATTCAAGTACCCAGTAAATTTTTCTATGAATGGCTCGAAGAGCATTATGTTAATCTTCTGAAGGTATCGTTAACTAGGGAATTAGGAGAAACTGCAAAATTGGTATACATTATTAAGATGGAAAACACGTATGGTAACAAAAAACCATTTACCGAAAAAATACCAAGTTCTAATAGGACAGCAGTAAGTTCTCAAGAGGTTGATGTACCTATCAAAAGCAAAAACCCTGAACTTAAAAATCCATTTGTAATCCCTGGGATTAGAAATGTAAAAATCGAATCTCAGCTAAATCCAAGTTACAATTTTGAAAATTTTTTAGAAGGAGACTCTAACCGATTGGCTAGATCTGCTGGTATGGCTGTAGCCAATAAACCGGGAGGTACTTCGTTTAATCCATTATTAATATTTGGTGGTGTCGGACTAGGAAAAACACATCTTGCACACGCAATTGGAGTTAATATAAAAGATAATTATCCAGAAAAAACAGTGCTATACATTTCTGCCGAAAAATTTACTCAGCAATATATAGAATCGGTAAAAAAGAATAATAGAAACGACTTTATACATTTTTATCAAATTATTGATGTATTAATTGTCGATGATATTCAGTTATTATCTGGAAAAGCAGGAACACAAGACGTTTTCTTTCACATTTTTAACCATTTACACCAGAATGGAAAGCAAGTAATTCTTACGAGTGACAAAGCTCCTGTGGATATGCAGGATATAGAACAACGATTACTTTCTCGTTTTAAATGGGGTTTATCGGCAGAATTACACCAACCAGACTTCGAGACTAGAATATCCATTATAAAAAACAAACTATACCGTGATGGCGTAGAAATGCCAGAAGATATTGTCGAATTTTTAGCAAATAACATCAAAACAAATATCAGAGAATTAGAAGGAGCAATCATTTCCTTAATTGCTCACTCTTCTTTCAATAAAAAAGATATTACCATTGATCTTGCTAAAGCAATAGTAGACAATTATGTCAAAAACACGAAAAGAGAAGTATCTATCGACTACATTCAAAAAGTTGTTAGTGATTATTTCCAAATGGATGTAGAAACACTTCAATCCAAGACCCGTAAACGCCATATTGTACAGGCGCGTCAATTAGCGATGTTTTTTGCTAAGAAACTGACCAAAGCCTCGTTAGCGAGCATTGGTACCCAAATTGGTAAAAGAGATCATGCAACAGTACTACATGCCTGCAAAACTGTAGATAATTTATCCTCTACAGACAAGCAATTTAGAAAATATGTAGAAGATCTTGGAAAAAAACTTACGCTCTAATTTTTAATTTACATGAAAATTAAAATTTTAATGGTTTGCCTCGGAAATATCTGTAGGTCACCATTGGCAGAAGGTATTTTGAAATCTAAGCTTGATCTTAAAAAATTTCAAGTAAATTCTTGTGGTACTAGCAATTATCATATTGGAGAAAAACCAGATAGCAGATCGATAGAAATAGCTAAAAAATATGGGATTGATATATCACATCAAAGAGCAGCACAATTCAAAATCAGTGATTTTGATACCTACGACCTCATCTTTCCTATGGATAAAGCTAACTACAATGATATTATAAAACTCGCACGTCACACAGAAGATAAAGGAAAAGTACAGCTCATCTTAAATGAACTACAACCCAAGGAAGATTTAGATGTTCCTGACCCGTACTACGGAGGACAACAAGGTTTTGAAAACGTCTATAAAATGCTCGATAAAGCTTGTGATCACCTAGCTGAAAGACTATAAATCGTGATTATTCGTAAAAAAACAAAGTTTTTGTATATTTAGTAACAATAAAACTAACTCAAATAGAAATACTTTGTGGAAAAAACTTTATTTCTTTATTTGTACTTTTCCGATTTCACAAATAAATCTGGGATTGCAGTTTAACACAAGGATCAAAAACATAACAACTATAAACCCCGATATACTTAATCCAAAATTACTTATCCAATAAATTATGGAATCCAAACCCTTCGATCCAAAAGGAAAATTATATTTAATACCTACCAGATTAGGTGATGATGTGCCGTTGGAAGTATTACCTATATCTATTAAAAAAGTTTTAGAACAAGTAAATCATTATATTGTTGAAAACGAAAAACCAGCAAGAAGATTCATCAAAAAAGTAAGTCCCAGTAAATCTCAACGCTCACTGATCATACATTCTGTCAATAAATATACCGATGCTTCAGAAATACCTAATTATTTAGCCCCTTGTCTTAATGGAGAATCTATAGGACTCCTTTCTGATGCTGGATGTCCTGGAATCGCAGATCCAGGTGCTGAAGTAGTACGATTAGCTCACGAAAAAGGAATTCAAGTAACTCCTTTGGTAGGGCCATCATCTATATTTCTGGCAATGATGAGTAGCGGGATGAATGGTCAAAACTTTTGCTTTAACGGCTATCTTCCGATTGATAAAAGTGAAAGAAAATCCAAAATAAAATCGTTAGAGAAATACTCTTTAGAGAAAGACCAAGCACAAATCTTTATAGAAACTCCTTATAGAAATGATAAAATGCTTGCAGACCTTATATCAATGTTAAGCCCATCTACTAGACTATGCGTAGCTAGTGACATCACACTTATTACAGAATACATTGCAACCAAGACCATAGAGGAATGGAAAAACGAAGATATAGAACTACATAAAAAGCCAACAATTTTTATTATACAACGGGATTATTAAAGCTAATTAAATTAAAGATAAGCTTTTGCTTTCCTATTTGGCTTTACGAATGAAGTATCAAATCCAGAAAATCGTTTCATATAGTATCGAATAGTTGTACCGAAAGCATCTGCAAACCCGTCTACTCCGCCACTACGTAAATATTTTTTAACCGAGCCTGGACCGGCAAGATGAGCAGCTGCTAATACACCAGATTCGGTCACAAGAACACCATTCATCCGCTTACCAACGAACCACTTAAGATCTCTTCTTAAAATCCACTTATTTCTAGAAAGATTAGCATAAAATGCTTTTTCCTGTAGTTCTGGACTAGAAAGAAACTCATTTCTGTTTTTTATACCAATCATCGCCAGAGTACTCATACCAAATTGATATTTGCCCAAATACCCAAATTGATTTACAACTCCATAATCACCTCTTGATTCTTTAAAGGCTAATGCCTCCTTAAAACCTACATATGATTTACCCAATTCTGGATAAATAAAATAATCCGGAAGATCATCTTCTATCTCGTTAAAGTTAGGAGCGATATAATACAGATCTAAACCTTCAGTGCTATATGAGCTTAAATCTATGTGTTTTTTTGGTGTAAAACTTACTAATAAGATTGCTCCGATTGTAAGAATTACAAAAAGTCCAATTATCCTTTTTATCATAAAAAAAATTTTCAAGCAGCCATCAAAAAGACGTTCCCCACTACTTAAATTTTTGCGGTGCAAATATACAGCTTTATTTTTAATAAAACACAGCCGTATGTTAAAAATATTATAATGTTGAAAAACAGGTGTTTATATAAAAAACATTGTTAAAAAACAGAAGAAAAAGATGAAAAAAACCTTAAAAAGCGCACTTAAACGTCAAATAGATAGTTTTAATCGATACAATTTAACTATCACCAACAATGTATAATTCACAAAATTTCAAACGATTTTGTGAATAAATTAATCTTATTTTTATAAATAATTAGGATAAGCCAGCTGCTTTTTTCCTACAAAACCCAACGCAACTTTTATCGTTTTATACCTTGTTTATTGACCCAATTCACATACTGTTTTTTGTTTCTATTATGCTGAGCCATGGTTTTAGCAAACTTGTGGTAACCAAAATTCTCTACATTAGCTACAAAAAAGTAATAATCGTGTTTTTCATAATTAAGAACAGCATCAATTGATGAAATATCAGGCATAGTTATAGGCCCGGGAGGTAAGTTATTATGTTTATAGGTGTTATAGGGGCTATCGAGTTCTAGATCTTTGTATAAGACCCTTTTTATAACAACATCCCAATCATTTCTATGCTTCTTTATCGCAAAAATAACTGTTGGATCCGCATCTAGTTTCCACCCATTTTTATATCGATTTATGTATACTCCTGCAACTCTTGGGCGCTCCTCTATCTTTGCAGTTTCTTTTTGAACAATAGAAGCAACTGTAGTGACTTGTGTTGGTTTCAAACCGATATTCTTTGCTTGTTCTTTTCTTTTATCGTTCCAAAAACGTTTATACTCTTTCAGCATACGTTCCCTAAACTGCTCTGCAGATGTATTCCAGAAAAATTCATATTTATTAGGAATATACATAGCTAATGCATTTTCCTTAGTAAACCCTTTTTCTTTAATAAAAGCGTCTTCCTTAAATACTTTTATTAATGATGAACTATCTGCTTCTATTTGCTGAGCCACCCTCCCGGCAAGGTTCTCCAATCTTTCCTGATTATTAAAACTTAACTGAATGGGCTTGTTTTTACTTCTCAATAGGCCAACAAGCTCATTATTATTAAGCCCTTTTTTGAGTATATATTTTCCTGCTTTTACTCTGGTAGTATACCCTTTTTTATCTGCTATTTTATCAAAACTCGAAGGATTATTTAATAGCGGATGTATAATTTTTCTTAATTCGGAGTATGTTGTTCCAGTAGGGATGTAAACTGTTGTTGTTTCTTTTTCAAAATTAGTATTAGGAGAAAAAACAGCTTGATACACATAATAAGCGAACAAACCTCCACCAATTAAACCTATCAAGACTATAATCAATAAAATTCTTTTAATGTACATATATAAGCTGGTATAATAGTTCGTCCTTGTAATTACCATTTACAAGGTTCCATTCTTTTTTTATTCCAATATTTATAAAACCTTCTTTCTCAAATAACTTCATGCTTGCTACATTATCTTCTGCAATATTAGCATATAATTGATGTAACCTAAGATGTGTCTGACCGTACTTCTTGATAAGCATTAAAGTCTCCTTACCATATCCTTTGCCGCGATGCTCTTTTTCTGCAATAAGAATCCCCACTCCTGCCCTATTATGAGTTGGATTGAAATCAAATAAGTCAATCAGTCCCAATCTAGCTCCGTCATATGAACAGATAACAAGTCGTAACTGTTTCGCGTCATAAATATCCTGATGGGCATTCTCTAAGTATTGTTTTATCAAAAACCTAGAATATGGAGTTTGGGTTGTACTCATTTCCCAGATCTGTTCGTCATTTTCTATCTGATAAATAAAATCCAGATCTTCTGGTTCCAATGCTCTAAGATAAATATGTTCACCTTTAAGTGTTAACATGGAATTTCTCCTTTAAAAACTTGTACCGCAGAACCGATCAGAAATATGTCCTCATAGCCATTATCTGTTTCTTTAAAAGTAACTTTTAATATTCCTCCTGGAGTTTTGATGTTCACTTGCTTTTTAAACGTCATTTTTATAGTATGCATGGATAATGCGACTGCTGTAACACCTGTTCCACACGATAATGTCTCATCTTCGACACCTCTTTCATAAGTGCGAACTGCAAACAAATCGTCACTTTCTTTTTCCACAAAATTAACATTACTTCCTGTTTCAAAATACGGAGCTCCATTTCTAATTTTCCTTCCGTTACCTGTAACATCAAAATGCATCAGGTCATTGACCAAGGTAACGTGATGAGGAGAACCTGTATCCAAAAACAAGTGCGAATCATACTCTTCAATATTTGAAACGTTCTGCATTTGCAAATAAACAAGTCCTTCTTTAATTTCGGCTTTATGTTTGCCATCAATAGCTGTAAAAGTTGCCTTATTCTTAATAACTCCAAGGTATTCTGCAAATGCTACAAGACATCTACCTCCATTACCGCACATAGAACTCTCATTTCCGTCAGAATTGAAATACACCATGGTAAAATCATCTTCCTCATTTCTGGGGAGCTCTAATAGCATAAGACCATCTGCGCCAACACCAAATTTCCTGTCACAAAGTCCTGCAAATAATTTGGTATCATTTTTGGATACTAATTGTTGTCTATTGTCAATGATTACAAAATCATTCCCAGTACCTTGGTATTTATAAAATGTAAGATTCATTATTCTTTTTCATTATCGAGGCACAAAGGTACAAAGAAAGTTACCATTTTATCGTTGTTAATAGCGCGTTAAATATCAAAAAAAAATATACTATAATTGTAATTTTAATAGTTATAAAGAGTCTATAATCATAGTACTAGTCAAATTAAACTAAAAAAAGAAAAGAAGATGAAAAGATTTTTGAGCTTATTGGTTGTCGCTATTTTAGCAGGTGCAATGACTTTAGGAATGTACAAGACATTTCTCGAACCAGAAACTATAGCCATTACCAAAAATGAAACTACCCCAAGAACAAATATGATTCCGGCGTCTTATACTGCCACGAATTTAAGTGCTGCAAATACTAATGCTGATTTTACTGTTGCAGCAGAAAAAACTGTAAATGCTGTAGTACACGTGAAGCAATACGGAATTACAAAGACTCCTAGAAACTTAATGGAGTATTTTAGGAATGGTGGAGCAACAGAAAGAAGAATACAAGGTGCCGGATCTGGCGTAATCATTACAGAAGATGGTTATATTGTAACTAATAATCATGTAATCGATGGTGCTACGGATTTAGAAGTTACCTTAAACAATAATAAATCCTATAAAGCAGAAGTAGTCGGTACTGCCCCACAATCAGATATCGCTCTTATTAAGATTGATACTGATGAAAAA
The DNA here is from genome assembly GCF_053613295.3 of Aquimarina ulvae. NCBI lineage: Bacteria > Pseudomonadati > Bacteroidota > Flavobacteriia > Flavobacteriales > Flavobacteriaceae > Aquimarina > Aquimarina ulvae. The sequence continues at coordinate 173,332 of NZ_JBSIBP030000008.1, forward strand.
CTCACCTACATTCCTTTTGGCGATTCAAACACTTCCAAAATTGGAGAATGGGTATTAGCTGTAGGTAATCCATTCAACTTAACTTCTACGGTAACAGCCGGAATCATTAGTGCAAAATCTAGGGATCTTAATGAATATGATGGAAATATCCAATCTTTTATTCAAACAGATGCGGCTATCAATCCAGGAAACAGCGGAGGAGCACTGGTTAATATAAACGGTGAGCTTATAGGCATCAATACTGCAATCACATCTCAAACAGGCAGTTATGTAGGATATGCCTTTGCAGTTCCATCAAACAATGCTCGTAAAATAGTAGAGGATATTTTAGAGTTTGGAGATGTTCAAAAGGGTATACTAGGCATAAGAGGTGGAACCATAAATCCAAAAGCGATGACAGAATATGGGATTTCTGTATCCCAAGGTGTTTTGATAGCTAGTGTAGAAGATGATAGTGGCGCTAAAAAGGCGGGTCTTAAAGAAGGAGATGTAATCAGAGAAATCGATGGGTTACCGATACGTAAATTTGCGGACTTAACAGGATATGTCAATAGTAAAAGCCCTAATGACATAATCAATGTAAAGATCTTAAGAAATGAAAGAGAGTTAAACCTACCCGTTACGTTGACCAAATATATCATACAACGTTACAATATAGAAGATGTTGGTGTAGAAGTAGCAAATCCTGCTAAAGAGATGTTGGAAAAATTCAATTTGGATCATGGTGTAGTAATTAGCAGAGCGCTAAGTCCTAGAATGCAACGTTATAATCTAGAAGGACTAATTATAAGTGAAGTTGATGGAAAAAAAGTAAAAAATGTTTTACAAGTAAAACAAATTATTGAAAGTAAATATCCTAAAGACGACATTACTATCAGCCTAATAGACAGAGATGGTGAAAAGCGCGAATTTGTTTTCCAAAACTAGCAGTAACACCGTGTCATATCAATCATCCCATTGTTCAAAAAAACAATGGGATTTTTTTTATCAAAAAACTTTACGAAAACGTTTGAAATTTATACTTTTGCGCGAAATTTCAAGATTGTAAAACACAACACATTATGAGTTCTAACGAAGTTTATGAGAAAGAACTTGCCTTTCAGGCAGACAGACGCCGTGCCACGGTGGCATTTATTAAAACTGTAAGCGATTTATGGTACGATAATTCTATCGAATTAGTATTGTTTCGTAACCAGTTGATTGATAAAAATGTAAGTGAAATCCTAAATTTGCATGAGTACGCTGGTGAATTTGTTCAAAAACCAATTTCAATCTTTGACTCTGTAGAGATCGCTCAAGCCATTAAATTAATGGAATTGCCTCCTGCCAAATTAGATATTGGTAAACTTACCTATGAATATCACTTAACGAGCAATGAATTTGATTCAGCAACCAGTTTTGTAATGAACAAACTAAAGGAAGCTAAGAAATTTAAAGACATCTCTCCTAAAGATGTAGTATTGTATGGTTTTGGACGTATCGGACGATTAGTAGCGAGAGAACTTATGACCATTACCGGAAAAGGAAGCCAACTAAGACTACGGGCGATTGTAACCAGAGGATCTATCACAGAAGACGTCTTAGAAAAAAGAGCCTCCCTATTAAGAAATGACTCTGTTCACGGAGAGTTTTCCGGTTTAGTAGAGACTGATATTGCGAATAGTTCCCTTATCATTAACGGAACTACCGTAAGAGTAATTAGCGCTAACAATCCCGAAGATATAGATTATAATTTTTATGGAATTGACAATGCTTTATTGATAGATAATACAGGAGCTTTTAGAGACAAAGAAGCGCTTAGTAGACATTTAATCGCAAAAGGAATAAACAAAGTCTTACTTACAGCTCCTGGAAAAGGAATTCCTAATATTGTACATGGTGTTAATCATAAAGAATATAACCCTGATAAAGTGAACATATTTTCTGCTGCATCGTGTACTACCAACGCAATCACACCTATCTTACAGGCAGTAGATGAAAGTTTTGGGGTTATTAATGGGCACTTAGAAACAATACATGCCTATACTAATGACCAGAACCTGGTTGATAATATGCATAACAAATACAGAAGAGGTCGTGCCGCAGCTTTAAATATGGTTATCACTGAAACCGGAGCAGGAAAAGCAGTTTCCAAAGCACTTCCTAGTTTCGAAGGGAAACTAACTTCAAATGCTATAAGAGTACCTGTGCCGAATGGTTCTTTAGCAATTCTTAACCTTAATTTAAACAAAAAAGCATCTAAAGAAAGTATGAATGCTATTATCAAAAAGTATGCTTTAGAAGGCAATCTTGTTGAACAAATAAAGTACTCTCTAGACAATGAACTGGTTTCTAGTGACATTGTTGGATCTTCAGCTCCTTCGATATATGACAGTAATGCTACGATCGTAGATAGCAAAGGCACTAATGCAATATTATATGTATGGTATGATAATGAATATGGATACAGCCATCAAGTAATCAGGTTATCTAAATACATCGCTAAGGTTAGACGTTATACTTATTATTAAGGGAACCGTATATCAAGATATGTTTCGAAAGTCGTTATTTTCATATAACGACTTTTTTTTTATTTGGACATCTATAAAACAGCAAAACACTTTATTCTTATCTTTCATAAACTAAAAAAAAGAAGATACTGAAACAAGAATGCAACTATACCGTCATCAATTGTTTATACAAAACGAACTGTTTCTCATATTTAAATTTAAAATAAAGAGAATCCCTACGAAATCCTTACGGTATTAAATCTTTAAATTGCCCACAATATCGTATCTTTATTATCGTTAAAATCAATTAAAGACTAACGCAAAACAAAAATGAAACATTTTGATGAATGAATAACTTCATCAGGCAAGTATAGCGAAGTTTATCTCATTTAATCCAAAGGTTTTAATCAACCATTAAAAACAATTAAAACTCACACATGAAATTATCAAAGTACCTATTAGTTTTAATAGCTCTATTCCCCATCTTTGAAACCATCCAGGCACAGGCACAAGAAGAGAACCTCACAGCAGAAAGTGCGTTACAACAAGAAAATATTGAAACGCAATTCGATGTTGTCATTAAAAAATCCGGAAGATATCAAGAATACAAAGTAGTAAAACGTGTTTGGTTAGATAAATTAAAAAGAAATACGATAGATTCTCTTCAAACAACTGAATCTAAATTAAGTAGTGCTAACCAGAAAATCACAGAACAACTTACTTCCATATCCAACCTACAAGCATCCTTGGCCAAAACCAACGAAGATCTCACTACTGTTACTGAAGAAAAAGACAATATGACTTTTTTAGGAATGTCATTTACTAAGGGTAGTTACAAAACTATGATGTGGACTATCGTTGGGGCCCTTATTGCGCTACTTGCGTTTTTTGTTTTTAAATTCAAAAACAGTAATTCTGTGACCATACAGGCCAGAAAAGCTTTAGCAGAAACAGAAGCAGAATTTGAAGATCACAGACGAAGAGCCTTAGAAAGAGAGCAGAAAGTAATGCGTAAGCTTCAGGATGAAATCAACAAACAGCGTAAAACCGGAGCTAAGTAATAGTAATTTTCTGGATTTTTAATGTATTCTTTTGCATCTTTGCAAACCTTTAATTTATAGAGATGCGAATAGATATAATTACTGTTGTACCAGATATTCTAAAAAGCCCTTTTGAAGCTTCCATCATGAAGCGATCCATAGAAAAAGGATTAGTAGAAGTACACATCCATAATCTTAGAAACTACACTACAGATAATTACAAACAAGTAGATGATTATCAATTTGGTGGCGGTGCAGGTATGGTAATGATGGTGGAGCCAATTGATAAATGTATTTCCCGATTAAAATCTGAAAGATCTTATGATGAGATTATCTATATGACTCCGGACGGTGAAAAATTAAATCAAGGTATTGCAAATCAACTATCATTAAGGGATAATTTAATTATCTTGTGCGGACACTATAAAGGTGTTGATCAACGTGTTAGGGATCATTTTATTACTAAAGAAATTTCAGTAGGTGACTATGTACTTTCGGGTGGAGAATTGGGCGCTTTGATTCTGTGTGATGCTATTATTAGATTAATCCCAGGTGTATTGGGTAACGAGACCTCTGCGTTAACAGACTCTTTTCAGGATGACCTATTGGCGCCTCCAATCTACACAAGACCTGCAAACTACAAAGGCTGGAAAGTTCCTGATGTACTTACCTCTGGAAATTTCCCAAAAATAGAAGCTTGGAGAGAAGAGCAGGCGTACCAAAGAACCAAAGAGCGCAGACCTGATTTGCTGGATAAAAAATAGAAAACCTTATAAGGGTTACGCCCAAACGATATAAAAAGTATTATCCGTAATTCTGGCTTCTAAGTAACAAAACAACTAAGAAGACAATAATCATAAAAATAGTTGCAAATCATTAAATAATACTTATTTTTGCAGCCTGATTGAAACAACCTCTGGCGAAAATCGTGAATGTTGCTTTAACAAAACAAAAGTAAACTATTTCAAAAATGGAAGATTTAGTAAAATTTGTACAAAACGAGTTTGTTACAAAAAAAGAACTACCTGAATTTTCAGCAGGTGACACCATCACTGTATATTACGAAATTAAAGAAGGAAGCAAAACACGTACTCAGTTCTTTAGAGGAGTTGTTATCCAAAGAAGAGGTTCTGGTTCTAGCGAGACTTTTACAATTAGAAAAATGTCTGGAACAGTAGGTGTAGAACGTATTTTTCCAATAAATTTACCTGCACTTCAAAAAATTGAAGTAAACAAAAGAGGTAAAGTTCGTAGAGCACGTATATTCTACTTCAGAGAACTTACTGGTAAAAAAGCACGTATTACAGAAAAAAGAAACTAGTTTTCTTTTTCATTTTATAAAAAAAGACTACTGTTTAGTAGTCTTTTTTTATGAACAAAAGTTCACAACTACGGTTCATAACAGGTTGATAACTAAAATGATATAAAAAACTAATTGATAGTTTTTTTTCGTTATCTTTATGAGTAGAAAGAATATAACGTACTAATAGAGATGACAAAAGGATTCTAAAATTTATATTTTTTCTAAATACGTTCTTTGAACATTTACATAAACCATCTTAAGGTTAGAATAAATATAAAACGAAAGTTATTTTTTTGAATACATCATTGAAATCACTTTAAGGGTTCTCTCTAAAATCATTTCAAAATGAAATTCAAAAGAAAAAATTAAGTTTTGACACCTTTTTAATTTTAAGTGGAATTAGACTATTCGGATGAAAAACTGAAAAATTACAATGGTAATTTAGAAACACGAGCGTTCGCAATAGTTTCCTGAGTAGGATTTAGGTTGATAATAGACTTTCTATAAAACTTAAACCTGCTCAAAACAGAGATGACCATTTTGGTATAAATTAACGAAAGTTATTATTTCATAGCGGGTAAAACAGCTAACAAAATTATTATTTCTGCACAAAAGCCATATCAAGGTATTCGTATGATGATATGGCTTTTTATTTTTTTATAACTATCCATAAGTTAAGTTCCTTTTGTTTACGAGAACTTCTTTTTATCCCTTCCTTTTTAAAGATTTCTAATTCAATTGCTTTAACGCAAAACTAACAACATACTGGTTGCATTTAGCCCCCTATATTTGTATCTTCGCGCTCGGAAAATCTTACATCGAATAATATTATATACCCTAATGTGTTTAACCGACATTGAAAAGAAAGGTTGATATTGTTTGTGAAAAAGACGTTGAACGACTAAATATTTCCTTAACATATAGTATAATATATAAGATGTCTCGCTTACAAAGCTGAAAAGTGTCTTATTAAAAATGAAAAAAATATGGGAATTGAATCCTCAAAAATTGTTTACACAAAAACTGATGAAGCACCTGCATTAGCTACTTATTCTTTTTTACCAATTGTCAAAAAATTCACAAAAGCTGCCTATATAGAAATAGAAACAAAAGATATATCGCTAGCAGCAAGAATTCTTGCAATTTTCCCAGAGAGTCTTTCGGATAAGCAAAAGCAACCAGATGCATTAGCAGAACTTGGCCAGTTAGCACTGAAGCCAGAAGCCAACATTATTAAACTTCCTAATATTAGTGCTTCAATTCCTCAATTAAAAGCTGCTATTGCAGAATTACAATTACAAGGTTTCAACATTCCTAATTATCCCGAAGAACCTAAGGATGCTAATGAAAAGGAAATTAAAACCAGATACGATAAAATAAAAGGAAGCGCAGTAAATCCTGTACTTAGAGAAGGTAATTCTGATCGAAGAGCACCTAAGCCTGTAAAACAATACGCTAGAAAAAACCCACATTCCATGGGAGCCTGGAGCAGTGATTCTAAAACGCATGTAGCTACTATGAACAGTGGAGATTTTCGCTCTAATGAAAAGTCTGTTACCATAACAAAAGCTGTAGATGTAAAAATTGAATTTGTCGACACTAATGGAAACACTACTATATTAAAAGAAAAAACAGCGTTATTAGAAGGAGAAATAATCGATGCTACCGTAATGAATAAAAAAGCATTGATTTCATTTTTGGAAGAACAAATTGCAGATGCCAAGAATAAAAATGTACTGTTTTCATTACATATGAAAGCAACCATGATGAAAGTTTCAGATCCTATAATCTTTGGTCATGCAGTAGAGGTTTTCTTCAAAGATGTTTTCGAGAAACATGGTGAGATACTTGAAGAAATTGGTGTTGAGATAAATAACGGGTTTGGAGATCTTGTAAATAAATTAAAGAAAATAAAAGACGCTACTAAAAGAGCGGAGATTGAAGCTGATATCAAAGCGTGTTATAAAAATGGACCCGAATTGGCCATGGTAAATTCTGATCAAGGAATTACCAACCTTCATGTTCCTAGTGACATCATTATCGATGCATCAATGCCTGCTATGATTCGTAATTCTGGACAGATGTGGGATGCTGAGGGTAACACCCAAGATACCAAAGCGGTTATTCCTGACAGTAGTTATGCGGGGATTTACCAAGAAACGATCGACTTTTGTAAAAAACACGGGGCTTTTGACCCAACCACTATGGGAACCGTTCCTAATGTTGGATTAATGGCTCAGAAAGCAGAGGAATATGGTTCTCACGATAAAACTTTTGAGATTAAAGGTAATGGGTCGGTTCGTGTAGTAGATGCTTCTGACAATATTTTGATAACACACGACGTAGAAGAAGGAGATATCTGGAGAATGTGTCAAACCAAAGATGCTCCTATAAAGGATTGGGTAAAACTTGCTGTAAGCAGAGCTAGCGCTACGAATACTCCAGCAATATTCTGGCTAGACAAGAACAGAGCCCACGATGCCAGTTTGATCGAAAAAATACATAAATATTTACCAGAACACGACACTACAGGATTGGATATTAGAATTATGTCACCAGTAGAAGCCACAAGATTCTCTTTGGAAAGAATCAAAGATGGTGAAGACACGATTTCTGTAACAGGAAATGTATTACGTGATTATAATACAGACCTATTTCCTATCCTAGAACTAGGAACCAGTGCAAAAATGCTTTCTATCGTTCCTTTAATGAATGGTGGTGGTTTATTTGAAACTGGTGCTGGTGGGTCAGCTCCTAAACACGTACAGCAATTTAACAAAGAAGGTCATTTACGTTGGGATTCTCTTGGCGAATTCTTAGCATTAGCTGTTTCTTTAGAACACTTAGGAGAAAGCAATAATAATTCAAAAGCTATAATAATAGCCGAAGCCTTAGATAAAGCAACTGAAAAGTTTTTAGAAAATAAAAAATCTCCATCAAGAAAAGTAAACGAACTAGACAATAGAGGTAGTCACTTTTATCTAGCGTTGTATTGGGCTCAAGCACTGGCAGCACAATCAAAAGATAAAGATTTACAAGAAGAGTTTAAAAGCGTCGCTCAGAAATTAGCAGATAATGAAACAAAAATTCTTCAAGAACTAAATGATGCTCAGGGAAGCCCTATAGATATGGGTGGTTATTACTGGCCTAATACAACTAAAGTTGCTCACGCGATGCGTCCAAGTGAAACATTAAATGGAATTATAGAATAGTTCATTTAAGATAATACTTAAAAAAATGCCATATAAACTTTTTTATATGGCATTTTTCTTTAGTATGTAATCGATTAGTGAAATTTCACCCTCCTTATCTCAAACAAATTTTAAATTTAAAATTGTTAAAATAAAAATTATGTAGTTTTACGGAAGAAAGATCATTAAATCTAAAAACATACGGAAACTTTTATCTAACAAAAACCAATAAAATTAAGCCGTTTTACTTTATTCAATGTTATCAGTACAATATCATTAATTTTTGTGACGTCTTGTAAATAAAAAGAAGTAGATCATGAAATTGATACACAGGCGGGTTTCAAGGAAGAAGAGCCATTGTTTACCTTAACCAATCCTGAGGAAACGGGTTTACGATTTGTCAACAGACTCGAGGAAAATGAAACTTTTAACATAATTACTTATGAATATATTTATGGTGGGGCTGGTGTCGCTGTTGGAGACATTAATAACGATGGATTACCTGATATTTTTCTTTCAGGAAATTTAATTGGTGGAAGGTTATTTTTAGACAAGGGAAACCTCCAATTCGAAGATATTTCCAAAACAGCAGGTGTTTTTCAATCAGGTTTCAGTACGGGTACTGCTATGGTAGATATTAACGGTGATGGTTACCAGGATATCTATATCTGTCGATCATTGGCAGGCGAACCCGAGCAACGAAAGAATATTTTACTAATCAATAATCAGTACCTAACTTTTACTAACAAAGCTTTAGATTATGGATTAAATGACCAAGGCTTTTCTAACCAAGCTTCTTTTTTTGATTATGATAATGATGGGGATATAGACATGTACCTGCTCAATCACAGAGTAGATTTCACCAATGCTTTAAACCTAAAAACAGTACAAGGAAAAGATGGTAAAATAGAATTATATAAAGATACTAATTACAAAGATGTATGTGACAGATTGTATCGTAATAATGGAAATAGCACCTTTATCGATGTTACCAAAAAAGCAGGGTTGCTTAATAGAGCGTTTGGGTTGAGTGTTACCCTTGCGGATATTAATAAAGATGGATGGACTGATCTTTACATCGCTAACGACTATCTGGACAAAGATCATTTTTACATCAACAAAGGAGATGGAACATTTATCGATTCTATAGATAGTATGTTTTTTCATATGAGCAGAAATTCAATGGGATCTGATATCGCTGATTTTAATAATGACGGGAATTTAGATTTAATCCTTACTGGAAATAATTATCATACAGATGTTGAGACCGGACGTAGTGATGCTAGTATCGGTACCGTATTATTGGGTAATGGTACAGGAAATTTTGAATCACTACCTGTAACCGAAAGCGGTTTCTCGGTGATCAGAGATGCTTGAGGTGTCACTTCTATTCAAAAAGGAGATAAAACATTAATTATAGCTATATGTAATGCAGGAAAGATGCAATACTTCAGCTATCAGTAAATCAAAAAAAATTAGCATATTGTATCCGCCTGAAAACATAATGTTTTCAGGCTTTTTTAGTTTTTTGAAATAAAAAAACACAAACTGGATGCAACCCTTTACTTTTTGTATTGTCAATAGTAATAAATAGAAAAGAAAAGTAATTTTAAAGCAACTTACATTCAACCACAATTAATTGGAAAAGAATATTCTTGATACACATAAAGATCTTGTAGAAAAAAGCAAATCTGGTGACAGAAATTCACAATACAAGTTATATGAGCTTTATATAGATGCTATGTATAATGTAAGTATGAGAATAGTGGGTGTCAAAGAAGATGCAGAAGATGTTATTCAGGATAGTTTTGTAAATGCGTTCAAAAACTTAACCTCCTTTAAATATGAAAGTACATTTGGTTCTTGGCTAAAAAGAATCGTAATCAATACAAGTATCAATCACCTAAAACTTAAAAAAATACCAATTACACCACTTGATGATCATGAATATCACATTAGTGAAGAGGCTTATGAATCCAAAAAATCAATAGATATCCATAAAATAAAAAGAGGTATTCGATTGCTTCCAAATGGATATCGACAAATTATTAACCTCTATTTAATTGAGGGTTATGATCATATTGAGATTTCAGAGATATTAGAAATTTCCAGTTCAACCTCTAAATCACAATACCACAGAGCAAAGAAAAAACTAATTCAGATTATAAATACACTAGAATAAGATGAGTGATTTTGAAAAATATATAAAAGAGAACAAACTTTTGTTTGATGAACACAAAGCAGATAAAACAAAACTTTGGGAACGTATCGCGTCAGAACTTGACGCAACTTCTGAAATCAAAAAAGTAAAAACTATAAGGCTTTGGAAGTCCCCTTTTGTAAAGATAGCTGCTAGTTTTCTAATACTATTAGGAGTGTTTTCTATAACTAAACTCCACATAGGATCAGAAAATGGAATGACCAGCCAGCATATAGAAGTTAATCAAGAGTTACAAGATATTGACAACTATTATAAAAACCTTGTTTCTTTTCAGGTAGAATTAGTCAAAAATAATTCCAAATTATCCGAAGAGCACAAAGAGGAATTCCTCTCGTTTATAGATGATTTAGATAAGGAGTACATCTTGTTAAAAACAGAAATGGCTACTAATCTAAATAATGAATACATCCTAGAAGCTATTGTTCAGAACTATAAAAAAAGAATTGAGTTAATAGAAAATCTTTTAGAACAAATAAAAGACTCCAAAAAATCCAATGATCATGAAGGATATGTTTTATAAAAAATTAATACTGATGGTATTGATAATCTTCACCGTACATCATACAAATGCACAGGAGGAACTATCTAAATCTATTAAAAAGGCATATAATTTTACCAATGCCGGAGAATTACAATTAGAAAATAAATATGGTAATATCATAATCACTGGATGGAACCAGAATAAAATACAGATCGCTATTGATATCACAGTCAATAAAAAAGATAAAGAGGATGCCAAGGATCTATTATCAAGAATAAGACCTTTCATCAATGCTACTGACGATTTTGTAACTATAGTTTCTAATATTGAAGAGAAAAGTGATAGTTTCTTTTCTAAAATATTTAATCGCGTAAATCCATTTGATTTTGATAAAGGAAATATACAAATAGATTATAAAATTAGTCTTCCGACAAATGCAGAAATTCAAATCAATAATAAATTTGGAGATATTATTATTAGTAATTGGAATGGAAAACTAAAAACAAATTTACAACATGGAGATATGTGGGTTAACAGCAATATTGTTAACGCTAATATTGAAATGAAGTTTGGAAAACTACAAACCAAATCAATTACGTACGGAAAAATCGAACTAAAAAACAGTGAATTTAATCACGAAACTTCTAAGAATCTCAGAGTACTAAGTAGCGGTTCAACTATCATAATTGAACAAGTTACTCATCTGGAAATTTACTCTAGTAAAGACAAAATCTCCATAGGAAAGGTCGATGAAATCAAAGGAGAACTTGAATTTTCAAATATCATTCTGGAGAATGTTAAAAAAGATATTAATCTCACACTGGATATAGCCGATTTTAGAGTAAAAAGAATTACAGAACCAGATGCTACTATTGCTATAGATCAAAAATCTTCTGAACTAAATATTAATATATCTAAACTTAATTTTGATTTCAGTGCCTCGCTGGAACATGGATTATTGAGAATACCTAAAACCTTCAGAAACATCGAAAATAAAGTTATTGATGAAAAAAGAAGGTTGAGGGACATCAAAGCTATGTATGGAATAGCCTCTAACAGAGGAACTTTTCATATCACCGGTAAAAAAGGAGTAATTATATTAAAAGAAGAATAAAAACAATCATAACCAAAATTATTTATCAAATCAATAAAACAAATCAATACTCATGAAAAAAACATTCAAACTACTCATCACTTTATTTATAATGAGTGCATCACAAATTCATTCTCAAGAATCCAATGAAAGTGACTATATCGAATTTAACGATCGGAAAAACATGGTACACGGAGTCTATCTTGGGTTTAGTACAAGTTATGGCGAAATTGATGGAGAAGATACGGGATTAATTGGGCTTAAACTAGCATATGTGGCCAACAGACAATTTGAAATTGGGTTTGGTATGAAAGGCTTTTACTCTCAGCAAAACTTACCTGGTATATCCATTTCTAATGATGAAGACCTGGTTGGAGGATATGCAGGAATGCACTTAGAACCCATACTATTCAGTAAATCAAGAATAAACCTATCATTTCCAATGCTAATTGGGTTTGGTGCTGTTGGCTATGTAGACGGTCAATTTGATGACAATGAAGATTTTAACGAAGATGATTACGATTGGGATGCTGTTTTTGTTATAGAACCTGGAGTAAATTTACTATTTAATGTTTCCAGATTTGTACAACTAGAAGCAGGTATAAAATATAGATTCTCCAGTAAATTTAATATCCATCCAAGTGGTATTAATAGAATTAATGGTTTTTCTGCAGGTTTGGGTATAAAAGTTGGTGTTTTTAACCTTGGTAGAAATAGATATAAGAAAAAGGCTCCTAAAAATTAGCTCAAATAAGACTAGCTAATTCATTTTCGAGACATTATTGACAAAAACCGATGTTTTCAATGACCAATAAACTATTCTCAGATATCCTTAGACATAAAACTGATATTATAAAATTTTAGAAAAATGTTACAGAAATTTCAAACGAAAACCAAAGTTGTTGTAGAAACCAAAAAAATAGATACAAACTATGTGTTTTCAGAAAACAACCAAGTATACCTAAAATGCAAATCAAGTGCTAAACCCGCAAATAGCATTTCGTTATACTCTGAAGAATGGCTCCCTATTAATTTTTGCTGGAAACCTTAATTAATATTTCACAATTATAACCTAAAAGTTTTTTTAACCTCTCGTTAGTATTTGTTTAATAATAGAGTTTGTAACTTATTTTGTTGTAGAACGTCTATAAATTAGACTTTATTCTAGTACTGACATATAAAATATTTTCTTTTGAGCAATCACAACCATTCTAGTATAATCCTGATCGTATTGTTTTCACTATTTCACTTATCAATATCCGCTCAGGAAAAATTTACAATAAACGGAACTATTTCAGAAAAATCCAGTAACGAAACTTTAATCGGAGTAAATGTCCTTTTTCCTGAAATCGGAAAAGGAGTTGTTACGAATGAATACGGATTTTATTCCATCACATTACCAGAAGGAACTTACAAGTTACAAGTTAGTTACTTAGGTTTTAAAGATATTATACGGGAAATTATACTTGATGAAGATAAGAAACTGAATTTTCAATTAGCTGAATCTTCTGAGATGTTAGAAGAGATAGTGATCACAGAAAATGTAGAAAAAGTTGATATTAAGAATCCTCAAATGAGCCTAAACAAACTTACCGCTGGGACTATCAAACAGATTCCTGTCGTTCTTGGAGAAGCAGATGTTATCAAATCCATCGTTCTATTACCAGGTGTGACCAGCGGCGGTGAGGGTGCTTCTGGGTTTAATGTTAGAGGTGGTGCGGCAGATCAAAACCTGATTCTACTGGATGAAGCTACCATCTTCAATTCCTCACATCTTTTTGGATTCTTTTCGGTTTTCAATCCAGATGCTATCAAAGATATCAAACTCTACAAAGGAGGGATTCCTGCACGTTATGGAGGTCGGATATCATCCGTTTTGGATATCTATCAAAAAGAAGGGAATAGTAAAGAGTACCATCTTAGTGGAGGACTTGGACTTGTATCCAGTAGACTCTTAGCAGAAGGACCTATTGTAAAGAACAAAGGAGCTTTTCTAGTGGGTGGTCGAGCCTCTTATGCGCACCTTTTCCTTCCTATAGTTGATGATGGAAATGAAAACATCGCTTATTTTTATGACCTTAATACAAAGTTAAATTATAAGATCAACGAGAACAATAATATATTTCTATCCGGTTATTTTGGGCGAGATGTGTTTTCGATTAGTGAAAGTTTTAGAAATACCTACGGTAATACAGTTTTAAACCTGAGATGGAATCACCTATTCTCAGACAAGCTATTCTCTAATTTATCCTTGATCTATTCAGATTATTTTTATGGATTAGAACTAGATTTTGTCGGTTTTGAATGGGACTCAGGTATTCGAAATTTTAATGTAAAATATGACCTAAAACATTACATCAGTGATAACTTTCAACTAAATTATGGTATAAATGATATTTATTATCGTTTCAATCCAGGAGAGATCAAACCTAATCGAGAGGATTCTGGGATAATTAGAGATAAACTTATTGACAAATACGCGAATGAATTAGGTATATACCTTGATGCAGAACATAAAATATCCAACAAGTTATCGCTACAATATGGAATAAGACTTAGTAATTTTATAAGATTAGGTCAGGATGAATTGAATATCTACGAAAATGATAATCCACTTTTATTTAATGAGGAGTTACAGATTTATGAAGCCGCAGATCCAATCGGAACTGAGAGAATTAGTAGAAGTGATCAAATAGAAAATTTCACTAATCTAGAGCCTAGAGTGGCTTTAGCGTATGCTTTTAACGACAATACATCCATAAAAGCAAGCTATAACAGAATGGCGCAATACCTACATCTATTATCCAATACAAGTTCTCCTACTCCATTAGATGTCTGGACACCAAGCGGAAAATATGTTAAACCTCAATTATTAAATCAATACGCTTTAGGATACTTTAAAAGCATTAATGATGATGCATATTCCTTAGAAGCAGAAATCTTTTATAAAGACATCGAAAACCGTATCGACTATATCGATGGGGCTGAACTTATAGCAAATGATGCCATCGAACAAGAAATCCTAAATGGGGAAGCCAGAGCCTATGGACTGGAACTATTAGTACGAAAAAACCAAGGTAAATTTAGAGGGTGGTTAGCCTATACCTTATCGAAATCAGAACAGCGCACATCCGGAAGAACACCAATAGAAACTGGTATTAATAACGGAAAATGGTATAATACCCCTTATGATAAAACACACGATATTTCTTTCATTGGAAGTTATGAATTGAATAAAAAATGGAAGTTTAATGCTAATTTCTTATTCCAAACAGGACAACCGACCAATTATCCATCCGGCCAATTTGAATACCAGGGACTAGTTGTGCCTATTTATGATGGGTTACGAAACGAACAGCGTTTACCAGCTTACCATCGTATGGACGTTTCGGCAACATTAACACCAAAAAAAAACAAAAACAGAAAATGGCAAGGAGAATGGGTTTTTAGTATTTATAATTTGTACAATCGCAGAAATGCTGCCTCCATAACCTTCAGTCAAAACACAGATACGTTTGTTAATGAAGCCGTAAGAACTTCTATTTTTGGAATTGTACCAGCCATTACTTATAATTTTAAATTTTAAAACCATGAGAAAGTTACTATATATTTTTATCACGCTTACTTTATTTACAAGCTGTGAAGATGTTATTGATGTAGAGGTTCCAATTGGAAAACCCAGATTAGTAATCGATGCTTCATTTGAGGTTTATTTAGATGAAGACCCTGTAGATGCGCTGGGTGGAGTTCGACTAACATTATCAGCTCCTTTCTTTGATGACAATGTTCCTACCGTAAGTGATGCGACTGTATTTGTTACAAATCTTTCTAATAACTCCGTGATTAATTTTGTAGAATCCCAGGAGCCTGGATTATTCATTCCAGAAGATCCTAATATTACTCCAGAATTTGATATTGATTACGAACTTACCGTAATTTATAACGAAGAAACGTATCAGGCCACTGCGCAGCTTATTCCTACAGTTCCTATTAATAATGTTCAACAAGGAGACGGAACTTTATTTGAAGGCGATGAAACAGAAATTATCGTTTTCTTTACTGATGATGGCACTAGAGATGACTTCTATTTATTTGATTTTGATTTTAACCTATACCTCCCCAGCGAGGACCGATTCTATCAAGGAGAAGCATTCAATTTCTCCTATTTTTATGAAGATATGGTTGGGGGCGAACAAGTAACGATTAAAATCTTAGGTATCGATAAAAGATATTACAACTACTCGAATATTTTAATAGAGCAAAGTGAACAGGACGGAGGAAACCCTTTTCAGACACCTCCTGCACAGATACGGGGAAATATTATTAATACTACCAACCCCGACAATTATGCGCTAGGATATTTTAACCTTTCCGAAGCAAATCGTTTTCAATTTACTATTGAAGAATGATCAGGAAAATCAGTATTTTTGAACCATGGCGTTTACTAAGATAACAGAACAAGCTTCAAACTATAATCATCTGGAAAAGATGAGTATTTCTGAATTATTATCCAATATAAATAAGGAGGATAAAACGGTACCGGATGCTGTAGAAAAATCAATTCCTCAAATTGAAGTTTTAGTATCCAAAATTGTTGAAAAATTAAAAAATGGTGGTCGAATTTTCTATATGGGTGCAGGAACCAGCGGTCGACTGGGCGTTGTAGATGCAAGTGAGTGCCCTCCTACTTTTGGAGTGTCATATGATTTAGTTATCGGTTTAATTGCTGGTGGAGATCCTGCCATTAGAAAAGCTGTAGAGTTTGCAGAAGATAGCACAGAGCAAGGTTGGAAAGATCTTACAACCTATCAAATTTCAGAAAAGGATGTTGTTATCGGTATTGCAGCTTCTGGAACAACACCTTATGTTATTGGAGCGTTGAAAAAATGTAATGAATCCAATATCATCACCGGCTGCATCACTTGTAATGAAGGAAGTCCATTGGAAACAACCGCACAATATCCAATAGTAGTTACTGTTGGGCCAGAATTTGTTACAGGTAGTTCTCGCATGAAAGCCGGTACTGCGCAAAAATTGGTATTGAATATGATATCAACTGCTACGATGATCCAATTAGGACGGATAAAAGGTAATAAAATGGTCGATATGCAATTAAGCAATAACAAATTGGTTGATCGGGGTATACGAATGATCATGGAAGAATTGAACATCAAAAGAGAAGCGGCATCCAAATTATTAGAAAAAAATGGTAGTGTTCGTAACGCAATAAACAATTATGGAGCCTAAAAGAACAGATAAAGAATTACTAGGAAAAGGAGTTCAGCGAATGGCAATTGCACTAATTTTTATGTTTATTAGCCCAGTTATTATACACTCGGCCTTCAAAAACCAAGATCACCCATATTATGTTCCTATCCTAATTTTGGGATTGATTGGAGCCTCTTTCGCTATATTTATGGCTTTTCGAGGGTTAAAAACTATTATGGATTCTATTTTTGGTAAGAAATAAATTTATTTTTAATACAACGTTAGATAAAAACAGTAAAAGAGTGATTTTGTCTAAAACCATTCTTTCCTGTAGAAATTTAAAACGTAAGTGCCATTTATTATAAAATAAGCACTTTTAGCTGTTCTTGCTATACTTATTTATTAATTACCTGCATCTGCACAATCACCTGGTAATGCATTATACTCTCTTGCAAACACATCATCAGCTATACATTCGAAATCTCTATACACTTCAATAAGTTGTCTAAGAGATTCACAAGTACCTTGATTCTGGTTCGAATTATACGCAGTAATTG
The DNA here is from genome assembly GCF_053613295.3 of Aquimarina ulvae. NCBI lineage: Bacteria > Pseudomonadati > Bacteroidota > Flavobacteriia > Flavobacteriales > Flavobacteriaceae > Aquimarina > Aquimarina ulvae. The sequence goes on from NZ_JBSIBP030000008.1 coordinate 190,915, forward strand.
CTGCTTCAACATTTAGTCTAGAAGCAAGTGTTTGGTTTTCACAAGCCACACTATCTATCGCATCCTGAGCATCGTCACTACCACAGGATGAAATAAATAAAACAGATACTACTAAAGCGGCTTTTCCTAAGTGTTTCAAAAAATTGTTTGGTCTTCTCATTACTTTTAAAATTTAAAATGAATTGTTCAATCAGAAACAAACTTAACTGACTAAGTCTCAAACAAAATGCATGTGTGGATTTTTGTAAAGATTTTGTTGACCAACGGTTAATTTCAAAGGAGTAGTGCTTTCTATATTAATTTTTAGATCCTAACCGCAAAAACATTATAAAAAGAACCAACCCTACTTATTCTATACTAGTCAATTATACCTTTATTTTACTTAAAAGACCACAAAATACACTACAAACATCCTTATATACCAACCATTCGTCCTCATTTTTGAATTTTAGATAATTCTTACCATTAATTTACTTCTGTAAATAGAGTATTTCCTACATCAACTCAATTATTATGGCTACAGATACACAAGTACAAATCTTTATAGACGGTGAACCAATTCCGGCATTCCAAAGTTTATCGCTGCATCAGGAAATTGATGCACATCACAATTTTGAATTGATCTGTAGAAAAGATGTACTAGAAACAATAACTGATAATATTTCTGGAGAAAGCATTAATTTTTTAGGGGCTGTCTTTTTATTAAAAATACAATCCGTTAATGGTTTTTCGGATGATGAAACATTAGAATTTAAAGGTATTGTAACGACTATCAATACAGTTAAAGGGTTCTACCAAAAAACCGGAGATCTCATATATATTATCGGTAAAAGTTGTAGTATCATTGCAGATGATGGTCCTCATTATACTTCTCATCAAGATATTGGGATATCAGAAATTTTAGAAAAAACATTTGTGGGATATGATAAGGGAATTTTGAAATATAACATTTCTCCAAAAAAAGCAACCCCTATTCACTACAGCGTGCAACAAGAAGAAAGCGCATTTCAATATGCTAGCAGATTAGCTGCACAATATGGAGAATGGTTTTATTATAATGGTACTGAATTAGTCTTTGGAAAACCAGAAAGTAAAGATCCTGTAAAACTACGATATGGATATGACCTTCTTGAACTATCTATGAAATTAGAAGCGATTCCTAATAACTTTAAATATGTTACCAATGATTATCTCAGTGATGCTTTTCACGAAGTTAAAACCAAAGAATTAAATTCTAACACAAAAGGATTTATAGCTACCATCAATAAAAAAAGTGATAAACTCTTTAGGAAAGAAACACAGGTTTTTGTAAGTGCTCATGATGATGCTCAAATGAAATCCAGAATTGATGATCAGATATTACATCAAAAACAAGCTAATGAAGTTAATCAGATTAAGGTAACAGGAAAAAGTAGTAATCCAAGTATTACTGTTGGCAGTACGATACTTATAGACGGAGAAGCCTCATCCTACGGAGGCTATAGAATTACCAAAATAAATCATAGGTGTACAGAAAATGGCAGATACGAAAATATTTTTGAAGCTGTAACAGCAGAAACGGATGCCTATCCGAAAACTTCTATCAAAGCATTTCCAAAAGGTAAATCTCAGACTGCTGTGGTTGTAGATAATGTAGATCCCGAAGGAATGGGACGTGTAAAAATACAATATGCCTGGCAAAAAGAAACCGGAGAAACCTCTCCTTGGATAAGACAGGCCAGTCTTGCCGGTGGACCAGGACAAGGAATGTATTTCGTTCCAGAAAAAGGAGATGAAGTTATTGTTGATCATGAAGGAGGCAATGCAGAATCTCCAATTGTTAAAGGAAGCGTGACCAATGCGTCTTCTGTTCCCGAAAGTTTTAAAAGTGGCAATAATCACCTGAAAGCAATCAAAACACGTAGTGGAAATCAAGTAACGCTCAATGATGCGGATGGTAGCGTAACTATAGCCGACCCAAGTGGAAATACCATAGTTATGGGTGGTAATGGAGAAATTACAATTAATGCTCCTAACAAAATCACCTTTTCCTCTACCGATATTGTTATCGAAGCAAGTAATGATCTCACTGTTAATGCCGGAAACAATATCACTTCTACTGCAGCAAAAGATATAAGTTCTACTGCAGGAACTAATTTAAGCATGAATACAGGTGCTGATTTAAAGGCTAAAGCTGGATCTAAAATATCTATAAATGGATCCAAAAGTGTTTCTGTTTTTGGTAAACGAATATCTATTACTGGAGCCGTAATGACCAATATACAAAGTGGTGCTATTCTAACCGTTATTACCGCTGGTGTATTAAATTTAACAGGAGCCGCAACCAGTTTGCTAAATGGGGCTAAGATAAAAGTTTTAGGAGGCAAAGTTAATATTAATTAATATGAATATAAATCAAAAGCAAGATATTGACTTTCGTAAAGATGAATATTCTGTAGTATATGAATTAGATACGTTTAGGTATATAAAGTCTACCGAAGCACCTGTCGAAAATAGAATTAGGTGCAAAGTCAAAAAATCATTTATCAGAAAAGACCCTATTGGTTATCTTTTTTCTGTTGAAATCCTTACCAGAACCCAAAGTAATAAAGAGGGTGTTCTAGATATAGAAAACCAACTTGCGGGTTTACAAAAAAAATTGGTGCTCTACACTGACCAACACGGAGATATCATTTCTATTGTCAACCGTGGAGAAATTTATGAAGAGTGGGATGACCAAAAAAATACTTTTAAAAATGCATACAAAGATGACTTAGAGAACATAGATACATTCATTGAAGGTGTAAACGCTATCATTAATAACCACGAAGAATTTTTAAATTTTGTAAAGAAATCAGAGGTTTCTACTTTACTATTTCCTCCAATATATCAGCAAAGTTTATTGTCTCAGAGATCGGTTAAACAGCAAAAAGTTATGCATGATTTTTTTGACACCACTGCATTACCCTTTTGTATAGATACCAGGATTGTAGCAAGGAATAAGCAGACTATGGGGTATCAAATTATCCGATCAGGAGACATAGACAACCCCAGATTTGATGAAGAAAGTGCATCTACATTGATAAGTAACCTTTTCGATGTCCATAAATACAATATAAAAATAGAAAGTAACTATCTAGAAACATTGGATTTAAATAATGATGATATCATAGAAGAAGCTACTATGTTATTAAATGTTGAAGTGCCCGGTATTTATAACTACAGACAAATTAGTAAATTGAAAATTAGTTAGGTATGTTACAAGAATCATCAGTTCCAGATATAGAAAAAACACCGAACCAACAATGATTGAGAAAAGAATATCTGACGAAGGTTTTAAAATACGATGTGATAAGTGTCCTGGGGAATTTCTTTCCATGAAATCCACTACCAAGACAGTTACTATTGGTAGAAAACCAATCGTAACGAAAATGGATAAAATTACAGGTGCTAATATTCCTGTTTTTTCTAAATGCTCTGGCACGCTTACAAAAATCTGTACTCCAGCACTTACAGATTGGGTTGACGTAGCAGAATCCACTATTAATTCTGAAAAATTTATTCCTTTAGTAGAGCAAAGTGAACTTATTTGTACCGCAGGAGGGGGTTTTGTAGGCTTTGAGCCAGAACCTGCTAAATCTGAAATTATGGGTCCTAAAAAACCCAACATAGTGGATCAGGCAAAGGCAAAAATAAATGGAGTAGCGAACAAAGCAGCCAACATGGCAAAAAATGCAACAGAAGGTGTTACGACAGGAGTCGGAACTGCATTAGATAATCTAAAACCTATTGGCCAGATATTTGATACTCCAGCAATGCAAAATATGATTAAAGGGGCGACGGGAGTTCTTAATCAAACAAACCTATCGAAAGAACAGATTGACCAGCAACTGGTGTCTTTAGAACAGAAGGTCCCTGAACTTAAATCTCAAATTTCCCAAACAATTAACGGAATTAAGGTTCCCAGTTTAGAAGATACTGGTGTTTTTGATATGGCTGATGCCAGTATGGAATCATCAGAACAAGCTTTTATAAGACAAGGAATTCAAGATTCAATTAATACGTTAGAAGGCCATTTTAATACAAAAATTAATACAGCTAGTCTTATCAATCTGGATGAGAATGCCAGAGGCGGAATGAGTGTTCCTATGTTATCCGACAAAGGTCCGCTTGAAAACTGGCTGGATCAAAAGAAAATCGAACAAGAAAACCTGGAAAAAATAGCAACTGTAGAATATGATCGTATAACGGAACAGGTGACTACCATAAACAAAGATGCTAGTTTTGATAATGGAGAAGACAGTAAGAAAGCTTTATCCTTATTGTATAGCCTTTATATTCCATCCCAATCAGGACCTACTCCTATTCCTGATAAAGGTGAAGTATCTAAAATACTGACAAACAAGGCTAAAGACAAAGCCCAAGGTGCTATTGACAAAAATATCACCCGCTCTAAGGCGACAATAAATACAAAAATTCAGAGTGAGTTTGATGAAAAATTAAAAGAGCTAGGATACGATAAAGCGCAAAAGAAAATCGACAAAGCCCAGGCAGAATCAGCAGAGTTACAAAAAGACATGGACAAAGCAGAAAAATATCTGGGAAGAATGGATAATTTTGGTGGATATATAGATGGGCTAAAAGAAAAATATATAGGTAAAATCACTGGTAGATATGATACTGCTATCGCAAAATCCGGACAAAATTTGGGGCTACTTAACGTATCTATGGATGGTATGAGTTTTATTGCCGATGGTTTACCTCCTGGCGATGTAGTAACTAACGTGAAACCAAAGAAAGAAAAAGAGAAAAGTAATGAAGAAGATGGAGAAAATGAAAGTAAAGATGGAAAAAATGGAACTGCTGGTGCAGTTGGAGAAACAGGAGAAGAAGAGGAGAAAAAACCCATTTTAAGAGCTTATTGGGGTACTCCTAAAACTATATAACAATGTATTCAAACTTTATTTCAATTTATGCTAAACATTCAAAATATTATAAAGTATCCAAGCCCAACCCATTTAGAAGTTGGTAAGCTTGCCTTTCTTCATTGTGACTTAATAAACTTCAAAACAGAAACGTGTACTTTTTATATTTATAGGACAGACTTTATTAATAAAAAAATTGATAATCAAAGAGAAATTATAATCCAAGGAGAAAAAAATTATAACGGACATTCTTTAGATAAAAATGTAACCGAATTAAAATCAATTCAGCCAATATCTCCAAAGCTTTCTTGGTTCGAAGAAGACGAAGATGAGATTAAAGCTGCTTTCGATGTAGAAGTAAAAGGTACTAGAATCAAATCTAATGATCATACTCTGATTATTAAAAAAAGTGATATTACAATTAATCTGTATTGGGGAGAAGAATATAAAGAATCAGAAAAACAAAAAGTTAGAATTTATGCTGAGTATTTGAGGAATGGTTCTAATGTTAGTTATCATTCTAAATTCAAATTTAAATTAAAGAGAACATCTCAGGCTTCATTTTATGGTCAAAAATTGAATAAATATAAAGAGGTATTCGAGGAATCTAGAAGGTCAAGAAAAAAGACAGAAAGATTCATAGTCGCAGAAAGTGAACCAATAGAAATTAATTATTTTCTAAAATACTTTTGTGAAGTGGGTATTCTCCCAGAGCTTTTAGATACTGATTATACGATGCAGAGAAAAAATTTCAAAGCTGATAAGGAGGAATTAAAAACATTTAAAAGGGATCATCTCAAAGGCGGAGAAGAGATTTTGTTTTTTTTAAGGGAAAAAGAATTAATACCAGACCTTTTCTACGACAATCTCGTTACCAAAAATGAATTTAAAGCATATCTAAAAGAGATTGAAGAAATTATGTCTGCTATTTCCGATGTAAAAGATATTATCAAAGAAAGAAGTTTACATGGTTTTGCAGTAAGTCGTTTGCAAGACTTCGCTAATTTATTATATAAAAGTTGGAAAGACAGCAAGTACAGGCATGTGTTTTTTAAAGCGGAATATGGAATAGCAATTCGTTATCTTAAGCGAACCAAACTTGAAAGAAAAAAAATGTTTGAGAACTGGTTAGAAAGAGAGATGGGTATGCTTCCAGGAAGTACTGAGTTTAATAATAAACATACTGAAATTCAAAATCAAGTAAATGATTTTAATGCATTGGCGCCTGCATTACAAGATAAAAGTTACGGTTTATATTTAAATGCGCGAGTTGGTTCCTTTAATGAAATGATAGAAAATTTTCAAAGGTTTCAGGAAATGTTTGAAACCATTGAACAGTCAACAAGTAATTTTTTAGAGAAAGCAGCAAAAAAAACAAATTACAAATTTCATTAGATCATCATAACCTGTAATAATCAATTCAAAAATAATTTCTTGAAATGAAGGTACTCATTAAAGATGTAATAAATAATATTAATATTTCGGGTGAAGAAAAACGAATAACTTGTATCGTCGATGTTATTAATATACTATCAAACAATATTTATTCTCAAATTAAAATATATAATACGATAGTATCTGAATATTTACTATTAATTAAGCCTATCGGTCCAGAAGATTGGAAAATAGATCACCCTGTGAAATTAAGAGAGGTTCACAAACAATGTTACGCTACCAAAGCACAATGCATCGCTATCATCAGAGAATTATATGAAAAAGGAAACATTGACGATGTGCCTGGTTTTGTCGATGTACCCATTCAGGATTTTACCTTGGATGAAATGTTAGAATTTAAAAAGGAAGAAGAAATGATGTTACGAGGAGAAGATCCTTTTGTATAAAAAGATAAAGATGTAAACCGTTAAGATATCAATTTTCAATAAAAAAAAGAATACCGTCTAATATAGTAATACTATTCCCATGGCAACAGAGACAAAAGAAGTACGCATTTCATACACAAGTGTTCAGATTCTATGTACCAAAGCTATTGGCGGAGTACCTTCTGTGATGAGTACTCCCATACAAAGTGTGGGAGTCAGTAAAGGCCTAGCGAGTACGGAACAAGATATTACACCATCTACACATATTATTCCGTTTGCCGGATGTAATTATATGGGACAATGTCTAGCTTGCGTACCTACAGGAACTTGGAAACTGCCGGCTGAAAAAACCTTGAATATCGTAAAAAGAGTTCCACTAGTAGAAGACAGCGAATTTGAGTGTACGGCAAGAGGAGGTAAAATTACTTTTAACTTTGATCCGGTGAAAACCGTTCCTCCCGCAAACAAAAAACCTAATATAGTAGATAATGCACAAGCAAAAATCAATAGTGCTGCCAATAGTGTTGTAAAAAATTCTACCAAAGCGCTAAAAGATGCAACAAAAAGCATGATCGCAGCATTTGACGGATTAAAACCTGTATTGGAAAACACTCAGGCCGCAAATCTTGCAACATCTTTAGATACTCAGGTTCAAAAACTAAACGAATTAAAAAAGCAAACTGACTCTAGGGTTGAAGATCTAGACAACGAGATTACAGAACTCAAAAAAAAGATAGAATCAAGACTTACCGGCAAAGAATATAAACCTCCAAAGGGTGAAAAAAAAGAGACAGAAATACAGATAACTACTACAAAAGATGAGATTGATTTACAAAATGCAGAAGAAGAAAAACGAAATGAAGCACTATATGATGAGGCTACTAAAGAGGCGATCCAGGAATATGAAAAAATTATAAATACTAGCATTACCCCTACTACTATTACCAGAGAAGTTGTATTTGAAAATGATAATAATTCTTCAAATCAGGAAAACTTAGAAACCAACAGTACTCCCTTGACCGAAAATGATAATTCTAACATCGAAAATTATACAACCAATACACACCTGGATCAGTTATCCCGAACGAGCAAAGTGGTAAGCTTAGGCAAAAACGAAGACGCTCAAGAAGCGTTAAAGCTTTTGGATAATATGGATGCCATATTAGTCAATGATGCGAAAAGCGGAGTTACCGAAAAGGCAAAAGTTGTCATACAAAATGAAAGAAATACGCTCAACAGTAAAGTTCAGGCATCTATTGAGGAAGAGCTTACAGAACTAGGATATTATGAAAAGTTAAAAAAGTATAAAGAAGAGTCTAACGATCTGCAGAAAGATATTGACAAAGCCTCATTAACATTAAAATCCATGGGTAATTTTGGAGGGTTTATAGACGGGCTTCAAAATAAATATTTAGGAATAATCGGTGTGAAGTATAGTGAATCCTTAAATAAATTTTCTAATAATCTAACAACCTTAAACACCTCTATGGCTGGATTAAGCTATGTGGCAGACGGATTCCCCAAAGGAGAAGTCTTCACAAAAGTCACTCGAGAAATTGAAGAGGAAGAAGATGAGGGAGAGAATGGAAATGGCAGTGGTACTATATTTGGTAGTCTTGATGATGTGCTTAATGACAGAAACAAAGAACCCAAAATTTTAAGAATCTACGCTATATATGCTGAAAATGGAGAAGACTACAAAAATGATGATATCATTACCGCCGAATCCATACCGCCAGACATACCTGTATATCTGGTGATACTGGCTAATGGCAAAGCTAATGGAGAAATCGTAGACCTTAATTTACAAGGTAGAACTTTTCACTATAGACAAGCAGGAAAAGATCAAGATGATACGGATAGAATTATTGAAAATATCACTTTACAGGGAGATAGCCCTGATTTTGAAAAAGGAGAATCTTATGATGTTAGTGATCCTAATTATGCATTAGATGCTTCAGGGAAAAGAAAATTAGAACCACTAAAGGATAAAACCAAGATTAAATTTATATCCAGATTACCCATCGAAGAAGAAGAGGAAGAAGAACTTTTTTAATGATCACTTTTTAATATAATATCGAAATTATAACATGTCTGATAACAATTCTACTAATACAAGTCCGGGAAATTCAGGTACTGTGGTTTGTACCCCAAAGCCTAATTCTAAACTGAACAAAGCAGAAGGTTATATGGCTGCTTGCCAGGGAGGAGTGATTAGTGTGACTATGGGGATGTTTTTTGATGGAACAGGAAATAATAAAGAAAATACGGATTATCAATTCAAAAGTAAATTTGGTGAAGATAGTAGCTTCTACAATTCCTATTCCAATGTTGCAAGAGCCTGGAAATATTACAGAGGGTATTTGAATGGCGAATTGGTAGAAGATAATACAAAGATCAACTTAAACGAAAATGACGGAGGTAATCTTAATATTTATATAGAAGGAATAGGAACAAATAATAGAGATTATGATGATGATTTGTTTGGACAAGCTTTAGGTATACATATTCGTTCTGGAGTAAAAGCAAGGGTTCGATTAGGGACAGAAAAAGCAGCAGAAGCGCTTATGAACTATGAAAAAGTTAGAAAGCTTATCAACACCATTCATAAAATTGAGGTAACTTTTGACGTTTTTGGTTTTAGTCGAGGTGCTGCAGCTGCTAGACACTTTATATCTATAAATACCCAACAATATCCAGAATCAACTAATAACGGTAATCCATATACAGAACTCACTAACAAGGAAATATTCTCTAGTTATTTTGAATATAACATAAATGCGCTATTTGAACAAGACAGAAAAATTGAAGTAGAAATAAAGTGGAGATTTGCAGGTTTGTATGAGACGGTTTCTTCTCATGGTGGAGATTTTGAGGATGATGTTCTTGAGTTAGGATTAAATGCTATCTCTAATGCAGAATATGTCGTACAAATAGTTGCGGAAGATGAATACCGAAAAAACTTTTCTTTAACAACAATAGATAGTTCTCCTAATCACAAACTTATCAAACTTCCAGGTGTGCACTCAGATATTGGCGGTGGATATTCACAGAAGTACAAAAGCGGAAATACCGAAGAAAATTATAGTCTATACGAGATTAAATATAAAATCACTACAGATAATGCTAGAAATTTTGCTAAGCAGGAAATTGAAAATGTAAAACAATGGTTTTTGGATCACGGTTGGTATAAAGAAAAAGGGAAAAATGATGACAAATTAGAAACCAATGAGATAGATATTGGAACCAGTACTTATGCATTAACACGTGCTTTTACTTTAGAAGGTACAAGAAAAAGCATCAAAAACACATATAGTCTTATTCCACTTCATATAATGACAAAATTAGCCATAGAAAATGGAGTTAATTTTGACGGAAACAAATATGAAAATAGATTTTTTGATAAATATCGAGTATATGATGATGCTTTTTTAGGTAGCTTACTGGATGCATTCACAGGAAGTGAGTTAGATCTAACTTCTTTCACCCCTTTTCAATTAAGAGAGTTTAGATATGAATATCTACACTGGTCTTCTAGATTAGGAACTAAAGCTGGTGGGCACGATCCAAGGCTAAAAGAAGCTTATACATTCCATCCGAAATTTCATAGAGAAACAATAGTAGGATAAAAGTCTGGAGTTAAAAAAAACTATTTATGAAAATGAATTACAAAAAAAGTTACTTCAAATCATGAAATCCTCCATTATAGACATCCCAAAAGAAATCAATATCAGTAATCAAAAAATTACTCAACGAGAACTGTATAACTCGATTGACAAGTCTTCTGTACACAAAGACACTATTATAAAATTATATCCGAAAAAAGAGGAAGAATACATTGTTATCTTTAGCTGGCACGATCGTAATAAATGGAAAATAGACTATCCTATTCAACATAGCAAAATACATAAACAGCGCTATGTAACACATCAACAATGTTTACAATTATCAGAACACATATTTAACGGTGATTCACTAGATGATCTAAAAGGTTTTATAGATGTACCAATCCGTCATTTTACGTTAGACGAAATGCTTCAGTTCAAAAAAGAAGATGAACTCATGCTTAGAGGAGCAGATCCTGATTTGCATCTCATTGCTCCCACTCCATCTCAAAAGCTAAAAATATCAAAACCTACAAAAAGTAATCTTGCTCAGAAAAAAAGTTCTAAAATCCTAGGAGACATATCAGTTCCAAAAGAACAGCCCAGAACCCAATCAATTTCAAAAGTTACTAACAAAAAAAAGAAAAAAAATTCTCCTCTCAAACAGTTCAAGGAGTCGACAGAGGAATTAAAAAAAGAAAAAGAACAAACTAAAACAAGTAAAGTCTCTGCAAAACCTATAATAGCTAAAGAAGTTACTAAACCGAATTCAACTAGAGATAAAAAAACAAACCATACCAACCTTCTGCGTCTAAGAGAAACTACAAAACCTAAAAAAGAAAACAAACCTTCCATAGTGATGGGAGAACAACTGGGAACAGATCAAAGCAACACCCCTACTCCACCAAAACCTAAAAGTAACAGCAGTAGCTCGAAAAAATCTAAACCTTCTGGTGATGATAGCTTTTTTAGTATATAAATGAAAAAATATTTTAAGTAAAAACTCAGTCCCCTTGATTCTTACACTTGCCCACATTTTTAATACAAACTACCACTAACAAATTTTTCTCAATGTATTATATGATATATTAAAGATCATATTAACTTTAAATTGTATACAATGAAAAAAAACATTTTAGATCTAGAAGGAGTAAAGGTCTTAAAAAAAGAATCCCAAAAAACCATTAACGGGGGTTATGATGGATGTGATTGTGGGGTTACCACAAATATGCCTTTCTTTTGTCCAAGCATCGACTGCAATTAGAAAAACATCTTGTTATTGTTATAAAAAAATGACAAATTAAAATCCTCATCTATCTATTGTGATATGATGAGGATTTTTTTGGTATGATTTTTTTTAAATTATTTACTATTATAATACAAGTAACTCATATGCTGGTAAGTATGTTCTAACATTACCAACACCTGTATTAAACAACCGTACTCTGTAGGTTCTTCCTTCCAGAAGTTCTGCGCTTAACACAGAAGGTGCAAATAGTTCGAATGTCATGTTGCGAAATCCATTAATAAACTGTTGAGTGTCACTTCGACTTACAAGTACCTGATCTATAACATCTTCTCTAATTAAGACATCCGTTTTATTTACCTCATGAATCTCAAAACCTATTTCTCCAAAATCCAGATCAAAAGGGCCATCGCCATCAATAAATACAGGATCTATATCGGCATCGATATCTATATCAATGGAAAAAGAAATACCAGAACTTACCATCGATGGATTGTTGGCATATCGAGAGCTTACTCTCAACTCTTCACACATACCATCGATTATAATAGTGGTTCCCGTATCTTGTAATTTACAAACCTCCTCCGGAATTTCATTTAGTTGCAGGTTTCCAGAAATATCTAAAATATCTAAGTTAGTAAGAGCACTCAGAGAAGCCGGAATATCAATGATAGCATTATTACTCAAATTAAGGTTTTTCAGATTTCGTAACGCTCCCACCTCATTGCTTATAAAAGTGAGGCTATTGTTTTCTAGGTTCAAATCCATAAGTTGCAATAACATACCTATCTCATTCGGGATGGCGCCCTGACTATCTAAAGAAAGACCTATACTATTATCAGACAGATCTAATTTTTGAAGTGTACTGACCTCAAAAATAGTTAAAACAAACTCTTCTATACGTGGGCTTCCTGATATAGTTAACGCTGTTAATTTCTCAAACACATTAAAACCATCGGGTATTACGATGAGGTTAGCATTGTCAATCAACTTTATTTCCTTCAACTCTCTCAAATTAAAAAAATCTAGTGGAATTCTATTCGTTGAAAGGTTTTTTAGCGTCAATTTCTCTAATAAGCTTAAGCTACCAATCCCTTCTATATCTACAAGAGGAAAGAAGTCCAAATAAAGACTTTTCAAATTTGTTAAAGAATACAAACCCCATAAAAAATCATCTATGGTAATAAGTGCCATTTCTCCTGACAATGACAATTCCTGTAACTCTTTCAGATCAAATATCTCATTAGGAATACTTAATAAGTCATTATCTTTGAGGTTTAAAACGGTTAGATCCTTTAAGAGGTTAATATCCGATGTTAATGCTGTAATTCCTTTATTTTCTAAGTTTAAACCAATTAGTTTATGGTTTTCGATGATTACACCTTCCCAATTAAAAAGGTTATCAATATTTCCGCTCCAATTAAGTGTATTATTAGGATTTTCATCTAATATCTTTGATAGTACAAGATTCACATTATCAACATCCTCTACAATCAGAACAGAAATAGAATCTTCATCTATTTCTTTAGTACAGGATACTAATAAACTCGTTAATAACAATATTATTATTAGATACAATTTTTTCATAAGTCCGCAGGGTTAATTACACATTCCACTTATCTCACAAATATGTCCGAAAAAATCCTCATTTTTTTTAATTAGTGGTCTAATGACACTATTTTGTGGATGAATGAATACAATTTCTGCCTCCATTTTAATCCTCTTCAACATTTATTTTATTTTTTATACAAATGGATGTACATATTGATTAATAAAATTGTCGGACACAAACGAAAAACCCAAAATACAGTACACTAGTCCATAAAAAGCTCACCAAAATCCTCAAACCAATATTTTGCTTTATAATAAATAGTTAATTCGTAATTGAGAATACTTAAAATTTTAAAAGAAAAAATCTAATTTAAATTTAAAAGCTCCATTAATGATTTGCCTAATAGAAGTAAAAAGAAAATTATTTTATACATGGCTCGCATTACCATTTCTATTTTTATGTACTGATTCTTTATCAGGTCAGAGTCATAAAGTTGCCATATCAATAACAGGTGGTTTTGTTCAAGACGGTTTTGGTGGGATGATCACCGGAGATTATAAAGTGAATACATATGATTACCTCCAATTTAATGTCCTAGGTGGTTTTTCAACATTAGCACAAAGTAATATTGATATTCCTGTGGACACCTATTCTTTTAATGCTGGTTTATTCTTTGATATGCTCCGTAATAATTCTAGAACTTTTGCATTGTCATTGGGAGCCGGTGGGACTATTGGTTATGAGATTATAAATGATGGAAATCAGAATATAGCAACCAATCAATTACTTAATCTAAAAACCAACAACACAATTTTTGGTGTATATGCAGGACTTGATGCTGATATTTTTATGTCTCCTGTAATCGCTTTGAATATAAAATTGAATGAAACTTATCATATCAATAGTGAAATTGGTGAGTTTGCCCCCTATGTCGGATTGGGGCTCAAATTAATCATGAAATAACATTATGTCATCCATAATTATCAATCGAACAAGCAGTTAGTATTAATATTTTCAGTTTTATCCAAAATTAAATATCAAATAATGGAAACGTTATATCGCATTACATTACTTAAAAAAAGGCTTCTGATCATAATATTTATTTTATTAGGAAATCTATCAATAAGCTTATATGCACAAACAAATATTACATTACCAGAGCAACTGATCACAGAATATACAGGAGTCCTATCGGCTGTTGATAACAGAACAAAAGTAAATACCAAGGGGACTTGTATAATCAAAACCAGAGGGTACAGAACATATGCATTTTATTTTAGTGATGGTGTACCTTCGATATCCGGTGTAAAATTTGTTAAAAATAATGATACATATACATCGACGGTAGTTTATAAAGGTAAAACATTGACCATTACAGTTGATGAAGAAGGAGATCTGGTCATTGGGTCTATCGGTGCAGGAGCTCTAGCTTTTTCTGGAAGTATTGAAAATGAAGGATGGGATAATGATGACTATTCAGACAATTCCTCCTTAGAAACTGGCAATACTGATACCCATATCGGTACTGGAAACACAGGAATTTATGTTGATGGTGGTCAAACGACTATAGGAACTGAGGATGCTGGCATCCACACTAATAATAGCAATATCACTATTGGCAATGCAAATAACGGAATTCAAATAGGTAATGGTACTATTAATGTCGGTACGGGAAACACAGGAATATCTATAAATTCTTTGGATAACGATCGTACCATTAGTTGTATCCTACACCACGATCATAACTTTGGGGTACTACTGCAGTGTAACTCTACTGAAATTAGTGACCTCCCTTCAAAAATAACGGGAATTTACAGAGGGAAACTTAAAACCCCTAGAGTTGAAGTTGAAACCAGAAAAGGCATATGCGCTATTGTAAAAACGGGATGCAAAACATATCGTTTATATTTTAGCAATGGAATCCCTTCGATACACGATGAACAATTTGAAAGAAAAAATGATTTCGATGAATATACCTCGATGATTATCGAAGGTGAATACTCATCGGCAATAGAAATTGATATGACATTTGACGACCTAGAAATAGATGATGAAATTGTTCGTGTATCCTTTGACGGAAAAAGAATTAGTTCATATAGGTCGATAGATTTGTGTTAGTATGTTAGAAAGATTCATCAAACGAATAAAATAGTTTGATGAATCTTAATCTTTAATAAAACTTTAAATCACACGAATTTTTTTATATAATTTTTCTTTATAGGTTCTACCAATTGGGATATGATGTGTTTGGATAATTATGGTTTGATCTTGTTCATAAAATAAATCTATTTTATGCCAGTTGACAATATAGGATCGGTGAGTCTGAATGAAAAGATCACAATTGAGTGCTTTGAGAAGACTGCTGATCGAATGTCGCACTGATAGTTTTTTACCATCATCGGTTATGATAGAACAATAATTTTTTGAATCTGTGTGAGCAAAGATGATAGAATCCATAGTTACTTTAATCAACCTGTTTCCACATTTTACAAATAAATGAGATGATTGCTGATCCACTTTCTGTTCTAAATTAACTTCTTCCTGAAATCCTGGAAAGTTTATTGGGTTTTTATAGAGCGAACTAAGTTTTTTTGTCAACCCCAAACCAGCTTGTTTCGATTTAATGTAAAAACCAATAATGATACCGTCTGCTGTATGCCTTATTACTTGTTTTTGAACCTTAAGAGAATTACCTAAATTACTTAAGGATGCATTCTTAATATCATTAACATCTATTTTCATTTCTTCCAAATACCCATCATCTAATTCAATCTTACGTGTCTTCATGTTTAGCTTTTTTTGATGTTCATCTACTCAAATCTAATTCAGAAAAGCCCTATGACACAAAGTGTTATTCATTACATTTATAAATAAAGGGTTGAAATTTATAAATTTCAACCCTTATAATTTCCTTGAATTATTTCTCCAGAAAGCTATTAAATCTTTACATTCGTATTATGCATACGTATAAAAGTATCTAATCTAGAAAAGTACCCCGCTGATCGATATGAAGTATCTATCCATGATTTTGGTAATCATCCTATTATTAATAAACCAGACTCTGTCTGCACAGGATAATTATATTGAATTAAGAGGACTTATAGAAAAAGAAAAAAGAGATTCGGTTAAGGTAAAAATTGCACAAACTCATCTTGAACGTGCTATTGGTAAAAATGACACTTTGAATGCAGCAAATGCATATTTTATGCTATCTAATCTAAATATTTCGGATAAGATTGCTTACACGGATAGTATTATTTCTATTACTAGAAATAAAAATTATTATCAATTTCCTTCCCTTGGATATTTACAGAAAGGTAATATAAAGTTTGAATTAGGTGAATACGCAGAAGCTCTCGAATTTTATATTAAAGCATCCGAAAGTGCAAAAATAAGTGGTAATGATAAAATACACCTATCTGCTAAATTTAACATTGGACTTCTAAAAAATATGTCTGGTGATCGCGAAGAAGCGCTCACCATTTTTGCTAACTATATAGAGTTCTTAGAACAAAACCCTCAATATAAGAATAAAAGCAATTACAATCCAGGGTTATTTGCACTTGCCGATTCTTATATTCATATCAAAGACTTAAAACTTGCAGAGATAACGATTGATAAAGGAATTAAAGAGACCTTAAAGACACGTGATTCTGTGATATATTCTTATATATTGGTAACTTCAGGAATACATCAATACTTACTAAATAAGTATGAAAAAGCAATTGACAGCTTACAAAAAGGGAAAAAATTGATTGCAAAATTTGATCCTTTAGAAACAAGAATAGCAACTTGTGATTTTTACATCGGACGAAGTTATAAAGATCTGGGCGAGGAAGAAAAGAGTATACTATATTTTAAAAAAACAGATACTATTCTAAGAAAAACAAAAGATGTAATTCCAGAAATTATAAATGTATATGATTATTTAAAAGCTTATGCAGAATCAAAAAATGATTATCAACTACAACTAGATTACCTTAATACACAATTAGAATTGGATAGTATTCGCCACGCCAATCAAGTATATTTAACTAGAAACATCACCAAAAAATACGATGCAGCAGAATTAAAGTCCGAAAAGGAAAGGCTGATTAAGCAGTTTGAAAAAGATACATTTTTAAAGGATAACACCATTAACCTGTTAATCATATTGTCTATTATTTTGGTGCTCGTTGCAATCTACAGTTTTAGAAAAAATTATGCAAACCAAATACGATTTCAAAAATTATTGGAGCAACAAAAGAGACCTAAAACCCATCAATTGGAACTTAGTAAAAATGTAAATCAAAATCCAACAAAAAAACCTGATATTGATATCCCCGTAGATGTAATAGAAACAATCTTAAAAAAGCTTCACAATTTTGAAGATAAAAATCAATTTGCTAAAAAACATTATACACTTAATTCTCTGGCTAAAGAACTAAACACCAATAGTGCTTATTTATCTAAAATTATTAATGTTTACAAAAATGTAAATTTTGCGAATTACCTTAATAATCTAAGAATTAATTTTGTTGTGGATCAACTCAGTACTAACAAATCTCTGAGATCTTATACAATACAAGCCATTGCAGAGGAGGTAGGTTTTAAAAACGCTCAGTCATTTTCTGCTGCTTTCAAAAAAAGAACAGGCATACATCCTTCTTATTTTATAAAACGTATAAAGCCTTGATACACCAACAAAAACACGCTTTCAACTTCTTTAAATTTATAAATTTAAAGCATCTTTTCGTGCACAATTAGTACTAAAATTGTAGATTCGTCGTACACACGGATTAAAAAAAATTAAGTAAAAAAAAGAGTATACATCAATTACGCCTGGATAAAATTAAAGTAGCCAAATTAAATAATCCGCAAGGAATTATCGGAGGGTCTGATCTTCCTAAATCAACAGACAATCCAACCATTACAGATCTTTTTACTATTGGCCGCCAGACTAAAATTTGTCCTAATACACATACATCCGCAAAAACAATTCCAATAGCAAACACCGGAAATTGTTTTTGAGATTAAGTAAATGGTACTATTCGAAATATATTATGATGAAAAAGAATAACAGAAAGAGGCTAAGTCTAGATAAAATTAAGATTGCCAGATTAAACAATATGAAAGAAATTTCTGGAGGTTTTTTCTCGATGGCAGAAATAGACACAGAAACTAATATTATTAACCCTTGTACATCAAACATAACAGATCAACCAACAACTTCTACAAAAACAATTCCTATAGGAAGTGGTAATTTACCTTCAGGAGATTCTGAATAACAGTTTTAAATGTATTAAAGTACAAAACACCGCTAGTATAGATATAATTATAAAAAGTACATAATAAAAAAAGCTGAAAAATGAAAAAAGGTTCAAGAAAAAAATTAAGCTTAGATAAAATTAAGATCGCTAAGATAGATCATCTAGATAGGTTTAGGGGAGGATCGCAAGACACTACAGAGTACCAAACTAATGAGTACGTTTGTTTTACCAAATCGCTAGTCTGCGAAACCACTTGGGATTGTGGTGTTTCAACGAAAACTATTCCTGTTGGTGCTTCTGCAGTTTGTTTATAATAATAATAGTAGATTACTGCTGATTTATTAAATCCCAAAACATCAGATTATCTTGAGACGCTTATATATACTATCTTTAAAAGTCCTACCAATAGGAATATGATGCCCTTGTATTTCTATGGTTTGATCATATTCATGCAATGAATCTATTTTGTTCCAATTAATGATATATGATCGATGTGTTTGAACAAATTCTAAACCTTTTAGTTTCTCACATAATTTTAAGATCGAATATCTTACCGATAATTTTTTATTATCCATCGTCACTATAGAACAATAGTTTTTTGAGTCAGTATGAGCAAAAAGTATGGTTTTCATATTTACTTTCACCAATTTATTACCGCTTTTGATAAATATGTCTCCGGATTCATCTGTAGTTGCCACTACAGAAGTGATCTCTTGTTTACCGGCAAGAATTAGTGCTGCCTGTAAATCACCTTTACTGATCGGTTTTGTTAAATAGGCTGCTGGACTTATATCTGCTGCTCTACTTATCGTTTCTTTATTTTTATCAGAAGTAGCAAAAAACACGGGTATTCCATATAACTTCTTAATTCTATCCCCTAATTCAATACCAGATTCTTTACCGTTAAGATGAATATCCAATATAACTGCATCTGGTCGTAAAGTTCCTATTTGTTCATATGCTTCTAGAGGATTAGCAGAATTGCCTAAATAAGAATATCCTAATTGTTCCAGAGTGATCTTAATATCTTCTAAATGAAACAAGTCATCTTCTACTATATAAATATTCATGATTTGTGTATTTTGTTTACGCTGATAAAGGTTTAGAAATTGCTCCTTTATCTTTGGTCAGTGAAATCTTTACAGGGATTCTTAGGTCAAAACGCGTGCCAATTCTTTTTTCTGAAGAAACTTCGATTGTACCATGATGCATTTTAATAAATCGATATACCAGATTAAGCCCAAGCCCTGTTCCTTTTTCACCTTGCGTGCCTACAGCAGACTCTTTTTCTTCCAAAGTAAAAAGATGCTCCAACTGATCCTGAGACATTCCAACGCCTGTATCCGTTACAGAACATAAAAATAAATCATTTTTACTTGCAAATTCTATACAGATGCTTCCTTTCTCAGTATATTTTAGAGCATTACCAATTAGATTTCTAAAAATAACATGAAAAGCTCCTTTATCAAAGTCAATGCATAAATCTTCTTTATGTTTTAAAGTAATCGTTGTTTTCTTATAAGTAGCTTGTTCTTTGTATCCGGTTATGATTTCACTTAACTGTGCTTCTACTGATATCTTTTCAGGATTCATTTTGTAGCCATTCATTTGTTCTAGTGACCAATTCAATAAATTATCTAACATATTAGAAAGGCTTTCAGAGTTTTGCTCCAATGCTTGTGAAAGTTCTATTGTTTTTTCATGATTGCCTTTATCAATATGGTATTTCAATATTTTACCTGATCGCTGAAACGGAACAATCATTCCTCTTAGATCATGAGCAATGATAGAAAAAAGGTGGTTTTTAATCTGATTTGTAGAAGTGAGTTCCTTTTGTTGCTTCCTTAATTTTCTAAAAGCCCAAGCTCCTATTCCTAACAAAAACAACAAAAAACCAGCTACCAATAAATATAAATATTGTTTAGCTTCGGCTTGTTTTGCTATTTGTTGTTGTTCTTTCTTTTCTTGGTTAAGGTTTACTATCTCTAATTCTTTATTTTTGGTATCATATTTTGCTTCTAGATCGGCTACTTTAGCTTTAATTTCTTTATTGGATATAGAGTCTTTTATCGAGTAATATTTTTTTAAGTGATTTAATGAAGAAGAATAATCATTCACTTTCTCATAATATTCACTGTAATGCTTATGTAATTGTTGAGAATAAGGTAAAGAATTAATTTTTTCTGTTACTGTATTTAGCTCGTCAAGTGTTTGTTTTTCTTGAGTTCGTCTATTTGTATCGTGATAAACCACAACTAATCCTTGAAGGCTTGAATATAGAGCTCCATTATTATTTGATTTTTTAAGAATTTCATATGCTTTTATAAAACTATTTTCGGCCTTATTATATTGTTTCAAATTATCTACATATATAAATCCTTTTTCATTTAACCCCTCGGCAATTACACTATTATACTTAAAGTTTTCTGCCATAGTTAACGAAGAATCAATAGCATTAATCCCTTTTTCAAACTGATTTAATTTCCTATAAGCTTTTGCCAATCTTAAATAACCAATCATAGAAACATAATAATAATTGCTTTCGTTCGCTTTTGAAATACTAATTTCTAGATTTTTTTTTGCCTTTTCATATTGTCCCCACCAGAGATAACTCACTCCTAAAGCATGATATAAAGACTCTAGTTGTTCAGAATTTTCCTGTTTTTCTTTTAACTCGATAGCCAAAAGTAAATTATTTGTAGCGTTCTCATAATCTGAAAGCTGTAAATAATAATTACCTTTTTCTGCTATTATATTAGGCAAATTGACACTGTCATTGTGAATTTTCAATATAGCTATTGTGGAGTCCTTATAGAGCAATGCTCGTTGAAAATCAGATTTTTTCTGTGCCAATCTGGCATGACTTTGATAATAGGATTTCCAATGCTCGCTCTTAGCAAATTTCACTAAAATATTTCGAGACTTTTGCAGTAACTCCAAAGCTTCGCTATATCTATTATCCTCAATCAATAAATGTGCTTTTTGAGAATATGCGACTGAGAGAAGGTTTTCTGCATTATTTTTTTTACCAATAATTATTGCTTTATCGTAAAAGTAAAGTGCAGAATCTATTTTTTGTTCAATAGTAAAAATAGTTTCTCCTAGATAAATGTAAATTTCCGTTTTACATAACGGATCCTCTATTGACGAAACTATTTTCTTACCAAACTCAAATTGTTTATTCAAACTTGAGATAGTATCTATTTCTTTACGCCACTGTTTGCAATACTCTTTTTCGCTTTGAGAGTAAATATTAATACTCACGAAAAAGATAAAAACTATAAATAATGATTTGTGTATGGTCATGATTGGTTATTTAACATTTATATATTCTATTATCTATTCAAATATGTCATGCCTGTTTCCAAACCATCAGCCAATTCATATAGATTTGTAGCGGAAAGCAGCTCCTTCAATTCCTTTTGAACAAGTAAGATTTTATTGTGTACCGGACAGGGTTTATTTGCGTTACATCCTTTCAACCCTAGCCCACAACCTATGTAAACAGCATCTCAGTGAATTATATATACAATATCTCCTAACTTTATCTGATCTATTTTTGTTTTTTCAATTAAAAACTCTCTTTTAGTGCCTCTTACAGAATCTAAAATCTTATCTTTTACTAATTTCTGAAGTATTTTGGCAGTAAAAGCTTCTGGAGAATCGACCGCCTTCGCTATAGCTTTTAGATTAGTACGCTTACTTTGTAATGATTGTTGTGCAATATATATAGAAGCTTTAATATCGTATTCACAAGCTTTAGAGAACATATTTTCAATTAAAATATACTCAAATATATACATTAAATTCAATTCGGATAAATCTGTCCTAAATAAAGAATACATACCACATCGTATACTATACATAAATAGGAATACTTTATACAAGAAACAGTGTCAATTGAATTGCTATTTAAAATACGATAACACAAGAAATACAGGGTTTATAAAAAATATGGTATCTAAATAAATTAGATAGAAGGTATTTTATATTAGATTCCCTCTCGCTTATTTACAGGTGTAGTAGGATTATAACCAAATCCTGGAATTTTTATTTCTATGTTCAATTGATTAAGTACATAACCTATTGTTGCATAATGGTGTATCGCGTGGCTATTAGCGTGTGCCAGAATACTTTCTAAGGTGTAATTCACAGTGACTTTTCCTTGACCCATATTATCTGTCACGTGAATTAAATAATCTGTGTTTACATCTATATAAGAAAGTAACGTTTCCTGAAGTGTCTGTATGTGGCTTTTTGCAGCTTCTATATTAGTCGATAAAATTTCATCTCTTTTACGTGCAGTCAGATCAATATTATTGGTATCTAAACCGTCAATGATACAATCAAAAAAGTCTAATGTATGTCTGATATGAGAACCAATGCTAGAATAATATGGCCCTACAGAAGGGTCACAGTAAGTTTTCGAATCGATTACGTCTAATAAAGCAATAGCATTATTAAGATTATGGTTGATGGAGGATATAATGAGTTCTTTCATAGATAATATGGACGTAATATACACAATAAACTTACATAACGACTTTGGTCAAACGTTAAATTTATAATTAGACAAATAAGAATACAATACGAAACATTGAACTCCGTTATCGATAAATCATTATGATGAACCACCGTACATAACAGTAGGACATCGATCACTTTGTTTATGGCTTAGCCATAAAAATTAGGATAAAATGCGTATTTCATCGATTAATGACATTTATTTTTGGATGTTACTTATAAAATATTGTATACTTGTACTGTTCATTAAAAAGCCCCCCTTAAAATGAAAAGAATTGCACCAATCGTAACTTTGTTTTGTCTTGTTATACAGGCTAATGCCCAAAATATTTATGAAGATGCCCTAACAGCTGCAAGTTATGCTTATTCACATTCTAAAAAAGCGCACGGAGCAAATAATGTGTTTCATACTCAAGAATACGCTGATAAAGCCATAGAAGCTTTAGAAAAAGTAGAAACTCTTACTAACGAATGTGGCTGTACAGAAGCTAATGAGACTGCTTATCAAGCTAAAACAAATATGGTTAGCTCTTTAGATCAGGATACATATGAGCGTAGTAGGTATTATGCAAAGCAAGCTAAAGATCTTGGTTCTAAATTATTAAAACAATTGACAGATTGCCGGGTTAATGGAAACAATAACGATTCTTACATTGGAGATGTAGCCAGTGCTGAAGAAGAAGAAATTGCAATTGCATCAGAAGAAGTCGCTCAAAAACAAAAAGAGTTAGAAGAACAAAAACGTCAATTAGAAATCGAACAACAAAAATTACAGCAGCAAATAGCTGAGCAAAAAAAAGCACAAGCAGAATTTGACGCACAACGCGCAGCAGAATTAAAAGAACAGACACAAGTAAAAGTAAAAGCAGAACAGGCATTACAGAAATTAGAAAGTGCCCTACAAGAACTAAGTATTGTTTTTGACGATGATTCAATATTCGAATCTCAAAAAGATTACTTGAGAAGTGAAAATGACTTACAAAATGAAACACTGAACGATACAAAAAATTTCTATGTAAATAGAGCCAAAGAACTTACTAAAAGTGCTATGCAACAGTTTGCTGGATATACAGAAAATTAATACAATTGAATTTTATTTTGTAGCCCCAAAATAAAATTTTTCAGAAACGGCATCTCATATGAGATGCCGTTTTTTTTATTTATTGTGAATAAATAGTGTGGTTAAATAATTTATATTTTGGAATAATTCCATAAATTTGGAATTATTCCAAAAATACATAACTATTGAGAACCATATTACACCTTGATCTGGATACATTCTATGTATCTGTAGAGCGTCTTATTGATAGCTCATTGCAAGACAAACCTCTTTTGGTAGGCGGTATAAGTGATCGTGGTGTCGTTGCAGCATGCAGCTACGAAACCAGGAAATTTGGTGTCCACTCCGGGATGTCTATGAAAATAGCCAAAGAACTATGCCCAGAAGCTACTATCATAAAAGGCAATGCCGGAACCTATAGCAGATACTCGGATTTAGTAACAGAAATTATTAAAGAAAAGGTCCCGTTATTCGAAAAGTCTAGTATTGATGAATTTTATGCTGATCTCTCTGGAATGGATAAGTTTTTTGGTGCCTATAAGTATGCATCAGAACTCAGACAAAACATCATATCCGAAACCGGATTACCTATTTCTCTGGGATTTGCTCAAAACAAAGTAGTATCAAAAGTTGCAACCAATGAAGCAAAGCCTAATAATCAATTAAAAATTGATTTTGGTACAGAAAAACCCTTTCTAGCTCCCTTATCCATCAAAAAAATACCAATGATTGGAGACAAAACCTTTCAAACACTACGGAGCTTGGGGATAAGACAAGTAAAAACCATACAAGAAATGCCTATAGACGTCATGAAAGGAGTGCTGGGAGTAAACGGATTAACAATTTGGAAAAGAGCTAATGGAATCGATACCACACCTGTTATAGCATTTTCTGAACGTAAATCTATCTCTACAGAAAGAACATTTGATAAAGATACTATAGATGTTTACAAACTTCGCAACATACTAGTTGCTATGACAGAAAATCTATCCTATCAACTACGCAGAGGGAATAAACTTTCTGCTTGTATTACTGTTAAAATTAGATATTCCGATTTTAACACCTACTCCAAACAACTTAAAATCCCATATACCAGTGCTGATCACATTCTAATCCCCAAAATTTTGGAACTATTCGAAAAATTATATCAAAAAAGATTATTAGTACGGCTAATCGGCATCAGGTTTAGTCATCTGGTGAGTGGAAATTATCAGATTAATCTTTTTGAAGACAATGAAAAACAACTCAATTTATATAAAGCTTTGGATCATATCCGAGAACGATACGGAGATCGTAGTGTCATCAGAGCGGTAGCGATGGGGTCCAAAACTATTGGTAGAATGCAAAACCCTTTTAACGGGCAGCCTCCTATTGTACTTGCTCATAGGAAACAATAATACACATAAGAATGATGGCATCCGGGCGGGCTATACACTATATCTTTTTTATACATCCTTCGAGGCTACGCTCAGGATGTATAAAAAAGGATGTCGTTGCTATCCCTGATGCTTTAAAACAATAAGTAACTGGAAGTAGTCTATATAATTCATCATTACCTAATATGTATCTAAATTGTCATTCATACTATAGCTTACGGTTTGGAACTTTCTCTGAAATAGACCTATTAGAGCTAGCAAAAAAAAATCAACTCGATAGTCTGGCACTAACAGATATTAATAACACATCCGCTTGTCTCAATTTTATCCGAAAAGCTAACGATTATCAAATCAAACCTATTATAGGTATCGATTTTAGAAATAATCACCATCAATTATACGTAGGGCTCGCCAAAAATAATGAAGGATATAAAGAATTGAATGATTTTTTATCCTATCATTCTCACAATAAAATTAAGTTTTCAGAAAATGCTCCACAATTTAAAAATGCATTTATTATATACCCCTTCAGACAAATACAAAAACTACAAAAAACCGAGTTCTCATCCAATGAATTTATAGGCATCTCTTTAAAAGAAATTCCTAACCTTCAAATTTCTTCTTACAGAAAGCTAAAAGACAGACTTGTAATACTACAGCCTGTTACCTTTAGGGATAAAAAAGATTTTAATACACATCGCTTATTACGTGCTATTGATAATAATATTCTACTAAGTAGACTGCCAGAAAGTCAACAGGCTTGCTTTTCAGAACAAATGACCTCAAAAAATAAAATAATGAACCAGTTTCGTGTGTTTGATTTTATTATTGAGAATACTAGAAACATTATAAATGAATGCGCTGTCAATTTTGACTTTTCTAAAAACAAACCCTCTTTAAATAAAAAAACATATACAGGCTGTATTGAAAAGGATAGCAAATTATTGAAAAAACTATGTGAAGAAGGACTTCCTTACAGATATAAAAAGCCCGATAAAAAAGTATATGATCGATTAGAAAAAGAGCTTGCTCTAATTATTAAAATGAATTTTGTATCCTACTTCTTAATTAATTGGAAGATTATTTCTTATGCTCAGGAGAAAGGGTATTATTATGTAGGACGCGGTAGTGGAGCCAATAGTATTGTAGCATACTTATTAAAGATTACAGATGTAGATCCAATCGAATTAGACTTATATTTTGAAAGGTTTATAAACTCGCATCGTACTAGCCCTCCTGATTTTGATATTGATTTCTCGTGGAGGGATCGGCAAGATATGACACGCTTTATTTTTGACGAGTTTGATAATGTGGCGCTTTTAGGAACATACGTCACTTTTCATTACAAAGGTGCTGTTAGGGAATTAGGAAAAGTGTTTGGGTTACCAAAGTTTGAAATCGATACACTTAGTGAAGGTAATTATGATTACAATTCTTTAGATCACCTCCATAAATTAGTGCTGATTTATAGTGAGCTCATTCAGGGAATCCCTAATTACATTAGTATTCATGCTAGTGGAATATTAATCAGCGAAAAACCGCTCCATTATTATGCTGCTACAGATATACCTCCAAAAGGCTTCCCTACGGTACAATTTGATATGATCATTGCAGAAGATTTAGGTTTATATAAGTTTGATATTTTGGGGCAACGTGGTTTGGCCAAAATTAAAGAAGCCATAAAAATTATTCAATACAATCAACCAGAACAAGCCAATTTCGATATTCATGATATAGATACCCTCAAAAAGGATTCCAATATCAAATCACTAATCAGAGAAGCTAAATGTCTTGCCTGCTTCTATGTAGAATCCCCTGCTATGCGCATGTTATTAAGTAAACTTAAAACCGACACGTATTTGGGGTTAGTCGCTGCAAGTTCTATTATAAGACCTGGAGTTGCTAAAAGTGGAATGATGCGTGAGTATATTCTTAGAGTGCATGATCCTAAAAGAAAAAGCCACTCACACCCTATCATGCAAGAATTGATGAGTGAAACTTACGGTATTATGGTATATCAGGAAGATGTCATCAAAGTAGCCCACATATTTGCAAAGCTCACGTTGGATGAAGCAGATGTGTTGCGCAGAGGAATGAGTGGTAAATTCAGATCCAGAAAAGAATTTAAAGACGTACAAAATAAATTTATTCAGAATTGTCGTGCTGAAGGGTATGACTCAACATTAATTTTTGAAATATGGGATCAGGTAGCAAGCTTTGCCGGATATGCATTTCCAAAAGGACATTCTGCATCCTATGCGGTAGAAAGTTTTCAAAGTTTATTTCTCAAAGCTTATTTCCCTATAGAATATCTGGTCGCTACATTAAATAATGGTGGCGGATTTTATCGGCCAGAAATCTATTTACATGAAGCAAAATTATTTGGGGCAAAAATTGTAACTCCGTGCATAAACACCAGCAAATATGAACACATTTTACAAAATAAAACCATATTTCTTGGATTAAGTATACTACGCAATCTAGACCACAAAACATCAGAACTTATTTTAGTAGAACGAGAACAACACGGAATATATGCATCTCTAAACGATTTTATCGATAGAGTATCAATAGGAATAGAACAAATTAGCATCCTCATTAAAATTGATGCTTTTGCTTTTACCAGAAAAAACAAACACGAATTATTATGGGAAGCATACTTTAGGTTAAATAGCATTTTGCCAGACCATAATCAACCGCTTTTATTTCGTGAAAAACGAACGGAATATCAATTACCCAAATTTGAAACATCTAAACTCGAAAATGCTTTTGAACAAATAGAATCTTTTGGGTTTCCTTTATGTGGATATTATGAAATTATGGCGTCTAAACCTGTTAACCAAAATAGGGCTAGTCAATTAAGAAATTATTTAAATAAAAAAATAGATATTTATGGGTATCTAATCGCCATGAAAAATACCAGTACATCAAAAGGTGAACGTATGGCATTTGGTACGTTTCTTGACCAATTTGGTGATGTATTTGATACTGTCTTGTTTCCTTCTGTACAAGAAAAATACAAACTTAGACATAAAGGAGTATATCGGATGTATGGTAAAGTTGTAGAAGAGTTTGGTTTTTTAAGTATCGAAATAATCAAAATCATAAAACAAGATTATATTCAGGATCCTAGATATATATAAGCCTGACTTTTTTAAATATAAATGTAACTTTGATTAAATCAGTCTATGTTGATACTGAGTCCTTTTAATAATAACCCAAAATATTGTTTAGGTAAAGGTGTAGATTTCCTTTTATAAACAAGAAGCTTTTAAATAAACATTGTGCTTCTCCCATGTAAACTATTTTTTTAATCCTCGGCATTCATTAAGTTTCTGATAATACTTGATCTAATTAATGAAGCATCAAATTATTTTAGACACCTCTAATCGTATAAAATAGTACACTATAGCCCACATAAAAAACTCATAAACAAACTGTTACAATAAAAAAATTAGGGATTTTATTTAGGCAACATAAACTTCATATAATAGTACAACCAAGTACATAAGATATTATAAATCAAATTTTTACAAAAAAAGAGAGGTAATATATCGTTAACAAAAATCTAGTTTTTATTAAGTATCATTACACAAACCACATGAATTAATCTTTTTTTTTGAAAAAAAAACACCATCTTTCTATAATTATTATAATATTATCACATAAAAAAATGATAAAGATTAATATATTCCTTACATAAATACTAATTATGAGATCACACAAAGATCACCCTATTTTTTCTTCATATTCGTTCAAGCAAGAAATGCTTGACGAAGTTTTTGGAGAGGACAATAAAGTGAAGCCTGTTTACCAAACATTGTTTGATATTTATGGATCGCACTCCGTGAATGATTTCTCTATTCTTAATGAAAAAGCAAAAACTTCCTTTTTTAATCAGGGGATTACTTTTCAGGTCTATGGAAATAATCAAACAAAAGAAAAAATTTTTCCTTTTGATTTATTTCCAAGGATTATAGATCCTCAAGAATGGGAACATATAGAAAAAGGAGTGTTACAACGTAGTACCGCTTTAAATTTATTTTTGTGGGATTTGTATCACGATAGGAAAATCATTAAACAAGGTATTGTACCAGAAGGCCTAATAGATTCCTCTGTTAAT
This sequence comes from Aquimarina ulvae, assembly GCF_053613295.3. Lineage (NCBI taxonomy): Bacteria > Pseudomonadati > Bacteroidota > Flavobacteriia > Flavobacteriales > Flavobacteriaceae > Aquimarina > Aquimarina ulvae. The sequence goes on from NZ_JBSIBP030000008.1 coordinate 220,374, forward strand.
TATCTCAAAGAAATGCAAGGGTTTAATCCTCCAGGAGGAATTTATAATCATATTTCGGGAACAGACCTTATTAAACATTCTGATGGTAAATATTATGTATTAGAAGATAACATAAGATGTCCATCTGGTGTTAGCTATGTAATATGTAATAGAACTGCTTTAAAAAGAGCTCTATTTGGTGTTTTTGACAAATATCAAATACAATCTGTAACCGATTATAGCCAAAATCTTTTAGAAATACTTGAAACTGTAAAGCCTAAAGGGGTAGATAATCCTACATCAGTTGTATTAACTCCAGGTGTGTTTAACTCTGCCTATTATGAACATTCATACCTAGCAAAAGGAATGGGAGTCGAACTTGTAGAAGGAAGAGACCTTTTTGTAGAAAAAGGTTTTGTTTACATGAAAACTATTAATGGTCCTAAAAGAGTTGATATCATTTATAAGAGAATTGACGACGCCTTTATAGATCCAAAATCATTTAATAAAAACTCTGTCTTAGGAGTGCCTGGGCTATTTAAATCATACCTAAAAGGAAACGTATGTTTGGTAAATGCGCCAGGAACTGGCGTTGCTGATGATAAGGCGGTGTATACCTATATGCCTCAGATTATTAAATATTATCTCGATGAAGAGCCTATTTTAAATAATGTACACACCTACCATTGTAGTAGACCTGATGATCTTAAATTTGTATTAGAAAATATTCATAAACTAGTGATAAAACCAGTAGACGAAGCAGGTGGTTATGGTATTTCTATTGGGAATAAGCTTACATCAGAAGAAATTAAAAAGGTAAAAGATGTAATCAAAGAGAATCCAAGAAAATATATTGCGCAACCTATTATGTCTTTATCCGTTCATGCCACGTATATAGAAGGAGAAAACTCTTTTGAGCCACGTCATGTGGATTTGAGAACGTATACATTATTAGGAAAAGATAAAAATTTCACATTAAAAGGAGGATTAACCCGAGTAGCTCTTCAAAAAGGAAATCTTATAGTAAACTCTTCTCAGGGAGGTGGTTCCAAAGATACCTGGGTTTTAAAAAAATAAAAAAATATGCTAGCAAGAGTTGCAAACAATCTATTTTGGATGGGGCGTTATATTGAACGTTCAGAACATGTAGCACGATATCTATGTGTCAACTATTTTTCTTCATTAGATGCTCCAAATGAATATTCACAATCAAGACAATTTGTATTAAAATCGATGCTGTTTATGGTTGGAGACCCTCATCAATCAGAAGAACCATTATATGACTCGAATGTATTGTATGATATAGGGCTCAATCCAGAAAAATCGTACTCCATCATCAATTGTGTCAAATTAGCTCGTGAAAATGCCAATAGTGCAAGAGATCTTATCTCTACAGAATTGTATGAGGCAATTAATAAGTTTTATCATTTTGTCTTAAACTATTCTGTAGATGATTATGTAAAAAAAGGACTCTATGATTTTACAAGCAATATTATGGAATTCACTGCTATACTAAAAGCAAAAATAAGAACTACTCTTTTATATGACGAAGTATATTCGATCATAAAACTTGGGCTTAAACTCGACCGTGCAACTCAGGTAATTCGTATTATTAATGCCAAGTATAATGACATTCTCATAATTGGAAGCCAGGAAGAATCCAGTAGGGGTAGTATATTAGAATGGTCCACCTTATTAAAATGTGTTGAATCGTATGATATGATGAATCGTTTTCAGAAAAAGATTCCCAATAGCATCAATACCTTAGATTTCCTGATATTAAACCCAAACTGTCCCCGATCAGTAATTAACAGCCTTTATGGAGTTTCTGAACATATTCAAGTGTTATCTACAGAAAAAAATCCTTCAAAAGACTCTACTATTTTTTTAGTGAATAAAATTTACACCGAATATAAATACAAATATATTGAAGAAATCGAAGTAGATTTTCAGACATTTATTGAAAAAATACTAAATGATTTGGTTGCCATTAGTAAAAAGATGGAAAAAGAATATTTTGACTATTAGCAGTAACTTGTATGGAAGAAGCAATAAATCAACCTAAAAAAACAGAGATTACGGATAAGGTAAAACAATCACAACAACAACAGCAGTAATACATACGTTTTATTACTGCTGAGTTTGACTCTGCTGGCTTTGATATACCTCCTGAAACGGACGAATATCTACGGATACTTTTAGCTTACTTTTTCCGGAACTATAAACAACCCCTTTTAAAGGAGGTACATCGTAGTAGTCTCTTCCCCATCCTACAACTACGTGTTGATTTTTAGGGATTTGATTATTAGTGGGATCAAAATCAACCCACCCAAAACCTGGTATAAAAACTGCAAACCAAGCATGGGATGCATCAGTTCCAACCAATTTAATTTTACCTGGTGGTGGTACTGTCTCTATATAACCGCTTATATATCTTGCCGGTAAACCAATAGAACGAATACAAGCGATTGCTATTTGTGCAAAATCCTGACACACCCCTTTTTTCTCCTCCATCACATCTTTAAGAGGAGTAGAAACATTTGTAAAACCAGAAACAAAATCAAAATCAGTATAAATCCGTTGCATCAATTCATACGTAGCTTCAAAAATAGAACGATTTGGTTTAAAGGAAACTAGTGCGTATTTCTTAATACTATCTTCAATATTCCTGATTAATATAGACTCTAGTATGTATTGCTTTGCGTCTAATATTTCCTTACTATTTGCTTTCAATAGTAATAGCGCTTCAGAAAGTGTTACTTTTTTACAATTTTCAGAATGAAAGCTATCAAACACCGCTGTATAATCTCTTTTAACTATACTTGTCGAAGTTACTTCAAGTTTTCGGTGTAACTGCTGTAAGGAAAATCTGGTAATATGGTTTCCAAAAAAATCTATACGTTCAGAAAAATCTGTAGATGAGGGAGCTGGTGTTATCTGTATATTAAAATCAACTAATTCTTGCCCAAGACTTTTCCTAGGAATTAATGTAGCTATATTATGACAAAAACTTACATCAGCATCATAACTATATTGAGTACTATGAATGATCTTAAATTTCATGTTTTCTTATATTGGAAAGCTTTGAGAAGATAATTGATTTTGCCTTGATATATGATTAAAATATGTATTGGTTATTTCTATTGATGCCCCCGTTAGTAAAAGGTCGAGTTCTAATAATAATCGCTTCAAATTTTCACGCAGACCTGTTTGATATTGATCGGTCATTATTAAATTTTTTACCGATACATCTTTTAGTTTTGAATATGCTTCCAAAATATTTTTTTCGGCTAAATTAATTTGACCAGCATTCTTTGGTAACCTGCTTAGGTCTTTTTTTAAGCGAGATACCAAAAACAATAGAGATCGTCCATATTCTGAATTCAATAACACTAATGACAATGTGTTTTCTGTCGTAATATACGATCGGTAACTATATCTATAAATATTTAAACTTTCCTGGCTATTTAACAAACATTCTAATAACTCATATTCGGTGTAACTACTAGAAACCACAGGAGTTATCAATAAGTCAAGTTTTTTTATATTAAAGATACTTGCTTCTAAATTTAATCCAATAAAATACAAAAGCAATCCCTGATCAACCAATATACTTTCTTCTATCAATCCCATTATCGCTATAATTTTGGTAATCAACTGATCCAGTACCTTTAATACACTTTTAATGGAGGTATCCTGGTCATCCTTTTTATCTTCCATTGTTGTACATAGCTTTTGGATACCATCAAAAACCCGCCACATATCGGTTGACCATAAATTACGAATAGCGAAGTATGAATTGGTGAACATTGAAAGCGTATATGCTAAGCTACCGGTCTTGTTTTTGTCCAGAACCACGGCAAATAATTCCTTTCTTATATCTGATACGGGACTTTCTTTATCTGTACCAACAAAACCAGGAAAAGTATTCGTTAATTCTGTAACCCCTTTTAATAAAATTTGTAACTTTTCATCATGAGTAGTTTCGACACCTAATTCTATATTAGTAAGCTGCTTTAACACCATACGAAGGTATCTACCAGTAACCAAAGTTCTACCGAGATATCTACCTGCCCAATATAGGTTTTCTGCTGTCAAACTTGGTAGATCCTCTAATTTTGAAGCTGTAATTTTATCAGCATTTTCCCATATAGGGGCAATACTATTAGTTTCTTCAAATTCAGATAATACACAAAAGTCTTTACTAGTTCCACCACGTTGATTACTTACTCTAAGCGTTTTACTTTCTGGTGATACCCTTACCAACCCGCCTGGCATCACTTGATAATCGTCTCCCTTTGCTATAGCAAAGGTTCTACATACCATATTCCGAGGTTCTAGTTTACCTTCTATAAAATTTGGAACTGTAGAAAAAGTAATTTTTTCCTGAGCTACGTATAGATAAGGATTCTTGGATATTTTAATCCTCAAATCAATTTGTTGTTGCTCGCTTAATAATTCTCCAAAAACAATATCTTCTCTATGAGAACGATCAATCCGTTTAATAACAAATTTAGAAAGGTTATCCAGTACATGTTTTCTTTCCTTCTCTTGTCCACACCACCATGTAGCAATTTGTGGGAGCAGTAATTCTTCTCCTAAAAAATAGTTTGCAATCGCAGGCATAAAAGGTATGAGGCCCGAGTTTTCTATCACGCCACTTCCTATTGGATTAATAACAGTAACATTCTGTCTCCGAACAACATCTAATAAACCAGCAACACCGAGGTATGAATCTTCCCTCAATTCTAAAGGATCCATAAAAACATCATCTACCCTACGCAGTACAACATCTACTTTTTTTAGTCCATTTAAAGATTTCATCCAAAGAAAACCATCTCTTACCACCAGATCATTCCCTCTTACCAGAGGGTATCCAAAATATGAAGATAAATAAGCATGCTCAAAATACGTCTCATTATGAGGTCCTGGAGTAATAATAACTATAGAAGGGTTTGATTTTCTATCAGGTGCTGCGTTGATCAATAATTGATCAAAATCCTGGAAAAAATGATCTATTTTCTTTACACGATTTTTTTTATAAACTTCAGAAAGAACCGCTCCTGTAGTAAATCTATTTTCTAAAGAATACCCCATCCCAGAAGGTGCCTGAGTACGATCATTAACCACCCACATTCTGCCATCTGGACCTCTGGAAAGGTCAGATGCAAATATTGATATATATTTTGGTGTGTTATATTGTATATGATCGCACTGTCGTAAAAAACCTCTATGCCCATAGATTATTTCTGAAGGAATAATTCCTTTTTTGATAAGTTCTCGTTTTCCGTAGATATCCTTAACTACTAAATCCAGAAGATGTACGCGCTGCTTTAATCCTTTTTCTATCGTTTTCCATTCAGATTCCTTTAGTACAAATGGAATAATATTAAGATTCCAAGGCCTGTTCAATCCTTTAGGATCATTATAAACATTATAAGTAACACCATTTTCAGAAAGTCTCCAATCTATATCTTTCTGTCTAGATATTAACTCATTATGTCCCATACCAATTAGACTGTCCGAAATATTTTTCCAAGCTGGTTTTATATCCATCGTAGATGAAAACATTTCGTCATAACTATGTTCTTTGAAATAGTCTTTGGTTAATATCTCTGTTTTAAAATTCATGTAAGATATACTTTATCAAATCATTTTTTACGTAAATCTAATGTATGTGGAAATTCTGGGTCAATTGGCATCTCTTTGTATCTAAATCTTTTGGAACTTCCTTTTTCTTTAACACTTCTTTCCATATCCGAAGCACCTTCCTGCATACTCCCCTCTATAGTTTCAATCTCGCCTTGTGTATGCCCAAACTCCCAAAAACGATTAATTCTTCTTGATTCTGCTTCATAACTATTTACGGGATATGTATCATACGATCTACCACCTGGATGTGCAACAAAATAAGTACAACCGCCTATGGAACGACGGTTCCACGTATCTACAATATCAAAAATCAGAGGTGTATCCACACCTATTGTGGGATGTAAAGCAGAATACGGATCCCAAGCTTTATATCGAATTCCAGCAACAAACTCTCCTTTTGTAGAAGTACTTTTCAATTGTACCTTTACACCATTGCAAGTTAGTATATATCTTTCTTCTATAAAATCAAAAACTTTGATTTGAATACGTTCTAAAGATGAATCTACATAACGAGCAGTTCCTCCTCCAGTCATCTCTTCTCCTAGTACATTCCAAGGTTCAATCCCAGAACGTAATTCGATACGAATATTATTAATAGTAACCATACCATATAAAGGAAATCTAAATTCAAAAAACGGGTCAAACCAATTTTCTTTAAACTTATAGCCAGCTTTATTTAATTGTAAAACAATATCCTTAATATCTTCTCTTACGTAGTGCTCTATCAAAAATTTATCGTGTAACTCTGTCCCCCAACGCACTAAATTATGTTTATATGGTTTTTTCCAAAACCAAGAAACCAAGGTTCTTACCAATAAATTTTGAACAAGACTCATCTGTGGGTGTGGAGGCATATCAAACCCTCTTAGCTCTAAAATTCCTAATCTACCTGAAGAGGAATCTGGAGAATATAATTTATCGATACAAAATTCTGCACGGTGCGTATTACCAGTTAAATCAGTAAGTAAATGTCTAAATAAACGATCGGTAAGCCAAAAAGGAACTTCACCATCTTTTGGGATTTGACTAAATGCAATTTCTAATTCATACAAATTTTCTAATCTTGCTTCATCAATTCTTGGAGCTTGACTTGTTGGCCCCACAAAAGCCCCTGAAAACAGATAAGAAAGACCAGGATGATGCTGCCAGAAAGTCAATAAACTACGTAACAATTCTGGTTTACGCAACAGTGGACTATCAGCAGGTTTGGTGCCTCCTAATGTAACGTGATTACCACCTCCAGTTCCCGTATGCTTTCCATCAAGCATAAACTTCTCAGTTCCTAAACGTGCTTGTTTTGCTTGTTCATAAATAGTGAAAGTATTATCAACTAGATCTTTCCAATTATGAACCGGATGGACATTAACCTCAATCACTCCAGGGTCAGGTGTTACTTTCAGTGACTCTAACCTATTATCTTTTGGCGGCTCATAACCTTCTAAAATTACGGGAATATTCAATTCTTTTGTAGTCGCTTCAATAGCCGCCATAAGATCCAGAAAGGCTTCAGCCGTATCTAGTGGAGGTAAAAAAAGATATAACTTCCCCTCTCTAATTTCTGAACACAGTGCAGTACGAACAAAATATTTTGGTTGATTAGAATCCACCCCTCTTTTCAAAAACTCCTTGTGTCTTTTTGATACTAACCTTTTGAAGCTAGGTAAATTTTTCTTTTTTGAAAACAAATCTGGTTCATAAATCGGAAAAAATTCATTTTCTGGATTAACCATTAATGAATTTAAAGGTAACCTCAAACCTACGGGTGAATTTCCTGGTGTAAGAAATAAATGTTTTCTTCTAAAATTCCATTCACTCGTAAACCATGTATTCTCTGTGTTGTTGATTGGTAAAACATAACCAGCTGGTGTAGCAGTACCTTTTTCTAATATTTCTTGTAACTTTTTGACTGCCAATGATCCGTCCTCATCTTCGGCTGGATTAAAATCTACAGGAAGCTTACCTTCTTCCCATAAAGCATGAAAAGCATCTTCATAAGCTGACATGATTGTATTAGAAGATATTGCTAAATATGTTGTGAGTTTTTTTAAAAAAAATAAATCAGTTTTTTCTGGGATTATTGTGTTTGTGGAAAAAGATGATAACAAAGATGCATCGTGCCATATCTTCCTTCCGTCCTTACGCCAGCATATTTCAATTTGCCATCTTGGTAATGGTTCACCAGGGTACCATTTTCCTTGTGCATGATGTAATACTCCACCTTTGCCAAACTCATTCATTAATCTTTTAGAAAGATCTTCTGCAAGTTCTCTTTTTAGTGGACCATCTGCCGCAGTATTCCATTCAGGAGATTCCATGTCATCTATAGAAACGAATGTAGGCTCCCCTCCCATTGTCAATCGTACATCATTCTTTTCCAGTTCTTTTTCTACCTTAAAACCTAATTTATAAATTTCTTTCCATTGTTGTTCGGTATAAGGTTTGGTAACTCTTGGTGATTCTAAAATTCTATGTACAGCGTTTTCAAATTCAAATTCAGTTTCACATACGTCTGTTAGTCCAGAAACCGGAGCAGCACTTTCAAAAGAAGGAGTACAAGCTAATGGTATATGCCCTTCTCCTGCCAATAATCCTGAAGTTGCATCAAACCCTATCCAACCAGCTCCAGGAAGATATACTTCTGCCCAAGCATGTAAATCTGTAAAATCTTCATCCGGACCCGATGGTCCATCTAATGATTTTTCATCTGAAGCTAATTGCACCAGATATCCAGAGACAAAACGGGCACCAAACCCCAAATGTCGAAGTACTTGAACAAATAACCAGGCAAAATCTCTACAAGATCCACTTTTTTTACTTAACGTATATTCACAGGTTTGAACTCCCGGCTCCATTCTTATATGATAGTTTAGATACTCATATATCTTTCGATTCATATCAATCAAAAAATAAATCGTTTTACGAGGTGTCATATCTACCGTATTAAGAAAATCATTTAATAAAGGCCCTTTATCGGTAATTTCTAAATATGGAAGTAATTCTTTTTTAATCGTTTCATTATATGAAAACGGAAACTCTTCAGCAGATTCCTCAATAAAAAAATCAAATGGATTAATGGTTTTTAAATCAGCTATAATTTCTACAGCTATTGATAACTGTTTTGTTTTATCCGGAAAAACTAAACGTGCCAAATAATTACCAAAAGGATCTTGTTGCCAATTTAAAAAATGATTTTCTGGCTTAATCTTAAGAGAATATGATTCTATCGGTGTTCTCGTGTGTGGAGCCGGACGTAATCTAAAAATATGTGGGGACAGATTTACATTGCGATCATACTTGTAAACTGTTTTATGAGAAATTGTAACTTTTAATGCCATAAACTTATTTTAATCTGATTAATATCAAAATAATACTAATCTAACAATATAAAGTTATTTCTTAATTCTAAAGAAACCATATATTTAGATTAGTTTTTAACATTATTAGGACTTTAATATTAATTAAAAGCCTTTCTTGAGAACTTCTCATTATAAACCTGCTAAAAAAAGATTTATATACGCCCAAACAATAATCATAAAAAAACCCTTCATTATAAATAATGAAGGGTTTTAAAGGAAGGCGGCGACCTACTCTCCCACGA
>NZ_JBSIBP030000009.1:0-191149 GCF_053613295.3 Aquimarina ulvae
CCTTGTAGAAGTGTCGTAAACAACTTTAGTATTGTCAAAATCGAGGGATGGGCGGTCTTGCGAGACAGAACTTGACGGGAGTAACCTATTTACTGGTCAAGTGGCAATCGGCATATAGAGGGCAGGAGCTTTACTTACTGCTCAGTTAAGGAACAGGAGAAACTTCTTATGTAGTGTTAAGGGAGAAGGGTATAACCCCGAAGGGCAAGCCCAAGATACCAATACACAAAAGGAGTGGTGGACTAACTCGTAGTAGCGAAAAGTATCTAAGAGATGTCTTTTGAAAATTAGACGTAGCGAAGGGGTTAGCAAGACCAATAATGATTTAATTCCTACAACTCTACGGAGGATGATTTGGTTAAATCAGCGAAGCACTGATGGATATTTAGGTGCTTCGGTCTTGAAGAGCCGTATGATAGGAGACTATCACGTACGGTTCTGTGAGAGGTTTAGGGGTGAGATTCCCCTTTACCTACTCGACTTTATACTGTTTTTGAGTGAAATATTTTATGCATTGAAATAAAAGCAATAATCCCAATACATAAATAAAAATAACCTGAAATCGTCCAGCTATTTATTAGGACCTGAGAATCAATTGTATCAGTTTGATTTTCCCAAAAAAACTGTGGATAGTTTATCGATCCGTGTATTACGGCAAAAAGTAAAATATTGTTACCAAATATTTTCCAGGCCCACGTTAATATAATTGTGGCTCCTGTGATTATAAATAACCAGGGAATCAAAATCTCGTTATCCTGAAACAGGATCGGGAAATGCCATAGAGTCCAAATTATTAAAACTAAAATCATAGCTTTTAACAAAGAATATTTTCTATTCAAATTTGGTAATAACCAACTTCTCCACCCCAATTCTTCTCCAATTCCAATTATCAAAATTTGTAAGATCAAATGGATAAATAATTGTTCCCAGTTGTTTTGAAGTATGGTAACTATTAAATCGAACGTTGCACCTCCTATAATGAGGGTGCTAGCCGATAATATTAAAGTCAGGGTTGGTATTAGAAGATAAAGAAATTTATGATTTCCTGTAGGCAGGAATCTTTTTAATTCAAGCTTCTCCTTGTTACTCCACATTAAAATCAACGCACTTATTCCAGGTGATATTACAGTTATTAATCGAGGTAGGTAAACATCAATTGGTTTAGGTAAATTCAAACTCTGAGAAATCCACATATTAAAAGGAATTCCTAATCCATAAGTGAGTATAAATACAATAATTATAAAACTTAAGATTGGGTGTTTTTTTAATATCTCGACCTTATGTTGTCTGGTTGATGATTTCTTAGATAGTTTGAATTTTTATGGGATATTGTGGGCAACGGTCTAGTGTATGATTTCGTTGCGTGTTTAAGCACTAAATTTAGCAAATAAATCACAGATAGAAAGTCCGCGAGGACTTTCGTAAGTAAGCTCTAACTAGCAATGAATTATAGGACACATTGTTGGCATTTCGTTATTCTTCCTCTAGTGTTTTCATTAATTCAAAACATAGTTTATCGATATTTCCCATATTCGGATTATATGCAGATACATTTGATAGAATAATTATTCCATTTTTTGATTTTTCTTCAATGACCATTGATGAAGAATACCCACCAGTAGCGCCATTATGCCAATACCAGATATTTTTGGATTGAGACTTTAATATATGCCAGCCTAAGCCAATATCCATGTTTTTATTTAATTCAAAAGTTTTTACTCTTGTTAGTTTAAGCTCTTTGTTTGAATAGTCAAATTGAGAAAGAGCAAATTTCGATAGGTCTTCTGCCGTTGAAAATATTGCACCTGCACCGGCCAAAATTGAAAACTCCCAATTTGGGATTTCTTTTCCTTCTTTATTTAAGCCTCTTACTAAATTTCCTTTGATATTAACAATGTCTGCTGTTGAATTTTGCATATCATATTTGGAAAATATTTTATTCATTAAAAGGTTGTTAAAAGTGTCATTTTCAATTTCACTCAATGTGTAACCGAGTAATCCTGCTCCTAAATTGGAATATTGATATGTTCCTTTATTTGATAATTCGAGATACTTGGTTAAATATTCTTTCAATTCTTTTTTCTTATATTTTTTATATGGGTTTTGAGGATTAATTTTTGTCAAATCAATATTTTTTGGTAGGCGAGGAAGTCCAGATGTGTGATTAGCCAAATCAATAAATGATATTTCTGTGCTATTATTTAAAGGTGTTTTTAAATACTCATTGATATTCTCATTTAGTTTAACTTTTCCTTCTATAACAAAATCTGCAAGTAGCGTTGAAGTAAAAACTTTAGATATAGAACCTATCTCAAAAACACTTTTTTGATTATCAATCGTCGAAATAGTATCAGTCTCCTTATTTATTCCATAATAGTTCACTTTTCCATTTTTGATAATAGCAATCGAAATTTGTGTGTGGTTTGGGAATCTTTTTGCGTTTTTAAATATTATTTCAGATTGTTCTCGGGTTATTAAATTGTCTTTACTAGATAGATTATTTATTACATTTCCCGAATTAACCTCTTCAACAAAAGGTTTGACAAATAATCCGTTTATTTTTGAATTATTATCTATTGAAATGTTAAGAACTAAAATAACACGTTCAAATGTAGTTTTATAAGAAGCGTAAGTTTCATTTTTATATTTCACAAATTCTCGGCTAGTAATATTTCCCGCTTGCGTTTTTAAACTTGTTAAAAAGCTTTTTGCCTTTTGAAGTGGTATTGTTGTTTTTAAATTATTTGAAAACATAGAAAATATGTTTTCAAAATTATTAGCATTATAATTTTTTTCAAAATCACTCGTAACTATTTTGTAAGCAGTTTTTTCAGTCTGTGAAAAGGTTAAATTTGTTATTAGAATAAATAGACTTATGCATAGTGCTCCTTTCATGAAGTATTGTATTAATTTGTTAGTAATAATTGATTTATCTCGATGTCTTACATTTAATTTTCATGCTTTAATTGATGCATTACTTTATCAATATCTTCAATGAGTGGTATAAACTGTTTTCTAATTGCACGTTTGTGTGCCCAGAATATTGCTATAAAGATGATAGCAGCAAAAACTAAAGAACCTATTTTATAGGTAAACGAGAGAGGCAGTAACTGGTTAAGAATAGTATTAGACAAACCATACTCTGTAGGGTCACCTAAGCCTATAATTGATATTGCATACGGTATAAAGCTGGGTATAAGAAACCAATATAATACAGTATTATATCGTTTGATTTCTCGAGACATATTGATTTTTTGATTTTCAAGCTGTTTTTGAAAAGGTAATGTAAGACTAATTGGACTCTTCTGCTTTCGGTTATTTCTACGATCATAGATACCCCAGATAAAACCAATCATAGCCAAAATAATCCCAACTTTAGTAATTGGAAACGGAATTAAATACGCAATACATCCGAATACAGGAATACTAATTACTGCCGTAATAAGCTCTCCAATATCTCTGCTACGAAAAGCTCTTTCAAACTCATTAATCTTATCATTCAATTCTATCATTAGTTTTGATAAATCGAATTTTATCCTTTCTGTTTCAGATGAATCTTTCCAAATTTCTTTTAATTCTTGTTCTAACATTTTAGTTTACTTTAGGTGTTATACAATTAAATAACTGCTTTCTTATTCTTTTCATTTTTACAGCAATATGGTTTTCAGTCAAACCAGTAATCGTTGCTATTTCTTTGTACGGTAATTCATCCAAATAGAGAATAATGATAGCCTTGTCACTTTCATTTAATGTAGAAATACAATCGTGTAGTGCTTGATACTTTTCTAGTTTATTTTTTTCAGGAATATTTTCGGTTAATAAAAATTGTATAGATTCAAATTGAACTAATTTATAATTACTTCTATTAAATTTCATTTTTGAACGAGAGCAAACGTTTAGTGAAATTTTATAAATCCACGTACTAACATTAGATTTACCTTTAAAAGATGGATAAGATTTCCAAATTTGGATTATTACTTCCTGAAAAAGATCTTGTGGTTCAATTGGCGAAACAGCATAAATACGACAAATTCTGTAAATCGCATCTTTATTATCTTCCAGAATTTGGTTAAAAGTTAATTGGTCTTGATTTTGCATTTGATATTTTATCTGTCTCTATTAACCTTAGTGACAAGAATTCTAAAAATATGACAAGAATTTTGAATTATTTTTTATGTTTAATACTTTAAGATTGCTAATAAGTAGCAATTACAACCGTATTCCATTATTCTTAGAATAGAGTCAATCAGCTTACAACAATTTCGATTGATTCTCAATTCCAAAGAACCACTAAAAGTCCCATAGTGCTTTTTTTACAGAGTTTGCTTAAGAAAATCAAATTTATTATATAGAAACAGTTTCCTAAAACGGATTCATTAATGAATGCCAACATAAATATATAGTTACCATGGTAACTATATATTTCTTATCTAAGTAATTACAAGCGTTTGTAAAGGTTTGTAAACGATTAATTATACCTTTTCTGCTTCTTTATAGCCAAAGAAATTATTTTCTTTGATCATTTCGGGGATAAGTTCTGGTAATTGATCTTCCCATCCGGGTTCTCCTTCCTGAATCTTCTGCAGTACTTCTCTAGAAAATATATCCATAATTGTAGGGTCATAATCCACAATATCCTGTAGCTTGCCATTATATTTGAAGAATTTATACAATTCCTTCATTCTAGGATGTACCTTAAGATTTTCACTGGTAGTAAGTTCTCCGGTCTTATGATCTTTTAATGGATACAGATATACTTTGAGATCTTTAAAGAAGAGTTTCCCAAACGCTTCCAGAATACCACCACTAAGATGTCTGTAATATTTTTCATCAAATATATCCACCAAATTGTTGACACCCATAGAAAGCGCCATACGTTCTTTTGTGTAATTAGAGAAATACTCTACAACTTTATAATATTCCTGGAAGTTAGAGATCATAACTGTTTGTCCCAAAGAGCATAATAACCTTGCTCTTGCCATAAAATCTTCTTCATCTATTTCTCCTTCTGCCCGAAGGTTCGAGAGGGTGATTTCAAAAATCTCTATCGTTTTTTCCTTTCGGACTTTATTTTCATTAAGGAACATATTAAGTGACTTTTTATAAATATCCATATTTACTTTAGTCACTGGTCTAAAACTTCCTCTAAGCGCAAGAATATTCTTCTTATACAAAACTGCTGCGGGCAACACATTTTTACCATCAGGACCAAACATTACTGCTTCTGTCATTCCGTTTTTAACCAATTGTAAACTCATCAATCGATTATCTACTTTTTTAAATCGGGGACCCGAAAAATTGATGGTATCGATCTCGATCTGATCTTTGTCTAAATGATCATATAAGTAACGAAGTAATTTTTTAGGGTTATCATATTTGTAGTAAGCGCCATAAATCAAGTTTACGCCCAAAACACCCAATGTCATTTGCTGTAATCGGGCATCATTTTCGTGAAAACGAATATGTAAAATAATTTCGTTATAATCTTCGTCTGGTTTGGTCTGATAACGTATACCAACCCAGCCGTGTCCTTTATATTTTTTTGCGAAATCAATGGTTGCTACCGTATTAGCATAACTAAAAAATAATTTATTAGGATGTTTTTCTCTTTTGATACGTTCTTCTATAAGACGAACCTCATGTTTCAACATTTTTTTTAGTCGTGCTTCTGTAACATAACGTTTGTCATTTTCTATTCCGTAGATCGCATCACTAAAGTCTTTATCATAAGCACTCATCGCTTTTGCAATTGTGCCGGATGCACCACCTGCTCTAAAGAAATTACGGGCTGTTTCCTGTCCTGCGCCAATTTCGGCAAAGGTACCGTAGATATTGGCATTTAGATTAATACGTAAAGCTTTGCTTTTAAGCGAAGGTACGGATTCAAATTCTTTATCCCCTAATATAGTAATAGGCATAGTGAAATGGGCTTTTTTTGTTTACGTAAAGTTACTAATACATTAAGTATAATTAAAAAAAACTAGATGCAAATTTTTGCATTTTATAATTGATATAAATAATGCACGTAGAAATGAATTCTTTTTTGACCAAAAAAATTATAATTACATTTGCTTTCGCCTAATTGCATATATGGAAGTTACATTTCTTGGTACCGGAACATCACAAGGCATTCCCATCATAGGAAGCACTCATCCTGTGTGTTTAAGTAAAGACCCAAAAGATAAGAGATTACGTGTTTCTGTCCTTGTGTCATGGGATGAATATCAATATGTAATTGATTGCGGACCAGATTTCAGACAGCAAATGTTGGCAAATAATGTAACTTGGATTGACGGTATTGTCTTTACTCATGAACATGCGGATCACACTATGGGTATGGATGACATCAGACCCTTTTTTTTTAGGCAAGGCGATATACCAGTATATGCACATCAGAGGGTGTTGCAGTCGTTAAGATCAAGATTTAGTTATATTTTTTCTTCAGAGAATAAGTATCCGGGAGCACCCAGTGTTATAGAAAATGAACTAACTAACCAGCCATTTACACTGGGTAACCTGGATGTGATTCCAATCAATCTCATGCATAACCGATTGCAGGTTTTTGGATTCAGGTTTGGTGATTTTGCGTACCTCACGGATGTAAAAACAATTGAAGAAGAAGAAAGAGATAAGCTTAAGGACGTAAAGGTGTTAGTAGTGAGTGCATTGCGGATAGAACCGCACCATTCTCATTTCAATCTTCAAGAAGCTTTAGAATTTATTGAAGAGATCAGACCAGAAAAGGCATATTTAACGCATATAAGTCATATGCTGGGGTTTCACGAGGCGGTGCAACAACAATTACCAGAAAACGTTTTTATTGCCTACGATAATTTAAAAATAACAATTTGATATGCGAAGCAGAATATTTTTATATTTATTTATTTTCTCTGTATTATTTATACTATACCAGTTTATGAACGCTAAAAAGGCGAAAGAATCGTATGATGGTAAGATTGATAATTTAACAGCCAAAATAGAAGAAAAAGAAGAAGAAATAAAAATCAGGCAGGTAGAAAAAGATTCCTTGATTGATAGAATACTGGAACTTACTTACTTTTCGTTAGAAAGTGATGAAGAAGCCATTAGTTACTTTGAAGAGCAAGGATATGATGCCACAAAATTAGCACTGACCATCAGTGATCAGATTATCAGTCAGAATAAAGCAGGTGCTGATAATCCAATTGTTCCTTTTGTGGGGATGGAAGGTAATATGGCAATCAATAAAGTGCGATTACTTAATCATAAGTGGATCATTGCTGATTTTACAGATGGAGTGTACTGGGGACAATTATTTATTATTTATGATGTTCGGAAAGATGGAGTAGTTGACTTTGAGGTCGAAAAATCGTTTTTGTATCCTAGAAGTTAGTATAAAATTATAAATACCACATATTTGGAAAGACCTGCTAATTCTAGCAGGTCTTTTCTTGGTTTCTGGCAAGTTGGTTGATTTTGATTTTATTTCTTTATAAGTTTCTTTTTAATGAATTTTCCGTCTGCTTCTATGATGGCAATGTATATGCCTGTTGATACTTCCTTGCCATCGTCTGTTTGACCATTCCAGGTATATTGAAAACCATTTTCATCTACTTTTGGTGTATTCACTCTTTTTACCAGGTTCCCTGCTATATCGAATATATCAATAGCCACATTGTTTATATTTTTATTGGTTGAAGAAAAGGTTACTTTTCTCGAGAAAGTGTTAGGGTATGTTTTAAAATCATTGTCGTGTATCTTTACTACAGTATCATCTTTCGTATACCAAGGCAAACCTAAACGCTGATCTAACCAAAGAAGGACAAACTCATTATCATCGGGTAATCCCTCACCCACATGTCGCCCTATGCTAAATGGGTAATTATTATCATTTAAAACACCTATTAAATAGGGATTAAAGACTACTACACTTTCTATGGTTACAAAAGGGAATGCAAAGTTTCTACCAATACCTACATCTCCCAATAAACCTGGTTCAGAAATTCTTCTGGGATCTCTTATATTTAAAAGATCTACATTCAATCTTTTTTGAATCATGGTCGAGTCCTGTTCTAGCGCTATTTCGTAAACTGCTTTGAAACCATCAAGATCTCCTTGAGAACCATCGCGTTCTATGATCAAACCTCGTTCTCTGCTAAACATTATAAAATCACCAATGGCTGATGCCCTTTCATTAAGCGGGTATTCATACCTCTTATTGGTATAAGATTTGCTGGCCAGATCAAATTCGTGAATTAACAAATTATTATGTTCACTTCCTTCTAAAGGTTTTTCTAATAATGGCAACAGGGTTGTATTGTCTGTAGTTATCGCCATTCCTTCGAAACCCCCACTTTGTTTTACATTAAATGGTGTATCTAGTTTTGTAACTCTATATGGCCAATACATTCCGGCCAACCAAGGAGTGTTCTCTCCATTTTGATCTTGTAAGTTGGTGCCATCACCAGCATTTCCCACTTTAGGAAAATCACCAAACAAACAAACTGTTCTAATTTCAGGGTATTCTTTTTGTGTAAGTATCAAGGTTCTGAAATCAAAGCTTTGTATGTCGGCACGATCTGTTAAGTCATTAGTAACAATAATATCTGCAATCGCTTTGGTAAATGTTTCCGGACCAAATGTTCTTTCTGCAAACACATCTCCGCGATCATCTAAATCAGTTCTCGGATTGATTTTTGTTTCTATGTTAAAACGTACTTTGGAAGCATTTTTCCAGCGTTTGGTCGATTCTGGATCAGAAGATCCTGCACCGTTCTTATAATAAGCGATATAAAAATCTACAAAATCGAATAATTGTTGTAGTGAAGGCATAATGTAAGGATCAATAAAACCTTTTTCCTTCGAGAAAGCAACCGATACCGGGGATAATGATCGTTCATTAGTCTGAGCCGGTCTTCCTGATAATATTTTGTCTGCAATAAAAGTGTTTTGAATATGCTCTAAAGTAAGATCTTTTACAAACACTTCATCTTCGGACTCATAAGGAGTTCCGTCTACTTTTCGGGTTTTAGCAGCTTCAATGTGTGGGTCATGATCCAGTACAGGAATTCCATCCAGTGTAATACCGCAGTCTGTCTCTAGGGTAGGCATTAAATAATCTAATGCAGCCTCCATGGCAGGCAGTGTATTTTCGGGACGTAAATTTCTAGCACCACGATGTCCTTGAGCATCAAAAACATTCACGTCAATGAGACCATCTGCGTCCAGGTAATCAGCACGTCCGTCTTGATCTTTATCAAAGTTTTGCACAGCTTCTAATAATAGATCTGGTCGATCAGAAATAATCCCTTGCAACCCTAAATTTAATAAACGATTCATATTTTCAGAGTCATTTACCGTATACACAACTACAGGGTGACCCGCACGGTTTAAAGAGGATACATTAAATAATTCACTAGAAGCTTCTGCTAAGCCATTAGAAGGAGATGTTCTGCTTTCTACAAGAGTGTTTTCATTATCGTCATCAAGCATAACAAACCAAGGTGACATCACCGGAGCTTTGCTTCCGTTTGCTAGTGCGTGTGCCCGCATAGCATTCATAACTCTTATAGCACTTGCCTCTTCGCTAAATGGATTTTGTGGAGATCGCAATTCTTTACCAGAATTATCCAAATCAGGAAGCACATAAGGAGCATCCAGGAGCACTCCGTTTTTATCAAAGTGTAACAAAAAAGGTCCAAACTCGTCCCCAATCCAATAATCAGCATTAGTAGTCCTTTGAATAGATTCAATATCAAAATCAGCACCAGTTAAGATTCTATTCTGACTAAAATGATTCGTTATCGTAAATGGGATGTGTCGGTTGGGATCTTTTAATTCGATATGTTCCAGTACCTGAATATCCCCTTCACCGCTTCCAAAAAAAGTTTCGAACCTAGGTTTGATTTTGTATAAACGTAAGTTGTAATCCGCCGAGTTTTCAATACTTCCAAAACCATTGTCAGACATAGCAGTAAAAGTGCCATCAAAATTGTTGAGTACTGCAGAAAATCCCTGAATAGGTTGTTTGTTTTTAAATGGAAGTTCTTGCTCATTGATAGGACCATCTCCAATATAAAGACCAGAAGTTGGTCCTTCAGAAAAACTTGACGCGTCTAGTACAGCTCTGGAGAATAGTAAATCTCCAAAACTCCTGAAAGATTTTC
Organism: Aquimarina ulvae; assembly: GCF_053613295.3. Classification (NCBI taxonomy): domain Bacteria; kingdom Pseudomonadati; phylum Bacteroidota; class Flavobacteriia; order Flavobacteriales; family Flavobacteriaceae; genus Aquimarina; species Aquimarina ulvae. The sequence goes on from NZ_JBSIBP030000009.1 coordinate 10,146, forward strand.
CTTTTCCTTTGGCATAAACTTGCTGCCCATAGTAATTGTCTTTTGGCAGATCAAATTGAGGTTCGTGTTGGTCTTTTTTAATTTGTGCAACTGCTGAGAAAGAAAGAAAAAGACCTAAACATACCGCAAATACTGATGACTGTCTGTACCGCCTTAACATAATGTAAGAATGATTTTTCATGTGTAATATAATTTAGATTAAATTGGTTATTGATATTGTAAAAGTAGCCTTTCGGTATTACCAAAACGTTTAATCTATCTCAACAAATGTTTAGATTAAGGTTAGGCGTTTTATGATACTGTTTGAACTGTATGAATAATAGTACGAATAGAAACAATGAAATCTATGAACTAACGAAAACGTTGTAGTGAACTGTTGTGGTTTTTCGTGTGTTTCTTTAGTTTAACTGAAAATTTAATAATTCGAGATGCCCAGGTAGGGTTGTACCTTTATTGTAAAGTGATTCTAGTATATTTGAATCATATCTTAATCAGAAAATATCTATTACATATGAAGTCAAGATCTTTTTCCTTTTTCTTTTTCGGAATCGTAGCGTTTTTATCAGTTTCTTGCAAAACAACTACAAGCGATTTTATTTCGAATATTGATAGTTATGACGATGATAGATATATAGAGATTCCCAGAGAAAATGGAAAATACATTATTAAACTATATTCCGATAAAATAATAGAAACTTCTTTTGTTCCGACAGGTGAAACATTTAATCCTGTATCTCATGCAGTGGTTCTTGAGAACGGAATTGTTTCTCAGTTAACCGAAACCGACAAGACAATTGTATACGGTTCTGATGGAATTCAAGTTCATATCACAAAAGAACCATTTCATATATCCTACTTGTTTAAAGGAAAAGAACTGATTTCTGAAAAAGAAGGATACAGGAAAACGGATTCTACAGAAATTTTACAATTCAATCTAGATAAAGAAGAGGTTATTTATGGAGCAGGAGCAAGGGTGGTAGGAATGAATAGAAGAGGAAATCGATTAGAATTGTATAATAAAGCACATTATGGATATGAAACCCGTTCTGAGTTAATGAACTATACGATGCCGTTAATACTATCTTCTAAAACATATGCAGTTCATTTTGATAATGCACCTGTAGGTTTTCTGGATATCGATAGTAAAAAAGATAATACACTAAGTTATGAAACGATTGATGGCCGGAAGACGTATCAGGTAGTAGCGGGCGATGATTGGAAAGATTTGATGGATCAGTATACGGATTTAACCGGAAAACAACCACTACCACCTAGATGGGCATTTGGTAATTTTGCCAGTCGTTTTGGATATCATTCTGAGAAAGAAACCAAAGAAACTATTGCTAAATTTAAAAATGATTCTATCCCGGTTGATGCAGTGATCTTAGATATATATTGGTTTGGAAAGGACATAAAAGGGCATATGGGAAATCTGGAATTTCTAAAAGATTCATTTCCTAACCCGAAACAAATGATCAACGATTTCAAAGATCAGGGAATCAAAACGATTTTGATAACAGAACCATTTGTTTTATCGACATCAAAAAAATGGAAAGAGGCCGTAGCTGAAAAAGTATTAGGAAAAGATTCCTTAGGAAACGTATTTACCTATGATTTTTATTTCGGAAATACCGGAATTATAGATATTTATGATCAAAAAGGAAAGAATTGGTTTTGGAATATTTACAAAACCTATACTCAAGAATATGGAGTAGCAGGATGGTGGGGAGACCTAGGAGAACCCGAAGTACATCCTTCTACATTAGTACACGCTGCAGGGTCTGCAGATGAAGTACATAATATTTATGGGCATGATTGGGCTAGATTGGTACAGGAAGGCTATGAAAAAGATTTTCCAGAGCAACGACCATTTATCTTAATGCGTGCTGGGTATTCTGGATCACAACGATTTGGAATGATTCCGTGGTCAGGAGATGTGAGTAGAAGCTGGGGTGGATTACAACCGCAAACGGAGATAGCATTATCGATGGCAATTCAGGGATTAGGATATATGCATTCAGATCTTGGAGGGTTTGCAGGAGGCGAGAAATTTGATCCAGAATTGTATACCCGATGGTTACAATATGGAATTTTTCAGCCAATTTACAGACCACATGCGCAAGAACATATTGCACCAGAACCAGTTTTTCATGATAAGAAAACAAAAGCATCTGCTAAAAAGAGTATTGAATTGAGATATCAGATGCTTCCCTATAATTATACGTTGGCTTTTGATAATAATCAAACAGGTATTCCTTTGATGAGACCGTTGTTTTTTGAGGATGCTGATACTAAAGAATTACAAACTATTTCTAATACGTATCTATGGGGCGAAAGCTTTTTAGTTTCCCCAATCACAAAATCAGGAGTAGTGTCCAAGGATGTGTATTTCCCGAAAGGCTCTAACTGGTACGATTTCTATACAGAAAAAAAATACGAAGGAGGAAGGTATATTACTGTAGAAACAGCAGAAGATTATATACCCGTATTTGTGAGAGGAGGAGCCTTTATTCCAATGGTTGAAACTATTCAGAATACAAAGGCATATACTACCAAAGAGTTGATCATACATTATTATTATGATGCTTTGGTTCAAAATAGTTTCGGGAAACTATATGACGATGATGGTAAGACACCAAATGCTTATGAAAAAGGAAAATACGAAATACTAAATTTTGAAAGTAAAAACACAGAAAAATCAATTTCTATAAGTTTTAGCGCTCGTACCGGGAATGAATATGACAAAAGTACCCGAGCAATCTCTTTACGTATTCATAATATAGAAACAGCTCCTACATCAGTTACTATTGGAGGTAAAACAGCTGAGTCTGATTGGGATGCAGAAAATAAAATAATATCCATTAAATTAGATTGGAATTCTGCTGTGATAGAAAAGGTAGAAATAGTGTTTTAGGTATATTTGTTTTTTAAAGTTAAATATATTCAATACTAAGTGTCATTCGAATCGGATACATGGGGAAATATAAAAATTCAGATTGGTATATAGAGACCAGTAAAGCGCTTGTGAAAAAATATGGTGATGTTCTTCCCCAGTGGATATATGCTTCTAATTCTCATCCCTACAGCACTGGATGGCGAATGGGAGGAGGAGAAACACACATCATGATTTTGAATGAGTGGCTTGATCAAGAAGCCTTGAGTTTTAATGGTTGTATAGCGTATTTGAAAAAATACCCTTCTCCTGCCAGATGGTATTCGTGGATCATCCAATTTTTATGGAATGTTGATTCGCACGAATTTGAAGCCTCTGATTATATTCCATATTTTAAAAAGTTTCAAAGACTTGGGTTCGATAACGCTGCTGATTTTACAAAAGATTTTAATAGAACGGACTTAGATAAAAAGTATATGAATCCTACTATGAAATTCCATTCAGAAAAAGAAATAAATAAAGAGTATATCCAGAGAATTAATTTAGCTTTACAATATATTGATACACATTTGGATGGTGACTTATCTTTAGAGTCGGTTTCAAATATTGCGTTATACTCGCCATTTCACTTTCATAGGATTTTTAAAGCGGTTATTGGCGAAACATTAAACGCTTACGTTAAAAGAAGACGTATTGAGAAAATAGCGTTAGAGCTAATACATAAAAAAGAAAGGAGTATAACCGAGCTATCACTGCTACACGGTTTTAATAGCAATTCTTCGTTTACCAGAGCATTTAAAAACTTTTATGGAGTAAGTCCGACCGAATTTCGAAAACAACTGCCGAGTACATTTAGCAAGATAAGTAAAGTCGAAAGCAAGATCGGACAAGAGTATCAAATCTTTGAAAAATACATTTGCAACATTACTAATCATTTAAACTGGATAACAATGAATGCAAAAATTGAAGTAAAAGAAACCCCAGAATTATATTTTGCCAGTATTACTCATATAGGAGTAATTGGCATAGAAAATACTTTTGAAAAGCTCATAAAGTGGGGGAGATCTAATGGAGTTTTTGATGAGGCAGATACTACAATGGCAAGGGTTTTTCATGATAGTTTTAAAGTAACATCTCCTGATAAGGTTAGGATGAGTATTTGTATGCGAACCAAGAAACCTGTTACTGTAGAAGGTGAGATAACTCCAATTGTTATCAAAAAGGGTAGAAGTATCATTGGCAGTTTTGAAATTACTCCGGATGATTTTGAAAATGCGTGGAGTGGTCTTTTTGTGTGGATGAACGAAAAAGGATATAAAAAATCCGAGGAAACTCCTTTTGAAATATATTATAACGATTTCCGAAAACATCCCGAAAATAAATGTTTGGTAGATCTTTATATACCGATAAAATAAGATCTCATAACGAACTAAGCTGAGGTAAATGGGTTTAAAAAGTATCTCAGCTATTTTTACTTGTTTTTTATTTTTTAAATAATAAAGATTTATAATTACTGGTTGATAAATACTCTTTTCTGAGTTGTCTTAGAAACACTACAATTTCATCTCTTTGAGCATAGTTTTCTTTAAGGCAATCTTTAAAACCTTTGTCATTAACAGTAAGTACTATATACCACTTTCCATTACGACTAAAATAAGAATCTTCTAATACTGGTGACATTTCTTGATTCTCTAAAGCGGCATCTATAACCATTGGTGCAAGATTGATCGTGTTTGTAGTTCGTTCTACTTCGTGAAACGAAAGATAGTATTCTACCTTATTTACAAAAAAAGGAACATTCCATCCAACATCTTTATTAGTTAACTTAAATTTGTTATTGATATATTGATAAAACTCATTGGCATTTTTAGGATCTTCAAAAATAAAAGAGTTTCTTTTGGGTAATCCTTTTTTAAATTTTTTAGCTACCATTACTTTATCTTCCTTAATGTTAGGAGCTATTTTAGTAGGTATACAAGATGAAAATAATAGTAGAAACAAAGTGATCAATGATAAAGCCCTCATAATTTGATTTTGAAAAACTGTATCAAATTTGATACCATACTAGCAATTTATAAGATATTCATAAATTGAAAAAACATGAGATCTTAGGGTTATGAAAACTATAGATGCACCTATTACTGTAACACAATCTTTTGCAGTTTCTGTCGAAAAACTTTGGAAAGTTATAACCGATGTAAAAGAAATGCAGTTGTGGTTCTTTGATACTATAAAATCCTTTAAACCCGAAGTTGGATTCGAGACAAAGTTTTTGATAAAAGTAGAAGATAGAAAGTATACACATTGCTGGAAGATTATTGAAGTGATACCCAATAAGAGGATTAGTTATACTTGGAGTTATGAAGAATACCCAGGGGATGCCTATGTGACTTTTGAGTTGTGTGAAAAAAGTAAAAAAGGGGTAATACTTAAACTTTCGTTAACGGTAACGGAAGACTTTCCATCAGATATTCCAGAATTTACCAGAGAAAGTTGTCAACAAGGATGGAATTATTTTATAGGGCAAAAGCTGAAGGAATATCTAGAGAGATGATACAAGAAACGATATGTTTGCTCTTTATAATTAGAGTTCAAAAAATATCTTTAAGATTTCTTAAATTAGATACTTCAATAAATTTTCAAAATATGCAAAATAATAAATCCGTTGAAGAGTTTATATCAAAAAAGCCGGAGTGGAAAGAAGTTTTAGAATTCCTGAGATCTATAATGCTTTCTACAGAAATGAAAGAAACCATAAAATGGGGAACTCCTACCTATACAATTGATGGTAAGAATGTTATTGGTCTAGGAGCTTTTAAATCATATGTAGGGATATGGTTTCATCAAGGAGTTTTCCTAAAGGATACCCATCATAAGTTAATGAACGCCCAAGAAGGCAAAACAAAAGGTTTAAGACAATGGAGGTTCAATAGTATAGATGAGATAGACAAGGAATTGGTAACCCAGTATGTAAAGGAAGCTATCCGCAATCAAAAGGAGGGTAAAGAAATAAAAATAGAAAAATCTAAAAGCTTCGAAATGCCAGCAGAATTACAAACTCTTTTTGATACTAATCAAGATGTAAAAGCCGGCTTTGAAAAGTTAACACCATTTAAGCAAAAGGAATTCAAAGAATATATTGCAACAGCAAAACGAGAAGCTACCCGAACTTCTAGGATAGAAAAAATAACTCCTATGATTGAAAAAGGAATAGGACTAAATGATAAGTACCGATAAAGGATTGAAGTCTTACCGCTTTATAATTTTTAGCGTATTTCCATTTTTTATTTTTAAGAAATACAAGCCAACTGCGTATTCTGAAATATCAAGTGTAGCGCTGCTACCTTCTTTAATAATTTTACCAGAATTATCAGTAAGTGTCCAATCAGTTATATTTGGTAATTCTACGATGCCATTAGTTGGGTTAGGATAAAGATATATCTTTTGCTGCTCCGTAGTATCCGGAACATTTAATACATTTTCTGACACCCATTTTGCTGAATTATTAGCACTAATTGCTCCGGCAGTTGAAAAGTTCCCACCAGCAAAAATTTTATCTATTCCATCACTATCAGTTGCAAAATTCATGGTGTTAATTTTAATATCCACCCCTACATTGGTATCAGTACCCAATGCTTGCCATCCATTGGATTCACTCCATCGAGCAATATTGTTAACAATGATACTATTGTTATTATCTATATTCGCCGTATCAAAGGCACCACCGGCGTACAGGTTATTTCCATCGTGTATTAAAGTATTTACTATATTATTGACTCCATTGTCTAAAGAAGACCAGCTCGATGTGTTTTTATTCCATCGTGCTATACGATTTACTGTTTGACCTCCGGCGATAGAAAAATTTCCACCGATAAATACTTCGTTTGGAGTTACTGCGATTGCTTCAACAAAACCACTGGTTCCAGTACCTAGAGTAGCCCAATTCGTTCCATTCCAAGTTGCAATTCTATTGGCTGTGTTATTTCCGGCTTCATCAAAATTACCTCCTACATACAGCGTGCCATTAGTATCGTATACTAACGACCTTACTTCGTTATTTGTTCCCGAAACACCACTGGTAGCATCTGTTAAGGCAGACCAGGTGATACCGTTCCACATGGTAATATTTCTGACTGTGGTGCCATTAACTGTTTCAAAAACACCACCTGCATATACATTATCACTGTTGTCGATTTCGATTGCAGCTACCGTTCCGTCAATTCCAGATCCTAAGGCAGACCAACTGCTTCCATCCCATACTGCAATATTTTTGGCAGAAACTCCTCCAATTTCGGTAAATGCACCACCGGCATATAGATTTCCATTAGGAGCAATTTTAAGTGTATTGACCGTGCCATTGGCTCCTGTTCCTAAAGTTCTCCAGCCAGAAGACTCATTCCATACAGCAATATTATTGGCGGTGATATTCCCTACTTGATTAAATGTACCGGCGTGATATACATCACCATTTGTAGCTGTAACTAAAGATTGAACAATACCATTAGGGATTCCCTGATTTAGTTCTTCCCATTGGCCAATACCATTTACTACAGTTCCGGACGGTGCAGATGTGCCATCTACTAGTTTGTATAGTTGAGCATTACTTCCGTAGTCGCTAAAATATAACTCACCATTCTTATCTACTCCAAATGAGGATACAAATTCACCAGAGGTATTGAAAAGCAATGTGCTACTTCCTGTTTCTGTTGAAGAATTGTAGTCTAATACCCAGACTCTTCCGCTTACGTAATCTCCAAAAATATATTTAGCATTAATATCGGGACTCAAACTCGTAATTTCTGATCCACGATAAACATAACCACCGGTTATAGAACGATCTCCCTGATTACGATTGTAAAAATGTACAGGAAAAACAACGGGTTCATTGATGGAAACATCACTATTGGCTACAGAATTTGCTTCAAATCTACTCCAACCATAATTTTCACCATTTTTTATAATATTTACTTCTTCAAAGGCTCCCTGACCTACATCTCCTCCCCAAATTCTTCCTGTTGCGTTATCAAATGAAAATTTCCAGGTATTTCTGATACCGTACGCATAAATTTCATCCAACCCGCTAATTCCAACAAAAGGGTTATCACTGGGGGTTTCGTAATTTTCATTCGGTAGATCTGGGTTTGTTTCTAGAGGGTTATTTCCATCTAAATCGACGTCAATACGTAGAATACTGCCAAAAACTGTGTTTATATTTTGACCGTTTCCTTCAGGATCATTTCCACCACCACCATCTCCAATAGAAATATATAAGTATCCATCTGGACCAAAAGCAATTTTACCACCGTTGTGATTACTATTATTTTGATTTTTATCAAATTGAAAAAGAACTAATTCGCTATCAGGATCAACAAAATTAGGATCCGATGCACTAACCGAAAATCTGGATAGTACCATTCTTACGGAAATATTTGGAACAGGACTATTGGTAGTGTAATACGTATAAAAATATCCGTTGGTCTGATACTCCGGATGAAAGGCCAGTCCTAAAAGTCCCACTTCCTGGCCATCTCTGAAGCGAACACGATCTGTAATGTTCAAAAACGTATCAACTTCATTGGTACTTACATTACTATTTCTTGGAAATACTTTAATTCGACCTCTTTGCTCTACGATGAACATTCGATCTGTTCCATCTATGGGAGATTGTATTTCTACAGGGAATTCAAAATCAATATTTGGGAATGCTGCTTCATATGTAACCTGTGCTGTACCAAAGAAGGTAAAAAAAATCGACACGAAAACAGTTGGGGTGGTTAGCGTTTTCATTTTTTGCGTTTTAAGATGAGTGTGACTTTATTGCAACGAATAAAAATAGCAATTAGTATGATCTACCTTAAGTTTTTTAAATATGTTTACTCAGCCATTTTTTACACTGATAAAAATTCTGAGGTGCTACTCCGTGACCTACCGGAAATTCATTTAGTGTCGTTTGTATGCCCAGAGCTTCAAGTTTTATTGGTGCTTTTTGAGCCCAATCCACAGGGATTACTTGATCCGCACTACCGTGGGAACAGTAAATATTAAGTTTTGAAAAATCCTTATCCTCATAATTTTCTTTCAAAATATCCTCATTTAAATACCCACTTAACGCTACCACATTTTTTACTTTTTCGGGATAGGAGAGTGCTACGGCATAACTAAGAATGGTTCCTTGACTAAAACCGAGGAGTGTTACGTTATCAGCGTCTAGATTATAAACTATTATAGCTTCTTCGATGAAAGCAACTATCTTATCTCTGGATGCTATTGCCTGTGTATCATCACTAAATTTACCCTGTGCTGCATCAAAATAGATGGCATACCATGCATTTCCATAAGGTTGCATGGGATATGGAGCTCTTACCGAAATGATACATAACTCTTCTTGTAGTTCTGGAGCAAATGAAAACAAATCATTCTCATCGCTGCCGTACCCGTGTAACATAAATAAAACAGGTGTTTTATCTTTTTTTGCGGTCGGTTCTTTTATGATATGATGTAGTGATAACGTTTTTGTCTCCATTTGTTGAGTCTTTTTATATTTATATTGATTTGTAATAGTATTTTATAGTTGGACATGTATATGATCATCATGTCTAACGGCCTGACATCCGTGGAATCGTATTTTAGAACTTTGCAGCCCTAGTCGATTTTTGAGATGAGGTTCGATAAATACCTTTCTAACCTTTTGTTCTTTTACAATGGTCAAAAGTAAATCTTTTGTGGCTTTTTCTGAAAGCTTCAGTTGTTTATTTAAAATACCAAAAGTTAGATATTTAGCGAAATCGTATTGCCAATATCCTTTTTTCTTACAAACCCTGATTTGATTATATTCACCCGGATCCAGATCCTCATATACGCCATACCCAAAAATTGCTGGTTTTTTATTAGTAATCTTATTTTTTTCATTTTTATAAATTAAAGAAATATCAATCTTTTTACCATCACGATGACTAAGGTGTGGCAGCAATGGAAATCCAGTGATAAACGGAAAATTAGCATCCAGATATATTAATTTTATTGTATTGTGTTTATCGTTAATAGTTTTAGCAATGTTTAGTAAAACAGCATTCAATTGTGGAGTTACATAATTGCGATTACAAAATATAGTGAATGTAGAGTGGGCTTCCAGAACATCGTTGTTTTTAATTTTTTCTCTCCCAAACACCGGAGCCAGATAAGGTACAATTAAAAAAGTACTACAAATATATAAGCCTATAAATAAACTGATTTTTTTATACCTACGGTGTGTAGCTTTTTTAGAAACTAAGAGTTCACTAAAAATATATAGAACTCCTCCGATTTGAGTAAGAATGGTTAAAAGTACAAAAAGAAGCAGCTTTAGAAATGATGTAAGAACGCAATTCAAAAAATAATTTTATAGCTTATTTAATAAACGTAAACCATTCCTGAAAATAAAGACCAACAAAAGGCACCGTTTTTTGTTCTTCTCTTGCAGCAGTTATTAAGCCATATACCCAAAGAACAAGTATAAAAATGTAAAAGGATGACGAAATTATCCAGGAATCAAACATACTTACTAACGCACCTAATAAATAAAAACCGATATTTATACCTAATGCTTGTCTAATATGAAAACTAGCAAACTTGTTTTTGTCATCTTGATTCATGAAGAAAGCGATAATTGTACCGATAAGGGTTATGTAAGCAACAATAGCAGCCGTTTTTCCTTGTTTTGCATAATCTGATTGCATGATGAATATTCTTTATTTGTTATTTTATTTAAAAGTAAAAGGTCAGAATTTACTGTAAATTCCTCTATCAAGAGACAGATAATTAAGGGTGTCTACTTTATTATTATTTGTCCATTAGAAATAATACCGTATACATTTCCTTTTATAGTTTCACCTAAAAAAGCACTATTCTTTGAAGTTGATAAGATATGTTCTTTATCAAAAGTGGTATTCCTTTTTGGTGTAAATAACGATAAATTGACTTTATTTCCTTTATCTATGGGTGTGTTTTCTAAACCAAATACGGATCTTCCATTAGTCAGCAGTGCTATAGTTCGATCTATATTTAGCATATTGTTCAATATTCCAAAAGCACTTTCTAAACCTATAGTTCCATATTCAGCGTTATCAAACTCTACTTTTTTATGTTCTATATCCATTGGTTGGTGATCACTGGTTACCATATCAATGGTGCCATCTTTCACTCCATCAATTAAGGCGTTGACATCTTTCTGAGTTCTAAGGGGTGGCAAAACTTTGTAATTAGTATCGAAGGTTGTTAATTTTTCATCTGTTAGATATAAATGATGTACAGATACACTACAGCTTACTTGTAATCCATTTTTTTTGGCATCTCTGATTAGTTGTACTGATTTTGAAGTGGATATGGTTGGAATATGTAATTTTCCTCCGGTATATTCTAATAAGTATAGATCTCTGGATATTTGTAATTCTTCAGCTAGTGCAGGAATTCCTTTTAATCCCAGTAATGTACTCTGCTCTTCCTCATTAACCATTCCTTTTCCTGCTATATTACTATCCTGTGGAAAAGAAAGCACGAGCCCATCAAAATTTTGAGCATATAATAGGGCAATTTTAAGCAAATTTGGATTTCGAATAGGTTTCTTATAATCTCCAAAAGCGATGGCTCCAGCTTGTTTCATATCATACAGCTCTGCCATATCCAAACCATCTGATTTAGTTGTCAAGGCACCAATTGGATGAAGGTTTACTGGGTTTTGCAATGCTTTTCCTTTTAAAAAACCTACGGAGGCACTAGTATCCGTTATCGGTAATGTATTAGGATTAAGGGCAATATCTGTAAATCCACTTTGGGCTGCGACGATTAATCCATGTGCAATCGTTTCACGCTCTTCATATCCGGGTTCTCCAAAACTTACACTACTATCAAACCACCCTTGTGATACGTGTAATGTGTCTAATTTTATCTCTTCACTATTTTCTGATGCTTCGATCAAAGCATCAATATCCTTAATAATCCCATTTTCGATTAGAATATCCACCGTTTGATTATGAAAAGGCGATGAGGGATCAATTACAGTTGCGGCCTTTAATAAGAAATTCATTTGAGATATTTTAATAATAGGATTTCAATTAATAAGAAAATCAATGCAAAAATAATAAACCATTTCCAAAGTTCTTGGATACTGGATTGTTCTTTTATTTGCTCAAATAATGATGTTATAGAGTCATTTACTTTATATTTTCCGGTATTAGAAAGGTCATAATACAGTAAACTACTTTCTGAAGTATTGTAATTGTAACTTACATGCTGAATTAATTGCTCTTTGTCCATAAGTGCATATATTCCTGCTTTGGTAGGAACTTCTTCCGTTGTTACCCGTACTTTGGTTGCGAAGCTTTGTTGCAAAGGAATGATACTTTCCTGACTCGATTCTAACGAGAGTATTCCATCCTGCCCTAATGCTATTGGAATATCGTACGTGTTTGTCTGACCTATGGTATAGGATATGTCTGATAACTGTAAACTTTGTTTTCCAATATTATATAAAGTAGGAACGATTAATGGTGAGTTTTTAAAATTAGAATTTTCATCATCAATGGATGCTGTAAACACATAAAGCGAATTTGTCTTGTAAAAGAAAGGAGTGCTATCTTCAAAAGATAGAATACTATTCACTGCATTTGTCTGATACCAAGAGTTGACTTTAGGATATTGAAAATTGGTAACCTTTTTATCAAAAACCCCTCGATACAGAGGATGCGCAAAGTTAATACCTGTTATCTTCTTTTCTTGTTTTCTTAACGTTAACAATCCTATTTTAGAAAAACTGTTAATCAGTTGTTGGTATGAGATTAAGTTACCGTCTGTAGCAGGAATAAAGCATATAGTGCCTCCTTGATCTTCGAATGAGTTAAGCGCATTTATCAGGGAGACAGGTATTTGTTTTATTTCATTAATCAAGACCAGATTTGCATTGCTGATATCATTATAGTTCAGCGATTCTAATGCTGTACTTATTAGAGAAAACTCATCTGGTGTATAAATATTTTTTATAAAACGGTCACTTGTTCCGTTTACCGAAACAACTTTTATCTTTTCTGGAACATTAACTGTAAAATATCGCGAGTTATCAAATGTTAATCCAGGATCTTCGAGAACAACTCGGCCATTTACCTTCGTATTTTCATCGACTTTGAATAGGGTACTGGCTGTTCCGTTTTTAGGAATAGTAACCGATGTTTTTGCAAGTAATTTTTCGTCATTATAAAATGCGATAGATACATCTTCGGCATTAGCATCGGTATTGCTAAGGGAAACAGTAAGTACCAGTTCATTACTCGCATCACGTTTTAGGTAAAGACTATCAATAGCAATATTCTGTTTGGTTACTGGTTTTAACTGAATAAAATTTGTTTTAATTTCAGGATCTAAAGTAAGGTTGAAAGCCTCTTTTTTTTGCTGAAAGTCAGAGATCATAATGATTCTTTTAACAGTTTCTGGAGCATTGCTTAAGAGTTGTTTGCCTTTTAAGTAAGCAGCATCGTATGATAGCTGATTATGGGTATATTCCAGTTGTAGTAAATCATTCTGGATATCTTTTTTACGAACTTCTTTAAAGGTTTTGGTATTGGTAAAAAGAGAAATATTTTCATCTTCAGGCAATATGCTCAATAGTTCTTGGATAGCTCGTTGTAATAAAGGACCTTTAGAACTCTTAGCTTGCATACTAAAAGAGTTATCAAGGTAAATTATGGTATCATTTTGTTTGCCAACAGTTTCTTCTGAAGCCAAAAATGGTTGCGCAAAGGCTATGATTAAAGCCGAAAGGGCTAATAAGCGGGCAATCAGTGTTAACCATTTTTTTATCTGTGAACTTTTACGAGTTTGCATGTTAACAGCTTTAAGAAACTGAACATTGGTAAAAAGTACTTTTTGAAAACGTCGTAACTGAAATAAATGAACTATAATAGGAATAACAAGTGCAAATAAGGCATAAAGAAATTCTGGGTTTTTAAACTGCATTCCTGATTAACGTTTGTCAAATATACTATAAGATTTGGTTTTGATGGTTTTGTGTTAACGAATTTTTAGGGAGAGAAAATATTCTAGTTTATCAAATGGTTTACTGGTTGTTGTTTTTCAAGAAGTCTATAATATCTACTTTATATCTTTTTAGCCATTTTTTTTCTGTGGTAATATAATATGACGATACCGCGTCTGTTTTTTGCTTAAATATAAGACTATCAATATATATTTTTGTTCTATACTTTAAGCCCTTAACACCAATGGTAATTCTATAAATAGTATCCTGATCTAATATCATATCTTGAAGAATATATTTATCTAAAATGTGTTTTTTTACTACCATTGTAGAATCCTTACGATAGTTTATTTTATCTATGTCTAATTGACGAAAAAATGAATCTTTAGGAGTTTTGACCGTTATATATTTATCAATTTTTGTGGATGGTGGTACGGCGTAACGCATTTGTGATGTGCTCATTATTGCAAATAATGTTATAATGGAGATACTATATTTTATCGTTTTGAATAACTTAGTTTTAGAATAAACATAATGTATTGAAGGACGATAAAAAAAAAGAGGTATTAAGATTGCTACACAAAAAATATCGGTATAATCTACTGTTCTTTCAAATTGAATAACTTGAAGAGTATTCCAGAAATCAATTGCAAACTGACTCAATGGTGTTTTCCAAAAGCTAAAAAGAACGGCAACGCCAATAGAAATCAGTTTTTTATATTGACTTGCAAATGATGTAAGAAACATAACAAAAACTATAAGCCCAAACAAATCAGACAATTTGCCAGTAATCCAATTGTGGTATAGCTGCTTTAGAAAGAAATCGTTGACCAATAAAATGGTTAAAGAAAGTAGGAATAATGGATTTATGAAATAGTTGGGTTTCATGATAAAGGTTATTCGGTTTACTTATTGGACATATTTGATAACATCTGTATGTCGTCAAAATATTTGCCCCCATTTGAATTTAAAAAGTAATTTTTCTAAACCAAAAAAATAATAAATGTACGTGCTCAATTTATACAAAGAGTATCATTGTAAAAATAATTGTTTGCGACGGTCTAAGATTCCCTGTTTTCAGTGAAACACGGATATTATTATATTTTTTATTGAGAATTAATAAGTTTAAGAAGAATATGTCAGTCTTTAATATTTTTTATGGTCTAAAGTTATCTATATCCTATATCAAACTGATAAATGGATTAACATCCTAAAAATTAGACGTACCTTTGCGGTTACATTCAGAAATGGCATTATATAATAGATTGTTGTTTCTTAAACAATTTATATGTCATTTGATTTATTAGGATTATCCGATGCTTTATTAAAAGCTATCGACAAAAAAGGGTATACGGTCCCTTCTCCAATTCAGGAAAAAGCCATACCTCCAATTTTAGAAAGGAAAGATGTGTTAGCATCCGCTCAAACCGGAACTGGTAAAACTGCAGGATTTACATTACCTATATTACAAATATTATCACAGGGACAGCACTTTAGGAAAAGACCTATTAGAGCTTTGATCTTAACACCTACAAGAGAGCTCGCAGCACAAATATTGGATAATGTAAAAGCATATAGTGAATTTGTTGATTTGAGATCAATGGTGGTTTTTGGAGGTGTAAATGCAAATCCACAAATCAGGGCTCTCAGGAATGGAGTAGATATATTAGTAGCTACGCCAGGTCGTTTATTAGATTTACATAGTCAAAGAGCTTTATCACTTGCGAAAGTAGAAATATTGGTATTGGATGAAGCAGATCGGATGCTAGACATGGGATTTCAGAGAGATATCAATAAAATACTAGCATTATTGCCTACAAAAAGGCAGAACCTATTGTTTTCTGCAACTTTTTCTAAGGAGATTAAGAAACTGGCTGGTGGAATTTTACAACACCCAGTATCTGTTGAAGCCGCTCCAGAGAATACCACTGCGGAGAAGGTAGATCAGAAGATGTTTAAAGTTGATAAGTCAAAAAAAACCGATGTAGTTGTTAAGCTGATTTCTGAAGGAAACTGGAAACAAGTATTGATTTTTACACGAACCAAGCACGGTGCCAATCGCCTTAGTGAAAAACTAAGTAAAAACGGAATCACATCCGCGGCAATTCACGGAAATAAAAGTCAAGGAGCAAGGACAAAAGCATTAAGCGGTTTTAAGCAAAATAAAATTCGAGTATTAGTAGCTACGGATATTGCAGCCCGCGGGTTGGATATTCCGTTATTACCACACGTTATTAACTATGAACTACCCAATATTTCTGAAGATTACGTACATAGAATTGGGCGTACGGGTAGAGCAGGAGCAAGTGGAGAAGCAATTTCATTAGTTTCACAGGAAGAGGTGAGTTATGTAAAGGGGATAGAAAAATTATTAGGAATAACATTGCCCAAAGAAATCATAGAAGGTTTTGAACCAAGTTTTACTTTTGATTATAACGCAGCACCCGTGAAAAAACAGAGGGGAAAACCTAAATCTAATCGTAATAATAGGAACTATAACAGAAGATCGAGAAGATCCTAAAAAAAAGAGGTCGTCTACATAATTTTTAGACGACCTCTTTTTCTATAATTTTTTTGGTTGCTACTAAAAAATGTAATATCCAACAGAAAGCTGGAAAGTTCCATTTTTAGAATTGACATTATCCACAATATCTGTAAGTCCGAAGTTGTATCGAGCCTGAGCAAAGAAATCACCAAATTCTACACCTGCTCCAACGGCGCCACTAACATCAAAACTTTCTGGTTCCCCAGTTTCAAAATCATCATTTACTACAATACCAAACTGTGGGCCTGCTTCAAAACTTAAAAATTTTAAGAATTTATATTTCACTAAAATAGGAACATTCAAATAGTCTATATCTCTATCATCAGCTCCTTGGGCAGAATATAACACCTCTGGCTGAATAGCAAACTTGTCTGCAATTCCGAACTGCCCTACAAAGCCTATGTGATATCCTGTTCTGCTGTCCAGATCAGCATCTCCATTGATATTAGAAAAGTTAACTCCTCCTTTTACACCAAATTTTAAGCTTTGTGCATTAGAAATTGTGGTAAAACCGATAAGCGCAATGGCTAAAAAAAATAGTTTTTTCATAAGTCTAATTAATTGTTTGTTACTATCAAATATAGAAACTTACTATTAATAATGGATTGAAATAACCTGCTAAAGCACGAACCTATCTATTTTTAATACGGTTGATCTTGGTATCTATTTTAATTATCGTCATAGTAATTATCTTTATTCTTTTTACACTTTGCCCAGACGATCACCTGTATACTATTAGAATAACTGGTATGACCTGGCTTTTGTTTGAGTAAGTTTTTAAATTACGGATGGTTAACGGTCAATTTTTTAATGTTGATTTCTCATAGGGGCAGCTCAGGATGATGAACCTCATATTCATTAATATCATTATCCGCATCCTGAAAAAGGGCATATCGTTCAGTTAACCAAATATCTAGATTTGTTTTGCTTTTTACAGTGTTCCCCAATTTGAATTGGATATCAAATTCATCTTTGTGGTTAAAATTTCTTGAAATATAGGTGTCAGAAGTTCTCTTCATCTTAGAATATCGATAAGGGAGTTTAGAAATTTTTAGCAACCATACAGGAAATTCTTTTACTTCCTTCTAGATTTAAAAAATAAACACTTGTCTTTTTTTCTGACTTAATATAAGTTCCAATATAGATTTCATGAAAATGGGGAATAAGGATGGTAATGCGGTAGATTTTTTGGTCGAATCTTTTCTATAGAAAGCGCTACTAAAGAACCCCAGGGACTATCTTCAAAAGTATCAATTTCCAATTCTTTAGGAACAAATTTTTGTAAGGTGTTATAAGCTACTTTCCAGTGCAAAAAAAAATCCTTTGTTCCATTCCTGATAAAATTTCTAGGGTGTTTTCGGTAATTCCCAAGGTCAATGTCCGTGTTTTTTAATATTTCACGAATAGTCATTAGATTACTATGGAGTACTTTTATTAGATGTTGTATTTATGTACCTTTAACGGCATGATTAAAGATACAAAATTAGCCGTTCTTATTGACGGTGATAATATTCCCGCAAAGTATTTAAAAGAGATGATGGAAGAGATTACTAAATATGGTACTCCTACTATCAAAAGAATTTATGGTGACTGGACAAAACCATATTTGGCAAAATGGAAGGGCATATTACTTGAAAATGCAATAAATCCAATTCAACAATATAGTTATACAACCGGAAAAAATGCAACAGATTCTGCTATGATTATAGATGCGATGGATATCTTATATTCAGAAAGGGTTCATGGCTTTTGTTTAGTTTCCTCAGACAGTGATTTTACAAAGTTGGCTATGCGATTACGAGAAGCGGGTGTTGTTGTATATGGAATTGGAGAAAAGAAAACTCCAGATCCATTTATTGTTGCATGTGATAAGTTTATCTATCTCGAAATCCTTAATAAGGATACTGAGAAAAAAGATGGTAAAGGAAAGTCAGAGAAATCTAACTTAGATAAGATCACACCTAAAACAATACGATTATTAAGAAACTCTGTTGATGATGCAGCAGATGAGGATGGATGGGCATTTTTAGGAGATGTAGGTTCTTTGATTCTTAAGAAACAACCTAACTTTGACTCAAGAAATTTTGGTTTTGCAAAATTAACTCCTTTATTTAATTCGCTAAAAGAGTTTGAAATAGATCAACGGGATCATACCAGCGGGAGATTTAAACTGATTTACGTTCGTAACAGATAAACTTGTTTTTTAACATCGTATCTTCGTCAAAAATTAGAAAACATACCCATTGCAATACGAATTTAGCATACAAGTAGCACCCGAAATTGCTGTAATTTCTGATCAATTAAAAACTGAGGTATCCAGAAAAAATGGGATACCGATAAATGAAATTAAGCACATACGGATATTAAAACGTTCTATTGATGCACGTCAAAAAGCTATTAAAGTAAATTTGAAACTAAGAGTATATGTGCAAGAGGATTATGTTGAAGAACCTATTGAATTACCAGAGTATCCCGATGTTTCTGATAAGAATGAAGTCGTTATAATTGGAGCGGGTCCTGCGGGTTTATTCGCAGCTTTACGATGTATTGAGTTGGGGTATAAGCCCATTTTGCTGGAGCGAGGTAAAGATGTTAGGAACAGAAGAAGAGATCTTAAAGCGATCAATAGGGATCATATAGTTAATGAAGACTCTAATTATTGTTTTGGAGAAGGAGGCGCAGGTACTTACAGCGATGGGAAATTATATACACGCTCTAAAAAAAGGGGAGATGTTAACCGTATTCTTAACTTATTAGTCGGTTTTGGAGCTACAAATCAGATTTTGGTTGAAGCACATCCACATATTGGAACTAATAAATTACCAGCTATTATCGCATCCATACGAGATAAGATAAGAGAACAGGGTGGAGAAATACATTTTGAAACCAGAGTAACTGATTTTAAAATAAAAAATTCATCAATCAATGCTGTAGTTCTACATACTGGTGATACGATTGAAACAAATAAGGTGATTTTAGCAACAGGACACTCTGCCAGAGATGTTTTTGAATTGTTATACAGGAAAAAGATTGAAATTGAAGCAAAACCATTTGCATTAGGCGTTCGGGTAGAACATTCTCAACAATTAATTGATCAAATACAATATAAGTGTGAAGTTCGTGGGCAGTATTTGCCACCATCACCTTACAGCATCGTAAAGCAGGTAAAAGGCAGAGGTATGTATTCTTTTTGTATGTGTCCGGGTGGAGTTATTGCTCCTTGTGCCACCAGTCCTGGAGAAGTAGTTACCAACGGTTGGTCACCATCCAAAAGAGATCAACCTACTTCTAATAGTGGAATAGTTGTAGAATTACGTTTAGAAGATTTTAAAGATTTTTCTAAATATGGTCCATTAGCCGGAATGTACTTTCAGAAACAAATAGAACAACGGGCTTGGCATTTGGCAGGAGGTACACAAAAGGTGCCCGCACAACGATTAGTAGACCTAACACAAGGAAAGATTTCTATAGATTTACCAGAAACTTCTTATAAACCAGGTTTGACATCTGTAGATATGGAAAGCGTCTTTCCGAAATTCATTCACAATACACTGCAGCAAGGATTTAAAGCTTTTGATAAAAGTATGAGAGGTTATCTAACCAATGAAGCCGTTGTACACGCTCCAGAATCCAGGACTTCATCTCCAGTACGAATACCCAGAAATCGATATACACTAGAGCATACGCAGATAAAAGGACTCTATCCCTGTGGAGAAGGTGCTGGATATGCTGGTGGGATTGTTTCTGCTGCCATAGATGGAGAGAAATGTGCTGAAGCTTGTGTGGCAACTATTACTTCATAACTATATTACTTTTTGATAGAAAAATCAAAAATAGTTTGTACACCGAGAATAGATTTTACTTTGATACATCCACCTAGATTTTCAACTAATTTTTTTACTGTTGAAAGCCCTATTCCATTTCCTTTGTTACCGCTCCTATCTGTTCCATTAGCCGTGGTGAATAATTCAAAAATGGAATCAATCTTATCGTCAGGAATGCCCATTCCATTGTCGGTAACCTTAAAGTAATAAAATCTAGTATCTTCTGAATGCTCAATATCTATGATTATTTGTTCCTTATCATTGTATTTAATACTATTTCCTATGAGATTGAAAAATATTTGCTTCAATGCTGACTTATTGCAGTTTAGTGTAGGATTATTTTCTGGGAAATGAATCGTGCAATCAGGCTTAATACTTAATAATTCTGCAATTTCTTTTAAAAGATAATTTAGTTTAAATGATTCTGGTTTATTTTGAGTCAGGCTATCACTTTCATAGTGATCTAACACATCATTTATATAATCACTCATTGTGAAGGAGGACTGTTTTATATAATCAAAATATTCTGAAGTTTCCTGATCCAGATCATTAGCTAATTTTAGTTTTAAGAGATCAGAAGTAGTAATCACATTGGCCAATGGCATTTTTAGATCGTGAGAAATTACTCTTGCAAATTCTTTTAATGACTCGTTTCTTTTTCGGAGTTTGTCTTCTATTTGCTCTAAGTCTTTGTTTTTTTTATTGAGTTCAAATAGTATAACAACTTGATGGGCAAGAGATTTTAAGGCCTCTAATTGCTTATCACTAAGTTTTTTGGGTTGACTATCGATAACACATAAGGTACCAAGAGCGAATCCGTTCTTATCAATAAGTGGAATACTGGCATAAAAAATAACAGTGCCTTTTCTAGTAAGAGGATTGTCACAAAAACGTTCATCCAATCTGGTATCGTTAACAATCAATGGAATATTCGGATCTAAAATAGCGTGGGCACAAAAAGATTCTTTTCTAGGGATTTGATTAGTAGAAAATCCGTAGGAGGATTTAAACCATTCACGATCACTATCCACCAATGATATCAAAGCAGCTTCAGTGTCACATAAATATGCTGCTAATGCAGTAATCTCATCAAATTCATTCTCAGATTCTGTATCAAGAATATTTAATGACTTTAATGCTTCAATTCTGAATTCTTCATTTAAGGGGAGTATCGGTGCAATCATTTTTATCAAGAATTGTATTATGTGATACAATTCTTAATAAAATTAACAAAAAAATATTAAAAATTAAGAATTCCCTTCTTTGATTATTCTAAACATTAGTAAATGGCAGTTTTTAGATGTTTCTTTCGTTAAATTTTTATATACACTATTCCATTATAGTTTTTGTTTCAAAAGCCAAAAAATTAATCAAGCGTTAACCTGTTTAACCTTAAAAAAAACTTCATAACGTAAAATTAAACTTAGATTAACTTAATAGCTATCATTAGTTAACTAACCTTTAGAATAGTCTAAATAATTTTACACCACATAAATAATCTTATAACTTAATTAACGAAAAAATGAATAATTTAGGAAAACTTGTTTTTAAATCCTTATTGATATTTTCTCTGGGGGTGTCTTTAGCAAATTGTGAAGATGGAAGAGATGGTATTGATGGAATAGACGGTCAAGATGGTCAGGATGGTCAGGACGGAGTTGATGGTCAGGACGGTGAAGATGGAGAAGATTTTGTGCCACTACCCACTATGTTCTCGGATAAATCACCAACAAAGCCTTTAGTAGCAATGGCTTCTCAATTTAATTATGTAGAGCCATATTCTTTAATAAGTACACCAGATGTAATCAATGGTACATTTCAACTAGCTGGTTCAGCAGATGGAGCGGGGTTTTTGAAAGACGGAGATGAATATATCTATGTTGTTAATTGTGAAGATAGCTATGCCGTTGCAAGAATAAGACTGGATGAGAATTTAATACCCGTTGCCGGAGACTATCTATTGAACTCTGGAGTATCTGATTTTGCAAGACAATGCTCTGGAACGATGTGGGAAGCGGCAATACACGGTGGATCTCAGGACTTGTTTTTATCAGCTTCAGAAAGTATTAATTATGATGTGAAAGGGATCGATCCTTTTATAGCTACTCCTACACCAACTGCAGATTTTGGATTAGATGCTTTAGGAGAGTTTTCTTGGGAAAATGCGGTTCCATTACCAAAGGATGCCTATTCTGGTAAAACTGTTATTATTGGTGGAGACGATGATTCTAGTGGTTCTGAAGGTCAGGTAACTTTATATTATTCAGAAAATGCAGATGATGATTTAACGAACGGAAAGATTTATGTGCTAAGATTTAAGCAGGTTTCTAATGGTATTGTCGATGTTGATGGTAATATAGGTATTGAGGATGTAGCTCCAGAAACTGTTTATAATGAAGGTCAATTGGATTTTGGAAATACTTACGATGTAGAATTTGTTGAAATTCCAAATGGTAAAGACTTTACTAAAGATGAAATGGAAACTGCTTGTACCGATGTTTTTGCTTCTCAGTTTATGAGAGTAGAGGATGTAGATTATCAAAAAGGTAGTGATGCGAATGGAAGAAATGTGTTTTTTGCCGTAACGGGAAGAGGACCAGGAAGAGGAACTTATAATGATTGGGGAACAGTATATAAATTAGAATTAGATGAAGCCTCTCCGTTAACAGGGAAGCTAACTCAGATTATAAGTGGTAACACAGATACTAATAATATGGATGGGAATTTACCAGAATTACAAAGTCCTGATAATATATGTGTGACAGAAAATTTTATTTATGTTCAGGAAGATCCTAATTCTTTTGACAGAGGACATGCTGCACAGATATACCAAACAGACATTAACGGTAACAATCCAAGTAAAGTATTAGAATTAGTAGTTCGCCAAGACTTAGATCCTAATAATAGTACAGGTTTTAGTGGTGAGTTTGGCGCATTAACCGATATTTCTGACAAAGTTGGAGTTCCAGGTACGTTCTTATTAGCGCTACAACCTCATTATTGGGAGAGCCCTGACTTTATGAACTTGGATGGTCATACAAATGCATCCAGAGAAGATGATCAAGCTTCTCAGATCATTATTTTAAGAGGACTTCCTAGATAGTTTTCCTGTAAAAAATCAAAATAAAAAGATCTCCATTGAATAATGGAGATTCTTTTTATTTATTAAAACACCATTAGTTAATGAATACATCATTTAAGACAAGTGTACTATTAGTTTCTTTTTTTACATTTTTATTTTTTTCTTGTAAAGAATTCAAAGAAGAAACATACATTGATACTACAAAACCTAATTGGAAAATTGCTCAAGATTTTTATCTGAAGAATATCACGAATTCAATAGCGTATTTGGATACACTAGAAATCGTCGGTAGTAAAGGAGAAAACGCACAAACTATTTTTAAAAATGCAAGAATTGCATTTAAAAAAGCAGAACCATTTGCTTCTTATTTGAATCCTGAGGTTGGGCACAGAGCAAATGGACCGGCATTACCTATATTTAAGGAAGACAATAGCAAAATTTTAAACCCTGTGGGTTTGCAGAAAATAGAAGAAAGCCTTTATGAAGGAAATGTAACTGAAGAAGAATTTGGCTATGAAATAAGAATTACAAAAGGTTTGTTGTTAAACCTTCAAAAAAACATTCAAAAGAGAACCTTAAACCCCAAACGATTTTTTGTTGCTACACATCAACAATTGTTTAGAATCATAAGTTTGGGTATTTCTGGTTTCGATACTCCTGTAAGTCATCTCGGTATTGAAGAAACCATTGTTTCACTAGAAAGCTTACAATATGTATACGAAGAAACGATAGGATTTTTAATAAAAAATAAGAATATTGAACTTGATAAAGAGTTTAAAAATAATATTGCCAGATCTATTCGCTTCATTAATCAAAATAAAGATTTTGAGAGTTTTGATCGATATACATTCATCAGAGAGTATATGAACCCGATTACCCGTAACTGGGTTGCCATCCGTAAGGAAAGTGAATTGTGGGAGGGAGAGCGTAGTTTTCCATTTAATTTTGACGCACCAACATTTTTTGAGGAAGATTCATTTAATGTAACTTATTTTACACCTCCCAGCAATAGAAACCCTTCTGATAAGCAAATAGCTTTAGGGGAAAAACTATTTTTTGATAAAAACTTATCTAAAAAAAAGGAAATGGCTTGTGCTACCTGTCATAAACCTGATAGGGCTT
Source organism: Aquimarina ulvae (assembly GCF_053613295.3). NCBI lineage: Bacteria > Pseudomonadati > Bacteroidota > Flavobacteriia > Flavobacteriales > Flavobacteriaceae > Aquimarina > Aquimarina ulvae. Next base: position 34,614 of record NZ_JBSIBP030000009.1, read on the forward strand.
ATGCTGATGATAAGGTGAGTAATTTGGATAATACTTCGAATCCGTTACAGAGAAACACGCCTACTTTAATTAATTCGGTTTTTCAGAAAAGTTTTTTTTGGGATGGTAGATCGGCAAATTTATTAGATCAGATATCCGCTGTTTTTACTAATAAAAAGGAATTTGATTCTGGAGTGCACGAATTTTCTGATGCTATTCTACAGGACACTACGTATATAAAATTGTTCAAAGAAGCATACGGAGGAGTCTCTAATAGAAATAGAGATGTAATTAAAGCGATATCCTCTTACATATCAACCCTCAATGGATTTTCTTCGAAGTTTGATAAAAATATAAGAGGAGAAGAGGATACGTTTACCAAAGAAGAGAAAAAAGGATTTAATCTTTTTATGGGTAAAGCGCTCTGTGCAACCTGTCATTTTGTGCCTTTAACTAATGGCACAGTACCTCCATTTTTTAAAGAAACGGAAAAAGAGGTTATAGGGGTTCCGGAAACAAAAGAAAACAAACAACTAGATGATGATTTAGGTTTTTATTGGAAATTTGAAGAAGAGTTACATAGAGGCATGTTTAAAACACCTACCGTACGAAATACAGCACTTACAGCTCCATATATGCATAATGGCGTATACAATACATTAGAAGAGGTTATGGAGTTTTATAATCTAGGAGGAGGTAGTGGAATGGGATTTGATTTAGTACATCAAACCTTGCCCTTTGATGAGTTGAAACTGGATCAGGAAGAATTAAAAGCTTTGGTTGCGTATGTAAAAACATTGACAGATGATTCTATAAAAGTAGGATATTGATCAAACCGAATTGATTTGCAGTGTATTTAATTTCTTTGTATTCATGTTCCACTAATTCAACAAATTCGAAAAGAAAAGATTCTTATGCATTTAATGTTATGATTAGGTGGAAAAGTTATAGCGTATAGGACTTTCTTATTATTTTTATAAAGAGGTTTTGATGATACTTTACCTATCAGAATTTTTCGAAAACTCCTAATCCAAATAAGGCATAGTCATATTTTACTGGATCTAAAGGGTCTAATAGCCTTAAATTACTATCGAGTTCGTATAGAGCTTTACCATCATTTTGTTTTCTGCCGAGCAAGTGTAGCTTTCTTGCAACATTGCCCGAATGTACATCTAATGGACAAGATAATTGCGAGGGAGAAAGGCTTTTCCAAATTCCTAAATCCACCCCAGCTTTGGCATCTCGTATCATCCATCTAAAAAACATATTAATCCTTTTTGCCGCAGAGTTTTTATGTGGATCACTAATATGTTTTTGAGTTCGGGGTAAGTGCGGCAGCATAAAAAATTCCTTCTTAAAATAATGAATGGCGTTTTGTAGATGCTTTTCTTGATTGAATTGTTTAAAAAAGACCTCCATATCCCCATACTTTTTATAGATATTCTGTAAAGCTTTAATAAAATAAGATAGATCAGTACTATTAAAGGTTCTATGAACAAAACCTTCTAATTTTTCAAGATCAGTATCCTTATGATGCATAATAAAATCATATGGTGAACTCCCCATAAGCCCCATTAACTGATGTGCATTATTGAGGATGCTTTTACGATTTCCCCAAGAAATTATTGCTGTTAAGAAACCTGCAATTTCGATATCCTCTTTTTGGGTAAAAAGGTGTGGAATTTGAACAGGATCTGTTTCTATGAATTGTGGTTGTTCATAAAATGCCGCTTTTTCATCCAGAAATTCTTTAAGTTCCGTTTTGCTTAGTTTCTTCACGAAGTTTTCTGTGTTGAAATATTGAAATACAGTAAAATTAAGTTTTATCTACAATTTTACCATCTACCATAACCAATTTTCGATCGGCCATATCAGCTAATTCTTCGTTATGAGTAACGATAACAAAGGTTTGCCCATACTCATCTCTAAGTTTAAAGAATAATTGATGCAGGTTCTCAGCTGATTCACTATCCAGATTACCAGAAGGCTCATCGGCAAAGATTACTTTTGGGTTGTTGATTAAAGATCTGGCAACAGCAACTCGTTGTTGTTCTCCTCCTGACAATTCACTTGGCTTATGGTCACATCGATGTTCTAAGCCTAAAAAGCCCAATAACTCTTTTGCTCTTTTTTCTGCTTCAGCTTTTGGTACCTTTTTTATAAATGCCGGAATACAAACATTTTCCAAAGCAGTAAATTCGGGTAAAAGCTGATGAAACTGAAAAATAAACCCTAATTGCTCATTTCTAAATTTAGAAAGTTGCTTTTCAGTAAGGAAGTTGATGATATTATTATTAATGGAAAGATCGCTTCCTTTTTCCTTTGATGCTCGATCTAATGTGCCTAGAATTTGTAGTAATGTTGTTTTTCCTGCTCCTGAAGCTCCTACGATGGATACAATTTCTCCTTCTTTGATATGTAAATCAACACCTTTTAAAACGTGTAAATCTCCATAGTTTTTATGAATATTCTTTGCTTTTATCATCTATGCATTGCTTAAAACTGTGAAAGTAACTAATATCCTAAATATCGCCAAGATTATCCTTTAAAAGAACCTTTTAAATTATTGATATCAAGAAAATAAACAACTCTTAGTGATAATGTATGCTGTATTGGCTGGCCAAAAAGATTATCTAAACTATCTGTATAGTTAATGGTAGAAAGTTCATCCTGATTAAAAATCTGATTGCGATAGAGTAGGGTGGCTTCACTTCCGGGTGCAAATCTCCAGCTAAAGCTCAAATCTAAATTCCAAATATTAAAATTAGTATTTGGATCATTTTCAGAAGTATCATAATCCGCCCGTCTACGAGTACCATCATTGTTTAATGTATAAAATACATTTTCGGAGTAATCCGCGGTACTCCAAAAATTTCTAAAACGAAGGTTAATTGCTTTATAAGGATCGAAGTTATAGCTGGCACTAAGGGAGTTCTCAACTGTGGTAATATCTCGCTGCCCCAGAAAAATAGAGGTTTCGGTATTGTCTATATATCCAAAATTTCGCCTTCTAATAGCATAATCAGTAGTCCAGATCACCAAAAGTTTATCAGAAAATCGATATCTTGGAGAAAGGTTCATACTATAAGTTTGTTGATTATCTTCAAACCAATTACGGTGAAACAAGCGTACATCGTATGCAAATTTTTTGCGATAATCAGAAGATACCCATAAATTAACTCCTAGGTTTTCACTGAAAGTAACATATCGACCATCTACTCTGGGCTCGAAATAATCATCAGTATCGGAGTCATAAATCGTAAATCCTCCAAAACCAAAACGCTCCCGGGTTACAAAAAACCAATCAACACCCACAGAATTAGATGTTTGTACACTAGGTTCATATAATCTGCGATGCCTGGCAAAAAGATTGATTCTATAATTGTTAAACATCTTAGTTGGTTCGAAGATCTGATAAGAAGTACTGACTCTGAAACTATTAAAGTTGTTTGTGAAATTTACTCCTAAATCATTAATATCATAAGTAGTATTTGCCAGGTCATGACCAAATCCATATCGCCATTTACCTTTAATGCGATCAAAATCTAACTCAGACCGGAAACCAGCACTATTTTTACTAGGAAGATTTACCTGGCTAACTATGGATCTTCCTGTTAATCGATATGAATTAGCCTTATTTGCTAAGTTCCAGACCAACCCTGTTACATTAGCGTCTCTAAAATCACTACCATCACGTGTCACATTGGTATTTATTAAGGACAAAGAAGAGTTGTTGTTAAATTGCTGATCCAAAACAAAAATATTATAATTAGCCAGTGGTTCAACCACTTCACTTCTTTGTTCTCCTGTTATGGTATCTGTAATCCGAACTTCGGTTTTTTCAGTTATAGCATTAAAAAAACCTATTCCTAAGTTCTCCTTAGTTCTTCCTGATATCTTGAGAGCATTGAGAAGATTTATTTTAGAAGGAGACGCTTCGGCAATCTCGTTATCGTTTAAATCTTTATCAGATATAATCCTAGTTGGACCATTACCAACACGTCTGGAAAAGAAAATATTACCTTTGTTAAAGAGTTCAGTTCCTTCGGTAAAAAATTGTCTGTTTTCTCCAAAGGTTTGTTCAAAAGGCCCTAAGTTTAATCGCACTTCATCAAAAGCTGCCTGTCCAAAATCAGGTATTAGGGTTGCATCTAGCGTGAAACTATCACTCAATCCATATTTTACATCTAGTCCCGCGCTAAAATCTGTTTCAGTTTCTCCATCAAAACTAGTTCCTAAACCTTGTACAAAAGGAAAAAAAGTAAGTCTTAGTGGTGGATTAATGTTTTTAACACCTCTCACTAAACCGTTATATTGAGTTCGTTGACCTATTTTATTATCCACAAAATTCCAAGAATGCGTTTCATTCCTATTTTGTAATCTTCTAAAAAAATTGATGCTCCAGTCTTGCACGGCTACTTCTGGAAAGCGTAAAGCGTTGTAAGGGATTTTAAATTCGGCATACCACCCTTTTTCATCATAGGAGATTTTAGCATTAAAAACTACATTATAACTAAAATCTTCATTGAATTGATCTGCACGTGCATCTCCAATAGTTCCTGCGCTTGTAATAAAAAATCGAGTTTCATTAATCCCGTCATTATAGGTATTTATCGAGATATTGAAAAAGTCTGCTTGTGCAAATACATTGTCACGTTGTGTAAATTGTTTTAGTATTTTATCTGGTTGATCATCATATAAATACGCAGCAAAATATACGGCTTTGTTATCATAGGCCATTTTAACTTCGGTTTGAATATTTTCTGGAATTGTTCCTTCATTTCCTGGTTGCCACATTCTAAAGTCACCAGAAGCGGGGATATCTTTCCAAACCATATCATCTAGAACACCATCAATTTTAGGAGCGGTAGTAATTCTCTTTGCAGTAATCTCTTTTCTTTCTTGACCAAATAAAATAAATGTGTACATTACTAATAACACACTTACAATAGGGCGTAGTTTTTTATTCATATTTTGTAAAAAAATCCTTACTTTTTTGACGTATGTGCAAAACTAGGATTGTATGATTACATGGCGTACTAATGAAAAGTTAAAAAGCAGCAACACTGTTTAGTATATACGTACATTAGTTAAACAATATTTATATTTTAACATTAGTATGAAAAAAAATAATCTTAAGACCGCCGTTTTTGCTGGGGGATGTTTCTGGTGTACTGAAGCCGTTTTTCAGCGATTGGAAGGAGTATGTAAAGTAAAATCAGGATATACCGGAGGTACTATTAAAAACCCTGCATACCGAGAGATAACCACTGGTAGAACAGGTCATGCAGAAGCAATTAAAATCGAATATGATGCTGATATAATTAGTTACAATGAATTACTTGAAATCTTTTTTGCTACACACGATCCAACCACATTAAATAGACAAGGAGCTGATCGGGGTACACAATATAGAAGTGCTGTGTTTTATATAGGTGATAAACAAATGGAAATCGCACATTCTATGATTGAAAAGCTTACTAAGGAAGGCGTTTTTGATAGCCCTATAGTAACACAAATAGCAGCACTAGAGGCTTTTTATGATGCAGAAGATGATCATCAAAACTATTACAATCAACATAGTAATCAAGGGTATTGTCAGTTTGTGATTAACCCAAAACTAAGTAAATTGCAGCATACCTTTAGGAGTAAGTTAAAAAAAGAAAAACAGAACTAATTTAAATATAATGCCATACAATAAATTTGAGGAATATAATATAAAGGTTACGGATGAAGTAAAGAATAAATTTAAATCAATAATTACCGATCTTGGAGAAGATATAAATAGAGAAGGGATTGTAAAAACTCCCGAACGCGCTGCAAAAGCTATGCAATTTTTGACTCAGGGTTATCATCAAGATCCTGAGGAGATTTTAAAAAGCGCTATGTTTAAGGAGGACTACGATGATATGGTTATTGTGAAAGATATTGAACTATATTCCTTGTGTGAGCACCATATGCTCCCCTTTTTCGGTAAGGCTCATATCGCTTATATACCAAATGGTCAAATTGTTGGTTTGAGTAAATTACCAAGAATCGTAGATGTATTTGCAAGACGTTTACAAGTGCAAGAACGGTTGACTCATGACATATTAGAGTGTATTAATGATACGCTACAACCTAAAGGCGTTGCAGTAGTTATTGAGGCAGCTCATATGTGTATGATGATGCGGGGTGTACAAAAACAAAATTCGGTAACCACAACTTCTGGATTTAGAGGGCAATTTGAAAAAATTGAAACAAGAACAGAATTTTTAAGGTTAATTACTGCAGATTTGGCGTAATAATTTTTTGGCATTTTTTTTGTTATATTATTAGTAAATAGAAACTTATGAAAAATGAGAAATATAAATTATTAAAGAAAGGTCTTATCTATGATGTAATTGGTATGGCCTCTTTGGCGATTCCTTTTATTGGTCCATTTTTAGACCTTTTATGGGCTCCTTACGCAGCAAAAAAAATGATGGATATGTATCCAGGAAAGAAAGGTAAAATTGCTTCAGCGATTACTTTTATCGAAGAGATTATTCCGGGAACTGATATTATTCCATCTTTTACACTAATGTGGTTATATACTTTTGTGATTAATAAAGAAGGAGTTACAAATAAAAAATCGAAAGTAATTGAGGTATAGGTGGTTAGGTAAATTTCTTGTCAAAAAAGGATATTTAGAAATTCTTACCTGTAAATAGTTTTTTTAATCTTTAATGAATTGGGAAAATCCCATTCGGCGTAGCATTTTTTTCTCGAACCACCAGAAAAACTTAAACTGCCCAAACATCCAACCAACAAGTAATAGTATTACTTGATATATTGGAAATATTAATAATATTCTTAATGGCCAATAAATCCATCCATTGGTAGTTTCTCTGCTTAAACCTATAAAGGTTAATATGGGATCAGAAAGCCCGGCAGCTGTAGAGCCCGTAATTGCAAATACGATAAAGATCGCGATAAGTTCCCATCGATAGGTTACATTCCATTTTTTTTCTAAGGCATCAAAAATCTTTAACGTTAATCCTAGTAAAGGAATAAAAAGAAAAATAGTGATCAACGACACTGCGATAAAAAAAGAATCATTGGTTTCTGATAACTTGAGTATACCAGAAACTATTCTTTTACTTAGTAAGAATGCTGAAAATAATAAACCTAATAATCCTAAGAAAGGAAATAGAAGTTGCCAATTAGCTTTAATTTCCCAACGGTCTTTGAACTTTTGCATGAGGTAAAAATACGACTTAAACTTTTTGTGTCAAAACCTTTACCCTCTACTTACAAAAAATTTTTGTTGATATTGTTGCTCAAAATATAAGAAGTAATTATATAGTAAGTAGTTTACCTCATATCCATAGTCAATACTTTGTTCGTAGTTAATTTGTTGAAGATATAAATTAGGGTCGTATCGTTGCGGTTGTAATACTCTTTGATTGTATTCTGTGACATATTGTCGATTTCTTATTTCTAAAAATTGTTGATTATAATACCCTCTTGGCGGCTGGGTGGCTAACCAAGGGCTAAAACCTGGCTCTATAATAAGAATTTCATATTCCAAATCATCATTGGCGATTCGTAAGGTATCTGATATATTGTTTGTAGTGGCTGTATCCAGTTTCCGATCCTTGGTAGTTCCACAACTGTAGATAATCATTGCCAGAATAAATATGTATATACTATTTTTCATCATGAATCTCAAATTACAAAAAGTAGATCAAATATTTTTCCTGTTTAACATTTTTTATTACATAGCATTTCCACGAATGAAAAAGAGTTTTGATATTTTATCAAAACTCTTCTTTTACCTATGTTATGAAAGAATGGTGGTGTCAAATTATTTTCCAAAAAGACCGCCTAGAAGTCCACCAAGACCACCTTTTTTCTTATTTGAGCCAATTACTATATCAGCAACGTCATCCAGAACACTGCCATCTCCGTCGGCATCAATAAGTGACATAATAAGACTTTGGTTTTGTTTTGGTTGTCCACCTAACATACTTCCTAATAAAGAAGTTAACCCGCTAGAATCATTTACGTTATTTGCTCTGGTTTGTTGACCTAAAACACCCATTAAAATAGGAGCTGCAACTTTTAATATTTGAGCTACAGAACCTGCATCTACACCTGATTTCGAACTTAGTGCATTTTCTACCTGCGGTTGTTTTTGTCCTAGAATATGTCCTAGAATCCCAGCCCCATCTTGCATGGTATTATCATCCACACCTCCATTAAATAATCCTCCTAAGTTTTGAAGAATTCCTCCATCGTGTTTACCGGATAAAGCATTCATTAAACCTGAAGCGCCTTCAGGTGTAGAAGCATTTTTTTTCATAGCACCCATTAATACAGGTAGTGCCATGCTTAGAACATCAGCAGTTTTTCCTTCTGATTGACCAGTCTGGCTACTAACGCCGCTAATCATTTGTTTTCCAATATCGCTATTTAATAAATCTAATAATCCAGACATCTTAGTATATTTTTAATTTATAGTTAAATTTAAACGTTTTAGGATTAAAAGTTAAAGGCAATCACAATAAATTACTCGGTAAACAGATAAACAGTCAATTTGATCGATTAATAACATAAAAAAAACATCCCTACGAATTTCGCAAAGATGTTTTTATAGTTTTTTATTGTTGAAATAAAGCTTAATTCTCTTCGTAGATGAGCCTATATCAAAAAGTTACCTTTTAGCATTACGAGCCAGAGATAATCTTACGAGATAATCAATGTCTTATTTTTACTACTTAAGTATGGATATAATTTGATCTGCAAGTTCCTGACCTATTCTATCCTGTGCTTCTCCTGTAGCTGCACCTATATGAGGTGTTAGCGATATTTTATTATTCATCAAGACTTTAATAGCAGGGGTAGGTTCATTTTCGAAAACATCAAGGCCAGCAAAACTTAATTTACCACTTTCTAAAGCATCTACCAATGCTACTTCATCAATAACTCCACCGCGGGCAGCATTAATTAACCCGGCACCATCTTTCATTTTTTCAATTTCAGCTTTACCAATAGCATATTCTTTTTGTGCAGGAACATGTAATGTGATGAAGTCAGCTTGTTTTAGCACTTCTTCTTTAGTTACAGTTTTTATGTTAAAATTTAAGGATTGTCCATCAAAAAATTCTAAAGGAATAGCTACCTCTTCTATAAATGGATCAAACGCGATTACATTCATACCTGCTCCGATTGCAATTTTAGCAGTAGCCTGTCCTATGCGTCCAATACCTATTACTCCAAGAGTTTTTCCTCTTAATTCTATTCCTGCGGCATATGTTTTTTTAAGATTCTTAAACTTGCTATCACCTTCTAAAGGCATATTTCTGTTAGCATCATGAAGAAAACGTACACTACCATATAGATGAGCAAAAACTAATTCTGCTACGGATCCAGACGATGCTGCAGGTGTATTGATCACGTGCAATCCTTTTTTACGGGCATAAGCAACATCGATATTGTCCATACCAACACCACCTCTTCCGATAACTTTTAGGGAGCTGCAATTATCAATAATATCTGTTCTTACTTTAGTAGCACTACGAACTAATAGTACGTTTATTTCGTTTGTATTAATATAATCTACTAATTGATCCTGAGGAACCGTGGTGGTTAGGACTTGGAATCCAGCTTTTTCAAGCGCGTTAATACCACTTTGTGATACTCCGTCGTTTGCTAATACTTTCATTTTAAAAGTTTTTAGTGTTTATTGTTAATTTTTTTAGATTAATAGTTGGTGGGTTGCTTACGCTTTACGTTCTAAATCACTCATGATGTCTACTAAAGCCGCAACACTTTCTATAGTCATAGCATTGTACATACTTGCTCTGTATCCTCCTACACTTCTATGTCCATTAACACCACTGATTCCTGCTTCTTTCCACATAGCATCAAAGGTTTCTTTAAGGTCTCCGTCTACAAGTGAAAAAGTAGCATTCATCATCGATCTATCTTCTTTTGCAGCAAATCCTTTAAAAAGCGGATTGAGTTCTATTTCAGAATAGATCAGCTTCGCTTTTTTCTCATTTTGCTCTTCAATGGCGGCAATTCCACCTAACTTTTTTAACCACCTTAGTGTTAGCATAGAAGTGTACACAGCAAATACAGGAGGCGTATTGAACATACTGCTCTTGCTTATATGTACTTTATAATCTAACATAGATGGTATATGTCTTTCTATTTTTCCTAGAACATCTTCCTTTACCACTACTAATGTAGTTCCTGCAGGTCCCATATTTTTTTGAGCTCCTGCGTAGATCAAACTAAATTTTGAGAAGTCTAATTGTCTGGAGAAAATATCACTACTCATGTCACACACCAAGGGTGCATTGGTCGTTGGAAAATCTTTGATTTGTGTACCAAAAATAGTATTGTTACTAGTACAATGTAGATAGTCTAAATCAGTGGGCACGGAGTACCCTTTTGGTATGTAATTATAATTTGCGTCTTTAGAAGACGCAACCTCGATCACTTCTCCAAAAATTTTAGCTTCTTTGATTGCCTTATCACTCCAGCTACCAGTATTGATATATCCTGCTTTTGATTGTAATAAGTTATAAGCGGTCATTAGGAATTGAGTACTCGCTCCTCCTTGAAGAAAAAGTACTTTATAGCCTTTGCCTTCTAAGCCCAATAGTTCTAAGGCTAAACTACGAGCCTCTTCCATGACATCCACAAAATCCTTACTACGATGTGAAATTTCCAAAATGGATAACCCGGAGTCGTTAAAATCGATTACAGCCTGGGATGCTTCTTTGAATACTTCTTGTGGTAAAATACAAGGTCCTGCGCTAAAGTTGTGCTTTTTCATCAGTAGTTTTTCTGGTTTTAAATTATTTACTTTCTTGTAACTTTTCGGCTGCTTAAACCGATAAGAAAAAACACCACAAAGGTGCTAATAATCTAATACAATTACATTGTCAAAATGATAAATTATTTAATCAATTTTTGTTAAAAATTCAATAACATCAATATTATCTGCGTAATCTGACAGTGATGGGTGTTGTGTTGTTCCAAAATTGATACTGTTGGAAGAAATATTATCACCAACGATACATTGAATTTCCTCTTTGTCGGTTTCGAGTTTTTTTAATAATTGATCTTTAGAGATGTAGGTTTCATAAAACAGGGTTGCAATAGGAGAACTATAACTTTTATCTTCCTTTAGCATTAGAAATCCATTTTCTAATAACCTAAAATCACTCATTAGATAAACGGTCTTGTTATAATCATAATTATTAGCATATTTTGCTCCTTTTATGATGTCATTGTATGCATACATAGATTTAAAAAACAAGTCGAAGTCATAGTCTTCTGGGACCATAAGCTTAGAAACACTCCTACAACCTAATCCATAATATCTAAAAATATCTTCTCCAAGTGCCTCTAACTGTTCTTTGGATTCATTTCCTGTTAAAACTGCTACAGAATTCCTGTTTTTACGAATAATGTTAGGTTTGTTACCAAAATAATGTTCAAAATAACGAGCAGTATTATTACTACCAGTAGAAATTATTGCATCAAAATAGGCAAATCTTTCTTCAGTAAAAGAAATTCGGCCTTTAAATTCTGGTGCTATAGCAATAAGATAAGATGCCAGATAGGGTAGTAGTTGATTATCGTTTGAAGATTGTTTTACAATTACATGATGACCTGTTATCAATACTGAAATAAAATCGTGAAAACCTACCAGAGGTATATTACCAGCCATGATGATTCCAACTGTTTTGGGTTTTACATTGTTCAGACTGTAGGTAGATAGCCATTGTTCTAAATTGTCTTTGGTTAGTGTTTTACTCCATTGCGTTAATGAAAACAGTATATTTTCTTGGGTAAACCAGCCATTATGATTTTTTGCAGATGTTATTTTTTCAATCATTCCATCAAAAAAATCTTCATTGCGTATGATGTTGTTAACCTTCTCATAACCAGTATTTTTGAATTGACTTAAGAACTTGCCTAATTCAGAAAAAGCCGTAATTCTATCATTTAATCCCATTTCTAATTTGTTTATCACTAGTTTACGAGTTATTTTTGTGATGCAAATTTAGAATAAAAAAGAGCTATGGCAATTATAATAACAGATGAATGTATAAACTGTGGTGCTTGTGAGCCGGAATGCCCGAACACTGCAATTTATGAGGGTGCTGATGATTGGCGCTATGCAGATGGAACTGATTTAGAAGGAGATGTTGTACTTCCAGGAGGGAAAGCCATTAACTCAGACGAGGCTCAGGAACCAATTAGCGACGAGTTATATTATATAGTACCTGATAAATGTACAGAATGTAAAGGTTTTCACGAAGAACCTCAATGTGCTGCGGTGTGTCCTGTAGACTGTTGTGTTCCTGATGAAGATGTTGTAGAAACAGAAGAGTTTTTATTAAAGAAACAAGCATTTATGCACAGAGAATAAGAGAAGCTAATAAAGATAGTTATTAAGAACCTGTCTGTTTAGACAGGTTTTTTTACACTCATTTTTTAAATTTTAGTATTTTCGTCAAGAATTTAACCTCAAATCTAAACATGAAATTATGAAAAAATTACTATTTTTTATTGTATTGGCAACGATCTCAATTACTTCATATGGACAGTACCGTTGGGAAGTTACTGGTGGTCTAACAAACTCAAGCTTGAATATAGAAAATGCTGATAGTAATCGTGGCACTGGTTTTTATTTTAATGCTGGATATGGGTATGTCATGGGAGTTAGAGCTAAAACAAGTGTAGTTTTTTCCGTTGAAATATTACAACGAAACAGTGAAGTTACGCCAAATGTTCCATTTGCTGGAACAGCAGATTTTAAAGCTTTGCAGGTAGGATTTAATCCTAAATTCAGATATTTATTTAATCGTGGTAAAGATCGCTTTAGACCCTTTATTAATGTTGGACCCTCTTTTAGGTTAAATACGAATGTAGAGTTTGGAGGTGTTGATTTAGAATCTGATCAATACGAACAATTAGTGATTGGGGGTGTATATGGATTTGGCTTTTCTCAAATGATAGGAGAGATGTTTGATATCATGTTAGAAGTAGGTGCCATGAATGATTTTACGGATAACTTAGTAGATGTTGATAGTAAGTTTTTTGACATTTATGCTAGAGTAGGTGTTCGTTTTAGAATATATGATGCGAGAAGATAAAATAGATTATACATAAAAGCAAAAATCCTGCTTCGGCAGGATTTTTTTATGTAATTCATTTTAATTTTTTGTAAATTAGATACTTACAAATTCATTTAATGGGATATTAATATGTCAAATTGGGGGTATATAGCAACGATTCTTCTCGGATTTTATATTGTGGCTAGTATTACTTTATACTATCTACAGGAGTATTTTATTTTCAAGCCTGAAAAACTAGATAAAGATTTTGAGTTTCACTATAACAATCAGGTTGTAGAAGAATATAATCTTGAGACACGTGACGGTGCTATTATCAATGGACTTCATTTTAAGGTAGAAAACCCAAAAGGTGTTGTGTTGTATCTTAAAGGAAACTCTAAAAGTATTAAAGGTTGGGGTAAGTTTGCAGTAGATTTTACCCGGCATGGATATGACGTATGTATGCTGGATTATCGTGGTTTTGGTAAAAGTACGGGTAGACGTTCTTTCAAAGCAATCAAAAGAGATCTTCAGTTTGTTTACAATACGTTAAAAGAAAAGGTGGAAGAAAAATATATCATCTTATACGGACGATCAATGGGGTCTGGTTTTGCTACAAAATTAGCCTCCATTAACAATCCTAAAATGCTAATTCTGGACGCTCCTTATTATAGTTTAAGTAAAGTAGCGGCTAAGTTTATACCTTTTATGCCAGTTTCCCTGATCATGAGATATCCCATACCAACTTATAAATGGTTAAAATATGTCAATTGTCCGATTCATATTATCCACGGAACTCATGATAAATTAATTCCTTTTAAATCGAGTATTAAATTATCAAAAATAAAGCCTAAACTTACCCGACTGTACACGGTGATTGGTGGTGGACATAAAAACCTAAATAATTTTGAATCTTACCACAAGATGCTTGGCGAAATTATCAATTCTAAAATGAGAAAAATTAATCTATCTAATACAAGTATTAGTGTTAAGCATGCTGAAAAAAAAGTAAATGTCCAGGCTTAAAAAAGTTCTAACGTGGACATTGATAATATATCTTATGGGATTAGGGGTTTTGAGTTTCTTTCAGCATAAAATTATTTTTCAACCTAAAAAGCTTTCTGAAGATTATACGTTTCAATTCAATCATCCATTTGAAGAGTTTTTTCTCGATACTGATGATGGTGAACGTTTGCATGCTATTCATTTTAAAAACAAAAATCCTAAAGGAGTAATCTTGTATTTCCATGGAAATAAAGGAAATCTATCCAGATGGGGTAAGATAACTACGTATTTTGCAAAGAAGCAGTATGATGTAATCGTTATGGATTATAGAAGTTATGGTAAGAGTACTGGAATGATCACTGAAGAAAAGCTATATCAAGATGCTCAATTATTTTATAACTATACTTTAAAACAATTTTCTGAAGATCAAATAACGGTGTATGGTAGATCCTTAGGGACAGGGATTGCAACAAAAGTTGCCTCAACTCATGACCCTCGTAACCTCATACTGGAAACTCCCTATAATACTATGGAAGAAGTTGCTTCGCATTGGTTACCGATCTTTCCGGTTCAACTAATATTACGGTATAGATTTCCTTCAAAAAAATTTATTCAAAAGGTGCAATGTCCTATTATTATATATCACGGTACAGCTGACGGTGTGGTGCCATACAGCTCGGGCAAAAGGTTGTTTGATAACATACCAATATCAAATAAGCAAATGATAACCATCGAAGGAGGTTCTCATAATAATTTGGTCAAGTTCGAAAGGTATAGAAATACAATTGATAGAGTTTTAGGGAATCCCTCTATTAAAAACTAAATTGCCACCTCGAGCAAAATTTACGAGAGCTTAATATTCTTTACTAAAATAGGACCTCTCGATTTCGCTCGCGGTGACAGTTGTTATTTATTTAGAAATTAAAATCTAGTCTGGTATAATAGTATGCACCACTAAATCCCATTTGTACAGCATCCCAATATCCGCCAGCTTCTGTGTTTCCGTCGTTTTGTTGATCTGGATACTCATTCGTGATATTATTTCCACCAATAGTAATTTTAAGATTCTCGGTTAAATCGTAACCAACCGTAAGATCCGCTGTAATTTTCGCACTATATTCATCTACTTCATCCGCAAAATCTACCAGCGTAATATCGCTAAATCGTGTCAATCCCAATCCGGCATTAAATTTATCTGTGTTATAGTTTAGATTTAAAGCAAATTTACTTCTAGGCGCAGATGCTAATAAGAAAGCCTGTTCTCTTTGCCCAAAAAAGATATCAGGATCCAGATCTGTATTAACAGAAGTGATGTACATATTATTAACATTTCCTGCTATTAAAGCGGATAACGTTCCAAAACTATAATTACTTTTCCAAGAAAGTACAACATCCATACCTACGGTTTCTGTATCAACTCCGTTAGCAAAAAATTGAGCCTCATTGACATTGTCAAAATCAGTAGCTTCAAAAGTACCGGTGAGCACGATACGATCTTTAATATCAATATAGTAACCATCTACAGTGGCAGAGAAATCCCCTAAACTAGCAGTAACACCCAAAGATGCGTTTATCGAAGTTTCTTCTTTTAATCGATCAATCCCGAAAGAAGCAGTTACTGGGCTATTGTTTGGAGATAATAACGTTTCTGTAGCAATACCTCCTTGAAAATCTGTAAATCGAAGATTATAATAGATTTGGGCTAAAGAAGGTGCTCTAAACCCGGTACTTACAGAACCTCTGATGTTAATACTTTCCGAAGCTTTAATTCGCATTGCTAGTTTTCCGTTGATCGTACTTCCAAAATCGCTGTAATTTTCGAATCTGGCTGCACCCGCTAGAAGAAACACATCTGTAATATCTAATTCTGCATCTGTATATAACGAAAGGTTCGATCTGGATCTATCCACTTCGTTAGCAGGACTATATCCCGGAAAACCTTGAGACCCACCAGGTCTTAGTTCACCACTTACCGGATCGATAGGTTGTGTTTGAGTTGCGGGATCCGTAATGGGTAAACCATTTACATCATAAGTTGCATAAGAACCTTCTTCTCCAGCAAATATGATGAAGTTTTCTGTTCTATATTCTGCTCCAAATGCAAGGTTTAATCCTTTGGCTGTTTTAGGATAATATTTAGAGAAGTCTAAATTAAGCGTGTTTTGGCTTAAGCTATGTCCTCCTGCGTCAAACTCTGTGGGCGAATTCTCTTCTAGAGAAGCATTCAGGGTACCTTCAATAAAGTAATGGAAATTATTTTTACCCCAAGTATTACTAAGATCAATTTTCCAACCATTCTCAGTTTCAGTTCGTACACCTGCCGAAATCGAATTATCTATAATATTAGAAGTAATTCTTGGTGTAAAGCCGTTAGGATAAATTTCTGTCACTACACGTTCCCCTCCATTACGAGTAAATGCAAAAGCATCAGTGTCACGATAATTTCTTCCTCCAAAAGCATATAATTCTGTGTTATCAGATAGGGGAACATTAGCATTCACAAAGAAGTTAAATCCGTCAATAGCAGCTTCACCAAAACCCCTCCTAAAATCAAATCCGGGTCTTAGCGTTTTATTTTTGCTTAGGTATTCTGTGGTAAAATTGATGTACCCTTGTTCTCCGACACCAACACCATAATTAGCGGTAACTTTAACGGATCCACCGTCAAAATTTTGATCATCTCCAATGCGGTTTCCATC
The DNA here is from genome assembly GCF_053613295.3 of Aquimarina ulvae. NCBI lineage: Bacteria > Pseudomonadati > Bacteroidota > Flavobacteriia > Flavobacteriales > Flavobacteriaceae > Aquimarina > Aquimarina ulvae. The sequence goes on from NZ_JBSIBP030000009.1 coordinate 51,400, forward strand.
ATTTTCTGTATCAAGACGATTGCCATCAGTATTAGGGGTCCCTTCTAGAAAACTACCTTGAGCATTTGTATTATATACACCGTAGCTTACACTTCCGGTTAGTTCATCAATATTATCCCTTAGGACGATATTGATAACACCCGCAATGGCGTCAGAGCCATATTGTGCTGCGGCGCCATCTCTTAAAATTTCAATTCTTTTAATCGAAGTGGCAGGAATCGTATTAAGGTCGGTTCCAGAATTTCCTCTACCTCTGGTTCCAAAAATATTGATGAGTGATGAGGCATGTCTTCTTTTACCGTTAATTAAAACCAAAGTCTGATCGGGGCCTAAACCTCGTAAACTTGCAGGGTCAATATGGTCAGCTCCATCAGAACCTGATTGCTTGTTGGCATTAAATGACGGAGCAGAATATTGTAATAACTCATTGATTTCTATTTTACCACTTTTAGTAATAATATCCTGCATATCTATAATATCGACAGCTACCGGCGTATCTGTTGCAGTACGCTTAGGACTTCTGGATCCTACAACGACAATGGTGCTAAGAGCTTCACCTTCTAATAAGACGACATCAATTTTATCTCTGGTTCCTACTGAAATTTCCTGAGTCTGAAAACCGACGAAACTAAATACCAGAATTGCATTATCATCTGCTGCAATGGTATAGTTTCCAGCGTCATCAGTGGTAGTACCTGTACCGGAATTTTTCTCCGAAATATTAACAAAAGGTATAGGAGATCCAGTGGTGTCCGTTACTGTTCCTGTGACAATTCGTTGACTAAATCCTATACTAGAGAATAAGCTAAATAAGATAAGTGTGAGTTTTTTCATGTAAATATATTTATTGGTTTAATGAATAAATATATTCAATAAATAATACAATAAACCCTAAATGAAGTTTTTTATTATTGTCTATAATCCACAAGTTTGGAATTAAGGAAGTGTAATTAATTTAAGTGTAATAATCTGTATTAATCAATGCAGAATCCGTTATTTTTAGTGTGTAAAATTATCATTTTAATACAAAAAGTTAAATCTTTTTACGAAAACGTTTGAGTTGTATGAATAAATGACTAATATTGTGAAATCATAATTGGTTAACCAATAATTTTTTTGGACAACCAAATATTTAACACAAATTATATTAACTATTCAAAACAAACAATTATGAAAACTTTTTGTACAAAAAATAATGTATTCTATTTGCATTATTTTTCTAAATTTTTTCTGGTCATTACATTAACTTTAGTAGGGGCTTCTTGCGAAAATGAAGAATTTATTGATTCAGAGAATTCCGTGATCAAAGATGAGAATTCTGAAGTAAAAGCAACACCAGCTATAGGAAAAATTTACACTATAAAAAACCTTAAAAGCGCTCGTACGTTGGATATTACTGGGAAAAGTAATAGTAATGGTGCAAATCTTCAGATATGGGGTACGGATGCTAATACGGGAGCCACTCATCGACAGTGGGAAATAATTTCTGTTGGTAATGGGTATGTTCGGTTAAAAGGTGTGGATAGTGGTAAATCACTTGAGGTATCTAGTGGGAGTAATGCTAATGGAGCTAATGTTCAACAATGGGCATATTACGGTACTACGCACCAACAGTGGCAAATAATTTCTGTTGGTAACGGATATTTCAGGCTTAAAAATAGAGATAGCGGAAAAAGTTTACGAGTAGAAGGAACATCAAATGGAAGCAATGTAGATCAATATGCATACAATGGGTGGGATAGTCAAAAATGGTTTTTCACTGAAGTAGGAGGGACAGTAAATCCACCACCGCCCCCATCAGGAGGAACTGCGGCAAGTATTATAGGAAGCGCTTGGAAACTAAACGGTTTTAGCGGAAGTCTCAATATAGGAAGCAACGATAATGGATTAAATTATGCTGATAACGCAAGTACAAGCGAAAGTCATTTCTTTTTTGAAAATAACGGATACGCAGCTTTTAGATGTTATCCCGGAAATCCAACTTCGGGCGGTTCTTCGAATCCAAGATCAGAACTGAGAGAAAAAGTTAATGGGGGAGATAACTATTGGGATGGAACTACCAATACAGAACATTCCATGAAGTGGAGGTTCAGAGTTGAAGATCTCCCTCCTTCTGGGAAATTATGTTTTGGTCAAATTCATGAAAGAAATGATAATTATGATGATGTAATCCGTGTACAAGTACAAGGTAGTAATGGTCAAAATTCAGGTAGTGTAGATCTTAGAATTTTGGGTTATGTAACCGAGGAAATTGAGGGTAGCGGAAGAACTATTGATTTTGAGATGAACATGGATACAGAATATTATTTTGAGCTAACAATGAGAAATAGTGTAGTAACATTGTATGAATTAAATAATAGCGGTAATAGAGTAAGAAACCTGTTTACCTCTGTTGATATAGGAGACGCAGATGAGAATTATTTCAAAGCAGGATGTTATTTGCAATCTACTAGTAGTAGTCATTCTGGCTCGAATGTATATGGACAAGTATCAATTAAAGAACTAAGTGTTAACTAAAGAGTTTTACATTTCAGATTACTATCGTATGTATTGATATTCGTTTTTGTAGATAGATCAACCACCAAAAAGGCCCAATGTTTTTATTGGGTCTTTTTAATATTTATAAAAAGTATTTAGACTATTTTAATTTATAAGTAACAGATACGATAGCGTCGGTTGCCGAGTCGTAGGTTTCTATAACAAGATTTTTAGCGTTATCAAAATGTCCTAAGTAATTATTATTTTTCCCGCTGTTAATAAGGTAATACCCATTTGATAGAGGTTTTGCTTTTGCTATTTTTTCACCTTTTTCATCAATAAGGGTCACGATATAACCTGTACCGTCTGCAACGCTACTATATATTTTTTGGGTAGACGTTGTGCCTGCATTTTTTATAGATACTTCTTGAGGTGTATACACAGCGGTTCTATTGGTTTCATCGTGCTCCTCATTGGGACTTAGTTTAACTTCACTCTTTTTAGTGATCACTTGTTGCTGTTTAATTACTTTTTCTTCTCCATTAGCACCTTTAATTCTAATTATTTTAGTTACTATTTCTTCAGATGAATTCTCTTTAGCTTTCGAGGCTGTAGACTGTTCTTTTTCTTCTTTTTTCTCCTCGGATTGTGCATAGCTGACAAAAGTGCAGAAGAAAAATAAAATGGTTATTAGGGTACTTGAAGTTTTCATTGATTTATCTATTTAGTGTTATAAAATTACAAAAAAAGTTAAAGAAATGTTTTTCTTGATAAGACTAGGATTATATACTGCAAGTTCTTGATATGACTTTTAGGTGCAATAAATGTTGGTGTTTCTTTTATATAGTTACAAGATATTTTAATTACAATCTCTTTACTTGGTACTTGTATACTATGAGTTAATACTGTTATCTTTGCACTCTCAAAAATTTAGGGCAAATAGTATATTTGTCTTTATAGATCAATACTTATGAAAGCAGGAATAGTTGGATTACCAAATGTTGGAAAATCAACACTTTTTAATTGTTTGTCTAATGCGAAAGCACAAAGTGCTAACTTTCCATTTTGTACAATCGAACCCAATATAGGCGTAGTAAATGTGCCAGATCAGAGATTAGAAAAGCTTGAAGAAATGGTGAATCCAGAGCGTGTTATCCCAGCTACTGTAGAGATTGTTGATATAGCCGGGTTGGTGAAGGGAGCAAGTAAAGGAGAAGGTTTAGGAAATCAATTTTTGGGTAATATCAGGGAGACTGATGCTATTATTCATGTACTTCGATGTTTCGATAATGATAATATAGTGCACGTGGATGGTTCTATAGATCCAATTAGAGATAAAGAAACTATCGATATAGAATTACAGCTAAAAGATTTAGAAACCCTCGAAAAAAAACTGGATAAGATCAAAAGAGCAGCAAAAACCGGTAATAAAGAAGCACAGAAAGAAGAAGCTGTATTGCTAAAATTAAAAGAAGGTTTAGAAGCAGGAAGATCAATTAGAGCAATAGAAATTCCTGAAGATGATCATCTGGCATTTGTAAAACCGTTACAATTTATTACTGATAAACCAGTATTATATGTATGTAATGTAGACGAAAGCGCAGCAGTTAATGGAAATGATCATGTAAAAAGAGTACAAGAAACAGTTGCTTCAGAAAATGCAGAAGTAATTATTTTGGCTGTCGGAACCGAAGCGGATATTACAGAACTAGATGATTATGAAGAAAGACAAATGTTTCTTCAGGATATGGGGTTAGAAGAACCTGGATCTTCTATATTAATTCGAGCGGCATATAGGTTATTAAATCAACAAACATATTTTACTGCTGGCGAAAAAGAGGTGAGAGCCTGGACAATTCCTATCGGTGCCACTGCACCTCAGGCAGCTGGCGTGATTCACACAGATTTCGAAAAAGGATTTATTAGAGCAGAAGTTATAAAGTATGATGATTATGTGTCATATGGAAGTGAAGCCAAAGTAAAAGAGGCAGGAAAGCTAGGAGTAGAAGGAAAAGGCTATGTAGTACATGATGGTGACGTCATGCATTTCTTGTTTAATGTATAAAATCATAGAAAAGAGTTTATCACTTACAAAAACCTCTCGAATGTTCTTTCAAGAGGTTTTTTGTTGTTGGACGTCGTAAATTTTTCATTTCCAAGAAAGTTTAATGAATGATCGTATATAATTTTATACAATGCAAAAATCGAAACCAATCCTTTTAGCAATTGTATTAGCCATAGTTGGTGTCATTCTTTTTTCTGCTAAAGCAGTGATGGTAAAAATGGCTTATAAATACAGTATATCCTCAGAACATTTATTGTTATTCAGGATGTTGTTCGCACTCCCTTTTTATTTAACCATTGCCATAATTGACCAACCCACGAACACCAAAAACATTAATAAAATAGATTATTTCTGGATTATATTTTTTGGTTTTATTGGGTACTATTTAGCAAGTTATTTTGATTTTCTTGGATTGCAATATATAAAAGCAGGTCTGGAACGTATTATTTTATTTGTATACCCTACATTAGTGGTAATCATTTCCAGAATATTTTTAAAAAATAAGATTACCAAAAAACAGTTAATAGCTATATCGATAACATATATTGGGGTACTGATTACTTTTTGGAATGAGCTTCAACAAGACAATACGGATACAACATTAGGAGTTTTATTAATATTTTTAAGTGCCATAACCTATGCTACTTACCTGGTAGGAAGTGGTTGGTTAATCCCCAAGTTTGGGGTTGTCAGATTTACATCATATGTTATGATTGTATCTTCTTTTTGTATTATTTTACAATATTTGTTTTTTGATAGGGGAAACCTTTTAAATTATGAATCAGAAGTGTATGTTTTGGCTATTTTAATGGCTTTTTTTTCTACCATCATTCCATCATATCTTATTTCATATGCCATAGGCAGACTAGGAGCATCAAAAGTAGCTATCATAGGAAGCCTTGGACCAGTATCAACCATTATCCTAGCTTTTTTTCTTCTAAATGAAAGTATATCTGCCTCACAGGTTATTGGCTCTGCTATTGTAATTTTAGGAATTTATAGTGTGACCAGAAACAGTAAAAAAATAAAAGAAAGAGCTAATAATTCTTAGAGTAACTCGATAAAACAAGGGACTTTTTACTTATTTTTCGTAAATTAACCTTAAAGATTGATTATTATTTAAATTTGCTCATATTGTTACATCTTTGAAGATAATCATTTTAATGATATGCATTTTGAGGAAAGTACTATTATCCATATATTTTATATTTACTATTCCTTACTTGGTGTACACGCAGCAAGAATCTAATTTTCCAATTAATGATAGTTTACAATATTTAATTGATACCTCAAATAACCTAACCTTTGAGTATAAGATTAAAGAATCTCTCGAATATGCAATTAAAGCAGCTAATTATGCACATGAGTTAGGCAACGATCATTATAAGTCAGAAGCCTATTATTTAATGGCATATAATTACGAGACACTTGTAGATCATAAAAATGCAGAACAGTATTATAAAAAATCATTAGAATATGCAGAAAAAGCGAATGATTCTTTATTGATATTATGGAATAATAATGGATTAGGCAATGTGTACTCTGATGGATATAAAGATCTCGAAAAATCATTAGTTTTTTATTTTAATGCAACTGAACTAGGTAAATTACTGGATAACTCCCAGGAGTATATGTCCCCTGTAATTAATTTGGCTTGGACTTATGTTGATATCAAAGATTTTGATAAAGCTGCTCCGTATTTAGAGGAAGCAGAAAAATTAGTTATTGAAAACAGGGATATTGAAGGGTATTGTGAAGTTTTTTATCTAAAAGGGAGACTTGCATTGGGTAATAATCAATTCGAAGAAGCTGAAAACTATTTTGAAGAATCTGTAGAAATTGCAGAAAAGCATAATATGTTATTAGAATTGTCTTACCTATATGAAGCTAGAGCTGAGATGCACATAGAAATGGGTAATCCTTTAGAAGCCTATAAGGATATTAAACGATACCAAGATTACAAAGATAAAGTATACAGCAAAGAAAAATTAAAACAAATAGAAGTTGCCAGAGTGAGTTTTAATGTAGATGAGTACAAAAGAGAATTAGAAATAACAAAAACAGAAAAAGAATATCAGGCAAAGATGGCTAAAAACAACAGAATTATTAATATGATTTCTGTAGCTGGGTTAATATTCTTATTTGCTACTGTATTTTTTCTATATCTGGGATATAGATCGAAGAAAAGGCTAAATGATGTGTTGAAAGATAAAAATGCTCAGCTCATAGAAGCAAAGGCAGAAGCTGAAAAACTAACACAGGTAAAATCCCAGTTTATATCTACAGTAAGCCACGAACTAAGAACTCCACTTTATGGAGTAGTTGGAATAACATCTTTGTTACTCGAAGAGGAGGATATATTAGAAAAACATAAACAATTATTAGGTTCCTTAAAGTTTTCTGGAGATTATCTTTTAAACCTGATTAACAATGTACTTCAGATAAGTAAAATAGAATCTAATAAAGTACGACTTGCAAAAACACCAACCAATTTATTTAAGCTTTCACAAAACCTATTAAATTCTTTCGAATATCAGGCAAAAAGTAAAAATAACGAACTTATTCTCGATGTACCTAACGATCTGCCAGACTCTCTTAGCGTAGACTCTCTAAGACTATCAGAAATTTTGATTAACCTGATCGGTAATGCTTCTAAGTTTACCGAAAACGGAAAAATATGGTTGAGAATAAAGATACTTCGTAAAGAAAAAAATAATATTCATATTCGGTATGAAGTTGAGGATAGTGGCGTCGGAATTCCGGAAGATAAAAAAGATTTTGTATTCGAGAAATTTTCACAGGTTGATAGAGAATCGAATAATGTAGAGGGTACCGGTCTCGGTCTTTCTATAGTGAAAAATCTTTTAAAAATGATGAATAGTCAGGTCTTTTTAGAAAGTAATGAAGGAAGAGGTACTAAGTTTTATTTTGATCTTGAACTGGGAATTTTGGAGGAAGGAGAAGAACAAACTACTAATGAACGAAATAATGGAGCTACAAATGTTTATCGTCGCATATTGGTTGCAGAGGACAACAAAATCAATCAAATCGTAACTAAAAATCTTTTAAGTTTAATTGGGTACGATTGTGTGATTGTAGAAAATGGTTTTAATGCTATACAAATGGTAAAGAAAGAAGACTTTGATTTGATCCTTATGGATCTTAACATGCCATATCTAAATGGTAGTGAAGCAACAAAGAGAATCAGGGAATTTGATAAAAAAACACCAATTATAGCATTGACTGCCGCAGAATTAGGAGAAGTGCAAGAAGAATGCCTTGCTATCGGAATGAACGATATTATTAACAAACCCTTAAATAAAAATGATCTAAGGGATATAATCGCAAAAAATCTCCTGCCTTAATAGAGTGGGTTTATATTCTTTTCAAATTAGAGATGGTATCTGATAAATTAATCTGCCAGACACCATCATCAAGTTAATTTGTCTCTTCAGAGACAGGTGTTTTTCGGTTTTTAACATATTTTTCAAGCCATTGATCTTGCTCCCACAAAAGATGAAGAATAGACTCTTTTGCTCTATATCCATGACTTTCTTTGGGTAGCATAATGAGTCTGGCAGTGGCTCCCAAACCTTTTAAAGCATTAAAATAGCGTTCACTTTGCAATGGATAGGTTCCCGAATTATTATCAGCTTTTCCATGGATAAGTAGAAGAGGAGTTTTCATTTTATCGGCGTGCATAAATGGTGACATCGTATAATAAACCTCTGGAGCTTCCCAATAACTTCTTTCCTCACTCTGGAAACCAAATGGAGTTAATGTCCTATTATAAGCACCACTTCTTGCGATGCCAGCTGCAAAAAGATTAGAATGAGATAATAAATTTGCCGTCATAAATGCTCCATAAGAATGTCCTCCTACTGCAACCCGGTCTCTATCGATATATCCTAGGTTATCAACAGCATCAATTGCAGCTTTTGCATTGGATACTAATTGTTTTCTGAAGGAATCATTTGGTTCTTCTTCACCTTCTCCTACAATAGGAAAAGAGGCATCGTCAAGTACTACATAACCTCTGGTGATCCAATAGATCATGGAGCCCCAGAATGGATATGTAAATTCATTGGGATTGGATGTCGACTGAGATGCACTTTTTTTATCTTTAAATTCTTCTGGATACGCCCATAAGATCATAGGCATTTTCTCCTTTTTGGTTTTATCATACCCAATAGGTAAATACAATGTGCCAGATAATTCTAATCCATCATCTCGTTTATATTTGATAACTTCTTTATGTACATCTTGTAGCGCAGCAAAGGGATTAGCAAAATTAGTAATTTGTTTTACTTCGTCCTTAACGTTTATATTTCTTATATAATAGTTTGGGTATTCGCTCGAAGATTCAATTCGAACAAGAAATTCTCCTTTTTCTAGGTTAGTAGCAAAATAAATATTCTCTATTTTATCAGTATAAGAAGATTTATAAACTCTTTTTGTTGTGTTACTTTCTAAATTTAATTGATCAATAAAAGGGAATTGTCCTTCTTGACTATAACCATCGCCTGTAAGGTATACTTTCCCCATATTAATAGCAACTATTGAACGTCCAAATTCGTTTCTTACCGTTACAAAATTTCCAGGATCACTATACCTATCCTGATAATTTCTGTCATGTATTATCTTTGGAGTTTCAGAAGGGTTATTTGGATTAAAAATATACGTTTTAGTGTTCCTAGTATTCCACCAATAATCATATACAAATGCTATTTCTTTGTTATTACTCCATTGTATACTATTATATCTATTTATTGTTTTTAATAAAGATACTGGTTTACCATCAAAAGGTGCATCTTGTTGAAAAACTTCATCTCGAAATTTAACTTCGATATCTGGGTCTCCTTTATCCAAAGCTTCAGCCCAAACTATGGTTGACGGCTTATCTGTTCTCCAACTGATAGCTCTTTTTCCAATTCTTGTGGCCATAAACCCTTTAGGGCGCACTTCATCAATCGGAACTTTATTAATAGTTTTCAAGGTTTCTCCAGAACTCTTGTAAATAGTAGTTTCTTGAGGAAAACGATAGTAAGGAACCAAGTAAGAAAAAGGTTTCTTTATTTCCGTAATCATTACATAGTTTCCATCTGGAGAAAAAGAGTAATTACGAATCATTCCAACTTTTACCCATGATTTTTTAGTTCCGTCAAGGCTTACTTTAAAGATCTCTGAAGTAGCTAATTGTTCAAAATTATATTCATCATTTGGGTTTTTTAATAAATCCTGATAGGTTCTGTTTTGTGCTTTTGTACCTTCACTTGTGGAGATGACAGGACCTGATGGAATAGCTTTATCTACGTTAATCAAATCTTTTTTCTGTTTAGGCAGGAACTTTACTAATAAGGCTTCATTATCTTTAAACCATCTAAAAGGGGATCCTATATTAGCATTTAAAGTAGCATCAGTTATTTTAGTTGCTTTATTACTTTTGATATCTAGGACCCATAGTTCAACTCCATTAGAACTTGTATTAGTAAATGCTGCTTTAGTCTGATCGGGAGACCAAGAAATATTAGAAATTCTAGGGTTTTCAGGAAGCCCTATTACTTGCACAGGTTCGCTATCTATCGATTTTGTTTTTATATTATTATAGTAGTTTGTACGACTAGAAATATTGGTTTTTGGATTAATTCTCAACCCTGCCAGTCGCATTTCTTTTTCTGATAATTCTGCTATAGTCTTGTAGCCATCTCGATAAAGAAAAATTATATGCTCTCCTTTTTGATCAATTCGTATAGATGGTGCTAGCGACACATCTACCAAGTCTAAAATTTCTTTTACAGGTTTTTGATACTCTAAATTTTCCTGAGCGTATACGACTGAGCTAAGAAAGAGTATAATCAAAAATGATTTGATGAATTTCATGATTTTTTAAATTTTATGTGAGTTTTCAAAAATAGATATTTATTATTTTAAACAGTCAGATTCAATTTTTTTGAGGAAAATACTAACACAAATTCATAAATTTAGGATAAAATCCATAGTTTTTTCAATAACGATATCGGCAGCTTCCTTATGTGGAGTATGTCCCGTATTAGGAATGATAAGTGATTCAGACTTGCCCAAAGTTTTTTTGGTAATACTATAAACCTGATCTAAAGTGCCGTATTCGTCTTTTTCACCTTGTATAATTAAGGACGGGCATTGTATCCTCCCGAGATAATTCTCTATATTCCAATCTATAAAAGATCGAGAAAGCCAAGTTTCTGTCCACATCCTAAATACATTTTCTGTTTTATCACCGTGATATTTAGTTAGTTTTTTCTTTAAAGAAGTAGTTTCATAAGCTATTTTAGCATTTCGTATACCTTCCAGTGTTTCTTTTTCTACAAAAACATGTGCTCCTTCTGTAATAATTCCTTTTATTTTTTTTGGGTATAAACTGGCTGCTAATAATGCAATACTTCCACCATCACTATGACCAAAAAGAATTACATTTTTTAGTGCTAATTGATTTATTAGTTCAACTAGTATACCTGCTTCGTTACGAAGGTACTCTTTGTTTCTTTTTAATTCAGAGAAGTCATCTGATTTACCATAACCCTGACGATCATACGAAAGAATATTACCATTTGTTGATGCACCTATTTTTTGAGGAAAATCCCTCCAAAGTTCGATTGAACCTAAAGAGTCGTGCAAAAATATAATGGTCGGTTTTGAAGAATCAAACAATGCTGGATTCTCAGAAAGTCGTATTCGATGTGCGTTAATTAAAATATCCAAAAGTGATATGTGTAAGTAAATAATAGCCAAAAATAGGTTAAAGTCTATACAAATTATATATTTTGCAGGATCAAAATTGTAACACCCATTAATTTTTTGCGTCTAGCAAAGTAAACAAAAGAAAATAATTGAAATACATGAAGAATACCTTAATGATAGTACTCATAGGATTGGTACTAATAGGATGTGGATCTATAAACAATGCAAATGATATTGCTTCAAATACACCAATAGCTACAGCAGTAGATTTAACTGAGATAAAAGATGATAAAGTTCCTGTTGTAATCAATCCAGGACGGTTTATACAAGACACGGTAAAATATTTTCTTCCTAAAGTAGTACAAGGAACTTATGCTGTTAGTGATTTTGGAAAGTTTGTGGATGGTTTTAGAGCGCTTGATTATAACGGGGTAGAGTTGCCAAGTGAGAAATTAGATGCCAATACCTGGATTATTACTAACGCTAAGCAATTGGATAAAATCGTCTATCAGGTTAATGATACATATGACATCGAAAACACTGGTGAGAGTGCTCCTTTTTCACCATCGGGTACGAATATAGAGCCAGATAATTTTGTATTGAATCTTCACGGCTTTATAGGATATTTTGATGTATTAAAAAACAATCAATATGCGTTAGAAGTAAAAGCACCTACTGCAATGCAGCGAACTTCTGCTTTACAAAAAGTAGGATTTGAGGCAAGTGAAGACGGAAGTATTACTACTGATAAGTATTTTGCTACGAGGTATTTTGATATTACAGATAATCCCATGATGTATGGTAAATTGGATGTAGAAGAGTTCGAAGTAGGTGGTATAAAGATTGTTTTAAGTGTATATTCTCCTAATAAAGTATACACTGCAGCAGGAATTAAAGAAACGGTTTTTAAGATGATGAAGGCTCAGAAAGCATATTTGGGAGATATAGACAGTACTCCTAGATATGATATCTATTTATATCTTGCTCCTCAAACAGCGTCTGCACCAACAGGTTTCGGAGCACTCGAACATCATACTTCTACTGTAGTAGTATTACCAGAAGCAATTCCAGAAGACGCTTTAACATCTGCTATGATTGACGTCGTTTCTCATGAGTTTTTTCATATAGTAACACCATTAAGCGTGCATTCTGAGGATGTTCATTATTTTGATTATAATGATCCAACTTTTTCTAAACATTTATGGATGTATGAAGGAGTCACTGAATATTTTGCAAGTGTTTTTCAGGTAAATCAAGATTTAGTCCCAGAGGAAGAATTTTATACTAAAATGATGAGTAAGATTGAGTCTGCCAGTATGTTTGATGATGCTATGAGTTTTACGGTCATGAGCGAGAATATACTAAACGAACCCTATGCTAAGAATTATGCAAATGTTTATGAAAAAGGTGCATTAATTGGGATGTGTATTGATATTTTAATGAGAGAAGAAAGTGAAGGTAACCGAGGCATTTTGTCACTTATGAAAGAGCTGTCTTTGAAATATGGAAAAAACAAACCCTTTGAAGATGATAAGATTATTGAAGAAATTACAGCTATGACATACCCATCAGTTGGTGATTTTTTACAGACGTATGTAGTAGGTGACACCCCAATTAATTATAATGACTTTTTTCAAAAAGTAGGACTTTCTATAGGAACTAAAGACATCGAAACCGATTATGTTAGAAACGGTAGTGCAATAATTGTCGGTGGTGATCAGGATAAGGGTACTATTTTCTTTACGGAATTAGTAAACGAAAATAGTTTTTGGGCGGATAACGGAGTAAAACCATACGATGTTATTAGAGAAATTAATGGAACAGAATTAACCTTATTAAATGCCAATGCCATATTGCAAAAAACACTACAATGGAAAGAAGGTGATAATATAGTGGTAACATTAGATAGAGCAGGAGAGGAGATTGTAATAGATACTAAGCTTACTAAATCTTTCACCAAAGGAGAAGCCTTAACTCCGGTTGAGAATCCGACTAAAGAACAATTAGCATTAAGAAATGCTTGGTTAAAGGGATAGATCAAAATAACAACAAATAGTAGTAAATAAAAAATGGGTGTTTAAACGCCCTTTTTTTATTTGGTATAAGGAATTTTATCCAGCACATATTGGATTGCTTCAACTCTTGCTTTGGTCTTTTTGTCGGCTTCAATAATGATCCAGGGACAAATTTTTGTGTTCGTGTACTCAAACATCTTTACTTTGTATTTTGTATACTCATCCCATAACTCCTGAGCTTTTTCATCTACAGTAGTCATTTTCCACCTTTTTAGAGGGCTGGTTTTTATATCGTTAAATCTTCGGGCTTGTTCACCTTTGGTGATGGAAAAATAAAATTTTATTAAGTAAGTATCTGATTCTAATAACATCCTTTCAAAATCATTTACCTGACCCATAAAGGTATTATACTGATCCTGTGTACAAAAATCATTGACTGGTTCTACAACCGCCCGATTGTACCAACTACGATCAAAAAAAACAATTTCTCCAGGTTGAGGTAGTTGATTTATATACCGTTGAAAATACCATTGTCCTTCTTCTTCCTTTGAAGGCTTTGGCAGCGCAATAATTCTAAACTGTCTTGGGTTGATATGAGCAGTCATTCTCCGTATGGCACCTCCTTTTCCTGCAGCATCTCGACCTTCAAAAAGTATAACAATTTTCTTTTCATTTTTAGCAGTCCATTCTTGTAATTTGATAAGCTCTGCTTGTAACCCTTTAAGCTCGTTCTCATATTTAGTCATACGAATTACTTTTTCTAAATCAGGTTTTTTATCAGCAAAAAGATATTTTAAACCAATTTTAGAATTAATAAATGCTACATCTTCATCTGACAGATGTATCTTTTTTTGTTTATGGGTTACTGACATATGCTAAATATCTATTTGTTCTATATATCTGTAGTATCGTAACATAACATTGGGGTCTGGTAGAATAGTGGTTTTTGCTTTTGTCTTACCAAGATAATCAAATTGGGAAAGTAGGTAACGTATGCTCTCTAATCTTGCGGTTTTTTTATTGTTCGTTTTCACAATAATCCAAGGACTAAAAGTGGTATGCGTTTTTGAGAACATCTGTTCTTTGTAATGTGTGTATTTATCCCATAGATTTTGTCCTTCCAGATCGACTGGACTAAACTTCCATATTTTAAGCGGATTTTTTAATCTTGCATCAAAACGCTTTTTCTGCTCGTCTTTAGAAATAGAAAACCAAAATTTTATTACAATAATACCATCTTCATACAGCATATGCTCAAACTCTGGGACTTGTACCATAAATTTTTTATATTGTTTATGAGAGCAAAAGCCCATTACAGGTTCTACAACAGCTCTGTTATACCAACTACGATCAAAAAAAACAATTTCACCAGGGTTTGGTAATTCTTTTATATATCTTCTGAAATACCATTGCCCTTTTTCAATCTCAGTAGGTTTAGCCAAAGCAACAATTCGCATGGAACGAGGGTTCAAATGTTCTGTAAAACGTTTTATAGCACCTCCTTTACCAGCAGCATCTCTTCCTTCAAAAATTACGGCAACTCGTAGTTTCTTTTTAGCGATCCAATTCTGAAAGCTTACCAGTTCTGCTTGTAGCGCTCTAAGTTCTTCATCATATCTTATATCGGATAATATCTTATGTACATCAATATTTTTTTGATGTGCTATATCAATAAGCTGTTTCCGTTTTTGAATTTTACTTAATTCTTCTATCGTAAACATGTTTGGTTTGGTTTATTTTGGATTGGTTATCATCATAAAGATAAAAGAATATTCTAATTTTATATTATTCTGTTTCTGAAAATCCATCCACACCAGCGGCAAGTCTATTTCTTTTTACTTCTATTTTTTTATGCATCCATTCGGGGTAATCAGTATCATCTTCTGCTTCGTAAATACGAATGTTTTGAGAGTCGTCTGGTTGTATGAGATCTTCTTGTGTGCAATTAAGTATTTTTGCAGCAGTTTCTACACCAGAGTATCCAGCGCCCGCGACTCCATGAGATAAAACACTGGCTCCACATAAATATAGGTTTTCGATTTCACTTTTTGATTTGTACGAAAAAGGCCCGATTTGCCAAAAACTTTTTTCTGTTCCATATACACAACCATTCGTAGAATTGATGTAGTATTCATTGGTAATAGGGGTTCCTAATTCTTTTTGAACAATTTTATCGTCAATTCCGGGAACCACTTTTTCTAAAGTTCTAATCATTTTTTTAGTCAAATGATCTTTAAAATCCAGATATTCTTTTGATCGGTCATTTCCTTCATTTTTAAATTTGTCGAAAGATTTATGATTGATATAGGTAATGGCTTCTATTGTATGATACCTACCATCAAAACTAATAGGATCTTTTAAAGTTGTACAGCTAATAAACATTCCTGGAAATGTATCGCCTTCGAGTATATCTATTTTTTGAGTTTCTTCAAATAGTACATCAAGATCTTCGTATTGCATCATCCATATATTACCAGAGTCTAAACCAGCTTTGCGCATGTCCATATCCACAGTTAGAAAAAGCATTAACGAAGTACAAGAATATTTGGTTTTAGCAAGGCGTTTATTTAATTTGTGACTGATGTTTTCTTGTCCAACTAATTCAAGAAAAGTTTTGCCGGGGTCAGCATTAGAGACAATACGTTTAGCGAAAATTTTTTCACCAGTATCTAGTTCTACACCAATAGCTTTCTTTTTTTTATCACCTTCCAGTAAAATTCTTTTTACGTTTTGACTTGTTCTTATTTCCGCTTTATGTTTTTTAAGCGCATTTGTCATTGCTTTCACCAGAGCACCACCACCGCCAACCGGATAAAATCCACCACTAGAGTAATGCCCCATAACTGCAGCGTGCAAAGGAAAACTAGCTTTTGAAGGAGGCAGTCCATGATCTCCTATTTGTATATTTAAAACTGCTTTTAGCAACGGGCTTTTAATATGTTTTTTTATAACTTTCCTCAAACTAAAAACACTATACTTACCCATATTCTTAGTACGAAAAGGTATGGTAAGATGTGCCCAAAACCCTTTTACTTTAGGAATTAATTGTAGTTCATAGCTAACAGCACTTACTAGTTTTAAATATTTGATTATTCCTTTTTTTTCATCTGGAAATAATTCGGCTAATGTTTCCTTTATATTTTCATATCCTGCAGGCATATCGATACGTTCCTCACCAATCCAACAATGCTCATAGGCTTTAGGGTTCATCCTAAAAAACGAAATATCATTAGCAATACCAAGTCCTTCATATAGGGCACAAGTGGATTCTCCTTTGTTTAACAAACCGATATAGTGTACTCCCGGTGTAAAACGATATCCGTTAAGATAAAAACTATGACACCATCCTCCAGGTACATCGTGCTGTTCTAATACCAATACGTTTTGACCAGCACGTGCCAGACATATAGCAGCAGATAGTCCACCCGCTCCTGACCCGATTATTATAGTATCATATTCTATGTTTTTAAAAGGAGTAAGTTTTGCATGATTTTCTTTTTCCATAAACTATAATAGTGGTTTTCAAAACTTATTTTTGTTAGCAGTTTTTTGTTAAAGATATTATTTTTTTATGATAGCCAATGTTGTGGTGACAGGTTTATATTATTTCTTATTGTGCAAAATAAGGTTTCTTTCATAGTATCTATACGATGGATGGTTTGAAGTTTCTTCAAGTTTCTTTAATTTATTACCAATAAACCCTAACTGTTGATAGTTCAATTTTTTTACTTTTTTCAGTGCATTATAGATTATGAAAAATAATTGAAATAATCTTTCGGATAATTTTTGTTTTTAGTATCAATATTATTGATCGTTTATTCATTTAAATATATGATTGATCTATATATAATCGTATTACAATTGATTAAATTTGAAATAATACTTTAAAACTCAATAATATTATGGATAACACAGGAAGTTACAATATTAATAAGGATAGCGACATCAGCAAGTGTCCATTTATGGGAGGAGCTGCAAAAGGGGTTGCGGGACAAGGAACCACAAATCGTGATTGGTGGCCTAACGAATTAAAGTTAAATGTACTTAGACAACACGCTTCGAAATCTAATCCTATAGGAGAAGAATTTGATTATGCTGAAGCATTTAAAAGTTTAGATTATGTTTCATTAAAACAAGATGTTCTTAATCTTATGACCGAATCACAAGATTGGTGGCCCGCTGATTATGGGCATTACGGAGGATTTATAATTCGTATGGCCTGGCACAGTGCAGGTACTTACCGAGCTGGTGATGGTAGAGGAGGAGCTGGTTCTGGTTCACTACGTTTTGCACCTTTAAATAGCTGGCCGGATAATGGTAATTTAGACAAAGCTCGTTTATTGCTATGGCCAGTCAAAAAGAAATATGGAAATAAAATATCCTGGGCAGATCTAATGATCTTGGCTGGAAATTGTGCGATTGAGTCGATGGGACTAAAAACGTTGGGTTTTGCAGGAGGTAGAGAAGATGTTTGGGAACCAGAACAAGATATATATTGGGGGTCCGAAAAAGAGTGGCTCGGAAATGATGCGCGTTTCTCTGAAGGTAGAGATCAATTAGAGGCTCCATTAGGTGCTGTTCATATGGGACTTATTTATGTAAACCCTGAAGGACCAGATGGAACACCTGATCCATTAGGATCTGCAGCAGATATGAGAGTAACTTTTAGGCGTATGGCAATGGATGATGAGGAGATTGTGGCGCTTACCGCAGGTGGACATACTTTTGGTAAAGCACACGGTGCAGCCAACCCTGATCAATATGTTGGTATAGAACCACACGGCGCTTCAATCGAAGAGATGAGCACAGGATGGAAAAACACTTATAAAACAGGTGTGTTAGATCACGCAATTACCAGTGGATTGGAGGGTGCTTGGACACCAAACCCTGATAAATGGGATCACGATTATTTAAAGGTATTGCTAGATTATGAATGGGAGTTGACGAAAAGTCCGGCAGGAGCACACCAATGGACTCCTGTAGCAAGTGCCGATGCACCTACAGCTCCTACAGCAGGAGACCCATCTAAAAGACAAGCCTTAATGATGACTGATGCAGACATGGCACTAAAATTAGACCCTGAATTTCTTAAAATATCCAAACGTTTTAGAGAACATCCAAAAGAATTAGAAGATGCATTTATTCGAGCGTGGTATAAATTGACTCATAGGGATATGGGACCTATCTCCAGATATCTTGGACCTGAGGTTCCTAAAGAAGAATTTACTTGGCAAGACCCAATTCCAAAAGGAAAAACGTTGGGAGATTCTGATATTGTTTCTCTGAAAAAAATGATTTTAGTGTCAGGGTTAACAATATCGCAGTTGGTAACTACTGCTTGGGCATCAGCCGCTACTTACAGAGATTCTGATAAGCGAGGTGGAGCTAATGGAGGACGTTTACGTTTAGAACCACAAAAAAGTTGGGAGGTAAATAATCCTAAGTCTTTATCTAAAGTTTTAGAAGTTTATGAAAGTATTCAAAATGATTTTTCTGGAGATGTGTCTATTGCAGATTTGATAGTATTGGGTGGTAATGTAGGGGTGGAATTGGCAGCTAAAAATGCAGGATTTGACATATCAGTTCCTTTTACATCAGGTAGAGGAGACGCTACACAAGAAAAAACAGATCTGGTTTCTTTCGGATATTTAGAGCCACAAGCGGATGGTTTTAGAAATTACGTTCGAAGTGATCAGAAATCAGCTGCAGAATCTTTACTGATAGATCGAGCTCAATTATTAACTCTATCCGTTCCGGAGATGACAGTTCTTGTGGGAGGTCTACGAGTATTGGGAGCTAATTTTGATGGATCAAACCTTGGTGTGTTTACAGACAATGTTGGGGTATTGACAAATGACTTTTTTACAAATATTTTAGATTTCTCATATACTTGGAAATCTGTGTCTAATGATGACACAGTGTTTGAAGGTAGTGATCGCAAAACAGGTAAAGCAAAGTTTAGAGGAACAAGAGCAGACCTTATTTTTGGTTCTAATACAGAATTAAGAGCAGTCGCCGAGGTATACGGATCAGAAGACTCAAAAGAAAAGTTCGTTCATGATTTTGTAGCGACTTGGTCAAAAGTGATGAATCTTGATAGGTTTGACTTGAAGTAGAAACTAAGTATCAAGTTGTCGTATTCTAAAAAAAGTGATCTTTAAAAAAAGATCACTTTTTTTATTCTTGATTTTCTGCCCTAATCTAAATAGTATTTAGAACTCCGTGCCAATTCTTTAATGGTCTGTCTTTTAGATAGCCAAACTTATTTCTATAACTTTTTCTTTCCTTCGTAAATTTCCACCATTTTCTGAGTATTCACCGGTGTTCGCGACATGTACGACCAATCTAAATTGATCTTCTGCACAAGAATCTATACGATATCCTTTCTTTTTTTCATACTGATGTGTTAATTCTGCACCATTCAAGCTTTTAGTTCGATAACTGAATAATACCCAAGAAAAATTAAATCTTGTGCGAATTTAATTCCGATAGATGGTATGCGTTGAAAATCGCCTAAAGCATAAATTTCTTTTGCCCGTCTATTAGGAACGTCAAGAATGACCTCAAGTTTGTCCGCAGCATAATTGAGAATCTCAGATATTTTAATCTTCTGCCTCTTTCAGTGCGCTCTTTCGAAATTAAAAAGATTTAATTTGATGTGTTTTTTTCTTTTCATTTGGTATCAGATACAGAGATTTAAAAATATTTGAAAGCTCATATCAAATATAAAAAATAAGATATAAAGAATAAGTAATATGGTATACTGCTACTCTTATTATTAGAATGAATTACAAATGTAAATTGTTTAGTGATAGTTGTATTTCACCCTAAACTATTCTATGCCAATTAATCAACAAAAAATGTATTAGAATTGTTAATTACTTTGTAGTTTGGCTATTTCAATTTTGTAAGTGAAACCTTATATTAGCAAGCATTCTACCCAAAATTTTATGAGCGACGAAACTAAATATACGGAAGATAATATACGATCCCTGGATTGGAAAGAACATATCCGTATGCGACCTGGTATGTATATTGGTAAACTTGGAGATGGATCATCTGCAGATGATGGAATCTATATTTTGCTAAAAGAGGTGTTAGACAATTCTATCGATGAATATGTCATGGGTTCGGGAAAGACTATTGAGATCTCGATTCAAGGTGATAAGGTGATCGTAAGGGATTATGGTCGTGGAATTCCGCTCGGTAAGGTTGTAGATGTTGTCTCCAAAATGAATACAGGAGGTAAATATGATTCCAGAGCATTCAAAAAATCTGTGGGGTTAAATGGGGTTGGTACAAAAGCAGTAAATGCTTTGTCAGCATATTTTAGAGTAGAATCTACTCGTGATGGTAAATCTGCATCTGCAGAATTTGAACAAGGAAATCTAACCGATCAGGATATTTTAGATGAAACCTCCAGAAGGAGAGGAACAAAAGTTTCTTTTATACCTGATAACACAATTTTTAAGAATTATAAGTATCGTACAGAGTATGTTGCAAAAATGCTTAAGAATTATGTGTATTTAAACCCAGGACTGACCATTATTTTTAATGGAGAGAAATATTTTTCTGAAAATGGGCTAAAAGATTTGCTTTCAGATAACATCAATAAAGAGGATCGATTATATCCGATTATTCATTTATTGGGGGATGATATAGAAATTGCCATTACACACAGCAAAACACAGTACAGCGAGGAGTACCATTCGTTTGTTAATGGACAACACACAACACAAGGCGGAACCCATCAGGCAGCGTTTCGGGAAGCTGTGGTTAAAACGGTTAGAGAATTTTATGGTAAAAATTATGAGGCCAGCGATATTCGTAAGTCCATCGTTTCTGCGATTAGTATAAAAGTAATGGAACCGGTTTTTGAAAGTCAGACAAAAACTAAATTAGGTTCTACAGATATGGGAGGAGATTTACCTACGGTAAGAACCTATATAAATGATTTTGTAAAAACAAAATTAGATAATTTTTTACATAAAAATTCAAATACTTCAGAGGCTCTTCAACGAAAAATACTACAAGCAGAGCGAGAACGTAAGGATTTATCTGGGATACGCAAACTAGCTCGAGAACGTGCTAAGAAAGCAAGTTTACACAATAAAAAACTTAGAGATTGTAGAGTTCATCTTACAGATAGTAAAAAAGACAGAAATCTAGAGAGTACCTTGTTTATTACCGAGGGAGATTCTGCAAGTGGCTCAATTACTAAATCAAGAGATGTGAATACACAAGCCGTTTTTAGTCTACGTGGTAAGCCATTGAATAGCTACAACATGAGTAAGAAAATTGTGTATGAGAATGAGGAATTTAACCTATTACAAGCAGCATTAAATATTGAAGAATCTTTAGAAGACCTTAGGTATAATAACATTGTAATCGCTACGGATGCTGATGTTGATGGAATGCATATTCGTTTGCTGTTAATTACATTTTTTCTTCAATTCTTTCCGGAGGTAATTAAGGAAGGTCATTTGTATATTCTTCAAACACCGTTATTCAGAGTACGAAATAAAAAAGAAACTATTTATTGTTATTCAGAACAAGAGCGAAGAGATGCGATCAAGAAATTATCAGGAAAGCCTGAAATTACTCGATTTAAAGGGCTGGGTGAGATATCACCAGATGAGTTTGTACATTTTATAGGAGACGATATACGATTAGATCCTGTAATGTTAGATAAAGAAAAAACAATAGAAGAATTGTTGTCTTTTTATATGGGGAAAAACACACCAAGCAGACAAGAGTTTATCATAGAAAACTTGAAAGTAGAACTAGACGTAGTAGAAGATTAGTTGTAAGAAATACAAATAAGTGTTCCAGAAAAAAGTATGGATATAGAAAACGAAAACGAAGAACTTCATAACGATAATGAGCTGTCGCCAGAAGATCATCAGCCTCAAGAGGTGATTACCAAAGTTACTGGCATGTATAAGGACTGGTTCCTTGATTATGCTTCTTATGTAATCCTGGAACGAGCAGTACCTGCAATCGAAGATGGCTTAAAGCCTGTACAACGAAGAATTCTTCATTCTATGAAGGATCTTGATGATGGTCGGTATAATAAAGTAGCCAATATTGTTGGGCATACGATGCAATATCACCCACATGGTGATGCAAGTATTGCTGATGCGATGGTGCAGATTGGTCAACGAGAATTACTAATAGACATGCAAGGTAACTGGGGTAATATACTTACTGGAGATAGGGCTGCAGCTTCCAGGTATATAGAAGCGCGTTTATCTAAATTTGCTTTGGATGTGGTGTATAATCCAAAAGTAACAGATTGGCAGCTATCCTATGATGGTAGAAAAAGAGAACCTATAAATCTCCCTGTAAAATTTCCTTTGCTACTTGCTCAAGGCGCAGAGGGTATTGCAGTAGGATTGAGCACTAAGATTCTTCCGCATAATTTTATTGAGCTTATCGAAGCCTCCATAAAACATCTACAAGGAAAACGTTTTACAATATTACCTGATTTCCCAACGGCTGGAATTGCAGATTTTACTAACTATAATGATGGCAAAAGAGGAGGAAAGGTTAGAGTACGCGCAAAGATATCTCAATTAGATAAGAATACGCTGGTTATAAAAGAAATACCGTTCTCCACTACAACCTCTAGTTTAATAGATTCTATCCTGAAAGCTAACGATAAAGGCAAGATAAAAATTAAAAAAATAGAAGATAATACTGCTGCCGAAGTGGAGATTTTGGTGCATTTGCCAGGAGGTATTTCTCCAGACAAAACCATCGATGCATTATACGCATTCACAAACTGTGAATCATCTATTTCACCACTTGGATGTGTGATTGAAGAAAATAGCAGGCCGAATTTTATAGGAGTCACTGAAATGTTGAAACGTTCTACGGATCATACCGTAGAATTACTAAAGCGAGAATTAGAAATTCAGTTGAATGAGCTACAGGAACAATGGCATTTTGCTTCATTAGAGCGAATTTTTATTGAAAACCGTGTTTATCGTGAAATTGAAGAAGAAGAGACTTGGGAAGGAGTTATACAGGCAATTGATAAAGGGTTACAGCCTCATATAAAACACCTAAAACGTTCGGTTACTGAAGAAGATATTGTACGGTTGACGGAGATTCGAATAAAAAGAATCTCAAAGTTTGATATTGATAAGGCGCAACAGAAAATAGAAGCTTTAGAAGACGATATTGCCAAGGTGAAAAATCACCTAGAGCATCTTGTAGCGTATGCAATTTCTTATTTTAAAAGATTAAAAGATACGTACGGCAAGGGAAGAGAACGTAAAACTGAAATTAGAATTTTTGATGATATCGAGGCGACCAAAGTTGTTATCAGAAACACAAAATTATACGTAAACAGGGAAGAAGGTTTTGTGGGTACGTCGCTTCGAAAAAATGAATATGTGACCGATTGTTCTGATATTGATGATATTATTTGTTTCATGGCGGATGGTAAAATGATGATAACTAAAGTTGACGCTAAGACTTTTGTAGGGAAAGATATTATCCATGTAGCCGTCTTTAAAAAGAAAGATAAGCGTACTATATATAACATGATCTATCAAGATGGTCGAGGAGGAGCATCGTATGTGAAACGTTTTGCTGTTACAAGTGTTACCAGAGATAAAGAATACGATTTAACACAAGGAAAGAAAAGCTCCAAGATAACCTATTTTACAGCCAATCCAAATGGTGAAGCTGAAGTCATTACTATTTTTTTACGTCAGGCTGGAAGTATAAAGAAATTGAAGTTTGATCTTGATTTTTCAGATTTATTAATCAAAGGGAGAGGAGTTAAAGGGAATATTGTCACCAAATACAATATAAAAAAGATAGAATTAAAAGAACTTGGAGTCTCTACCCTAAAACCACGTAAGATTTGGTTTGATGATACCGTTAGAAGATTGAATGTTGATGGACGCGGTGAATTATTAGGAGAATTTAAAGGAGAGGATCGATTATTGATTGTTAATCAAAAAGGAATTGTAAAAACTATCATCCCAGAGATCACAGTGCATTTTGACCCAGATATGATCGTTCTGGAAAAATGGAGACCGATGAAACCGATCTCTACTATTTACTGGGACGGAGAAAAAGAACGATATTACGTAAAACGGTTTTTAGTAGAAAACCTTGATCGTGAAGAGACAGTGATTTCTGATCATCAGAAATCATTTTTAGAAATTATTTCAACTGATCATAGACCAGTGGTAGAAATAGTATATAATAAAATTAGAGGAAAAGATCAGAGGCCAAATGATGAAATTGATCTAGAAGAATTTATTTCGGTAAAGGGTATCAAAGCACAAGGAAATCAACTTACCGTAGAGAAGGTAAGGCAAATAAATTTATTAGATCCATTACCATATGATGAACCTGAAGATTTGCCCGCCGAGGAAATAGAAGTGGTAGAAGAAGAATCGGTCACTCCAGATTCAAAAACATCCGGGAGTTTCGAAACAGGTAATAAGGTTTCGTTAAACAATGAAGAGGAAGATGATGGGGATGGAGAGCAAACAAGTTTGTTTTAAAAAGTATAGATCACTTTAGAAAATCAAAATATTCTCAATCATGATTTGTACTTTTTTAGTAGACGATTAATTTTTCTACTACCTTGTGATTATCAATATTTAATGAAATAAAGTAAATACCTGATGTTAAATCAGAGATTGTAACTGTATTCTTTGTGTGATCGTGATCATAACTTTTCGATAGCATTTTTTTTCCAGAGGCGTCATATATCTTAAGTTTTTTTGTCGAATTAAAGGTTTTTTTAAATTTTATAAATGCTTCATCTTTTGTGGGGTTCGGGTAAATCTCAAAGTAAGAATTTTGATTTTCAAGATCATTTATACCTAAAGAACTAGTATCTGCAAATATGTCGAGCTCTATAAATTCAAAACTACCACTACTTTGATATCCTTCCACAACAAAAGAAACTTCGTGCAATTTACCTAGATTCATGTCGATAGACTCCCATTGTCTAAAATGCTCAGAAATATCTATGGCACCACTATTTCTTGTATCTCTTCTAATACTAAAATATTGTTGAAAAGTAGCATTGCCAACAATCGAAGGTTGATTCACTCTCGTATTCTCATATATATCATATACACTTCCATTTATTTCAAAAGATTTTTTTAAAACTGCTCCATTTGCCATTGATGGAATCCAGTTACGCCAATCTTCAATGATGTAATATTCTACAAGAGGCTCAATAGTCCATCCATATATAGATAAATAAGAGTTCCCGGAATTAGTTGAGGGGGTGTAGTTACAATCGTAAGTAGCGAAAAAATTTCCTATTTCTTCGTGCCGTTGAGTTTGATCATAACCTAACCCTCTTCTTGATAAATAATTTAGTATACCATCCCATTCTCCACTAAATAATGCCTCGTTTCCTAAAGTCATACAGGCAGTTCCTTGTGAATTTTGATTCCACAATTCGTATCTGAATCCATTTGCTTCTCCAGCAATTTGTTCTGACCCCGATTGTATACAATAAGTCTGCGCTCCGGCATTTAAAATATTTCCCAGAAAAAATAATAACAATAAAACAGAGAGAATTGTTGAGGTCCGTAATTTTGAAAAAGAGTTTTTCATTTTTAAAAATTTGATTTTTAATTAGTTACGATACTATATTAAAGTAATACTTTAGTTTGTTTAACAAAAGTAAAATTCTTAAATAACAACAAAAAACAAAAATTATGGAGTATATAAAGTATTTTTTTACTTAAATTTTAAGTAGTTTATACTTTATTAGATTTAAACAAATCAACTAAGATTTTTTTACAAATTTGGTTAGTATTACAATGTGTTGACCATTTACTTTTCCTTCAATATGTTCTGAATGATCGTGAACTAAAGAGATATTACGAACAGATGTACCTCTTTTAGCAGTAAAATTAGCGCCTTTAACATTTAGATCTTTTATCAGCACAACATTGTCACCAGCTTTAAGTAAAGCTCCATTTGAGTCTAAATGCTTAACAATACTGCTTTCATCATCACCTTCTCCTGTGGCTTTAGCCCAAGCCAACGTATCATCATCCAGATACAACATATCTAATAAGTCCTGCGGCCAACCTTCTGATCGTAATCGAGTAAGTAGTCTCCAGGCCATTACCTGAACTCCTGGAACTTGACTCCACATACTATCGTTAAGGCATCTCCAGTGATTAGTATTCGTAATAGAAGTGTCTTCTATTTGCCCCTTGCAAGTCTCGCATACCAAAATACTAGAATCTAACCCTACATTAGGGGATTTCGGGATGTCATATACTGATAAATCCTTGGCAGCACTGCATAATTCGCATTTAGATCCACTGCGCGTTTGTAATTCTTTTAGTTTACTCATATAATTTATTAAACAATAAGATTAGTTTTTTTATGCAAGCTATTTTAACCCTTAGGTTGTTGAAACATCATTGTAAAATAGGTTAATAATTATTTACTTTTTTTGCAGTTCCTTTTTGCTTATTTTTTTTGACACCCACTAACCCATATTCAAAAGTATAAGTGTCTTTATCTGTAGTCAAAATTTTCATGTGAATTGCTTTTTCCTCAGCCATGTTTTTAGGATGGAGTTTCTTTACAATATATTCGCAGTCATTGATCCAACGGATACTGGCTGTATCACTTTTTCCCTGAAAATAATCAATTTCGATAGAGTCATTGCGTACAAATGTAGTTTTGGCAAGCTCACCATTTAAGTATGTTTCAAATTCAAAAGTACCTGTATGAAAATCTGTACAGTCGCGCTTTTGTTGATAACAACCCATAAATAATACCGAAATAAAAAATAAAAAAACAAGTTTTCTCATGGAGTTTAATAATGGTCAACGAAAATAATTTTATTTCTATAGATTCTACGATTATGAATCAAAAAGTTGTTAAGATTTTAATTCCTATAAACTTCAAAAGATCCGTCGTTATAGAAGAATACAATTTGATTGATGTTTTTACCAGAAGAAAGAGTATTGATCGTGTCTTTTTTTACTTTTTGAACAGTTTCCTCAGATAGGCTAGGAGTATTTGTTCCCGTTTGAGAAAACAAATCTTGTTCCGTATCTGTAGAATTAGGTGTTTCAGATGGAGTGGGTTTTGTTGTTTTTGTTGGTGGTGTTATTTCTGCAACAGGCACTTCTTTTTCAGACTTCGGAAATGTTCCTTCTCCATATAACAACCAATATAATTCTGCTTCAGGATATGCTTCTGTAATTTTCATGACAAAATCTAAACTAGGTTTATTTCTACCAGATAGAATATGAGAAATAGAGGAGCGACCAACCCCCATAGCGTCTGCAAACGCAGATGCAGAAATATGATAGAATTTCATTATTTCTTGTATTCTTTTTCCAAAAGCTGCTGTGTTTACCATTGTAAACTATTTAAGATGTACGTATTGATTACAAAGGTAAACAAAAGAGCTAAAATAATAGTTTACAATTGTAACTTAAGTAAATAGACTGCTAAAAAATAATAAATAATAACTTTAGGTAATTTTAATTAATCAATTGAAATTTAATACTTTATAATTAATAATTTAATCTTTACGGTTAATCATGGATCTGTTACTTATTCTTAAAAACAACAAAGAATTATATGTTTAACATCTTAAACAAAATGAATATCTGAGAGGTTTACAAATGTAAATTTAGTTAGTTTACAAATGTAAAATGTATTTTAGTTTACATATGTAAAAACTACAATAATTGTTATGAATCTTCAGTAAACAGTAGTAATTTAGACACTTTAATTAAGTTATGGATATAGAAAAATTGTCTAATTTATTTGCAGCCTATAGAGAATCATCTTTATCAGGGCGTTATATACATTTAGGACACATCACTCCATTATTAGATCTGTTTTCACAAAAAATTCAATTGGAACTTTTGGGCACTTCAGAAAATAATGCTCCTGTACATCTTTTAACTTTAGGCAATGGGCCAAAGAAGTTATTGTTCTGGTCACAAATGCATGGGAATGAAAGTACTACCACAAAAGCAGTTTTTGATTTTTTAAATGTATTGACGGATTCTACTAATAAAATAGCTCACAACATTATAACTTCCTGCACACTACATTTTATCCCTATCCTGAGTCCTGATGGGGCAAAAGCGTATACCAGGCTTAATCATAATCATGTAGATCTTAACAGAGATGCACAAGATAAAACACAGCAAGAGAGCGTTATATTAAGCGATGTAATTCGTAGAGTTCAGCCGGACTATGCCTTTAATCTACATGGGCAGCGAACTATTTTTAGTGCAGGCGAAACCAAGCATCCAGCTACAGTCTCATTTTTGTCGCCCGCAAGTGATAAAGAACAGAGCATTACTACTTGTCGTAAAGTGGCCATGGAAATTATAGGTGCTATGAATTCGGTATTACAGCAAGTGATTCCGAGTAGTGTTGGGCGATATGATGATGGTTTTAATATAAATTGCGTTGGTGATACTTTATCAAATATTGGGATACCTACAATTTTATTTGAAGCAGGGCATTATAAGAATGACTACGATCGGGAAAAAACCAGAATGTTTATTTTTTATGCATTGGTTACTGCAGTTCAATACATTTCGGAAAATGATATACGAGGCGATCTTTATGAAAAGTATTTTGATATTCCTGAAAACGGAAAATGTTTTTATGATGTCATTATCAGGGATGTGATGCTTCATGAAAAAAATGTAGATATTGCGATTCAGTATACCGAAGAATTATCAGAAAATGATATTAAATTCATTCCGAAAATTGTTAAAATTGCGGATTTAGGAAATTTTTATGGTCATAGAGAGATTATCGGCAATAAACGAACAATACAGAACGAAAACGTTACAGTAGAGGTAGTTCCAGATCTTAAGATGTTAAAATTCTACCTAAACGATGAATTATTCTCAACAGAATTAATAAAAAGTTGAAAAAAAATGTATGAAAACATTATTTTTCTGTTATTTTTGCAATGTAAATAATCGGGAAAATTTATTAGAATTACTATGGCAAAATTTAAATTAGACGAAGTAGATCACCAGATTTTAGACATGTTGATCGAAAATACACGTACTCCTTTTACGGATATCGCAAAGAAGTTGTTAATATCCGCAGGTACCGTCCATGTGCGTGTGAAAAAAATGGAGGAAGCGGGAATCATAGAAGGTTCTTCCTTAACGTTAGATTATAAAAAATTAGGATATTCTTTTATTGCGTATGTAGGTATATATCTTCAGAACACATCTCAGACTAAATTTGTTTTACAAAGAATTAATGAGATACCCTTTGTTACTGTTGCGCATATCACTACTGGCAAATTTAATATCTTTTGTAAAGTAAGGGCAAAGGATACAAATCATGCTAAGGATATCATTTTCCAATTAGATGACATCGACGGTGTTTACCGTACAGAAACGATGATCTCTTTAGAAGAAAGTATTAATGACAAGAAGCGCTTAATGCATTCTATCTTTCAGGATTTATAAAGGGTCCGTTATGAAACATACAAACCCTTTAGGAACAGCTCTTAGAGGGTTTTTTATTTTAAAATATTTTATTAATCAACCATACTCGTAACCACAATTATGGCAAGACAACCAAAAATAGAACGTTTTAACCACAATGTTCTTACTAAATATCAGATATACAACAGTATATTTATCACACTACCTTTTGATGAGATTACCAATACAGGTGTATTACTTCCACTTTTTAAGGAAGTTTGCGAAAAAGGATATGATCAGAAGAAAAACCCTTCAGAAATTGTAGAAAGCTTTTTTGAGCTATATCAGGATCACCCTTCAGAAAAAGAAAAACACGATCTTTTATTTCGGTTTATCCAGTATATAGAGCGTCAGGTTGTACTGTTTGATGCGATCGAAGATGCCGCTTTTCCCACTGTAAATAATATGGACGGTCGCGGTACACTAAGAAGTATCAAAGAAGAAGCACAAGCAAAAGGTCAATTAGAAGAGTTAAAAGAGTATCTAAGAAGGTTTAAAATCAGGCCAACACTAACAGCGCATCCTACGCAATTTTATCCTGGCACTGTTTTGGGAATTATTCACGATTTGGATACTGCAATTCGTGAAAACGACTCTCAAAGAATTAAAAAATTGCTTGCTCAGCTTGGTAAAACGGCCTTTTTCAAGAAAGAAAAACCAACTCCTTATGATGAAGCGGTCAGTTTAATCTGGTATCTGGAAAATGTATTTTATCATTCGGTAGGAGCAATTTATAATTATATTCAGCAAAACATTTTTCAGGGGGAAGACCTAGAAAATGATCTGATTAATCTTGGTTTTTGGCCAGGTGGCGATAGAGATGGTAATCCTTTTGTAACTACCGAAACGACGCTCAAAGTTGCCAAAAGGCTTCGTAAAACTATTCTGATTAATTATTATAGGGATATGCGTAAACTAAAACGTAGAATCACTTTTGGAAACCTTCAGGATAAATTGGGAGTTTTAGAGGAGGCCTTATACGATAATTTTTATTATGCCAGAACCGCAGAGCCATTATCTATTGAGACATTAATGAATGGGCTGCTGGAAGTAAGAGAAGAACTAATTAGCAAACATCAATCATTATTTTTAGAAGAATTACAGGATTTAATTAATAAGGTAAAGATTTTTGGATTCCATTTCGGAACCTTGGATATCCGACAAGATTCTAGGGTACATCATAATGTACTTACTGAAATTGTTAGAAAAACAAATAATTTAGGATTAGGCTTCTTTCCGGATAACTATGAGTCATTATCAGAGGATGAGCAGATAAAGGTTTTATCTAATGTTAATGGAAAACTAGATCCATCGGTATTAGATGATAATATGGCAAGAGCAACCATGGAGTCTATTTATGCGATCCAGACCATACAGCAAAGTAATGGAGAGCGAGGTGCTAATCGGTATATCATTAGTAATAACGGTAGTGTACTCAATGTCATGGAGACTTTTGCAATGATTCGATTAAGCGATTGGGAACAACCAACAGTAGATGTAATCCCATTATTTGAAACAGTACCGGATCTTCGTGTTTCTCATGAAGTGATGGAAACGTTGTACAGTAACCCGGTGTATATGGAACATCTAAAACGCCGGGGAATGAAACAAACGATTATGCTTGGTTTCTCTGATGGTACAAAAGATGGAGGATACCTGATGGCAAATTGGGGAATCTTTAAAGCCAAAGAAGCGTTGACCGAAATATCTAGAAAATATAATGTAAAAGTTATATTTTTTGACGGTCGTGGAGGACCGCCAGCTAGAGGTGGTGGAAATACTAACCAATTCTACGCATCTCTGGGTCCAACTGTAGAACACGAACAAATACAAATAACCGTTCAGGGGCAAACCATCAGTTCTAATTTTGGAACCTTGGATTCTTGTCAGTATAATTTAGAACAGTTGTTAGGTGCTGGTGTAGAAAACCAATTGACAGATAACGAGGCTAACCTCTTTTCTAAAGAGAATAAGGCCACGATGCAGGAATTGGCAGATATCAGCTACCAAACCTATGTAGATTTTAAAAACCACCCTAAGTTTTTGCCGTATCTGGAACATATGAGTACACTTAAGTACTACGGAAAAGCCAATATTGGTAGCCGTCCATCGAAACGAAGTAAAAGTAGTAGTTTAGATTTTGGAGATTTACGGGCGATACCTTTTGTAGGTAGCTGGAGTCAGCTGAAACAAAATGTACCTGGGTTTTATGGGGTAGGTACGGCACTGAAAGCCTATGAAGATCGAGGAGAATTTGATAAGATCACCGCATTATATAAGGGATCTGCTTTTTTTAGAGCGTTGGTAGGAAATAGTATGATGAGTTTGACCAAATCATTCTTTCAGCTTACTGCTTATATGAAAGACGATCCAGAATATGGAGCATTTTGGAATATTATCCATGATGAGTACGAATTGACTAAACGTTTGTTGTTAAGGCTAACTGGGTATTCTAAATTAATGGAAAATGAACCGGCAGGAAAGGCGTCTATTGATATCCGAGAGAATATTGTGTTGCCTTTATTAACGATCCAGCAATATGCACTGAAGAAAATTCAGGATATTAATAGATCCGGAGAGGAGACAGAAGACCTAGATGTCTATGAAAAGATGGTTACCCGATCATTATTTGGTAATATTAATGCTAGTCGTAACTCCGCATAAAAGAATAATTTTTTTAAGAGAGAATCACAACACAAGTTATGTTGTGGTTTTTTTGTTTTAAAAATTTTCTGTTTCTTTAAGATGGAATACAGGTTAATAGTTGCCGCTTCAATCAATATTTGGTTAAAACAGTAATTATATTTGAGACTGAAATTCATTAAGCAAAGAGAGAAATGGAGATAAAAAAAGTATTGTTAGAACTCTAAAATTTTAAAGTTGAAAGGAAATACAGAATTATGAAATAAGTGAATTTTTTGATGAAATTGCAACGGGCTTGACTGATGTAAAGCTTCTGACTGAGTTACAAAAGGAAGAGTTAATTGATACTCTATTTGAGTTTCTCAAATCTCAAGATCCAGAAATGGAGGAAAACTTTTCTGTTATTCATTTTGTCGAAAGTATTGATAATCCAGGTTATGAAATGTATTATCCAAAGCTATTAAAATTCAATACCGAAAATGGAACGATAACTTCTGTCCTTTTGCTGAATAGATACACAAATTATATAGAAGGAACCGAATGGGAAAAATGTGTAGCGTTACTTAAATCAATATCCGAAAACAAGGATTATACAGAATATGTTAGAAAAGTTGCCTTGGAGTTTTATCAACATCAAATAGAAAATAACAAACGATAATATGGTTATAAAACAGTGTGAACTAGTATTGTAAAGGAGAGTTTGTATTTATCTGAAAAGCACGATAAAATTTTAAATTCGGTTTTTATGAATAATAATTAAAAATAATGTAAAAAATCTCATTTTTTTATATCAAATAGCGGTGTCTTTTTTGACAAAATTAATCTTATAAAACAGGTAGACAGTATTAAAAAGCTATGAGAAAAGATTTCAACATAATTGAACTTACACCAGATAACAAATCGTATTTCCCTAATTCCTTGAAAAAAGAAGATTGGATGGACGATAATTGGGTTAGAGCACAAGAAATGAATATTCCAATGGGAAAATCAAGATATGGAGGTTGTGTAATAGACATACCAAAAGGAATTGAAATCCCGAAAAACATGAGATTTGCAGGTCAGCTAGATTTAAACGAAATCAGCCAATTTGATAAAACAAATCTTTTACCCAAAACAGGACACTTGTTTTTTTTTGCTGATATAAAAAAGAATATTGGTAAGGTAATCTATCAAGATACGGAGAATTCTCAATTACAACGAGTTATTGAAGAACATACAGATAATTTTTTTCTAGGTGTTTTAATTATCGAGTTTAAAGCAAGCCAAGAATCTTTATCTGATTATTACAAAAAACCAGAAGAAGGTGATCTTGAATGTTTGGAGTGTGATGGGAATATTTTAACCTGCAATTGCGAACAAGAAATTAAGAAAAGTCAATTAGAAGATTTAAATCTGAATGAAAAAGGAGAGTCTTGGGGATATTTTGAAGGCAGTAATCAATCTAAAATGTTTGGAGTTTATTCAAACTGCCAACTTTCAGAGAAAGAAAAACTAGAAACAATGAAAGAGTATATTGTTTTATTTCAGATTGGAGAAAATGGGTTTAATGATGAAGGCGTTTTTAACGTGTTAATTAAAGAAGAAGATTTAAAGAATAAAAATTTTGATAATTGCGTACTGGAATGGTCACAATCATAAACAACTATAACCAAGATAATAGAAAAAAACAACAGTTTAAACGTTAACCAAAAAATGAGTAATAAAATAAAAATGGCTACTTGATAGCTTACTACTTTTCATATACATTACCATGTTATACAAATTGATAATAAGAATGAATAAAACCATTATTTTGATACTTTTAATTTCAATTTTATTTGGATATCAAGGTAATTCTAAGAAAAGCAACAGATATGAATTGATACCTAAACCAATAAACTGTACAGATCAAGAATGTTGTGGTCATTATAAAGGAGCTGAATTTATAAACGGATCTGATATTGCACATCAATTCTCCAACAAAATCTCGACAGAAGTTGGAGATAAACTCAAAGAACTGTTTAAGAAAGGTAAATATTCAAAAGTAGATTTTGATCGTATTATCATGACCACAGAAGGAATGGGTAGTGGCAATGTCATATATTATATAAAAATTCCTTTTGAACGAGTGATAGCAAAATGTGATGCGTATACTTCTTTTGATCATGTAGGAGGGTGGAATCACGCACCTGCATTGGAAGCTAGAAAAAAACAGCTTACAAATGCTTTGATGGATAAACAAACACTAGTTATAAGTGACCTTAAAAAAACACCCGAAGGGTTACAAGAATATTGGATCCAATGGAAAAATAAAGTAACACAATCCATGTGTAAATAAAAACTAGAAAAAGTTTACCAGTAATATATTAAAATGTATTTTGAGCTATTACCCTTAGTAATGTAAAACAGTAATACATAATGAAAATTCGTTTAATCCTTTTATTATTTATTTTAACACTTGGCACTAACGCTCAAGACAATACAGAATATGTAATTCAGAGTGACCTTGAGAATGATTTGAAATACCTAGACAGCATTCTTCAAAATACATCATCATATCAAGGATTAAACGGATATGATTATAAAAAAGACTTTGAGGAATTTTTAGATAAAACAAAAGGGTTATCAGTAACCAAATATGATTTTGAATTATTTTTATCAAGAACCATTGGGAAAATAGGGGATAGACATTCTTATATAAAAGGGGAAAGGGTACGTAATTCGCTTTTTTTTCCTTTAGCTTTTGCACCTTTTAATAATCGTGTAGTAGCTATTAATTATGACAGAAAAAAAAAGGAGTATAATTTTTATGACAAAGATTTCCCTTATTTAAAATCGATTCATAACATACCAATCGAAACATTATTATCAAAAATTCTTCCACTGGAAATTCTTTCCCCAAATGCATCTTACGCTACAATGGCGATTAGGGAATTGAGAGACATTGAAATAATTTTCAAATCATTAGCTGTTGATCTACCTAATCCAATC
Source organism: Aquimarina ulvae (assembly GCF_053613295.3). NCBI lineage: Bacteria > Pseudomonadati > Bacteroidota > Flavobacteriia > Flavobacteriales > Flavobacteriaceae > Aquimarina > Aquimarina ulvae. The sequence goes on from NZ_JBSIBP030000009.1 coordinate 86,781, forward strand.
TCAATAACGTTGACAAACGAAAAAGGTATTGATAAAACTATAGATATTGAGTTGGTTACGAAAAAGAAGAGAGCAAGATACTGGGACGAACGAATGTATAGAAACTTATACTTACTAAATGATGAGGATTATAGTAATACAGAAATTATCAATAGATTTTTTACGATAGAAAATAATATAGGTTATATACAACTTGCTGATATGGTAGATAAAGAAGAGCACCCTATTTTCTTTGAATATTTTAATGATTTTATGTTAAAAGCAAAGCAAACCGATGCCTTGATTATCGATGTGCGTGACAATGGAGGGGGAACCCGTCATATAATTCAAGAATTAGCAGGGTACTTCGTACATCCAGATTCTATTTACGTTGTAAATGTTGCTAAACAAAGAGTAAAAGAAGGAAAAGTAAGCGAAAACATCAAAGAAAGCTTACACAGTCGTTATTTATTCTCCAAAGATGAGCTGGATATAAGAGCGCAAAAAGAAGTTGAAAAGTTTATGGCTTCTTTCAAACCAATGTATGAATTGAATAAAGATAAATTTAGCAAATATCATTACCACGTTCTTAATGGATATAAAATTACCAAAGAAAAGTATTTTTACAATAAGCCTATTTACATATTAGCAAATGAAAAGAGCTTTAGTGCAGCTTCTATCCTTGTTTCTGTTTTTAAAGATTTACCGAATATTAAAATAGTCGGAGTAAACACTGATGGTTCGAGCGGAAATAGTGAACGATTTGAGTTACCAAATTCTAAGCTGCGTGGAAAAATAAGTACCATGGTTTCTTTTCAAAAAAACGGTAACATATTAGACGGAATTGGAACTGCACCAGATATTGTAATTGAAAGGAATTTGGAGCAAATTTTTTGGAAAGAAGATTATCAACTCAAAAAAACAATAGCGTTAATTAAACAATAAATTTTCGTAAGGTGAGGTTAGGTTCTAAATTAGTGTTCAGCTCGATTTTAAAGGAGTCAAATATCTCTTTATCAATGTTTTAAATTTTGAAAAAGCTGTTTTTAACGCCTGACATCAGTATTGTCTAATGTCATTAACCCCAGTATTTAAAGCAACCATTATACAATTTGTTGATCTATTAGATATAACTAAAAAACGAAACGATGAACACTAAAATTTTTATATTCATAGTACTGTTAGGTATACTCTTTAGTAGTTGTGATGATAGTGATTGTGTTAATATAGTGTGTGCTCCTGATGCTACCTTTAGATTTGAGTTACTCAATACAAACGAAGAAAATTTAATATCCAATGGAACACTACAACTGAGCGATATTGAAATTAGTAATCCAGCGAATTAAAATATCATAGACCTTAGAATGAGTAATGAAAACGATCGTGTTATTTTGTATATAGATGCTACAAATTTATCAGTAGGATCGGCAAGTTATTCTATACGAGTATCTGATGCAGAACTGTTTGTAGTGGTATTGTTAACAGAAAGAATCAGTAAAGAATGTTGTGATATGTGGATTTTTAGTGATATAGAGATTCAAAATTCGGAATTTGAGTTTGACGAAAACAGGGGTATATATACTTTTATACTAGACTAGTAATGCTAAGATTCAACTCGCTCTAGATCAAATATTGTTTTAAGTAATTTAATTACTTGTATGAAAAGAAGTGTTTTTTTACTTTTTCGTAAATAACGATAAAAATATCATACATTGATTACCTCTTTATTAAATAATTTTTTTAAATTATTTAAAACAATATAAATGAATAGAATAGGAATCATTTTTCTTTTTTGGATAGGTACGATAAATGCTTTCTCACAGGATGTTTCTGGAGACTGGATAGGAGAAATCAATGTTAACAGTAATAATCTGGGTATTGCCTTCCATATTCAAAAAACAGACGCTGGTTATACTACTACAATGGATATTCCAAAACAGGGATTAAGTAAAGCAAAGGCTGCAAAAACCACTTTTGTAAATTCTGAATTAAAGGTTTCATTTCCCGAGTTTAAAATAGAGTATAAGGGAAACCTTGTCGATAATGGCAAAATTCTCGGAAATCTAGTACAAAGAGGATACCCAATTTCATTGGACTTAAAAAAAGGGATAATTAAACTGAAAAGACCACAGGAGCCTAAACCACCATTTAATTATTATTCAGAAAACATAACCTTTATGAACAGTACCGATACCCTAAAGCTAGCAGGAACATTAACGCTTCCAAAAAAAGAAGGGAAGTTTCCTGTTGTTATCATTGTTAGTGGTAGTGGTCCGCAAAATAGGGATGGTGAAATGTTTGGTCATAAACCCTATTTTTTGATAGCAGATCAATTAACAAAAAATGGGATAGGTGTATTTCGTTTTGATGAACGAGGAGTTGGGGTATCAGAAGGAGAGTTTAATACAGTTACCATAGCTGTATCCTCATCGGATGTCTCTTCGGCAATAGATTATTTACGAACAAGGAAAGAAATTGATACTTCAAGAATTGGGTTAATTGGTCACAGTATAGGTGGGATTGTTGCTCCTAAGGTAGCCTCAGTAGATAAGCATGTAGGTTTTATAGTGCTTTTAGCCGCACCCGGAGTAGATGGTGATGTTTTGATGCTTTCGCAAAAAGCTGCCGTAGAAAAAACCATGGGACTCAATGAAACACAAATTGCTCAAAGTCAGGAATTGGTTAAAGGAGCTTATGATATTATAAAAAACACAAAGCTCGATAGAAAATCGCTACAAGACAGTATTAATTCATTTTATGTAAACAAATATGGAGAATTATTTCCTGAAAACCAGAGAAAAATGTTGGTCAAACAAATTACAGATAATGAAGTTGCCAGTCTTTTAAAATCTCGGCCTTCTACATATTTAGAAAAAATCACGATACCAGTATTGGCGATAAATGGTAAAAAGGATCTTCAAGTCTCTGCAGAAGAAAACCTTGCTGTCATTAAAAAATCATTGGCAAAGGCTGGTAATGATAATATTAAAATTGTAGCATTAGAAAATCTAAATCATTTATTTCAGGAGTCTACCACGGGTGCTATAAGTGAGTATTCAGAAATAGAGCAAACATTTTCGCCTATTGCTTTGGATGTCATAATAAGTTGGGTAAAAGAGCAAACGAACTAATCGTTCTCGCTGCAATAAACAAATCTTCTAGAAGATAAATTTTTAGGAATTAAAAAGAATAAAGATGATAAAAGTCCTATGAAGAGTTAATCGGAGGACTTTATGAGCTACAGGACCTTGATTTTTTTTGAGTAGAATAAATTCGGAACTGTACCTCATAGCATTTTTGGGATATACCATAAGGTTTTAAAGGTAATAAGCTTGCATTACAACTTTGTAATAGTGGTATATAGATTTAGAACAAATTGAAATTGGAGTTATAATGATTTATAGGTATCTGTAAGATAGATTACAAAAGGATGCGCTAAGAGTGATGTGAAAGAATCACGTAAGAGTATTTGATTATCCTAGAGGTACTTATGACCTAAATAGTTTTAAAGAATTGAAAAACAATAAAAATCAAGTCATATGAAACTTAAGTACGCATTTTTATTATTAGCAGTGATTGGACTTTGCTCTACATGGTATTTTAATATTCAGTTTTATTTAAACGTAGAGGATACTTCTTTACTTAATTATATTGCTCAAACGAAAACTACCTTTCCTGCAAAATCATTTAATGCAGATTTATTAGTGGTCGTATTTACTTTTTTTGTTTGGTATATACCAGAAGCTATTCAACTAAAAATGAAGTATTGGTGGATATTTATTCCCTTAACGTTTATGGTAGCGATCGCTTTCGCATTTCCATTGTTTTTATATTTCAGAGCACGTAAACTAGAGGAACTAACCGCGGTTGTACAAACGTAATATATCGAATAATAAAGAACTGTTAACAGGAAGAAATAATGCACTAAGAATTAGTACATTTCTGGATAATTTATAAATAATAACTTATGCAATCCTTACTTACTACTGATGAGTATAATTCATATTATGGTGTTTATATTGATAAAGCTGTAAACGTTAATATCCCAGAAGGTTTGACAATGAGCAAACAACAGTTTATGGACTTTGTAAATACCATTCCAGAAGACAAATTTACCTATGCATATGCTAATGGGAAATGGACAATCGCAGAGGTTATACAACATATAATTGATACTGAACGTATTTTTGCGTACAGGGCACTTTGTTTTGCAAGAAAAGATAAAAGTTCTTTAGTGGGATTTGATCAAGATGCATATGTTCCTAATTCTAATGCGAATTATTTTAGCAAGCAAGAGCTCTTAGAAAATTTTGAAGCAGTTAGAAATAGTTCGATAACGTTATTTAAAAGTTTTACAGAGGAAATGCTCCTTCAGATTGGGGAGGCTAGTGGTAGTCCAATGAGCACTAGGGCAGTAGGTTTTATACTTTCAGGACATCAGAAACATCATTTGGATATTATAAAAGCCCGATATTTATAAAATTAATATGACTGCAGAAGAAGTTACTAAGAAATATCTTTCTTTTTTGGAAAGAGGAGAGATGGATAAAGTTATTGATCTTTTCACGAACAATGGTATTGTAGAGTCCCCTCTTTATGGTGTTTTGCCAGCAGCAGAATTCTACAATACATTACAGGAAGATACGAAATCCTCTCAGCTTCATTTTGACGGTTTGTTTTATGAGAAAAATACGAAGAGGGTTTCTTTACTTTTTAATTATGAGTGGACGTTAAAAAGTAATGAAAAAGTTAAATTTAAGGTAGTTGATATTTTAGAACTCACTAAGAAAAACAAAATTCAAAAACTGACAATTATTTACGACACGGTCAATACCAGGGATTTATTAGGTAAATAGTATATTACAATATGTCTACATCAGCATGGGTTCTCAAAATGGAATAAAAATAAGTAGAAAAATTAAAAATGTTTGAGCCATTTTTACCAAATGTTTGGCCAATAAAATTTTTTGTAAACCCATCCCTTGTTACCTGATGAATATGAAGTGCTCTGGAATGCGTATTCAATTTTTCTAATTTTAAAGCATCAAACGAATTAAAAGCATCAACTGCAAAAACCGTTATGCCCAGGTCTTTGGCTACCGCTATGTCCAAATCAGAAACAGAACTAATATTTATTTTGTCATTTTGTATTTCCTTAGGATGTCCGTGTAATTGACCAAGAAGCATGAGTCCTTCTCCAACTCTCGGAGCACTATTGGTCCCTACTGTATACGTATGAATGATAATCTCTTTATTGGTTTTTAGTTCTGGAATCCAATCTCTTATAGCAAATACTTTTCCGTTATTTACATTCAAGACAATAAATACCTGATTTTCTAAACCTTCTGTCATGGTATCATCAGCAATAGCTTGTACCTCTTTCTGTATCTGATCTTCATCAAAAGTAATGACATAACTATTTTTGTGTAATTCTAGGATTCCTGATGTCGTATGTGTTCCTCCTTTTTCTTCTATTACATAATTCCATTCCCTTATATCAATTACACGTAGATTGTTTGATTCAGACCCGTCGGATCCAAGTTGTTCTCCTGTAACTCGATCAATATAATAATCTCCATAAGGATAGATGGCATCAAAAGAAAATAGGAATATCAATAGTAAGATCAAAGAATAATTAGTCATTATGGTGTCTATTTTAACCAACATTTATACGTGCTTATGTTTTAATAGAGTAAAATTTACGAAATAAAAATTAATTAGATGAATTTAACTGGCTATTTGTAGTATAAAAGCGATTGAAATATCATTTTTTTTATGCTTATTTTTTTTCTTAAAACGTATTCTTATACGATATCTGTTAAAGTTTCAAAGTCTAGTTCATGTCCTCCCGAATGCATTCTAAATTCTATTTGTGGTAGGATTTTCTTGACTCGTTTCTTTTCGGCTTCAACTTTGTCAATCTCAAAATAAGGATCGTTTGTACCCAAGATGTGAGTTACTTTGGTGTGGGTTAAAAATGTAAAATCTTCTTTTGTAAGTTCTTTCGGAAACCCTCCGGAGATCATTACCAAGCCTTCCGGCTGCACTTTTCTGCTGGCAATCCACCTACTGGCAATACTAACCCCTTGCGAATATCCTAAAACTACAAAATTGATTGCTGAAGGTAAATCTTCGGCATTTATGACCGCATCAATATAATTCAACACATTTCGAGTCTCTGTTTTTGTATTCTCTTTAGTAAGCCAGCTTGATCCCACCTTTTTGTAATCATTATTTTTATAGTATTTAGAAGGGGCCTGTGGTGCAATGACATAGTTTTCCTTAGGATCTAAACGCTGAAATAATCGAATAAAATACCTGCTTAAATAGCCAATTCCGTGAAAAACCAACCAGACCGTTTTAGTTTTGGCAGTTAATTCGTTTAAGGTGTCGTAAGTATTTGTGGATTGATATACAACCTCTTTTTGCATAATCGGTAGCTTTTTATAGTTGGAACCAGTCATCTATTATAGGCCACAATATATTCTGATTTTTCTTTCTAAAAAAATCAAAATGACCAATTGTTTTTAGGTTATAATCTGATGGTTTTAAGTGTTTTCGAATCGTTTTTGCATTGCTGTACACACGATCTCCTAAAATATCTACTGATTTTTTGGGAGCAAAAAGATCATCATCAATACTAACGAGCAGCATAGGCGCTGTGATATCCTTATAATAGGTTTTAGCATTTTTTTGTTTAAAATGAAGCATAGAATCAGGGTGTAATAAGAAGGCAGCCCAATCTCTTGCCGCTTTTGAGGTTAAAGCACTGCCTAATCCAAACCAACCAGATGGGTAATATCCTAAAATAGCGGTAGTGACAGGAACAAACACTTTAAAATTTATATATATCAAGGCCTGCATTCTGGGAGTGAAATGTTTATAAAATCCAAACTGGGATCCAATGGTTAAATACTTATTATAATATAGGAAAGCATCACTAAATCCTACACTATTTCCACCATAACTATGGCCTATCATGTATTGCGTGTTGTTTGGAAGTTTTTCTTTTACATATTTAGATACAGCTCTAAAATCCATTGCCCACGAAAAAAAACCATGTTCTTTTAAGGATTTAACAGACCGTGATGTAGACATACCGATGCTTCGATAATCGAAAGTAAATACGTTGCACCCTTTTTCTGCCAGATACATAGCTATATTGAAGTAAAACTTCTGAGGTACAGCTACTGCTGGTGCAAATGCAATAGTTTTATGTTGGTTCAACTTTGGAACAAACTCGTGTACTGAAATGGGGTATCCATCATTGGATTTTACAAAATATGATTTCATGTTGATGAAGTACGTATTATTTTTTTCATTCTGGAAACGGCATTATTAATATACTTATGATCATTATAAATACGCATCAGCAAAATTCCACCTTCCAGATCCTGTACCATCTGTTCCGCAAGTAGCAATGATTCTTCTTTATCGTAGTTAGGCCCCAGAAGTATCTGTAATCCACTGATGAAATCTTCAAAAAAACATTTAATTTCATCTTTGTAGATAGGATCTAGGTGTGCGGTTTCTAATGCTGTATTTGCCATGATACAACCGCTATTGGAATTTTTGAACATGATGTCTAGAAGTCGGTCTATGTTTTCTAGTTTTTGTTCGATGGTGAGTTGATCACTCTTAATCACTTTAAACAAATTATGCTTAAAATAACTATTTACGGTTGCCAATACTTCTTTTATTAATTGTTCTTTATTATGGAAATAATAATAAAAATGTGATTTTTCTATTTCACAAGCTTTAGCCAATTCACTCATGCTACTTTTAGAAACACCACGCTCCCTTAGTACTGGAATGACTTTGCTTAGAACTTCTTCTTTAGATGTTTTAGTTTTTGGCATTTTATTGAACGTTCGTTAAAATAACAATCAAATATAGTTAGAATAATTTGATGTCATTCCTTATTTTTACTTAAAATTAAAAAACAGATGGAGTTAAATAAAGAGGAAATATTGAAACAGTGTGCTGTGATGTGTGCGGATACATTGATGGAAACATTGGATATTTCTTTTTGTGATGTAGGAAAAGATTATTTAGTGGCAATGATGCCAGTTACTTCTAAAGTACACCAACCAGATGGCGTACTTCACGGCGGCGCGATGGTAGCTTTGGCTGAGAGCGTTGGTAGTGCTGCTTCTCATATATTTTTGGATACCAAGGAGTTTTATATTAGAGGATTAGAGATTTCAGCAAATCACGTAAAAAGTATTAGTGAAGGATTTGTATATGCACGAGCTGAGATTGTACACAAAGGAAGAACCACACAGCTTTGGGATATAAAAATACGCAATGCAGAAGGTCTTTTGATTTCAATAGTTAAACTAACGACTATTGCTTTGGCAAAATCCAGATAATATGGATACGGCTACCTTATATACTAAAGTCCAATCTCATTGGGATCAGGGGTTACCGTTTGTAGTATACAGGAAACCTGAAGAAAGAGAACTACATTGTTTTCTTCAAAACGATAATCAGGTATATCAGGTAGGCTCTTACGATGTTTCAGGCTTTATTTTTTCGCCATTCAATGACAGCGATAAAACCATTTTAATGTCTATTGAAAAAAGTAGTTACTACAGCGCAGAGACTACCGGAAATCGCAATAAAGTTCTTCACAATACTAGATCTGTAGCTATAGATCACGATCGTAACGGAAAAGAACAATATATGCAATTGGTTCGTAAGGCAATTAGTGCAATTGCTCAAGGTTCTTTAAAAAAAGTGGTGTTGTCTAGAAAAGAAGAGGTTCCCCTATTGAATACAGACCCTATAAAAATTTTTCAACAGCTACTAGATAGTTATTCTAATGCATTTGTGTATTGCTGGTTTCATCCGGCAATAGGAATTTGGCTAGGCGCTACGCCAGAAACTCTGGTAACTATAAAAGACAACCAGTTTTTTACAATGTCTCTCGCAGGCACTCAACCCTTTATTGATAAAATAACAGTTGATTGGGGTGTTAAAGAAATAGAAGAGCAAGCTATGGTAACGGATTATATTGTAAATGGACTTTCTTCTAAAGTTCGTACTATTGAAAAATCCAAAACATACACGCATAAAGCTGGGTCGCTGTTACATTTACGAACAGATATAAAAGGTAGGTTGTCCTCTGATAATTTTATTATAAATGATATCATTAAAACACTACAACCCACACCCGCAGTATGCGGTTTACCGAAAGAAGAAGCTACATCTTTTATCGTGAACAATGAATCCTATGATCGAAAGTTTTATACAGGTTTTTTAGGTGAATTAAACATGAGCAAAAATCAAAGAACAGTATCCGATTTGTTTGTAAACCTTAGGTGTATGGAGGTAGTTTCTAATAAAGCCATCATTTATGTCGGAGGAGGAATTACAAAAGACTCAATACCAGAAAATGAATGGGAAGAAACTGTCAAAAAAACAGCAACCATGAAAAAGGTTTTGTATTAAAATACCTATAAAAGGTTTGGCTTTAATTACGGCTATATCGTAATTTAGCATCTCGAATGAAAAAACGTTTATATTCCAAAATTCCTTTGTCGCAGACAATCGTTGCTTTATGCGAAGCAAAAGGAATTCATCATGTAGTGATCTCGCCTGGATCCAGAAACGCGCCTTTAACCATTGGTTTTACAGAAAATCCGACGATGAAATGTTATAGTATAGTAGATGAACGATGCGCGGCTTTTTTTGCATTGGGGATTGCCCAACAAATCAATAAACCAGTTGTGTTAGTATGCACATCAGGTAGTGCTTTACTCAATTATTATCCCGCAGTTTCTGAAGCTTTTTACAGTGATATTCCATTAGTCGTGTTAAGTGCCGACAGACCGATTGAACGGATTGATATTGGTGACGGACAAACAATACGTCAGAAAAATGTATTTGAAAATCATATTCTTTATTCAGCAAATCTATATTCTGAAATTGTGCCAGAGATAGAAATTGATGATTTAAAAATAAAACAAAAACAGCATGAAGCTCAAAAGCACAATGAAAGAGAAATTAATCTAGCATTAAATAAGGCAATAGAAAAGAGTGGTCCTGTTCATATCAATGTACCATTTTACGAACCCTTGTATGATACAATAACTACCCCAACAATAAACCCCAAAAATATACCTGTAGAGTACATAGAGTATAAAATTTCAGAAACGTTGCGATCTACTATGCTTAGCGAATGGAATGGAGCTGCACGTAAAATCGTATTGATAGGTGTTAATTCTCCACATAGTGTAGAGCAAAGATGGATAGACCATTTTGCCAAAGACCCTTCGGTTTTGGTGCTAACAGAAACCACCTCAAATATTCATCATCCATCACACATAAATTGTATTGATCAGTTAATAACTCCATTAAGTCAGGATGAATTTATAGCAATGAAGCCAGAAGTTTTATTAACTTTTGGTGGTATGGTAGTATCAAAGCGTATCAAAGGCTTTTTACGAAAATATCAGCCTAAGGTACATTGGCATATCGATGAAAAGAAAGCATATGATACGTATTTTTGTTTAACCGAACATATAAAAATGAAACCAAATTCATTTTTTTCTGATTTTTTACCAGATACAATTCGGATAGAAACTGAGTATAAGTCTAATTGGATTACGATCAGAAATAAGAGAAGAGTAAGACATTCCGAATATTTGAAAAATGTTGACTTTACTGATTTAAAAGTGTTTGAATCACTATTTGATCTCATTCCAAATCATCAAATGATTCAACTAAGTAATAGTTCGACAGTGCGGTACGCTCAATTGTTTTCATTGAATCCTACATTCCAGGTATATTGCAATCGAGGTACAAGTGGTATCGATGGCAGTACCTCTACAGCTATTGGAGCGGCAGTAGGATCACAATTGCCAACCACTCTAATTACCGGAGACCTTAGTTTCTTTTATGACAGCAATGGATTATGGAATGATGTAATACCATCTAATTTCAAGATTATTTTGATTAATAATAGTGGAGGAGGGATATTTAGGATTCTACCAGGTAAATCTGAAAGCGATAATTTCAGCAAGTTTTTTGAAACGAAACATAACCTTACTGCAGCGCAGTTATGCCAGATGTTTAATATCGAATACATTAAAGCAAGCAGTGAAAAAGAACTAATAAAAGGTATCAAAAACCTATATTATGATAATGATTCACCAAGGTTATTAGAGATTTTTACACCCAGAAAGAAGAATGATAGTGTTTTAATCGATTATTTTAGGTGTTTTGTCTAAAAAGGTATCCTTAATATAATTTATTACTGAATAATTCATTAATAAATAAGTTATATTTGAGATAACGTAATAAATTAACTAAAAACTAATCATCCTATGAGTAAAAGAGACGAATTAATTACTAAGTACGCTGCTGATATTAAAGATAAAATTGGTCAAACACCAGATATGGATTTTTTAACTAAAGTTACCATTGGTTGTGGACCATCAATTTATAATAAAGATGCTGCAACTGTATCTGGTAGTGACGCTGCAGAATTAGAAACAGTTAAGAAAAATTTCTTAATCAAAAAATTAGGTCTTTCTGATGGACCAAAATTAGATGAAGCAATTGCATCTGTTATGGATGCATACGGCAAGTCTAATAGAAATAAGTATAGAGCAGTAGTATATTATTTATTAGCAAAACACTTCAAAAAAGAGTCTGTATATAAGTAAAATAATAGGTCTGTTTGTAAAGTAAAAGAGGTGTTTCATTTAGAAGCACCTTTTTTATTTTAATTTAACAGAAAGGAGATTAAAGAATTATCTTTGCGCAAAAAATAGATTATGTTGAAACTTGGTACATACAATACACTGGAAATAGTTAGAGAAAGAGATCAGGGAGTTTATCTTAGTGATGACGATGGAAATGAAGTGTTATTACCCAATAAGTATGTACCAGATGAATTTATGATCAGGGATGAGGTAAAGGTATTTTTGTATCTGGATCACGAAGAACGAATCGTGGCTACCACAATAGAACCTTTTGCGACCGTTAATTCATTTGCTTATCTAAAATGTACAACGGTTTCTGATATTGGAGCTTTTGTAGATTGGGGATTAGAGAAGGAGCTTTTTGTTCCGTTTAGAGAACAAGCTTCCAAGATGCGAGTAGGTAGTTGGTATCTGATATACGTATATTTGGATAAAGAGACAAACAGGCTTGTAGGTTCGAGTAAAACCAATGCTTTTTTGGATAATTCTCTGGTATTATTATCTCCATTTGATGAGGTAACACTTATTGCTTCACATCCGTCACCTTTTGGTTGGAATATGATCGTAAATCAAAAACATTTGGGTCTGGTGTATGAAGATGAAATTTTTCAGAAAATTACTCCAGGCGATCAGTTAAAAGGTTTTGTAAAAAAAGTTCGTCCAGATGGTAAAATAGATCTCACCTTACAAAGACACGGATACAGGGCCATAGAACCCAATGCACAACAGATACTTGATGAGCTAACATCAAATGGTGGATTTATTGATCTTAATGATAAATCCGATCCTAACGATATTAAAGAAGTTTTTCAACTAAGTAAAAAAAGTTTTAAAAAAGCGATAGGATCTTTATATAAAGCAAAAAAAATAATTATAGAAAAAGACGGTATTCGATTGGTAGAATAAAACTCTTTAGAAGAATACTGTTATTCAAAAATACTTAAATCCTAATTGTTGTTTCTGCCTCTAGCGATAAGCGGTAACCCAGTAACAGGACAATAAATCCCTGTGTACGTACTGGCATCTTTATATGCAGTGTTTTTTACACCTCCACTGGTAGTATTACTATTATACCCACCATTACCATTACCAGTGATGGTTATGTTTATATCGTTTTTGGTCTTGGTAGGAATGGAAACAGCATAATCAGACTGTATAAATTTATTTTCAGGAAGAAGTAGGATAGGTGTTTCGTCTTTTAAACGTTGTTTACGTAAGTCGACTGCCAAATTGATTTCCATTAGTCGATAGTGTCCTATAGATATTTCAGGCCTTGTATGTGAAAGTGACGGAATAATCTCCTTATGTACAATAGAGTATCTATTATGGTTTTCAGATAACTGCGTGTTCAGGGTTTCCCATTCAATAGATAAAGATACTTTTTCTTGAGCAAAAGTAATACAACAGAAACTAGTGAATAACAATCCTAAGAAGATTCTCATAATTTTTACTTTATATTCTTGATAAAAATATCAAAAATCGTGCAAAACCACTGTTAATTTAATCAAAATCTAAAAAATCATCCCCTTTTTACTCGATTTAACTGCATAATTGATGTAGACAGATACGATATATTATATTATTTTTGATAGCACTAAAAAAAATATAATGAGTTCAATAAATTGGAAAACTGTAAAAGAATACAAAGATATAACTTATAAAAAATCAGATGGTGTAGCTAGAATTGCATTTAACAGGCCTAATGTCCGTAATGCTTTTAGGCCTAATACTACTAGTGAACTGTATGATGCTTTTTATGATGCACAAGAAGATACTTCTATCGGAGTAGTACTGCTTTCTGCAGAAGGGCCTTCTACAAAGGACGGTGTGTATAGTTTTTGTAGTGGAGGAGATCAGAAAGCGAGGGGGCATCAGGGATATGTAGGGCAAGATGGTATGCATCGACTAAATATTCTGGAAGTGCAACGATTGATTCGGTTTATGCCAAAAGTAGTTATTGCGGTAGTACCTGGATGGGCTGTCGGAGGCGGACATAGTTTACATGTCGTTTGTGACCTGACACTGGCAAGTAAAGAACATGCTATTTTTAAACAAACCGATGCAGACGTTACCAGTTTTGATGGTGGATATGGTTCAGCATATTTAGCGAAGATGGTAGGACAAAAGAAAGCCAGAGAGATTTTTTTCTTGGGAAGAAATTATTCTGCACAAGAAGCGTACGAAATGGGAATGGTAAATGCAGTAATACCGCACGATGAGCTGGAAGAAACAGCGTACCAATGGGCGCAAGAAATATTAGAAAAATCTCCAACATCTATAAAGATGCTTAAATTTGCAATGAATCTTACAGATGATGGTATGGTCGGACAACAAGTTTTTGCGGGAGAAGCTACACGACTAGCTTATATGACCGAAGAGGCGAAAGAAGGGAGGAATGCATTTTTAGAAAAACGGAAACCTGATTTTAAAAATATCAAATGGATCCCATAGTTTTATTTTAATATCTGTTTTATAAATTTAAAATGAAAAGCAAGGAAGACGAGCTATTATCGGTACAATACCGGATTGAAAAATCAGGAATGAAACAGCAAAAGCTGGAGAACCGCCTTGTTTCCATTTCGGAGGAACTCAAAAGAAGTAAGCGAAATAGCCTAATTTTTATAATCTTTTTTCTCACTGTTGTTATAGTAATGGGAGGAGGGATGTATTATTTAAGTCGTGATAATACAACAATTTCTGAAGACCCTGCAGAAAATGTGCGAGTTGACCTATACCAAATCAAGAAAGATAACGACTCGTTGCAAAGCGAATTAGTAAAACTTAAGTCTGATATTGCGGATTATAAAAGAGGATTGACCACAGTCGGAGATATCGATATTGGGACAACTAAGTTAATAGGTACTAAAGGTATTTCTAATGAGGCAACAAAAGATAGTTTAAACAAGATAAAATTTGAAAGAAAACATTGCTATGTTAAAAATGTTTTTAGGAATAATGGTGTAATTTTTATTGAAGTTGATTTTATAGAATATTATAAAGGAAAAAAAGCCGTAGAAAAAGCTAAAGAAAATAATGAGGCTGAATATGATATAGATAAAAATGGGGATACTTTGTATTTTTTGTATAATAATTATTATGTGTCCAATGAAAATTCTAAGCTAAGAAGGTTAGAATTAAATGATAAAGCTCGTATTCAGGATATTAACCAAATATCCAAAGGGTTTCCTTTAAAAGCTTTTCAAAAAATCATAGCAGAAAATCCTATTATGGTTTTAGATCTAGACGACGGAATCGTATATAAAATTACTAAACAAGAATTGCCATAAGATAAAACCACTCTTAATAACCTAACCCCAACGAAGATGCCAGATATCAAAAATGAAGATCTTTTATCATTACATTATCAGATTGAAAAAGCTGAGGTGGAACAAAGAAAATTAGAAAATCTTTTGAATGATAGATCAGCAGAACTTAAAAAAAACAGAGCTTCTAAAATCTTGTTCAAAGTGCTTTGTTCGTTCTTACTAATTACTACCTTAACATTATTGATATATCTGATATTTTTGGGCGATTCTAAAGGAGATAGTAATGAGAATGAAGAAAATAAAGAATTCTCATCTTTTCAATCGGAAATCAATGGTCTTAAATTTCAACTGAGTCAATTAAAAAAAGATCAAATTGAACTCAAAAAATTAAATGATTTATATTTATATAGAAACTTAATCAACAAGGACACTGTATATTCTGTACAGATTCAGTCTTTTACTAATGATGAAGTTTCTTTGGTTTCCGAAAAATTCACAAATGCTCTGGTTTATAGTGATACCTCTTACTATAAATTGAGCTTAGGGATATTTGAAACACTAGCTGAAGCACAGGAATTCAGAAAGATTTTGTTGCGTTCTGGTATTGTCGATAAGAATATTTTTGTAATCTCTTACCAAGAAGGAAAACGTATACAAATAGAAAATCCTTTCTAATTTTATTATCTTAGTTTAGGATATTCGCTGGGATTTACCTCATTCATAATATCGTAAACTTTCTCGAAAATATCTTCGGTCGATGGTTTACTGAAATAATCTCCATCGGTACCAAAAGCAGGACGATGTGGTTGTGCACTTAATGTTTGTGGTTCACTATCCAGATACTTATAAATATTCTGCTCATCAATAAGTTTATGCAATATATAACCGGTTGCTCCGCCAGGAACATCTTCGTCAATAATCATGATTCTATTGGTGTTAGCAACGCTCTTCACAATGTCGTGCTTCAAATCAAATGGAATTAAGGATTGTACATCGATTACCGCAGCACTGATACCAACAGACAACAATTCTTTTGCTGCTTGCTCTACCAATCTTAAGGTGGATCCGTAGGAAACTAAAGTAATATCACTTCCTTCTTTTACAGTTTCAACAACACCAACGGGCGTTCTGATTTCGGACAGGTTCATTGGCATCTTTTCTTTAAGACGATAGCCATTCAGACATTCAATTACCACTGCTGGTTCATCACTGTCCATCAAGGTATTATAAAATCCAGCTGCTTTTGTCATATTTCTTGGTACTAAAATATGAATACCGCGTAATAGATGAATCAATCCACCCATTTGCGAACCAGAATGCCAAATACCTTCTAATCGATGTCCTCGTGTTCTAACAATCAAAGGTGCTTTTTGTTTTGCAAATGTTCTGTAACGTAAGGTCGCAAGATCATCACTTAATCCCTGAATACAGTAGAGAATATAATCGAGGTACTGTATTTCTGCAATAGGTCGCAGACCACGCATCGCCATACCAATACCTTGTCCAATAATCGTTGCTTCTCGTATTCCGGCATCAGAAATTCTGATTTCTCCAAATTTTTCTTGTAATCCTTCCAATCCTTGGTTTACATCGCCAATTTTACCACTATCTTCTCCAAAGATTAAAGATTCAGGAATTCTACTGAATAGTTGATCAAAATTATCTCTAAGGATTACACGCGCATCTACGATTTCTGCATTTTCTGCATACTGAGGCTTTACTTCTTTGATTTTAGTTACATTGCTATCAAAATCATTATAAAGGTGATCACTATACTTAGGTTGTATTTCGTTTATATAGTTATTTATCCAGTTTTGAAGATCGGTTTTTTCAGTAAAGTCTTCTCTAACCAAATAACGTAAAGCTCTTCTGGTTGCTTCCAGAATATCCTTACGGGTAGGCTCATCTTTGTCAGCTAATGTTTTTACCAGAGGAGAAATAAAATTCTTATTCGTACTTTTTGCTTCTACTGCTTGTAACTTAACAAGGGCTTTTTCTTTTTCTGCTTTAATTTCGGATATAAAGGCGTTCCAAGCATTAGTTTTACCTTGTCTTACGGTTTTTTTACACGATTTTTCTAATTCCAGTAATTCATCAGCAGAAGCAATATTATGCTCAATGATCCACTCTCTGAATTTTTTATTACAGTCGTGCTCACGCTCCCAATTTAATCGTTCTTCATTTTTGTATCGCTCGTGTGAACCTGATGTAGAATGACCTTGGGGCTGTGTTAATTCTTTTACGTGTACAATTACGGGAACATGATGCTCTCTAGCTAAATCCTCTGCAGTTTCATAAGCTTCTACCAATGCTGGATAATCCCAGCCATTTACTACAATGATTTCATATCCATCGTTTTTTTCATCCCGTCTGAACCCTTCCAGAATTGCGGATATATTTTCTTTAGTGGTTTGGTGCTTTGCATGTACCGAGATGCCGTACTCATCATCCCAAATGCTTATAACCATCGGTACTTGTAAAACGCCTCCTGCGTTTACAGTTTCCCAGAAAAGACCTTCACTCGTACTTGCATTCCCTATAGTTCCCCAAGCTACTTCATTTCCTTGTATTGAAAAGTTCGAATATCCCGCCACACTTTTTTCATTACGATATACTTTAGAAGCTTGTGCTAAACCTAATAATCTAGGCATTTGACCAGCAGTAGGAGAGATATCTGAGCTAGAATTTTTTTGTTCTGTCAAATTTTTCCAAGAACCATCATCATTTAGACTGTGCGTGGCAAAGTGACCACCCATTTGTCGACCTGCAGCAAAAGGTTCCTTTTTAATATCTGTATGCGCATATAGACCTGCAAAAAACTGTTCTACAGTGTATTGATCTATTGCCATCATAAAAGTTTGATCCCGATAATAACCAGATCTAAAATCGCCATTACGAAAAACCCTGGCCATTGCTAACTGAGGTAGTTCTTTTCCACCACCAAAAATTCCGAATTTAGACTTTCCGGTAAGTACTTCTCTTCGCCCCAATAAACTACACTCTCTACTAATTAAAGCAATTTTGTAATCTCTAAGTATTTGACTTTGATACTCTTCAAAAGAAATATTAGATGTAACTGTTGTTTCAGGCTGCATGTGAACGAAGTTTTACGGTGTGCAAATTTAGCTAAAATTCGGGTCATTTCCAAGAGAGGAAGTATTAAAGTTGTTGTGAAATATTCATGTAAATTAACGTTTCATTGATGAATTCTTTTTTTATTAGGTTATTTTAAAGGTTGTTTGATAAATATTCAAAATTTTCACATTTACTATTTCTCCATATATGACTGCTTTGTTCACTAATTTTATTGTGTGCTATAGATTGAATTGATATTTAATAAAAATCTTGTGTATGAATTCAATTGATTTATTTTTAGCAACTTAACATTTAAATTTTGTTCATAATTACAGATAATCTAGGATCGATTAAGGTTCTTTTTATACATTACATACTGCTTTATGTTAATGTTTGTAGCGATCTTAAATAGCCTGAAAAGAGTAAACTCTAAACAAATAGTGGCAATCGTTGTAGGTTAAAGAAGGATTTTTTATACATTGTGGTTCATCCTTAGATATAACCAGATTTTTTGAAAATAAAAAGACTTACCGATATAGTATTCTATATAGCTTTTGCAGTGGTTATTATAATTACTGTTTTTTTTGATCGAAATTATTTAGTCTTCGCATTGCCTCTAATGATTGTTTCTGTTGGGATCATATATTTCGAACGTTCCAAAAAAATAAACGTATGGTATGTACTTAGCTTGATTACTATGATGCTCTGTGATGTTCTAATTTATTCTGATTTTGAAGCAAATTTTTCAGTAATTTGTTTGGTGACATCAGTGTATTTTATTTTCTCCACTCTTGCGTTAAGAAAACATTTGTTATTTAGAACTATGAAAAAGAGCATATTCTTGTCAACCCCCATCTTAGTTTGTGCTGCATTAATTTTATATTTAATTTATGCTATTTCTCAATTATTGATAGAGGTAGTAATAGAAGCAATTCCAGAAGTTATCTTTTGTTTATTTTGTTCTACTACTTATAATTTGGTAGCATACGCAATCTACATGCAAGATATGTACAAAAATGGTTTACAATTATTAATAGTAGCTTTTTTATGCATATTCATAGTAGCGCTTTTGCCAATCAATGAACTATTCTATCCTAGTGATATATTTACTGTCTTTGTTAATATTGCACACGTTTTGAGCTTGTATCTTTTCATGAAATTTCTGGCAGAAACTACATCAGAAAATGATACAGCTATAAATAAAAAGTACTTATGATGTTTTTTAATACCACTCCCTGGTAAAAAGGCCTATAAGTGTTTGTGGACTGAGGGTGATGATAAATCTAATTTTTTCATCGTAATTGGGTTGATTTATTTCAAAACCATTATTTGATACTACTGGAAAGAAAAGCTCAAAATAATCTGCTACCAGACTTACCCGAACTCCTGCATCATATACAAACTTTGGAGATACTCCTTTGTTTTTAACAAATCCCGCATCTCCATAAGCATAGATCCAATTCCAAATATTGGTATTAGCATTCAGGGTAGTAATCCATTGATTTGCAAAAGGAAATTCTAATTGTGATTTAAAACCTCCTTCAGCAATAATAATTTGCTGGCTAACTAATCCGGCTTCTTCACTACGTCCTAAATAATTAAAATCAAAAAGATAATCAGTAGGGCGATCCAGAGCAAAGCTAAAGAAATCACCATCTTTCTCAGTATCATTATAAATGAAAGCCCCTGCAAACAAACGAAGATTGAGTTGTCTGTTATTTAGGAATAGTTTCCTGTAGTTTATTGTAGTGGATAATTTACTGAAGTTTTTAGCTATTTGATAATCAAATATATAGGAAGTAAAATCTAGTAGATTAAAATCAGAATATCGATACCGCACATTAAATACACTATAATCAGGTGTTTCTACCGGATTGTTTTCATCCCGTTCTCTAAACACATTCACACTGCGTATGGATAACCGTTGTGCTTCATTGGATCGTAAGTCTTGCGGTCTCCAAAAAAAATCAATCGAGGGAGAGAAACGTCTAAACAGTAAATCGGGCGCATAACTAGCCATACTACCGCTAAAAGCATATTTGATTTGATAAAGACCGTGGTCTGCTATTTGATCTCTGTATTGAAAAAAAGCGGAGCCGATTAGTTTTTTGGACAGAAAACCATAACTGGGAGTAATTTTATAATCAAAATCCCTTCTAATAAATGTTTTATTGTAAAACTTCGAGCCAATAGTTAAACCGTCGTACACATTAAATTCAAATTCGGGAATATAAAATACTTGACCGCGAGTAGGGTCTTCAATATCTTGTAAGAACCTAAACTGGATAGGTTTATTAAAAATCCATTTTAAATTTCTATGGTTATTTCTTCTATTTAATTCAGGAATATTTTGGTCATAATCCAATACCAATTTATCAATATCCTCATTAGCAATTTTTACTTTTTTGTTTCCAGTAATATTTTCAACCCAGGTTTTAGAAACCAATTGACCATCTCTTAATGCGGCAATAGAAATAGGCATTGCATTGTTTCTCTTATTTTTTATAGTAACTTCAAGGGAATCCTTTCCTTTTTTTACAGATTTGATTTTGAAATCTAACTTTTCATTGGTAGGAATAAAATCTTCAAAAAACCAATCAATATTTTTTGAAGTCAGATCACTTAATATGTTTTCAAACTCCCTAGAATCGGTAATTTTTAACGTATTGTTTGTGTAATATTTTTTAACAGCTTCTGCCAGGATATTATCATCTTCTAGATAATCTTGTAAATATTTAAATCCAATTCCGGCTTTATAGGCATTCGCAATATTCTTATTGAACTTTATCAGTTTGTCTTGTGGTTCAGATAGAGGCTGGTCCAGAAATAATCTGGCCATATTTTTATATCCTAAAAAGTACTGGTCGTTAAAATCCAGATCTGCCACATGAAACCACCGTATACCTATAACTTTACTTAAGTTTCCAATAATTTTCATATTTGGATAATACTGCTCTGTATAGGCCATCATTAAATAAATATGAATAGCATCTTTTATCCAGGCATCATATCTGGGATTTATAAGCAATGTTTTTTCGAGGTAACTTTCCGTAATAGACTTAAGCTGTTTTATTTCGTATTGAAAACCGTCAGGAAATGGCCTTAGGATATCTGGCAATTGATTTAGACCATAAACAGGATTATTTTTATAGTCATTTTCTGAAACCATAATTTTATTAAAGGGGTAGGGGCCTAATCTTTTTTCCAGAAATTTAATAATTCGTTTGGTAGCCACACTTTTCATTTCTGGCATCAAATCATTATCTTCTATATTACTAATAAGTTTCACACCATTCATTTTAAAATCGTAGAATGAATTGTTTAACTCTAGATACACATTTGCTTCAACGCTTTTTTTACGTGTTAATTGAACAGTTTTGGTAGGAGCATCAGGTGCAATTGATTCTTCCTGATCAAATTCGCTGGTAAGATGGTATTCTGATGGGATGGTAAAGTTTATGGTATAATCTGCTGTTGGAGCATAAAGGTCATCAAGGTATTTATGACTATATACATTCCACTTAGTTGTATACACCGCTGGTATGATATACCAGTATTTTAAACTAAAATTCCCATTTTCGTAATATCCGTAACGAGTAAATTTTTCACTAGGTAATTTTACTTTGTATTGTAATCTAAAGGTAAAACTAGCTCCCGGATATAGAGGTTGATCCATTTCGACTTTTAGGATATCCGGAGTTTGGTTATAGCGCATCCAGGTTAGATTCCTTGCTAAGGTATCTTTAATAGACTCAATAGACGTTGATCCACGTTCTTCATCTTTTGCATAATAAAACCTTTTCAGGAAATCTTCAGAAAAACGTTCGCCCAAAGGTGTTGTCTTACTTTCAAAACTATTAGCCCAGTCATGAAAAAATAGTGCTTTCAGGGTGTCAGGAGAAGTATTGGTATAGGTTATTTCCTGTTCTATAGCAATTGTTTTCTTTTCTGCATCCAATATTGCATCAATCGCAATGCTATGCTGAGCCGAAGCGACTTGCAGGATCAGCAACATAATTATGATATGGAATAGTCTGGAAAGGCTCAATGTTTCTTTATAAATTTTATGGTATCACTCGTCGTATTTACAGGAACTAGATAGTAGAGTCCAGCACTTAATTCAGACACTGAAACCGTCGTAATGTTATTGCCTTTTGCCGAAAACGATTGTATTTCCTGCCCCATAGTATTATATATTTTAAAATTAACCGTCTCTGGATTATTATGGATCTGTAAAGACAATTGATCATCAATTATAGTACCATTGTTTAATTGTATGATACTTTGAGTTGCTACAAATTCTGGAGTGCTAAGAAACTGTTGATTTGCTTCTAATTCCATAACTACGGGTAGGTGATCGCTCATCGTGTATAATGCATCTCTTACTGTGCTATCATAGAATCCAGTACAATCTACAGCATCAATTCTCTGATTATAGCAATTACCGTTATTACCATAGGCAAGGTAACTATTAGGAATGTAACTTAATTCTGTACTATTCACCATGTTTTCTGATATCAAAATAAAATCAAATCGATCATCCAATCCACCGCCGCTGCCAAAATCATCAAACTCGTCGCTATTTAGCCGAGTACTTTGTGTATGAATATCTGTAAACGTGTTATTACTGGTCCAATTACCAGGGGTTTTGATAGGATCAACCATTGTAATTTTATTATTCATATCCAGCAACTCCTGATATGCAGGTTCATTAGAAGAATACAGATTTAAGTCACCTGCAAAAATAACATAATCATTTTCATCTAAATTAGCGTTGTTATCTGTAAACGCTTTTACCATATTCAGGCGTTTTGTTTCATTGTCCGCACCTCTGCTCGCTTTAAGATGTGCTACAAAAACTTCTATTCTGATAGGGTTATTCATTTGGTCCTCAGAGATCAATTCTAATGTATACCAATTAATATCCCTAATTGTTGTGGTTAGTCTTTGGCTTTGGATCAAAGTAAACTTTTGATTGTTGTAATACAGTAATTGGTGTAGGTTAACGTCAGAATTAGAAAAATTACTCAAGAAAGGAGCACTCGAATAGGTAGTACCATCATCATTTAGAGAACTATTCAGTATTTCATTTCCACCTTCCTCTGTTTCTAATTCACAAATCATAAAAATATCAGGCTCATAACTATCGATAATTGTTTCTAATATTTCCTCTCTGTTATCTGGTGGAGCAGCAGGGTAATTTAATACATTGTAAAACATAGTTTTAATAGTCGCCTGCCCAAAGGATATTTGGGAAATACAAAATCCTATTATATAAAATAAGGTTCTTTTCATTGTTGAGTTTGTTGAGTTTGTGCGAAAAGAGAAGACAATTAAAAATTGGGACTTAAATTATATTTACCATAGAACTTATCTAATATTTGTAATACTTCTTCTGGTGTATCTACTACATGAATTAAATCCATATCTCCGGGACTAATATTTTCAAATTTATCTAACAGGGTACTTTTAACCCAATCAATTAGTCCCCCCCAGAACTCCGTACTTACTAATATGATAGGAAATATGGCAATTTTTTTAGTTTGTATTAGAGTGATTGCTTCAAAAAGCTCGTCTAACGTCCCAAATCCTCCTGGCATTACTACAAATCCTTGAGAGTATTTTACAAACATTACTTTGCGCACGAAGAAATAGTCAAAATCCAGACTTTTATCACTATCAATATAAGGATTATCGTGCTGCTCAAAAGGTAAATCTATGTTTAGTCCCACAGATGTTCCTCCACCAAGGTGTGCTCCTTTATTACCTGCTTCCATAATACCCGGACCACCGCCAGTGATCACTCCGTATCCATGTTCTACGATCTTTTGGGCTACATCTACCGCTAATTGATAATACGGGTTATCCGTTTTTGTTCTAGCAGATCCAAAAATGGATACACAAGGCCCAATTTTACTCATTTTTTCGAATCCACTTACAAATTCGCCCATGATCTTAAAAATTGCCCAAGAGTCGTTGGTCTTTATTTCATTCCATCCTTTATGGCGTTGTTCTTTTCTCATACATTCTTGTTTTACCTTTTCAGTACATAACTGATAAAGCTTTTATGGTTTGTTTATTTTACTAATGAAGCACAATACCCAATGCTTTATGAATATAATTAGTTGCCGGCAACTAATTCTTTCTTCAAAAACTTGGCGGTATAGCTCTTCTTGTTTTTAATAATTTCTTCCGGAGTTCCTTTTGCTACAATTTCTCCACCATTTTTTCCTCCTTCATATCCGATATCAATAATAAAATCAGCCATTTTTACAACATCGAGGTTGTGTTCTATAATTAACACAGTGTTTCCTTTATTGACTAGCTCATTTAATACTTCCATTAATACTCTGATATCTTCAAAATGGAGCCCGGTAGTGGGTTCATCTAATATGTAAAAAGTATTTCCGGTATCTCTTTTAGACAATTCTGTAGCCAGTTTAATACGTTGTGCTTCGCCACCAGATAATGTAGTGGATTGCTGGCCCAAGGTAATGTATCCTAACCCAACACTTCTTATGGTTTTAAGTTTTCTGAATATTTTCGGAATTTGATCAAAAAAATCACAAGCTTCGTTGATTGTCATTTCTAACACATCAGAAATAGATTTTCCTTTATATCGTATCTCTAAGGTTTCTCTATTAAACCTTTTACCCTGGCAGGTTTCGCATTCTACATATACATCGGGCAAAAAGTTCATTTCAATCACGCGTAAACCACCACCTTTACAGGTTTCACACCTTCCGCCTGTAACATTAAAGCTAAAACGTCCTGGTTTATACCCACGGATCATCGATTCCGGAGTTTTAGAGAATAGGTTTCTTATTTCAGAAAATACTCCGGTATAGGTAGCAGGATTAGAGCGTGGTGTACGTCCAATAGGGGATTGATTGATATCAATTACCTTATCTGCGTGTTCTAAACCTTTGATCTTTTTATAAGGCATTGGTTCTTTAACCCCGTTAAAATAATAAGCATTCAGAATCGGGTAGAGCGTCTCATTGATCAACGTTGATTTACCGCTACCAGAAACTCCAGTGATTGCAATCATTTTTCCTAAAGGAAGATCAATCGAAACATTCTTTAGATTATTTCCTGTGGCTCCGGTTAACGAAATCTTTTTACCATTTCCTTTTCTTCTTGTTGCCGGAACTTCAATTCGCTTTTTACCGCTCAGATAATCAGCAGTTAATGTATTGTGACCCCTTACATCTTTAGGAGTACCTTCGCTTATTATTTCACCACCGTGTTTTCCTGCTCTGGGACCAATATCAATTACATGATCTGCACGCTCAATCATATCTTTGTCGTGTTCTACGACGATCACAGAATTACCAATATCCCGAAGCTGAACTAATGAATTAATCAGTTTTTCGTTATCACGCTGATGCAAACCAATACTTGGTTCGTCTAGAATATAAAGAACACCTACCAACTGAGAACCAATTTGTGTAGCCAACCGAATACGTTGTGCTTCGCCACCAGAAAGTGATTTACTACTTCGGTTTAATGATAAATAGGTTAATCCTACATCGATCAAAAATTGAAGTCTAGCATTGATTTCCTTTAGGATTTCTCCTGCAATTTGCTGTTGTTTTTCGGTAAGTAGCTTCGGAATATCCTTAAACCATGTCGCCAGCTCACTGATATCCATATTGGCCAGTTCTGCTATGTTTTTCTCACCTACTTTAAAATACAAAGATTCTTTGCGCAATCTCGATCCGTTACATTCAGGGCATTGGATATTGTCCATAAAATCCTTGGCCCATCTTCGTAAAGAAGTAGAATCGTTGTTGGTGTAGGTAGTATCAATAAAAGTAGCAATCCCTTCAAAATCAATCTTATATTCTCTGGTAACACCTAATGTTTTACTATTGATACTAAATTTTTCTTTACCTCCATGAAGAATGACTTCCATCGCTTCTTTAGGAATTTTTTTAATGGGATCACTCAGCTTAAAATCAAAACGCTGTGCAATTAATTCCAGTTGCTTGAAGATCCAATTATTTTTTTGGGGTCCCTGCGGAACCAATCCTCCATTTTTAATGGATTTAGATTCATCCGGAATGATTTTTTTGATATTTACTTCATACAGATTCCCGATCCCGTTGCATTTAGGACATGCTCCTTTGGGAGAATTGAAAGAAAAATTGTTGGGCTCCGGATTGGGATAAGAAATTCCGCTAGACGGACACATCAGGCTTCTACTAAAAAATCGAGGCTCTTTAGCATCTTGTTCAATCACCATTAGTATATCATCTCCGTGATACATAGCGGTATTGATCGTTTCCATCAAGCGTTTGGAGTTATCTGTATCATTACTAACCGCCAGGCGATCAATAACAATCTCAATATCGTGTGTTTTGTAACGATCCAGTTTCATTCCCTTGGTGATGTCCCTGATTTCACCATCGGTTCTCACTTTTACAAAACCCTGTTTGGCAATTTGTTCAAAAAGCTCTCGATAGTGTCCTTTGCGGGATCGCACTACAGGAGCCAAGATGTTAATTCGCTTTCCGTTAAAATCAGTACGGATAAGATCTCTGATTTGCTCATCGCTATAGCTTACCATCTTTTCGCCGGTGTTGTAACTGTACGCATCACTACCACGAGCAAACAATAGGCGTAAGAAATCGTAAATCTCCGTAATGGTTCCTACGGTACTTCTGGGACTCTTGCTGGTTGTTTTTTGTTCTATGGCGATTACAGGAGAAAGCCCATCAATTTTATCGACATCCGGTCGTTCCAGACTGCCTAGAAATTGTCTGGCGTAGGCAGAAAATGTTTCGATATATCTACGTTGTCCCTCTGCATAAATGGTATCAAAAGCCAATGAAGACTTACCAGAGCCCGAAAGTCCTGTGATTACTACCAATTTCTCGCGAGGTATCGTCACATCAATGTTCTTTAGATTGTGAACCCGAGCACCTAAAACCTCTATATTTTCATTTGATCCTGCCATAAATTTTTAACCAAGATTGCAAATGTAGTTATTTGAAATGTGTTAGTAAAATGCAGCTGGCTTTTACAATTGTTAAATAGCTGTTATATTTTATCAAATGATCATAATTGGACATCTGCTTTGCGGAGGCTTAGCTTGTCGAAATACAAACCCTCAATCCAGAACCCTGAGCTGTCACACTGAGCTTGTCGAAGTGGTAGCCGAAGGGTGAGCATACAAGGTAACATTCTTCTCTTTTTTAACACTATATAATGAAGCAGTGCGATTACTGCCGTAATCTAAAAACTAAAAAAGATGTCAAAAGAAAATTATGACGCCAAAGTAGCAATATTAGAGGCGATACCGCAAAACCAGGTAAAACCGCCAAAAACTCCAATTGATTCTTATTTGCAGGAAGCCGAAGATCAGTTTATCTGGGCTGAAGAAGATCAGGAGGCATTAGAAAGTAAAGGGTTGGATTGGACGTTTGTTACCGATCTACCCGTACGAACCGGAGCCGCCAGACACGCGCAATCTATCTGGAATGCCGAGCGTTACGGACAGGAAGAAGCAGCCAGAGCCTGGAAAGAGGAGGCTCCAAAAGCCTTTGAGTTTAGAAATGACTTATTAGCTGATCTACGTTTTGCCTATAGAAAACGTGCAGATCTTATTGCACGGGTACGCGCTATAGCTGATGGCGAAGGCAATGCCGATATGATTCAGGATCTTAGTGATATCAGCGCCTTAGGAAAAGCAAATCCCGAAGAACTGACCAATGCTAATTTTGATCTTACCCAATTAGACCTAGCAGCACAGCGCTCTGATGAACTCGCTGATTTATTGGCAAAAGCCAATGGTAGTCGATTAGACAACTCCAAAGCCAAAGATATGCGGGATCGTGCGTATACCTATCTAAAAGAAGCTATGAACGAAATCCGAGATACGGGTAAATATGCCTTTAGAAAAAATCCCAAACGTTTTAAAGGATATATCAGCAAGTACCGTTCTTAATCCCAGTAGTAAGTGTAGCCACGCGAACATTAGTTAGGGTAAGGCGAATCGTTGGCGGGGCTCACCGAGCTGTTCGTGTGAGGCGTCGGACTTTTGGCGTTGGTAGCCCGACTCTTGGTATTGGCTGCCAACTTGTTCGCTATAGGGACTTTGTCCTTTGCGATCGATAACGGATGTTTAGCATAGATCGAAAAAAAAACCCGCACCCATTTTTAGTTGTGGGTTGTTTTGTTTTTGTGGTTAGGTGTGTGGGAAAGGAGTAGTATGTATAAACCACTGCTCCGCAAAGTCTCCCGACTTTGAGGTATATAGTTGGATTTAATTTAGCACGAGTGATACGCTCGCGCCAGATGGGGACTTTGCGCAGCATTTCGTTTTTAATTTTTAAGTACTCTTTTCGGAGCGGATGAATTGTTCGTAAATATTATTTATTCTTATCTTATCAGGGTGTTTGTCTTCTTCCTTAACTTTCATTTGTTGTTTTTTGTTTTCAAATTTGCCCTAACAATAATATCTAGTTACCTAGATAATCAAATACACTATTTTATAATTAATACAGAGCCACGTTTCCGCAACCATATACACTTTCCTTTAATCTTTCCACTAAACTACACCAACCACCAAACAATTCGTTGTGGTTTTCCACAATGGGTGTCGTTTAGATACAATGATGAGATACCACTACAAGAATATATAGCAGTCGATTGGGTTTGTTTACGTTATGAAAGCAGGTTTGACGACCTTACTTTCTGGGGATGTATGACCTGTGCGCTGAGCGTAGCCGAAGTGCACGAGTTACAGAATACCGAACCCTAGCCGTAGCCGAAGTATACATTCATCCTTCGGTTCCCACTTCGACACCTGTCCGCCTATGGAGGAAGCTCAGTTTGACATCTCGGGGTTCGATATCCGAGGACTGAGCGGAGCCGAAGTCCGAGTATTATTCCGAAACCTGAATATAGGGAAATTTTCTTAACTATATTTATCAGTGTTATGGATTTTGTAATGGTACATATCGGTAAAACCCCAATACTTTTATATTTTAGCTTAAAAACAAATACCAATGATATTAGGAATAGGCTCCA
Source organism: Aquimarina ulvae (assembly GCF_053613295.3). Classification (NCBI taxonomy): domain Bacteria; kingdom Pseudomonadati; phylum Bacteroidota; class Flavobacteriia; order Flavobacteriales; family Flavobacteriaceae; genus Aquimarina; species Aquimarina ulvae. The sequence goes on from NZ_JBSIBP030000009.1 coordinate 115,849, forward strand.
GAATTAAACACCCAACTTACGGATTAGGGGTAGTGACCAATGTAACCGCAAAAATGTATTGGGTCACGTTTATAGAAAACGGATTAGAAACCATTGATGTAGATGAAGATTTTGAAGTGATCGATGGAGTAGAGGATGAAGTATATACCATCAGTTTCTATGAGGTAGAACAAACCTTTAGAGAATTACTAAAACGCTATAGCGATATCTCAGAAATTGTTCCTATTGCTGATAAATGGAAAGGTGGTAAGATCATATTAGAACCAGGTGATACCAATTTAACTTCAAAAGAAATTCCTATCGATACCTTCTTTCATAAAATAGTGATGGTACGGGATCGCATCCGTGTGATGGAACAAAAGATCAATAGCTCTAAAGTAATCGAGGATCAGGATAAAGTAGATCTACAACAATACATCACTCGTATGTATGGCAGTTTAACGACTTTTAATGTACTGTTCAAAAATAAATCTCAGCAATTTACAGGAAGTAGTAAAAAATAAATGACACGATATCCACTCATCAAAAAGATCGGATTAATCGCAGGACCTATTTTGTTTTTGGTTTTGATCAATCTTCCGGTTGTATTAGTTTCTGAAATTGCAGATAAAGTACTGTCGGTAGCAGTTTGGATGATTGTTTGGTGGATAACTGAAGCAGTTTCTATATCGGTAACGGCTTTGATTCCGTTGATTTTGTTTCCATTAGTAGGAGTTTTAGATCTAAAAACAGTTTCTCAAAGTTATGGAAGCCCGATTGTTTTTTTGTTTTTTGGAGGGTTTGTAATGGCATTAGCTTTAGAAAAAGTAAATCTCCACAAACGTATCGCTTTATCTATCATCAAAATTACAGGAACAAGTCCGGATCGGGTAATCCTTGGGTTTATGATTGCCACGGCTTTTATGAGTATGTGGATCAGTAATACAGCCTGTACCGTAGTGATGTTACCGATTGCGTTATCGGTGATACAATTATTGGTAAATGATAAAGATGGATTTACTAAAAATGATCGCAATTTTGCCTTGAGTATTATGTTGGGAATCGCTTTTGCTGCCAATGTGGGTGGTGTTGCCACGATTATCGGAACTCCGCCAAATTCGGTATTGGTAGGGTTTTTAGAAAACGAATACCAAATAGAAATCTCTTTTTTAAACTGGATGTTATTAGCATTACCTTTTTCTATACTAATGATCGGTATTGTTTATATTGTCATCGTAAAATGGATTTATCCCAATCGGATCGGGAGTTTCACCGCATCCAAAGACCTGATTGATCAAGAACTAAAAAAATTAGGGAAGATCAAGCGTACAGAACGTAGGGTATTGACCATTTTTTGTGTGGTGATATTTTTATGGATTTCCAGAACTTCGATCAATGGCTTTTTTCCGGAGCTGAAATTATCAGATACCGGGATCAGTATGATGGGAGCCTTTGCACTATTTGTAATTCCGTTTAAACTAAGTACAGGAGAGTTTACCTTACTTTGGAAAGACACACAAAAACTACCTTGGGGCATCCTGATTCTCTTTGGCGGGGGCTTGGCACTAGCAAGCGGTTTATCTCATGCTGGTTTGATAGAATTGGTAGCAAATGGCATTGCTGCAAATCAGGGATTGAGCTTGTTAGTGGTGACACTACTACTCATTGTTTTTATGCTATTTATGACCGAATTGATGAGTAATGTTGCTTTAGTTGCCATTTTTGTGCCTGTAGTTGCAGGGATTGCAATAGGATTAGATATACCGATGCTGCATTTACTAATTCCTGTAACGATGGCTGCGAGTTGTGCGTTTATGTTGCCAATGGCAACTCCGCCTAATGCAATCGTATTTGCTAGTGGTTATGTAAAAGTATCCGAAATGGTAAAAGCAGGATTCATCCTAAATGTTATTTCGGTTATATTGCTGGTGCTGTTGTTTAAGTTTTATGTGTCGTTGTTATTTTGATGGTTAGTTTGGAGTATAAAGTATTGAGTAATTAGTATCGAGTATCGGGATATTGTGAATCGGTTTTTAGTCAGTATTTTTTTAATAAAGGGATGTTCCTTTTTCTCTATCGTGAATGATAGGATAAGGGGATTTTCAAATATAAATCCTCACCTTAAGTTCATTCCCAGAGGGAGAAGAAACGAGTAAGATGTCTAAAAAAGTTATTTTAGTTGGTTTAGTATTAAATAATCAGCAGTCACTATTATACCATATGCTCCACTTAGTGCAAATTACTCCGTACTACCTACTAACAACTATCACTCCTCATTCCAAGCTCTTAGATTATCAATAGGAACTCCAAAACCTAATAGCTTGTGTTCTTGTGCCAGGTAGGCACCACTTTCTGTTGTTTTCCAATTTTCGCAACTAGCTTGTATACCTCCGACTGGAAGAATTGAAACCCACATTCTGAACGCTATTGGAAGATAATTTTCATCAACTTTCCACAGGTACGAATCTCCGGGTGTTGTTCCACCAGAACTGTAAGTAATTAATAGACCTTGATCCCCATTTTCCAGATCCACTAGTTTTCTGGTTACTCCCTGATCAAATAGTTTATGTGGCGCTACGATCCAAAAAGAATCATTATTAAAATCAGATAAAGCTTTATCTAATAGAGTTTCTTTTTTAGAGGAGTTTATAGGTTGACCATTCTTAGTGATAGTACTATTTTGATGGTTTTGAAGATCCAAGTTGGCTTCATAATCGTTCCATTTGATTTGCACTTTTCCGGATTTTTTGTTCCAGAGGTAATGATTTTTTTTACGAAATGTCCATTGTACGAAATCAGTATTCAGGTACTTATCGTGTTGTACTGCATTCTGTATTTGTAATGCAAAATTATCTGCTGCTGCTCCTGGTGTTCCTTCCGGAATCTCTTTATCCAGAGAGAAATATAAAATCGTTACCAAAAAAATTACGATAACCAATAAGCTGGCAAAGAATATTGTAAGGAGTTTAAGGAGTCGCTTTTTCAAGATATTGTGCTTTTGTGAGGTTTAAATATATTAAATCAAACCGAAATTAAAGCGAATCGTAATATTCAAAAGCATCTATAATCAGGTCATCAGAAACAATACAATTGTATTTTGCAGCGCCAATTCTATGGAGTAGCACAAAATAAATGTTTCCTTTTTCATTCTTTTTATCGTGAACCAGTAATTCCATAATTGCTTTGCGATCATTTGGATCAATATCTACCTTTGGAAATGTAGCCAAAATTACCTGACTTATGATGATCAGTTCTTCTTCTTTTAGAGAGAGTTCTGCTGCAGAAATAAATGCTTCTAGGATCATTCCTATAGCAATTGCTTCTCCATGCAGTAATGCTGGTTTTTCTGCATGAGTGAGATAAAAAGATTCAATCGCATGGCCCAATGTATGTCCAAAATTTAGATATTTTCTAATATTTTGTTCTGTAGGATCTTCAAATACAATCGTATTCTTAATTACTACAGAATCATAAATCAACTGATCCAGATCATCTGTGGTAAGTTTTGATAGATCACTCATTTTTTCCCAATAAGCACTATCCTGTATCAATCCGTGTTTCAGCATTTCTGCAAAACCACTACACATTTGATTTACGGGTAAGGTTCCTAAAAATTCGGTGTCGACCAATACCATTTCAGATTCACTAATGACACCTACCATATTTTTTAGGTTGCCGAGATCGACACCAGTTTTTCCACCTACAGAAGCATCAACCATGGCTAGTAATGAGGTCGGCACATTGATATAACGAATTCCTCGTTTATATGTACAGGCGATAAACCCGCCAAGATCTGTTACCACGCCACCACCTAGATTGATGAGCAAACTTTTTCTATCGGCACCATATTCTGCCAAAACACTCCAGATACTACTGCAGGTATCAATATTCTTGTTGATTTCTCCGGGCTCGATCTCCAAAACTTCAATTTCATAATCTCCTTCAATCTTGCTTATGAAATGCGCATAGCAATTTTGATACGTGTTGCTATCTACTAGCATAAAAATTTTAGAATGTATCGCATTTTTTAAGTAAGAATTCAGTGCGGTATAGCAATCATCATTAAAATAAACGATAGAATCTTTAGAAACTATGGGCTTCATAAATAGTGTTTTTAATAGGTTGTGAAATTAAGTAGAATTTATAATAAAATAAACTTCCAAGTTTTATATTTGCAGATATCTCAAAACTATTAATTGCTAAGTGATAATACTATTGTTGTTTTAGTGAATTTACGCATATAGTTGCGAATTTTTAAAATTAATACTGAATGAAAGGACAAACTTTGTTTGATAATACAGAGACCGCTTTTACTTTAAAAAGTGATCCAGAACTGGAAAGAGCTTATTTTCTTTTTAAAATGATTGCTAACGAGCCCCTTGTACGCATTGGTGCTGCCGTTACTAATTTTGCATTAAAAGCATATTTGCCGGTTAAAGGATTAATTAGGGTCACAGTATTTGATCATTTTTGTGGCGGAGTGAACAAGAAGGATTGTTTGCCTGTAGTAGAAAAAATGTATACAAAAGGCAAGGTTTCTTCAGTGTTAGATTACTCGGTTGAAGGTAAGGAAGAAGAAGAACAGTTTGATCACGTTTTTAAAAAGACTTTAGAAATCCTGGACTTTGTAGATCAAAAAGAAGCAATTCCGTTTGGAGTATTTAAGCCTACAGGTTTCGGACGATTTTTAGTTTGGCAGAAAAAAACAGAAGGAACGCCTTTTACGGTAAAGGAAGCAAAAGAATGGAGTAGGATAGAGGAGCGTTTTGATCAGGTATGTAAAAAGGCATATGAATGTGATGTACCATTATTGATTGATGGAGAAGAAAGCTGGATGCAGGGTGCTGCCGATGAATTGGTGGCTAAGATGATGGCAAAATATAATAAGGAAAAAGTTATTGTATACAATACCTTACAGTTATATAGACATGATAGGTTTGCCTACCTAAAGAAACTACATCAGGAAGCAAAAGAAGCTGGTTTTAAGATCGGAATGAAGATTGTGCGTGGGGCGTATATGGAAAAAGAAAATGAACGTGCGGCAGAAAAAGGATACCCTACACCTATATGCGAGAGCAAAGCTGCTACAGATATAAATTTTAACACGACACTAGAGTACATTTTACAGAACCTGGACGATATTTCGGTATTTATAGGAACACATAACGAGGACAGTTGTTATAAGGCAATCGAATTGATGAGAAAGCAACAAATTGTTAAGAATGATCCGCGAGTGTGGCTAGGACAATTATATGGTATGAGTGATCATATTAGTTTTAATTTGGCAGCAGAAGGTTTTAATGTGGCGAAGTATCTTCCTTTTGGACCAGTGCGAGACGTCATGCCATATTTAATCCGTAGAGCAGAAGAAAACACATCGGTAGCCGGACAGACCACAAGGGAATTGGATTTGTTATCCAAAGAACGAAAAAGAAGAAAGATGTAGTTTTTTGAATTACGAGTTTTGAATTCAGTTGTTATAAGTTTTAGTGGAATGTCTTTTCAAGGTGTCACATTGAGCTTTCTTTTTAGCAGGCAGGTTTCGATATGTATGTTGCAATCTATAAAGCAATGCATCGAAGAAAGTTGTAGTTTTTTAATTGTTAGTTTTTTACTTTAATTAGAAACGGATCGCGTTCTGCATCTGGATGACGTGGTAACTTCTAATCTTAATACAAGAAATCCATAAGAAATGAATCTAAACCAAGTTACTATTCCATCATTAGACATTGAGCAATCTATTGCTTTTTATGAGAAACTGGGATTGCGACTAATTGTAAAAGCGTTACCACATTATGCACGTTTTGAGTGTAAAGAAGGGGAGGCTACGTTTTCTATTCATCAGGTCGAAAGATTGCCACAAGGAGAAGGGATATATGTGTATTTTGAAACGGAACAATTGGATGAGGAAGTAGAACGATTGCAAACAGAAGGAATTCATTTTGATCAATTACCTACCGATCAAAGATGGTTATGGAAAGAAGCAAGACTGAAGGATCCCGACGGAAATCACATCATATTATTTTTTGCAGGAGATAACCGCAAGAACCCGCCGTGGCGGATAAATAGATAATATATATCAGAAAGGATACCCGATGGCAAAATTCAGGATGGGATTAGCAACATCAAAGTTAAAACTTTGGGGTTCTTCTGAAGGATCATTTAATGGAGCGGCCAAGTCAAAGCGAATTACAAAGTTTTGAATATCAACACGCAATCCAACACCTGCTCCAATACCGAGTTCATTGATAAAATTTGATGAAAATTTACCTCCAGATAGTGCATCATTAGCTTCCATCAGCCAAACATTCCCTGCATCTGCAAAAACAGCCCCCTTAAGATATGGAATAATAGGAAATCTATATTCTAAATTAGCCTCTAACCGAATGTCTCCGGATCTATCAAAAAAAGATCCCGTATCGTTAGGGTCAGGTGTATAGGTTCCCGGACCAAGAGATCGTATTCTAAATGCTCTAACACTAAAAGGCCCACCAGAAAAGTATTGTTTGGAGAAAGGTAACGTAGTAGAGTTGCCATAAGCCAATCCCCATCCACCAAACAAACGCGCTACTAGTTTTTGATCATTACCTAAACTAAAATGATATCTAAAATCGATATCAGCTTTTACATATTGAGCATATTCCAACCCTAGAAACGTTTTGGAATTATTGCCTTCTTGATCTTTTCCGAAAAGGCTAACCGTATTACCTGCAATATCAAAATTTGCATTAAAATAGAATGCATTTTTAATTGAATTGTCATTAAGTTCATTGTAAATAAAGGAGTAGGTGAGCCCTGCGATAAATTGTTGATCAAAACTACTGGCTAAAAATGGATTTTCATCCAAGATGTCTTCAAACTCTTGGGTCGTATTAGAGAGATTTACGTAATTGATACTTATGGGATTTAATTCATGATTTACAAAACGATTGGCATTCCAGCTGTATCCAAAGCTGGCATTTAAAGAATTTAGACTATACAGTTTACTTCTGTTAAGATATTCAAATCCTGCACTCACGATCGTCTTAGGAACAGCATACTTAAAACGATCTACAATTTCTATCGGAAATAACAATCTGGGAAATATAAGATCTGATTTTAAACCTATCTGAGTGCTGCTTAGCCCCTGGTTTTCTGAACCAGATAATTGTGTCTCATAGCCAAAAGAAGCGGTTATATTAAGAGTTTCACCTCCTTTAAAAAGATTTCTATTAGCGTAGGTTAGCAGTACGTTTGGCCCTGTAAAATTATTAGATTTCGAAACTGCCTGTAATTCTGCTCTCAATGCTCGTTTATTTAAAGGAGATAAATAGATATTGGCGGTCAGATTACCATTTCCAGTACCATTTTGACCCGAGTCCAAAACATCATACTCTATATTCACAAATTTATATGTTCCAATAGAAGATAAACGATTACTGGTTCTTTTAGAAATAGTAGGATTATATAGTTGTCCTTTTTCAAATAGAATGTAAGATTCTAGCCTTTTAGGTTTAAAATATTCTTTATTCTGAATAAAATTAATACCCGAAAGTGATACAGTGTCCTTTTTAATACTATCAGTATCTATCGAGTAGTTTGGATACACATTAACTTCATTAATTTTATAAGGTACCAGCGATTTTTCTGGTACTTCCTTCTTTAACCGTAAAAATAAATCAAAACGCTTATTTTTATATTGATTGGTATCGGCTTCAAAGATTAGAAAATCTGCATTAAAATTGTAATACCCTTTAGATTTTAAAGATTTATCGATTCGTTCTCTTTCTAACTCAAACAATGCGAGATCAAAACGATCGTCTTTTTTGATCGGAGTCTCTGCCAATGTTGCTTTAATATCTTTGGCAATAGGATATTGTATCGAGTCCATTTGATACGTTTGTAATTTATATGGTTTTTTAATTGAAGCAGTATATAACAAATTGGCCTTGGTGCTATCCCTATGTACTTCTGAGTCGATAATACTTCTAAAAAAACCTCTGTTTTCTAATCGGTTATCGATGAGTTCACTGACTCTTTCCGGATCTACATTAGAAAGATAAACAGGTTCTTCACCAAAGTTTTTAAATAAGAATTTATTAATAAATCCCGGATTTTTCTTTTGATTTTTGTAATATGCGTACAACCCGAGTTTAATACCTAAAATTTTAGTATTTGGTTTTGGTCTCAGTACCAATTCTAATTCTTCTTCAATTGCCTTGATGTTTTTAATCTTTTCTTCGGATTGTAGTGTAATGGAAGCACCGGTGTACAATGTTTCATCATCCGGAATAAATCTTTTTACTCCACAGGAAAACGATAGCGCCGCTATACTGATTAAAAAAATGAGGTTCTTATTCAATTTCAATTCTTCTTTTTATTAGTAGTCTCTTCCTGCTCCAGTTCTTTTGCGACTGATCTAGAAAATAATTCTTTAAATTTATTGAATTCTCTATTAAAGATGAAAGCTATTCCTGTAACTATCAATTGCCCATCAATAACGCTTTCGAATTCATTTTTTCTAAAACCTTTAAGGCGATATCTACCGTTTTTTGTTAACAGATATTCGAGACTCACATTACCGATTACCGGAGTGCTTTCTTCATTGTTCTGGCTACTACCTTCGATATCTACATCACTTCCTACTTGTATAATCAACCGATCATTAAATAATCGTTTCTGCGCATTGATTTCTAATTGGGTTCGATTTTGTGGCGAATTTCCTTGATAATCTGTATAACTATTGAGTCCAAAATCCAATTCTATACCTGTATCTCCAATTAATTTATCAGAAAAGTTATTAAGCTGCCCTGATAAAACCTTATTTACATTATCTCTGGCCAGAGAGACAGCACCACCATTACTGCCGTCACTTCCTGACTGGGGAAAGAATCGATTAAGAACTAATAAAGAAAACACTTGTTTATTCAATTCTTCTTCTTGATTGTTCAGTTGCTGAACTTGGCTGTAAACTTCTCCTCCAAGTGATCCTTGTTCATCTTCTGGCATATCTAATTGGAAAGAAATTTCGGGTTCTAATAATTCACCATCTACATTAAGATATACCAAAAATGGTAGTTTTTGCCTAAATTGATTAACGACTCCTGTAGATTCTCCTGATGTTTTTGAAGCCATCAACGAAGCGGCAGATGTTTCTACATCATAGATGGCAGTTACATCTAGTTTGGCATCCAGCGGATCACCAAGCCAGGTAATAGAACCACCTGGAGCAATGGTAAACCTCCTTTTTACAATATTATACAAACTTACCTCATAATGACCATCGTTGATATCATAACGTCCTGATAAAGTCGTTCTTCCGTTTGGTTCCATGCCAAATTTAAATTCGCCCTTACCTGAAACTTGAAAATTATCTTTACTCCTTTCGTCAATGACAATTTTAAAAGTAGAGCCTTTGTCAATTTTCAACCGTGTATTAATATCATATCCTTTTAATAATGCTGTGGCATATTGGTCTTCTTCAACACGCGTCATAATTGCATCAGGATTTTTGCGGTTTACGAATACTACCACGCCTTCTCGCTCTTTGATATCCAATTCAGATTCAGGAACAATCAACGTGAAGTCAGATCCCTCATCAATTGCCAAATTTCCTCGAATCTTTGGAACATTAAGATCTCCTTGAATATCAAGATTCGCTGTTACTTTTACCGTACCGTAAAAAAGATCATTATCTTCTCTGGTTGCATTTAATATCTGAAAGTTTTTAGTTTTTAGCTTCAGATCAAAGTTAGGATTATTGATATTCTTCGTTCCAATTTTTCCATCTAAGGAAAAAGTGTTTTGATTTTCATCTGCAATCGTAAAATTGTTTAATAACAATCCTGAATTATCGATTTTGATGTTTTCTTCTGGTAATGTAAACCTAGTGTTTAGTGTATTTATAATTAAACTAGTGTTTTCAAAATGAAAAATCCCGTCGTATGTAGGTTCTAAAGTGGTGCCAGTAATCTTTGCATTACCTCTTATGATACCTTTAGTACCTGAAATTTGATCATCTACAAATTTTTCTATGACGTTCATATTCAACTTATCTAAAGTAAAGTCGAGATTAATATTTGCTGCTGTTTCAGAAGCTTTGTAATCACCATCAAGGCTTAATTCAGCATTTTCTCCATTGAGTTGAAGTGCTACTTCATAACTTTGAAAACTTTTGGAAGTTGCTTTTAAAGAGAGCTTACCTAAAGGTATTTCGGTAACTTCTAATTCACTTATACCAATGTCTGCTAACAATCCTGTTTCATCAAATGGGTTTTCAATAGTCAGTTCACCGTTAACTACTCCATTAGCAAGTATTTCGTCATTACTTAGAACAGAGGTGAACGTAGACAAATTAAACTTGTCGAATATTATTTTTATGTGTTCTTTATCAATCGAAGGATCATTAGAGTTAATGCTTAGTTGCTGTTGATTTTGTGATATTTCAAAATCTCTGAAGGAGAGATATTTTTCTGCAATAGTAATTTGATTGTTACCGGAAACAGTCCAAGGGTTTTTATCAAAAATGACAGATTTGGGATCAATGTGATAGTATAGTGTATCATTTTTGAGACGTAGCTCGGACCGCAAATAAGCAATTTCATCAGTTTCATCATTGGTGCTGAAATCGAGTAGTAATGCTTGATCTTTTAGCACTCCATCCAAAGATGTTCTATTAATATGGATAGGATCGGACAAAATATTTTTCCAACCCAAGGAAAAGTTAAGATCTTTTTTGTCTCCATTGATTGAAAGGTAGAGGCTATCTATACTGCTGGTATTATACTGTATTGACGGAGCCTCGATGTTAGCGGTAAGTTGTTCTGTGTCTTCTGTAAAATCAATGTCCACAGTAACAGAATCCATTTGTTTTAGCCCTGATAAAAAAACATCGCTAAGAATCGGTTTTTCTCTAAGCGTAAGGTTGATTTTAATGTTTACCGGATTTTTAATGGTATCCTTTACTGCTGACTCAGAAATATATTGTTTTAATTGTGTTTGTACGGCATAGGATATCGCTTGGATGTTTGCGTTGGCAGATATATTAGCATTTAGAAATCTACTATCTATTAATGCTTTTGTTTGCTTTTTGTTACTAGAAGCGGTGACTTTGATATCACTTACTGGATAAGGTTCATTTTCTTTTACGACCAAAGCATCGGTGATATTAGAAATGAGTGTAAAATTATCTGAATTTCCTTTAAAATCAACAAGTAATTTAAACTGGGTTTTAATGCGTTCTTGAGTGATCCCTAAACCATTTAAATCAGCTCCTTTTACATCTACTAATCCATCTATTTTAGGTGAAACTGAGTCTAGTTTCACCTTAGTATCCATCAATATATTTAAATTATCATCCTTAAACTTCGCGTTGATGTTTCCTTCTCCGTTGTTAATTTTACCTGATAACGTAAGATCAGAAAAATCATATTTTTTATAGGTCAATTGCTTAAAATCCGTGTTCAACGTTGCGTTTAGCGTATTGAGAGAAGTTCCGGATCCCGATATTTTCGCAGAAAGCGATACAGCTCCAAGCTGCTCATTATTTAATAGCTTTTGTAACTGAAGTTTAGTAATGTTAATAGCTCCGTCAAAAGCAATAGTACGTTGGTTTTTATAATTTCCATTAATGCTCACAGATCCTATGGATGTCTGGAGTGTAGCATTACCTTTAATTTGATTTATCGATCCAGTTATTTGACCACTGATATGGGTTGTGTCAGGAATCTTAATTCCCAAATCTGATTCATTTATAAAAGCTTTCACATCATTATTTGTAGTACGCATACTATACTTTAGCGTATCAACTCTGATCTCTTTTTCAGTTAGAAGGTTCTTAACCGCTCCTTTTAGTTTCAAATTTGTATCGGCTCCCCAATATAGGCTTGATATATTGGTATTGAAATCAGAAATTTTTCCATCAGCTTGTAATGAACCACGGATTCTTTTTTTTGCCAAGGAATCTACATAGCGATTTTTTGCCAGATCCGGCTGAAAAAAGTAGGAATCCTGTATATCAATATTCATAGTATCGATATCGATATCCATCTGTGATTTTTCTGGATTATTGACAAAATTAGATAAGGAGTTATAGGTAACATTGAACGACCCATTCAGGGTACTACCATTTGTGGTTATAATGAGATTATTGATCGCTAATCCAGAAGAATCATCGACACTTATTTTAGAAGAAAGCTTTTGAAGTTTGAATCCGCTTCGATCGTTCAAAGATAGCTGCGTAAGATCCACATTGGCTTTTCCTTTTCTTATTTTAAAATCATTGGCTTGTAGTGTTAAAGCATTCAGTACGATATGATCGGGGTTAAATGCTGAAGTATGGATGATATCCGAAGTAGTGCGGTATTGGATCGCATTGTTTTGTAATGCTAGTCGATTAGCTGTTACATTTACGTCTGGCCATTGAAAAACAACGGGAGTATCGCTAACAGGGTCTTTAACTTTATTACTTAAATCGGTATATGAAACTATAGAATTGTTAAGTGTCAAAACATCCACTTGATACGCTTGTTTTTCTAAATTTATAATACCCGAGGTTACTGATAACTCCCTAACATCCGAAATCAATGTAACTATTTCTGGTATTGACTGGTATGTTGCTTTTATATCCTGAATATTAATTTCAGCTACTGCTATCATTGGTAGTGGATATTTACTGCTGGTAGTATCCTGAGCGATTGTTTTGGTTTGTGTATAATTGATTACTGAGTTTGTAAAATTCAATGCATCTATTTCAAAAAGCATCGATTCCAGATCAAAATTTTCTACCGCTACTTCGAGCGTTCCCAATTTTGTTTTCATATCAATGCCAATTATTTCATCAAGAAAGGTTACTTCAAAATCGTGTAATGCAATATCTCCAATTTTTATAGGTACATTTTGATCAGATTTTGAAGGTTCTATAATCGAATCTTGATTTGAAGAAAAGGCTTCAGTTATAAAATTGAAGTTATAAGAATTTGTGTCTTCAGTTTTGACGATGTTTGCTTTTACACCCTTCCAATCCAAAGATTTAAGATGATAACTTTTTCCTCTGATCAACGGAATTAAAGCTATAGAAGCTTCCAGTTTTTGGGAGTATAGTAGTGTATCTTGTTTTCGATCTTCGAGATACACGCCTTCTAAAAGAATATTTCCGGAGAATGTGATATAAGCTTTGTCAATATCTACGACGGTACCAGTCTTGTCGGATATATATGAGACTAGTTTATTGACAATAATATCTTGACCCCATTGACTTCTTATAAATAGAATTAAAAGAATAAAAATGAAAAGTATACCAGCAACTATTTTAGATAGTATTTTTAACCATTTATATATTTTTTTCTTTTTTTTCTCCACACGAAAAGGTATACCGTTATTTAAGCTAGCAAAGGCAAATGTACATTGTTAAAAGTTAATCTCTTTTGAATTTTATCTTAATATGGTCTTAAGAACACGGATTGGTTCAAAAGTTTAATCATATAGGTTAAAATAAAGGTGGATATCGTGTAGAGATCATTAAAAATTGACCCATACATGTGTGAACCTTTTCAATTTTCCGTACACTACAATGGTATTACTTTTAGATAGGCTCAAATTGTAAATCACATTATTATTATAGTTTTAAAGAAATATTTATTTTTGAATTTATATAAGATAGAAATGACATTACAAACGTTCGTAAACAAAAACTTCACCAATCAAGATTTTTCTAATCAGAAATTACCCGGTAATGAGTACGATAACTGTACGTTTACGAATTGTGATTTTACGGAAGCAAATATAGCTGTTATTACATTTTTGGGATGTACATTTAGTGATTGCAATTTTACTAAGGTACTCCTGAAACAAGCTGCTTTTAGAGATGAATGTATATTTGAAGACTGTAAGTTGTTAGGAGCAAATTTTAGTAGTTGTGATGCTTTTATGTTTTCTGCAGGATTTCAAGGGTGTATATTAGATTATGCTTCCTTTGTTAGTTTTGAAATAAAAAATACGAAGTTTATTGATTGTAAAATGATTGGAGCTGATTTTACCGAAGCTACAATTATAGGTTCTGAATTCAGAAACTGTGATTTAAATAGTGCAGTTTTTGAACAAACAAATGCAGAGAAAGCAGATTTTACATCAGCGATAAAATTTGATATTGATCCAACTCAGAATAAATTAAAGAAAGCCAAGTTTTCTAAAGAAACCATAGCAGGCGTATTGAAAAAGTTTGATTTGATTATTGAATAGCCTTCATAACCATTTCCAGTATATCAATAACCTGAATTATTTCTGTTTCGTTAAATTTAGCAAAACCTATTCTAAAACCGTTATGACCGGAGTTGTCATTATCGTACCGTTTCCAGTCATTTATAAATACGAGACCTTTTTTCTGTGTTTCTATTATTACTGAATTCCAATGATATGGTTGTTTTAGTTGTACCCAAACTGCCATGCCGCCGCTCGGGATTTTAAAGTCGAAAAAATCATCCAACTTTTCCTGAAATAATTTACAGAATAAATCGCGACGAGCTTTATAGATTTTACGAACTTTATTACTATGTCTTTGTATATCACCGTTTACAATCATTCGAGCCAGTGTTTGTTCTAATAAGGTGTCGCCCTGTCTATCCAGAATACGCCTTAGTCTTGCAGCTTCATCAACCACTTCTTTTGGAGCAATAAAATACCCAATACGTAGTGCGGGAGCGATGATCTTTGTAAACCCTCCTATATAAATAACGTTTCCCTGAGTATCATTGCTGGCTAATGGTAGAATTGGGGCATTGTTATAATGAAAATCATAATCGTAATCATCCTCTATAATAGCAAAATGATAATGCTGCGCCAGACTTAGCAAATGCATACGTCGCTCTGCGGATAAAGTTACGGTAGTAGGATGGTGATGATGTGATGTTACATACACTGCTCTAATTTGATGTTTTTTACAGATTTTTTCAATTTCACTCGTTTTTATACCTTCTATATCTACCGATACACGTTTTATAATTCCACCTGCTTCTCTAAAAGTATTATCTGCGGTCATGTAATTGGTGTTACCAGTAATGACAATATTTTTTTGATTAAGCAAAAGTTGACTAGCTATATAAATACCCATTTGACTCCCTCTAGTAATAAGGATATTATCTTTTGTTATTTTTAACCCTCTGGTTTGGTTAAGATAGGTGACCAATGCATTGCGTAAATCGATATTTCCACGAGTATCGCTATAAGTCAGTAGTTCTCTGTGATATGAAGTTTTTGCAATATTTCGATAGTTTTTCGCAATATCATCAATAGGAGCTAATCGATGATCAGGAACTCCGTCATCTATTTTTAACATAGCATGATGAGTTTCTATTTCTTTTCTTAAGAGATGTTTTCTGTTTTTGAATTCAAAACCCACTGTATTTGAATTGCTTTTGGAGGTAAGAGAAACTTTTAATTGTCTAGGATTGATGATAGGTAAATCTTTACTAACAAAAGTGCCGCTTGCAGGAATACTATGAATCCAACCTTGTGACATCAGTTCGTCATAAGCTGCTACAACTGTTTTCCGATGTATATTAAGATCTTCTGACAACGGGCGGGATCCTGGTAGTTTTGTAGATGGTATTAATTTTCCTGATTGAATAAGACCAATTATTTGATCGCACAATTGCAAGTAAAGGTGCCTGTTAGACGTTCTGTTCAATTCAATTATACTTTTTAAAGGAAATAAAACTGGACTACTCATAATATGTAAACTGGATTAGATTAACACTCCATAAAGCTACTAATTTTGAGGCGTATCAAAAAACGAACAAATAATGTCAGAATATAAAATTACACCGTTGAATAAAGTAGTACGAGGAGCTAAAAGAGCCAGTTACACTGTAGAAGAAATTAATAAAATCCTGGATGATACTTTTTTATGTCATATTGGGTATGTGTGGGACGGTAAAGCGATTGTCATTCCAACTGCTTATGGAAGAAAAGATAATATCATCTATATTCACGGATCATTAAAGAACAGAATGATTATAAATTTATTAGATGCGGGAAAAGTTAGCCTCTCTGTTACACATCTGGATGGGTTGGTGCTGGCCAGATCTGCATTTCATCATTCCGCTAATTACCGTTCTGTAAATGCTTTTGGTAACGTTCGTAAAGTGCTAAATCCTAAAGAAAAAATGAATGCATTAGCCTGTATTCTTAACCATATGGTTCCGGGGCATTGGGACAATGTGAGAAGACCTAATAGGAAAGAATTTGATGCGACTTTAGTTATGGCGGTTGAGATTGATATAGCTTCAGCAAAAATCAGAGCAGAGGGAGTAGTTGATGAAAAAGAGGATCACAGTTTACCTATTTGGGCTGGAGTTGTACCTATCAGACAAGTAGCAAGTGATCCCGTTTCAGAACCTGATTTGCTAAGTGGTGTCAAAGTTCCAGAAACTGTAATGAAGTATATAGAAAACAAGTGTTAATTTTAATTCATAACTGAATAATCACAATTCTTAATTTTGGAAATATGTTAGAAATAAGACCTACTTGTGAGCACTGCAATACATCTTTGCCCAATGAAAGTGAAGAAGCGATGATCTGTACTTTTGAATGTACTTTTTGTAAAGATTGTGTAGCTACAATTTTGCATAATGTGTGTCCTAATTGTGGAGGTGGTTTTACTAAAAGACCAACCAGACCTTCTCATCTGTTAGAAAAATATCCTGTTAGTTCTAAAAAAATCCATAAACCAGTAGATATGGAAAGTTTTAGAGAACTACTAAACACATTTAGGAAGGATAACTCTAGAGAAAGATAAAATTTTGAGTGTGCAAATACAAATAACTTCGGTACATGATGTTCATAAGCTTTCTTTCCTAGGAAAAATGACTTTTGATCAATCTTTTGGGTATCTTTTTAGAGACAGAAATGGTTTAATCAATTATCTAGAAAATACATTTTCTGAAGAAAAATTAAGAAAAATCCTCAAATATGTATTGGATCGTTTTTGATGCAGATACCGCGGTGGGGTATGCTAAAATTCAACTAAACGATCGATCAGAGTTTATAAAGGCAAAGAAAGTATGTAAACTTCAAAAAATTTATATTTTAAAACAGCATCTGGGCAAAAGTATAGGTACCCAGTTACAATAATTCATAAAGCAATTGAAAATCATAGCGAGTTTATTTGGCTATCTGTTCTAAAGTCTAATGAAAAAGCAGTGGCTTTTTACCAAAGAAATAACTACAAGATTATTAGAGAACACCCTTTTAGTATTGGCAAAGAGAATTTTGAGTTTTGGGTAATGAGTCGTATGTTAAAATCACTTTAAAATCTCCAAAGTAGTCACACGAGCTATCGAATCACAATTTGCGATTAGTAATCCAATAGTTTTCTCTTTAGCCTCACCTTCTATAAAATAGGTCTTACAAGAATCTAGTTTTGTATTACTCTTCCCGAAATCTACATTTCCTGATCTGAGTATGTTAGAAATATCTGCAGTATCAATGCGATAGTTAGACATTGCGACTCTTGCATCTTCAGAAAATATACGTTTTTTGATTCGAATATTTTTCAACACTCTGGCAGTGGGAGTGTAATCGCAAGAAGCTTTTTTTCCACCTAAAAAAAAGAACAATAAAAATAACCCGATAATAAATCCAAAAAAATAAAATCCCAGTCTATGTGCAAGCTTCATATTTTGTAATGATAAAGGGTCAAAAGTAAGTAAAGTTTTGGAGTTTGGTGGTGTTTGAGTGAATGAGTTTTTTACTACTTGAAGGATAAGAGAGTTCCATCAGGTTTGGGGTATGAGCAAGAAGTATAGGAATAAGGGTTATTCAAATACAGCCGAGTTTTTTTATACTGAAAGACCTACGATTATAAAATTAACAAATTAATATCACGATATGACAAATCAAACCAATCGGCAACAGATTTACTCGTAAGAATTCCATGGTAAAAATACAATCCACTTTTTAGCCCACGATCAAAACGTACAGCATTTTCTACACCACCCTCTTCGCCAATTTGTAATATATAAGGCGTAAATATATTACTGATAGATAAAGAAGATGTTTTGGCATAGCGGGATGGTATATTTGGCACGCAGTAATGTACGACACCATGTTTTTCAAAAGTAGGGTGATCGTGTGATGTTACTTCACTGGTTTCAAAACAGCCACCCATATCTATACTTACATCTATGACAACAGCTCCAGTTTTCATACGTTCTACCATCGTTTCAGATACAATAATAGGTGAGCGGTTTTTACCTCTAACAGCTCCGATAACCACATCACAGCGTCTTAGTGCTTTTAATAAGTTTTTTGGTTGGATAGTTGATGTATACAAGGGTCGCCCAACGTGCGTTTGTATACATCTAAGTTTAGTGATAGAATTATCAAAAACTTTTACATTAGCTCCAAGTCCAATTGCAGAGCGCGTTGCAAATTCTCCCACTGTACCGGCTCCAATAATGACTACTTCTACAGGTGGAACACCACTAATATTACCCATCATCAATCCAGAACCTTGTGTTGAACTACTCATCAACTCTGAAGCAATTAAAACTGCCGCAGTACCAGCAATTTCACTTAACGCACGAACGGCAGGATAGGCACCGTCTGCATCCCTAATAAATTCGAAACCGAGGGCTGTTATTCTTTTTTTTGCAAGTTCCTGAAAATACTCTTTGGATTGAGTTTTTAATTGTAAGGCAGAGATCAGTACAGTTTGAGGGTTGATATGCGATAATTCTTCTATGGATGGTGGTTCTACTTTTAGAATTATAGGGCATCCAAAAACTTTTTTGGTATCATTAGTAATTTCTGCTCCAGCTTCACTATACTCCCGATCGGTAAAACTTGCTCCAATTCCTGCATTTGTTTCTATTAATACTCTATGACCGTGCGCAGTTAAAGCAGCAACAGCATCGGGTGTAAGACATACCCGTTTTTCTTGATAGCTAGTTTCTTTGGGGATACCTATAAAAAGTTTTCCTTTTTTACGTGCCACTTCTATCATTTCCTCCTGTGGCAAGAGTTGCTCTTTGGTAAAAGGAGAGGTTGGTTTGTCCATTGTGTGATCTTCTGTATCTCAAATTACGAATAAAAATGAATAGCATCCAAATTTAGTATCTCTGTATTTGGGTGAGTTGGTATTTGGTTGGATCGATCAATAACATACAATACTCAGCAAGACATCAACTTAGAAATCAAGATGCTCAATAATTATCGGAATCTATTCCACCAAGACTTTTTATCAAATTTACTAAAAGAATGTAATTCTGATAAGTCGATACCATGTATCTTGTCAAAAACTCGGGTACGGATGGTATAGACAATACTTAAAATTACTATCATAACTGGAATAAGATAAAATATTTCATTTTCATTTATAATATGAGAATCTTCAATTATTAGTGTGATAAGCTGAAAGCTATAGAGAGAAATAGGAATTAGAATTACAGGACACCACCAATGTTTACAGGTAAAAAACCAGATAATAAAAAGTGTTAATGGAATAAATTTACCCAGCAATACCCATATAAATACATTGACGCTTTGATAATATTGACTTTGGTAAGTAAAAAATGAGTTTTCCCAGATGGCACCATCCGGGAAAATATCATTTATATAAAATAAGAAAGGGACTGTTGCTATGAGAAAAACAATCAGACTACTTATTCTTAGGTACTTTAATTTTGATTTTTGGTGTGGACATTGATTTTGAGGTGGTAATTGTTCCTTGCTGGGTGTTGTCATTTTGTGTGATTGAGGTATCGGGTATTGTCTGGTAATTGTTATCTACATTTGAGCATATGTAGGTTCCTAGGGTAAAGAAAAAGCTTAAAAAGATAGTGGAGGTGATTTTCATCGTTAAAAAGGTTTAAATTAGTTAGATTTCAAACTTAACTCAAAATCTTACAGTAGCTCGATTCAAAAAAATTGTAATTTTGCAAGCTGTAAGAGCGCACTTCTCGTACTGGAGAAACGTATTTCTATTACGTTGTTTCTGTCAAAAATCATTCTTTTATCGATTAAATACTTGTAAAAATCAACTTTAAAAATAGTAGATTATTACTGTAAGAAAAAGAGTAATTCTGTTAAATTTTATTAAAACAGCTTTTTTAACATATTTTCATTCCAGTAAAAGCATTCTTTTACCGTCGTTACAAAGCTGTATTTTAATTTTAACACTCTTTTCTGGTAATAAATTAATTATTTTATCGGGCCATTCAATGAATATCCAGGCGTTCGTATCTAAATATTCCTCAAAACCTATATCATATGCCTCTTCTTCATCGTGTATTCTGTAAAAATCAAAATGATAGATGGTATCGTTTGTACCTTTGTATTCATTAACTAAAGAGTAGGTAGGACTCGAAATTGTATCTTTCACCCCTAATTGCTTACAGATTTCCTTGATTAATGTTGTTTTTCCCACACCCATTTCTGCATCAAATAAAAGTGTTTTATGTTGTATATGTTCTATAAGCTGCCGTGCAGTTTGTGAAAGCTCCTCTAAGGTGTACGTTAATGTCATTTGCTTCATTAATATTCTCAAATTTTTAAGTAAAATAATATTTTTAACTCCTACTATTCAAAGTGTTTTCAGAAGAGGATACTTTTATACCTAATTAAGTAAGATCTTGGATGTTAGAACCTCTCTTATTACACTTTGTTTTTACTACAATCACTATAATAATAGCTTTTGTCCTTCTTTTTCTCTTATTCAGCTCTTTTTTACAATTAGCGGGTTATCTTTTTTACCCTACTCCAAGTAATTAGGATTTCAATCTTAAAGTTAACAGGTGTTTAAATCGTGAACAAATCAGAACAACCTACTATCCAAGGAGTCGTTATCAATTATTGTAAACAAAATTTTGACAAGATTGTTTCGATTGTAGAGAAGACGGTGATTCATATTGTCTGACAAGCCTGAGAATTGGTTAATCTCAATGTAATTAACGTTTTAGATCTTTATTATTTAGAGATTATCATATACCGAATGAGACTGTTTTAGAAGTTATTATTTTAAAACAGTCTCATTTTTTATTTTTAATTACCTTGGTTTTAGCACCACAAATGGTATGATCATTTCTTCAAGAGAAACTCCACCGTGTTGATAGGTGTTTCTATAATATCCTACATAGTGATTATAATTATTAGGATAAGCAAAGAAATAGTCTCCTTTTGCAAAAATGAAGGAGCTGCTCATATTTATAGAAGGTAGGTGTATTGACTTTGGATTTGTAGCCGCTAAGACTTCTTTATCTTCATACGTTAGACTTTTACCAGTTTTATACCTCAAATTCAGGCTTGTATTTTTGTCTCCTATTACCTTAGATGGATTTTTTACGTTGATTGTTCCGTGATCCGTAGTGATTAATAGTTTGAATCCCATTTGTTGAGCTTGCTGTATCATTTCCAGCAGTGGAGAGTTTTTAAACCAACTTTGCGTTAAGGATCTATACGATTTATCATTGGAAGCCAATTCTTTAATCACTTCCATTTCGGTTTTACTATGGGATAACATATCTACAAAGTTATAAACGACTACTGTTAGGTCATTATCTTTAAGCCCTTTGAAGTTTGCAGCAAGGGTTTTACCAGATCGTTCATTTGTTATTTTATAATATTCGTGTTTTATATTCAAACCTAATCGTTGTAATTGTGCGGTTAGGAATTCATTTTCATTCATATTCTTACCTCCTTCATCGGTATCATCTAACCACAAATCTGGATGTCGCTTTTTCATATCTGATGGCATCAATCCAGAAAATATTGAGTTACGAGCGTACTGGGTAGCTGTTGGCAGGATGCTGCAATAAGAGATTTCTTCTTCTTTTTTGTAATAATTATTTACAATAGGTTCGAAGGCTTTCCATTGATCGTATCGTAGGTTATCAATGACCACAAACAATGTCGGTTGGTCTTTGCTAATTTCTGGAACAACCTTTTCTTTAAATAAGGTATGCGACATGATTGGCCCTTGGTCATCACCGCTAAACCAGTCAGGATAGTTTTTGTCAATGAATTTACAGAATTGAGAATTTGCTTCTACCTTCTGTGATTCAAGAATTTCGAACATACCAGTATCTTCAATATCTTCTAATTGAATTTCCCAGTATACTAGTTTTTGATAGAGTTCTACCCATTCCTCATAAGAATTTACCATAGCCATTTCCATCGCTATTTTCCTAAATTCTTGTTGATAATTTGAAGTCGTCTTTTCAGAAATTAATCTAGAATGATCTAAATTCTTTTTTAAGCTAAGTAAAATCTGATTCGGATTTACTGGTTTTATGAGATAATCAGCAATCTTACTTCCAATTGCCTCTTCCATAATATACTCTTCTTCACTTTTAGTAATCATCACTACAGGTAAGCTGTCATTTTTTTCTTTGATTTCAGATAGTGTATCTATTCCTGAAAGCCCAGGCATATTTTCATCAAGAAAAACGATGTCAAAATTATGCTCCTCCAAAGTTTCCAGAGCTTCCGTACCGCTCTGGCATTTGGTTACTTCGTAATTTTTCTTTTCTAAAAATAATATATGTGGTTTTAATAAATCGATCTCGTCATCTACCCAAAGTATCTTTATATTGCTCATTATATGCTAAAATTTTTATTCATAAATATTAAAATGATTTGGTGATACATATCTACATGTATCATCTTTTTAGTATCATGTATGTCATAAAATAAATAACTGTTTATTTTTTAGAATTACAGTTGTACTTTTTGAAACATACAATATCTAATAATTCACAACCCTTAATTCGTAATTCTGAATACATAGATATATATTTGTTGACAAAAGTAAAGTAAACTTGAAAAAAAGAAACAAACTTAAAATATTAAACGATCCAATTTACGGTTTTATTACCATTCCTAATGAACTAATTTTTGATCTTATTGAACATAGATATTTTCAAAGGTTACGAAGAATCTCTCAGATGGGGCTTTCGTATTTGGTATATCCCGGTGCTCATCATACCAGATTTCATCATGCTTTGGGATGTATGCATTTAATGCAAAATGCAGTGCGAGTCCTTCGTTTTAAAGGTGTTAGTATTTCTATAGAAGAAGAAGATGCATTGTGTGTTGCAATCCTATTACACGATATTGGACATGGACCTTTTTCTCATGCAATGGAACATAGTATTGTAAATGAGATAAATCATGAAGCTATTTCTTTAATGTTTATGGAGAGAATCAATGAAGAATTTAACGGTAGTTTAACGCTTGCTATACAAATTTTTAAGGGTGAATACCATCGACAGTTTCTTCATCAGCTTATTTCAGGGCAATTGGATATGGACCGCATGGACTATTTAAAAAGGGATAGTTTTTATACCGGTGTTGCCGAAGGAAACATCAACAGTGAACGCTTAATTACTATGTTAAATGTAGTAAGTGATGACTTAGTGGTGGAGGAAAAAGGAATATACTCAGTAGAGAAGTTCTTATTGGCAAGGCGCTTAATGTATTGGCAGGTATATCTTCATAAAACAAGTCTGGTTGCCGAAAGTTTGTTGATAAGAGTTTTAAAAAGGGCTAAGGAATTAATAGATCAAGGAAAAAAACTTAATTCGAGTAAAGCATTACTATTTTTTTTGGAAAATAAAATTGCTGTCGATAATTTTACTGTAGAGGTTTTAGAAACATTTTCCAAACTTGATGATTACGACATTATTTCAGCTATGAAAGAGTGGGGTTCATCAGAAGACTTTGTGTTAAGAAATCTTTGTAATATGATTATTGATAGGGATTTACTTAAAATTAAAATTAAAAAGAAGCCCTTTAGTAAAGAAAAAATAAAAAAACGATTAGACCAGTTTAAAACAAAAAATAATCTTTCAGAAGAAGAAGCTCGTTATTTTGTTTTCACTGGAAAAATTTCTAATCAGGCATATCATCAGAATAAACAAAATATAAATATTCTGTATAAATCGAGCAAAATAGTTGATATTGTGAGCGCTACCGATCAATTTAATTTAAAGGCATTGTCAAAACCAGTAACTAAATATTTTATATGCTATCCAAAGTATATAGATTAACACATTTTTTATACTTTTGTTGCTAATGATTTTTACAGCGACACAAATTGCAGGTATACTAAATGGTGAAATCGAAGGTGATGAAACCGTAGAAGTATCAAAACTAGCAAAGATAGAAGAAGGAACTAAAGGTTCGTTAACATTTTTGTCTAATCCTAAATATACTCCATATATTTATTCTACGGACGCTTCAATAACTATTGTTGATAAAACGTTTGAAGCAGAGTCTAATATAAAGACTACTTTAATTAGGGTAGATGATGCCTATAAAGCGTTTTCTCAGTTATTGGATTATTACAATATGGTTAAAATGAATAAAACTGGGATTGAACAACCAAGTTTTATTTCTAAATCAGCAAAATATGGCGAGAACTTATATTTAGGTGCATTTTCATATCTTGGTGATAATGTAAATATTGGTGAAAATGCAAAAATTTATCCAAACGTTTATATAGGAGATAATGTAATCATCGGTGATAATGTGGTCGTTTTTGCTGGAGCTAAAATCTATTCTGAATCGATTATAGGCAATAATTGTGTAATCCATAGTGGTGTAATAGTTGGAGCAGATGGTTTTGGATTTACACCAAATAAGAAGGGAGAATACAGTAAGGTTCCGCAAACAGGTAATGTGATTATAGAAGACAATGTAGATGTAGGAGCAGGAACAACAATTGATCGAGCAACGCTGGGTTCTACAGTTATACGTAAAGGAGTGAAGTTAGATAATCAGATCCAGATAGCACACAATGTGGAAATTGGAGAGCATACCGCTATAGCAGCACAAACCGGTATTGCAGGATCCACTAAAATTGGTAAACATTGTCTAATTGGAGGTCAGGTTGGTATTGCAGGCCATCTGATTATTGGAGATAGAGTTAGAATCCAGGCACAATCTGGAATTGGAAGAAATATAAAAGATGGAGAAGCAATACAAGGGTCTCCAGCATTAGGGTACTCGGATTATAATAAATCCTATGTGCATTTTAAAAATTTGCCCAAAATTGTAAATAGAATATACAAACTTGAGAAAAAGATAAATGACAATGAGTAATTCCGTTGAAAATAAACAGAGAACTATTCAAAAAGAAGTTAAACTTACAGGAGTTGGACTTCATACTGGAAAAGAAGTGACACTTACCTTTAAACCTGCTCCAGAAAATCATGGATATGCTTTTTGTCGGGTAGATTTAGAAGGAAGTCCTATTATCGAAGCCGATGCTAATTATGTAGTAAACACGCAGAGAGGTACAAATCTGGAAAAGAATGGAGTAAGTATCCAAACATCAGAGCATGTACTTGCTGCCTGTGTAGGCTTGGAAATTGATAATCTTTTGATTGAGCTTAATGCCTCAGAACCTCCCATTATGGATGGTTCTAGCAAATTTTTCATCAAAGCTTTAGAAGAGGCTGGCGTCGTAGTGCAAGAAGCAGAAAGAGATGAGTATATTGTAAAAGATGTAATTTCATATACAGATGAGGAATCTGGTAGCGAAATTATTGTGATGCCATCAGATGAATATCAGGTAACCACTATGGTAGATTTTGGAACCAAAGTACTAGGTACACAAAATGCATCGTTAAAGCATCTTTCAGATTTTAAAAAAGAAATTGCAGACGCCAGAACATTTAGTTTTCTTCACGAATTGGAAATGTTGTTAGAACACGGGCTGATTAAAGGAGGAGATCTAAACAATGCTATCGTATACGTAGATAAGGAATTAAGTCCTGATACTATGGAAAAACTAAAAGTTGCTTTTGGCAAAGATTCTATTGCTATCAAACCTAATGGCATATTGGATAATCTAACACTGCACTATCCTAATGAAGCAGCAAGACATAAATTATTAGATGTTATTGGTGATCTCGCGCTTACAGGAACTCGAATTAGAGGGAAGGTTATAGCAAATAAACCGGGGCACTATGTAAATACTCAGTTTGCTAAGAAACTTTCAAAAATCATTAAAATTGAAAAGCGTAATAAAGTTCCTCAGTTTGATTTAAACAAAGAACCTCTGATGGACATTAATAAAATAATGTCTATGCTTCCACATAGATCTCCATTTTTACTAATAGATAGAATTTTAGAAATGTCTGATAAACATGTAGTAGGAATGAAAAACGTGACAATGAATGAACCGTTTTTTGTTGGACATTTCCCTGGTGCTCCTGTAATGCCCGGAGTGATGCAGGTAGAAGCTATGGCGCAAACAGGAGGTATTCTTGCTTTAAGTACGGTTCCGGATCCAGAAAATTATCTGACTTATTTTATGAAAATAGATAAGGTGAAATTTAAACAACAAGTGCTCCCTGGAGATACGCTGATATTTAAATTAGAATTGCTTACACCCATAAGGAGAGGTATTTGCCATATGCAAGGTTTTGCTTATGCTAATGGAAAATTGGTCACAGAGGCAGAACTTATGGCACAAATAGTTAAATCAAAATAATTATCCTGTAGTATACTTTTATAATTTGTTTATACTAAAAACATTAAAATACAACCAATGAATCAGCCTTTAGCATATGTACATCCTGGAGCAAAAATTGCAAAAAATGTAGTTATTGAACCTTTCACTACGATTCATAATAATGTGGTCATTGGAGAAGGAACCTGGATAGGTTCTAATGTGACCATTATGGAGGGTGCTCGTATTGGTAAAAACTGTAGTATTTTTCCAGGAGCTGTGATATCTGCGGTTCCACAAGATAAAAAGTTTAATGATGAAGATACAACAACTGAAATAGGAGATAATACAACGATCAGGGAATGTGTAACCATTAATAGAGGAACTACCGATAGAATGAAAACAAAAATCGGTAAAAATTGCTGGATTATGGCGTACTGCCATATTGCGCATGATTGTATTGTAGGAGACAATTGCATTTTTTCTAATAACAGTACATTAGCGGGGCATATTAATGTAGGAGATTATGTAGTATTAGCAGGAATGGCAGCAGTACAACAATTTTGTAGTATTGGAAATCACGCATTCGTAACTGGCGGTTCTTTAGTCCGTAAAGATGTCCCCCCTTATGCAAAGGCGGCACGAGAACCATTATCTTACGTAGGTATAAACTCTATCGGGTTACGGAGAAGAGGGTTTACAACAGAAAAAATTAGAGAGATACAATCTATCTATAGAATATTGTATCAAAGCAACTATAATAATTCTCAAGCTGTTGCGATCATTGAAGCTGAAATGGAAGCTACGCCAGAAAGAGATGAAGTTTTAGAGTTTATAAAAAACTCTCAGAGAGGTATTATGAAAGGGTATTTCTCAAATTAATAGTGATAGAAAGATAAAATAGCAATAAGTAATATAATAGCAATGGCAAGTACGAGTGATATTAGAAATGGATTGTGTATTAAATACAATCACGATATATATAAGATTATAGAGTTTTTACATGTAAAACCAGGGAAAGGCCCTGCTTTTGTAAGAACAAAATTAAAAAGTGTAACTACTGGAAAAGTAATTGATAATACATTTTCTGCCGGTCATAAGATCGAAGATGTACGGGTAGAAACGCATAAATTTCAGTTTTTGTATGCAGAAGGAGACACGTATCACTTTATGAATACAGAGGATTATAATCAAATAACTTTAGAAAAATCTACATTAGACGCTCCCGGACTATTAAAAGAAGGAGAAGTTGTTACTGTAATTATTAACTCTGAAGACCAAATGCCTCTTTCTGTAGAAATGCCGGCAAGTGTAATATTAGAGGTAGCTTCTACAGAACCTGGAGTAAAAGGAAATACAGCTACAAACGCTACAAAACCTGCTACGGTGGAAACAGGAGCAGAGGTAATGGTACCACTTTTTATCAACGAAGGAGATAAAATCAAAGTGGAAACCGAAAAGGGTACCTATAAAGAACGTATTAAAGAATAATTCAGAAAACGTATTCTGAATTCCGAATTATAAAAATGAAATTTCCTCAGGAACACACCTTAAAACAAATAGCTACGATAATATCCTCAGAATTTATCGGTAGACCTGATTTTCCGATATTGGGAATGAATGAGATTCACGTGGTGACTCCAGGCGATATTGTTTTTGTAGATCATCCGAAGTATTATGACAAAGCTTTAGAAAGTGCGGCTACAGTGGTGCTAATCAATAAAAAAGTTGATTGTCCTGACGGAAAAGCCTTGCTTATTTCTGATGATCCTTTTCGTGATTTCAATATATTAACTACATATTTCAAACCTTTTCAAAAAACTAATTCAGCTATATCCGAATCATCCAAAATAGGAAAAAACACCGTCATACAACCAGGAACATTTGTCGGTAATCACGTGGAGATAGGCAATAATTGTGTGATACACGCAAATGTAAGTTTATATGATGGTACTATTATAGGCAATAATGTAACCATACATTCTGGAACTGTATTAGGAGCTGATGCTTTTTATTATAAGAATCGCCCTGAAGGATTCGATAAGTTAGTATCCGGAGGAAGAGTCGTAGTAGAAGACAATGTAGATTTAGGTTCTTTATGTACAATAGATAGAGGAGTTACAGGCGATACTACAATTAAAGAAGGGACTAAAATTGATAATCAGGTTCATATAGGACACGATACTGTTATTGGAAAAAAATGTTTGATAGCATCTCAAGTTGGTATAGCAGGTTGTGTGGTGATAGAAGACGAGGTGACTTTATGGGGACAAGTCGGAGTAACTAGTGGAATAACAATAGGAAAGAAGGCTGTTGTATCCGCACAATCCGGAATAAGTAAATCATTGGAAGGGAATAAAAGTTATTTTGGAACTCCTGCAGATGATTTTAGAAAAAAATATAAAGAAATTGCTGCCATTAGGCAAATCCCCGAAATGATAGAAAAATTAAAGAATAAAGAATAATGAGTACTACAGCAAAAGAGGTGGTTCAGTCCTTTTATCAAACGGATTTGATTCATAATATAGATGCCTTTTCTGAATATTTACATCCAGAAGTTGAACTAAATTGGAACAGTAGTTTTGGCTACAACAAGAAGGGTTTTGAAGATATCAAAACGATGTTTAAGGAGATGTCTAGTTCTTTTGAAACGTTTAAGTGTGAAATTAGTCATCTTTTAGAAGAAAAGGGGATGGTAACTATACGATATACATATGTGGCAAAAACCATCGAAAGACCAGACAAAGAAGAAGCAATAGCACATTTTATAGCTATATGGGAATTAAAGGATGATAAACTATATAGAGGTTACCAAATTAGTCAACAAGGAGATAATACTCCAGAAAATTTAAAATCTTTTGTTTCCAAGTAAAGTAATAAATTAAAGTAGGTTGGTTTAATTTTTATAAACAGAAAGCAAAAAATTAAAAATAACCATTTTTTTTATTTTTCATTTTAACTATAGTGTTCAAAAGCGTACTTTTGGAACTGCTAAAAAAATTAAAAAAATCATAACGCAATGAGTGTTCTAGTAAATAAGGATTCTAAAATAATAGTTCAAGGTTTTACAGGTAGTGAAGGTACTTTTCACGCTGGACAAATGATCGAGTATGGTACTAATGTCGTCGGTGGTGTAACTC
Source organism: Aquimarina ulvae (assembly GCF_053613295.3). Lineage (NCBI taxonomy): Bacteria > Pseudomonadati > Bacteroidota > Flavobacteriia > Flavobacteriales > Flavobacteriaceae > Aquimarina > Aquimarina ulvae. The sequence continues at coordinate 145,396 of NZ_JBSIBP030000009.1, forward strand.
CAGGAAAAGGAGGGCAGACACATCTTGATAAACCAGTTTTTAATACTGTAGAAGATGCCGTTAAAGAAGTTGGAGCAGATACGACTATTATTTTTGTACCACCTGCATTTGCCGCGGATGCTATTATGGAAGCTGCTGATGCAGGAATTAAAGTAATCATCACTATTACTGAAGGTATTCCTGTTGCAGATATGATTACAGCTTCTAACTATATCAAAGATAAAGGATGTCGATTAATCGGTCCAAATTGCCCGGGTGTTATTACTCCTGGTGAAGCCAAAGTTGGTATTATGCCAGGTTTTGTTTTCAAAAAAGGAAATGTTGGTATTGTTTCTAAATCAGGTACGTTAACCTATGAGGCTGCAGATCAAGTTGTAAAACAAGGTTTAGGTATTACTACTGCTATCGGTATCGGAGGGGATCCTATTATTGGAACAACAACTAAAGAAGCTGTAGAATTATTGATCAATGATCCTGAAACCAGTTGTGTAGTGATGATCGGAGAAATTGGAGGGCAGCTTGAAGCAGATGCGGCAAGATGGATTAAACAAAGTGGAACCTCTAAACCGGTGGTTGGATTTATCGCCGGAGAAACAGCCCCTGCAGGACGTACAATGGGACACGCAGGTGCAATTGTAGGAGGTAGTGAAGATACAGCTGAAGCAAAGAAAACAATTATGAGAGAATGCGGAATTCACGTGGTAGATTCCCCTGCTGAAATTGGTAAGAAAGTAGCTGAAGTGTTAGGATAAAAACTATGTAATATTTCTCTGGAATGAGAATGCATTATTTGATAAAATTGAAAACCCACGAACTTCGTGGGTTTTTAGTGTTATAATTGTTCCAAAAGCTCGGATGCTTCTTTAGATTTATAATGATTTGGGTACTTACCAATTTCTGAAAGTATTTCTTTTGCTTTTTCTATGTTATTTTGTTTTAGTAATAATAATGCTTTATACCATATTCCTTTAGGAGCATCGATAAGGTTACTATTAATTAACGTATCAAATGTTTTTTCTGCATTATCAAATTGATTCAATTCCATTTGAGAAATTCCAGTATATAAATATATAGTTGCTTTGTTTTTCTGCATATTATCTAAGTCTGCGGTCAAAATTTCTAATGCTTTATTATATTGTTTCGATTCAAATAATCTTTGTGCTTTGATAAGTGATTTTTGTTCACCATTTCCTCGATCTACTAAAGAAGGTAATTCTGATGCATCTAAATAACTTACATATAATTCTTCGGAAGTAGCTTTAGAAGGCGAAAAAATAGTGAAACCTATAAGAACCAAAATGACCGCTATACCTATATATAAAAGCCAGGATCGGCTTCCTCTGTTTTGTTTTAACTGGTATTCATTATTTACGGCACTAATTGTATCTGTTAATACCTTAGTAGATTCACTTCTAAGCAATGCTTCATATTCCTTTACTTCCTGTAATTCATGATTCGTACTTATACTCCATTTACTTTCATTTAGGTTTAGAAGTAATTGTTTTTCAAAGTTCACCTTTTCTCGAAAATCATTATCGTTTTCCATTTGAAGTAAAACTTCGCTTCTTTCTTTTTCCGAAAGTGTATCCTTAAGAAAATTTTGGATTAATATGTCTTCTTCTATACTCATAACTTTTTGAGTGAATTATAACGTTGATCGTCTTTAATCGTCTTCGATAATTTTGTTTTACATTTAAAAACACGTTGCCTTGCTACAGTTTCAGAACTATATCCCATTTTATGAACAATATCGGCATATGAGCTATTATTAAAAAACATGGTCAATATTTTCTTACAGTTTTCTGAGATCAAATCAAGTTTTTCTGTAAACAATTCCCATCTCTTTTGCTCTAAAATAGTTAATGCAGTATTGCGCTCTGCAGGTACTAGTTCAATAATATCACTATTTGTTACCCTATTTTTTGAAGTATTTAATTCTCTGCGCCATAAATTTTTACAAGCAGTAAATAAATAAGCTTCAAAACTCGCTTTGATTTCAAACCTTTCTTTTCGATATCTAACAGTGATTTGTATTAAGGCTTTCTGAAAAATATCTTCGGCATCTTGCTGTGTACCTTTATTCTGCAAAATAAACTTTCTCACTCTGGGAAAAACTTCGGTATAAATCTTCATGATTCCTTTAGAATCATTATTCAACAAACCGATAAGATATTGTTCATTTTTAATCATTATGATATTGTGATTCCATGGTCAAACAAAATATTTATCTTCACCCGGGTAACAAAATGAACTTTTTTGTAACTAATAGGATAAAATATTATAATTTAAAAAAGTAAGATAATGATTAGACAATTTTTTTTGAATAAAGTTACAATTATTTGTGCGATGATTTTTATGATGGGTTGTAGCACTGATTCAGTAACAAACGATATGGTTATTGAAGAAACAGCATTAGATAAACGAAGACCTATTTTGTTGGCAGATGGTACAATAGAAGTATTGATTGAATATGTAGAGGGTACATCAGATAGTTTAAAAAATGAAATACGAACAGAATATAGATTGTTATTATTAATATCTGATATAGTCCAATGTGAGGAAGATGATAAAGAAACTTGGACAGTAGAATCAGCCAGAATACCTGGGCCTCTTGCTGATACTTCTAGTGATGAGCCTTTGAGACAAGCTATCCAAAATGTTACCTATTTTGCTAACTGTAAACCCCGTAATTAGGAAGTAATGAAGTGTTATAAGTATTGTTGGTTCGTTCTTTTTATACTTATACATACACATATAAACTCTCAAGACCTTTATAAATACTACGAATCTTTATGGGATTATGAGAATATTGAGATTTCTGTTATAGCAAGAGAGGTTGATAGTATTATTGGTATATATGAAAATAAGGGAGCGTATTTAAATGAAATTAAAATCGCTGGTGAATTTTCAAAACAGTTGTATAAAGCAAGGTTGTATGAAAGAGCAATTGACTACACAGAATATGAAATATCGATATATCACAAGCTCGGTTTAAAGAATAAGGAATATGCAAAAGCTCTATATAAATTAGGGCTTTTATATTCTAAAATTGACAATTTTGATAAATCCATAACCTACCACAAAGAGGTGATCACTAAGAATTTAGATGATTATTCTACCGCCAGAGCATATTGTGAATTAGGTAAATTTTATCGAAAAAATGGAGATTTTTTTAGATCTGATGAGTATTATACACACGGAATTTCTAGATTGGAACAAATTGGTAATCATAATGTTTTGATCGTTAAGTATCTCAACCATGCGTTGGTTCTACTGGAAATTAACACTTCTAATAGTTTGGACAGAGCGAAAGAATTATTGGATAAAACCGATCAACTTTTTAATCAAGTAGCTACATATTCTGTAAGAGATTATAGAACATTGAATAATTACTACGCCAATTACTACAGTTCTGCAGAAAAACTTGATTTTAATAAAGCTAAATATTATAGTTACAGGAACCTAAATAAAGCTATTAAGGATAATGACTCTACTTTTATTTACACATCCTATGTATTACTAGGAGATTTATATAGAGATAGGATAAAAGAGCAACAAATGGATAGTGCTTTTTTCTTTTTAAATGAAGGTGTAAAATATGCTAGAGAAGTAAGGGAAAAATCAACTGCATATCACCAATTGAGTTATTATTATTATGAAAATAATCAATTCAAAGAAGCATTAAATAAAATACAAAAATCGCTAATGGCGAGTTCAAATTTGGATGAGAATATTAATACGCTGCCAAGGTTGAAGGATTTAAAAAATTCTGATTATCAATATTATATTTTACTAGCCTTAATCCAGAAATCAACTGTTCTTATAAAATTAAATGAAAAAGAAAATAATATAGCCTATTTAGAACTCGCACTGTCTAACTTAGTTTTGGCTGATGCATTAGTAGACATTTTGATCGATGTAAGTAAAGAAGAAGGCTCAAAGTTTTATTGGAAAGAAAAAGCTTCAGAAATTTACTTAAAAGGAATATTAGTTTGTAAAATGCTTAATGAGAAAGAAAAAGCATTTTATTTCTCAGAAAAAAAGAAGGCATTATTATTGACCGAAGATATTATCAATTCTATAGGGAAATCAGAGCTACCAGATACAGTATTAGCACTAGAAAATGAGTTAAAAAAACAAATTATTGATATTGAAAATTCAATTTCTACTACTAAAAATACGGATAGTGTTGAATTACTGGAAAGAAATCGGTTTAGATTAAAACAAAAATATCAAAAACAAGAAGATTCGTTACAAGTATTATTTCCTGCATATTATAAGGGGCAAGAGTCCACTAAAATTGTTGACCTTAAGTGTGTTCAAAGTAAAATAGATGACGACAGTGTTATCATATCATACATTACTAATCACGACGAATATTATGATTCTTTTAGCGTAGTATACGCCACTTTGGTTTCTAGAACACAAGCAGAGATTATTAGAATCGGAGAATTAGCTGTTTTAGAAAAGCTTGTTAGCACTTACAGAATTCAATTATCAAAACCTTTTGAGACAATTCAAGATCGATTGGCTTTTCAGGAGACAGCTTCAGAATTATATACATTACTGATTCCAAAAGAAAAGGTTGCTATTTCTCTGGATCAAAAGCACTTAGTGATTATTCCTGATGGCACTTTACAATATATTCCTTTTGAATCCTTAATAGTTGATAAAAAAACAAATAAATATCTTATTGAAGATAATGAAATAAGTTATGCATATTCTATGTCATTTTTGCAACACAATGCTAGCGTTAAGAGAGCACCTTCTAAGGATATTGTATGTTTTGCTCCAATAAATTTTGCCCAAGATGATCTTGAAGAGATTAGCAATAGTAGGAAAGAGATAGAAGGAATCGCTAAGAGCGTAGTAGGAGATAGGTATAGCAATAAAGAAGCTTCTAAGTATAACTTTTTGTCTCATACCGATGATCATAAAATAATTCACCTGGCTACACACGCCAATTTTTCGGATAATCTTCAGATAGCATTTTATGATACTAATCTAGAGTATCACGAGTTGTACACTTCCCGAAATCAAGCAGAATTGGTGGTTCTAAGTGCCTGTAACACCTCATTAGGAGAAATAGTAGAAGGCGAAGGTGTGATGAGTTTGGCAAGAGGTTTTTTTTATGCCGGAGCGAATACAGTAATCTCTTCGCTATGGAATGCCAATGATAAATCTACTTCTCAAATTATGGAGAGTTTCTATCATAACTTAGCAGAAGGTCAGACGAAATCTGAAGCATTACACAATGCTAAAATTGGCTATCTAAAATCGGCTTCTTTAACCGATGCATCTCCACACTATTGGGCAACTTTTGTATTGATTGGCGATGCAGAAACCAAACTATTTCCATCAAATATATTCCTATACGGAATTCTTTTTTCTCTTCTTATGATACTGGTAATCATTTCGTTATTATTTTTTCTGAAAAAAAGATAATTTTCTTGGGTAACAAAAAACTATTTGTGGTAACAAGCCGGTATGATTAGAAAAAGTTACTCACGTTTCTTTCCTGATTATATAATCTAAATTCTTTCGCGAAGGATAGGACATATGCTGTGAGTGTCTAAAAAGGATCACGGTATTCATTATAATTTAAATTTTAATCATGTTAAAAAACATTTTAAACTTAGGAAAGATTTTAAGTAAGACAGAACAAAGATCTACCAACGGTGGACTAAGACCAATATGCTCTGATGAGGATTTTTGGGCAATTTCTGATTATTGCAATGGTGATCCAAATGATATGACTGATACAGAAACTTGGAGATGGTGTATGCGTAATAGTGGATGCTTATAATCTGTCTTTGTACAATAGTCAAATTATAAAAGCTAAAGAATAATTAATTTAAATTTTACTCATGTTAAAAAATATTTCAGATTTAGGAAAGGCATTAAATAAGAACGAACAAAAAACAATTTTTGCAGGGAAAGCAACTGTTATAGAGTGCTCCACAATTGCTTATGAATGTGATGCTTGTCATCCCACTGATTATAATGCATTTAATGCTTGTTTAACCGAACTAAGTGCCGGTCAGTGCTAAGAAATTTAACCCATATGCATAGGATAATTATGAAAATTGACTATCTGACTTTTATCATGCTTTGGAAATTTTCAATAGCAGAGTACACATAAAATGCGTTGACATAAGAGACTATTCAAATAAATTAAAAATAGTATTGAAAAGGACAGACTTATATATCTACAGGTCTCTAAAAAAAGTAGATAAAAACTATTTAAATCTCGAATTATGAAAAACAACAAAGTAAACGTAGGAAAGCTAAACCTAAACAAGATGACAATTAGCAGCTTACAATCTGTAAATGGAGGAAAAATGGCCATAGATGCAAGTGGTGATGGCTGTGACTCTAAAGACGGGTATTGCAATAGCCAGGCTACTAACTTTACTAATTATAAAGAATGTTGTACAACAGTTGTCTAAGATTAATTAAAAAAGTAATTTTTTCAGCAAGGATTCTATTAGAATCTTTGCTGTTTTTAATTTTAAAACGCTATAAAATATGATTGATAAGAAAAGAAACTTACTCATTTTAGATAAAATTAAAGATGCAATTGATGAAAATGAAAAATTTGAAGAAAATCTAGGTGTAATCTCAGGGCTTTCCGGAATATTGTGTTTTCGTTTTTTACTATCCAAATTATTAAAATGCGAGAAAGAATTTGAAAAAGCAAAACATCTTATTCAAAGAGGCATTGAAAGTATTAATGGAGGTTATATTAATTCAACTTATAGCAATGGAATTACTGGTTTTTTATGGACATTACAATTCTTAGAAGAAAATGATATTATAGAAATTGATGATGAAAACTTTTTCTCAGAAGTAGATGACTTTCTTTTTAACGCTCTAAACCTTAGTTTAGAAAGAAAGGATTATGATTTTTTGCATGGAGCAATTGGATATGGCGTTTTTTTTCTAAAACGTTACAAAAATACAAATAGTCATAATTTAAAAGTTAGATATGAAAAAATAATCGGTAAGTTGATATTTTATTTTGAAAAAACAAAAATCGAAGACGAAAGAGGTATCAGGTGGGAATTCCCGAAGAGGTTAGATGATAATGAGGATTCATATATTGATTTAGGGTTAGCTCATGGCGTGCCTAGTATCTTGTATTTTTTATCTCTTGTTTATGAAGAAAATATATACCGTAAAAAAAATATACAATTAATAAGAGGAAGTTATAAATATATTCTATCTACAAAACAGACTAATACCATTTCGTTGTTTCCTGCACGTGAATATATTTCTCTAAAAACAGAAAAACCTTTCACTCGTTTAGCTTGGTGTTATGGCGATGTTGGTCTAGGGTTATCGTTATTGAAAGCCGCGGATGTAACAAAAAATATAGAACTCAGAAAAGAGGCACTTCTAATATTATGTCATACATCAAAAAGAAGGGGGGTAGAAAAAAATTCGATAATGGATGCGGGATTATGTCACGGGGCCTATGGTTTGTTCCATATATATGGGAAATTGTATAAAAAAACTAAAATTTATTCTTTTAAGGAATCTTCTGAATATTGGAAAAAAGTTGGTGATGATATGGCAGAATTTGATAAAAATAAAAGGATTAATTATTCAGTAGATGCTGGACTACGGAATTGGACTAAGCCATATAGTTTACTAGAAGGATTGTCTGGAATTGGCTTAAGCATTATTTCGCATTTAACAAATCATGAAATTGAGTGGGATGAATGTCTATTCATTTAATAATAAAGTTTTTATTGATTTTTTAATGAATTCGTGCAAATGCTTAGCTCACTATTTAATAGAACAAAGTTAATTTTTAACTACCTTTTATCAAAAAACTTTTTGGGTAACAGAAACCATGATAATTATCAAAATACAATTAGTAAAAGGTATTATATTCATTTTTAATTATATCAAGAATTCTTTCGCTACAAATGAACACATATTGTGAGTGTCATTACCTGATAATAGAATTCATTTTAATTTATAGAGGTCAGTAATTAGTTACTTATTAATTTTGCTTGATATATTTTATCTATTTTTACCATTTTGGTAATCAAATTATTAAAAATGATTTCTTTGCTCTGCGATCTGTTTATTCTAAAACAAAACTCATTAAAATATCTATTCAAATTATTGTCACTAACCCAAGAGTAGGTTGTTCGTATCTAAGATTTCACTTGATGGATCATTGTATGAAGAGCCTTAAAGTTTAGACCATTATTACTTTTTATTTGTTTGATGTTATATGCTTTTGCAATAGGTCGATATCCTCTCCATTTATCTGTGGTCTCTTTTGCTTCACGACTTAGGTAATAACAAAGATGTAATATAGTGATCTAGCCGAGAAATCATCTATCTTCATAGCATACATTCTTTTAATCTTGCTATCTTCTGTTAGCTGTACAGCTGTTACCGCTTCCTTTTTCTTACCATCGTAACTTCTTCCTGTTTTTCCTTTATCTCTTCCTCCCAAAATAAATTCATCGACATGAACTTCTCCATCCATTGGATTATTCTGGCTTGATGACATTGCTTCCCAAACCTTAAGCATAAACAATCTAGCTGTTTTTCCGTTACGCCATAGCGAACACCCATATAACTTGCAGATAAACTTTTTGTGCTGGTAGCCATTTCAAAACAAATAAAAAATGCCTTACGTACACCAAACTTAACCTTGTAAAAAAGAGTCTCGGCGTAGCTAATTATGTATGTATGCATATATTACATTGTCTAGAAAAATCATCACGAGTCTGACAGGCAGTATGATTACATCAAGTGCATTTAAATGGATTTTCGGATTTAATTTCAGTTAAATATTGTTTACATTCTTCATCTGTTTTGAACCGATCAGAGAACTCTAGAACATTTTGACCCTTAAAAATATTCATATTTATACATATTCTTAGATATCAAGATACGTATTTAAATACTGACCTCTATTAATTTATATTTTAATAGATAATTATATTACATCAGGGTAGTGTCTGGTAATAATAGAAGGATATCAAGACTCATATTTACCTTTAGAACTGTTCAAAGCGGTATAGATATTATTTACTTAATAATAGTTTAATTAGGGAAAGTCATTTATTAGCTTCCCTTTTTTTATTTTCATTACGATTCAACTTCTATATCACTGGTTGGAATAAAAGGTTCTAAAAAGATACCTAAAAACATTACGATTCCGCAACCTAATGCATTAAGCCAAAGAAAAGGCATCCAATCTTGCCACCATACAATAATTATAATAACTTGTGTTATCAATGCCGCAACAAAAACGGCATTACTTTTTACAAATTTAACAAAAAAGGCCAACAAGAAAATCCCAAGAACATTTCCATAAAATATGGAACCTATAATATTGACTAGTTGTATTAAATTATCAAACAAGTCAGCAAAACAGGCCACTAGAATAGCTAATAAACCCCACATCAGTGTAAAAATTTTGGAAGCAGTAACAAAATGTTGTTCACTTTTTTCTTCTTTTATATTTCGTTTGTAGAGATCAATCGCCGTGGTAGAAGCTAAGGCGTTCAATTCTGAAGCTGTTGATGACATGGCAGCAGATAGTATCACAGCTAATAATAAACCAATAAGTCCTCTAGGTAGATTGTTTAGGATAAAATGAATGAACACATAATCTTTATCATTGGTTTCTACAATTGGATCTGCCATAGTTATTAATTCCTTTGCAGCCTCTCTCGTTTTCTTCTCAGATTTTTCTAAAGTGATTATTTCATTTTTAGCTTGTAGTTTTGCCTGATTTTCAGTTTCTTTCAAATAATTTTGAATAGCGATTTCTTTAGAATTTTGAATTTCTGTTAGTTGCTTTTCTAGGTCTTTATAATCACGGGTATATTTAGAGTTTTCAACAGCAATTGTAGCAGCAGGATTAAAATTAAGGGGTGCAGCATTAAATTGATAGAAAACAAAAACCATAACTCCAACTAATAAAATAAAAAATTGCATAGGGATTTTTAGCAATCCATTAAATAACAAACCTAGTTGACTTTCTCTAACCGATCTCCCCGATAAGTAACGTTGTACCTGACTTTGATCTGTTCCAAAATAAGAAAGCATCAAAAATGTACCTCCTATGATTCCTGTCCAGACTGTATATCTATTATCAAGATCAAATGAAAAATCCAATACTTCCATTTTTCCGCTAGCACCTGCAATATCCAACGCTTTCGAAAAGGTTACGTCTTCTGGTAAATAACTTATTATCAAGAAAAAAGCAATAAACATTCCTGTAAATATAATGGCCATTTGTTGTTTTTGGGTAACACTCACCGCTTTTGTTCCTCCAGAAACGGTATATATGATAACGAGTATTCCAATAATGATATTTAGCGTAGTAAGATCCCAACCTAATACAGCCGATAATATGATGGCAGGAGCAAAGATGGTTATTCCCGCTCCAAGTCCTCGTTGAATTAAAAAGAAAAAGGCGGTAACTGTTCTGGTTTTTAAATCGAATCTACTTTCTAAATATTCGTAGGCAGTATACACTTTTAATTGATGGTATAATGGAATAAATACCATACATATAATAATCATAGCTATAGGCAAACCGAAATAAAACTGAACAAATCCCATACCACTATGAAATGCTTGTCCAGGAGTAGAAAGAAAGGTGATTGCAGAAGCTTGTGTTGCCATAACAGAGAGCCCAATTGTCCACCATTTTGCCTGGTTACCTCCTCGAATATAGTCCTGAACATTTTTGCTGCCTCGAGTTTTCCAAACCCCATATAATACAATAAATAATAATGTTCCAGTTAGTACGATCCAATCTATAAGTTGCATATCTTAGTTATCTATTGTAATAATGAAAATTAGTATAAGAGGATATTCAGTAAATAAAACTTTATGAAAAAGTCTTTGTAATCCAATAAAAAAAGAGCAAATAGAATACATTGACAACTAGTATAATCGTATAAAGTTTTTGCCATACTATCTTGATATTTGAAATTTTCATCGTGGTTTTTTTATTTTCCTAAAGATAACATATTTGCAAATAATCGGTACGCTCCCGAAACTCCGGCGGGAAATTCTCTGAAAAAGCTTAAGCCAGTATATATATAGTATCCTTTTCCATATTTAGCAATCAATAATGCTCCTTTTTTTTCAGATTCTCCCTTATCGTGTAACGATAGGATAGGAACATATTCTTTAGACCACTCGTTAGGAAAGTATAATCCTCGCTCTTGTACCCAACCTTCAAAATCTTTAGTTGTAATCTGATTTGGGGTATTTAGTACCGGATGATCGTTCGCAAGAAGCTTAACAGGTGCATTTTCATCGGTAACACGATCTCTGGATAATTTTAGAGGATAAGGTCCAAGGTTGTTTTCTACTTTTAGCCTTCTATTGGTATTGTATTGAATAACTAGATTTCCACCGTTCTTTACATAATCCAGTAGGTTTTTTTGTTTAAATTTTAAAGCTTCTACAGTATTATAAGCACGTATACCAACTACGATTGCATCAAAAGGCTGCAAGGTGTTTTTAGAAATTGTTTCTGGATTAATAATAGTAACCTGATAGCCAATTTGTTGTAAACTTTCTGGTACCACATCTCCTGCACCTTGTATGTACCCGATGTTTTGGCCTTTCTTTTCAACGTTTAATCGAACGATTTTAGTTTTTGATGGGAGTACTACGGTCTGGTAAGGAATATGATCGTAGTTCATCGTGATTACTTCATCTTTATAAGTCTTTCCATTACTTTTGATTTTAGGAGAAATATATCCTTCATTTTGAGCTTTGGGTGCAGTAAGGGTAAAAACAACTGTTTTTTCTTCACCTTTTTCAGCTATACTAAAATCAATACTTTGAGGAGATAGCTGCCATCCTTCTGGATGATTTAAGGAAACAGTCCCTGTTACATTAGGTTCTCCAGCTTTAAGACTGACAGGAATTTGCTTTGAAAGGTAATTTGCATAAATAATAACTTTATCTTTTATGCTGGCCGATATCGCAGGAATTATTTCAAAAGGTTTATATACTTCACCTTTTACAGGATCATTGGTCTTATAAACGATATCTTTATAATATGGAATCACTACTCCGTTGATCTCGATACTAAAAATTGCTTTGGTTTGATGTTTGGTTTCTGGGGTACCTATCAGTTTTTGGTCTGTTACATTATACATACCAAGAGTCCCTTTGTTATTTAGCCAATAGGCTGTGGTGTACTTAGTTTCTGAAGCTATTTTTCCTATTAATTCATAATCCTTTCTGTCATTTTGTTTCAGGATAATTTCAGGGTTTTCAGACACCGCAATTGCTTCAATTTCAATTGATCTCAAACGAACAGGAACGTTACTTCTATTAATGGCTTCTATTTTGATCGTTACGTCGCTGTCTTGTGTGCTAAAAGCATCCGTAGCAGCGGCTTCTAGATAAAGGCCGGTAGCCGCTGCTATGATATCTTTAATCTCTCTAGATTTAATAGTTTTCCAGTGTGTGTTTTCAAGTTTTTGTATTAATTCATACGCTTTAACTAATTGGATAACTGAGGCGGATGGGTTTTTAAAGTCAAAGTTTTTTTCTACTTCAGACAGGATATCACCAATAGCTTTTCCTCCTTTAATACGATTCCAAGAAGTATCTATACCATCAAACATGTTAGTTTTATCTCTAGGTAATTCTCCTTTTATTAATTCTATATATTCTGTCTGAGTTCCTCTCGTTCCCGTACTCCCAAAACCTTGTGACTTATGCTGACTGCGGCTTAAGGAAGCAATTTCTGTATTGGAAAGCCCTAAACCAGGATAAAATACACCTGTATCAAACTCTAAAAACTTAGATTTATCTGCTTTTTCAAAATTTTCCCTGCTTCCATAAAACCACCAAGAAGTATTAAAAAATAATCTTTTGGGTTGCCAAGTATCTACATATTTTAACTGTTCGGGATAAATATTTTCGTCAGCTACCATATCAAAAGCTTCTACGCTCAACATTGCAGAAGAGGTATGATGTCCGTGTGTGCTACCTGGAGTTCTATGATTAAATCGGTTAATAATAACATCCGGTTGAAACTTTCTTATTGCCCACACAACATCACTCAACACTTCTTTTTTATCCCAGATAGCTAAGGTTTCATCAGGATGTTTAGAATATCCAAAATCATTAGCTCGTGTAAACATCTGCTCCCCACCATCGGTATGTCGAGCCGCTAACAGTTCCTGCGTTCTTATTACTCCAAGAAGTTCTCTTATTTCAGGACCGATTAAATTTTGACCGCCATCACCTCGTGTAAGAGATAAATAGGCTGTTCTTGCCTTGACCTCATTAGACATATATGAAATAAGTCTTGTGTTTTCATCATCAGGATGTGCAGCAACATAAAGAACAGAACCCAAAAAGTTAAGTTTCTTAATAGCTTCGTGAATTTCAACAGAATTTGGTTTTTTAGGCTGCTGTCCTTCTATAACCTGTATGAGCAGCATACTAAAAGTTATTACAACAAGTAGTTTTCGCATAATATAAGATTGATCCTAGTTTTGAGTGTTGTGTCAAATATAAAAAGATAAAATTCTGGGTATTTAGGTTTAAGGATACTTTAACAGGACTATGTAGGTCTGTAGATTAATCCAATTAACACGCCCAAAAGAACAGTAATAGCAATTGTTGGTCCGGGATTAAAAGTTACTAAATGAATGACCAAACTATAAATTCTAATAATATACTTGCGATAAAACGACGACTATTTTCTTTTTTTCTTATAAATGTAGATCGTTGGTGTGAAGCCTGTGCATAATAAGTCTTGCTCCAACAATGATAGTGTGTACTTACTTCGGTTTCTGACACCGAATAGAAAACCCTATGTATTCGATGATCGGGATATGTAACCAGATAAGCCATAATTGATACCATATAGATAGTCATATAAAGGTAAATCTTCGTACAAATTATATATTATTGACTTCAGGAATAGCACTCTTTTATTAATTTTCTTCCCGCTGCTTATCTTATTTTGTGTATTGAAAATCAAAAAAACAGTACGGAATTAAGACGTCTTTATTTCTTTTTAAGGTCTACAATATCGGTGATATCTACTTCCATATATTTCGCGATTTTTTGCAGCCGTTCAAAATCTTTTGCTAGATTTTTTTTCTTCACTACATAGTCTCCAGCTTGTGGACTAATGCCTAATGCCTTTGAAATTCCGTAAACAGTTTTAGCTCCTTTACTTTTTTTAAGTAGTTTTTTTAATTTCTTGTTAACCATTGGTTAATGTTGTTGTTACAGAATAAATATACAAATAAATTTTTAATAAAAAAATATTTGATTATTAAAATATAATTTGTATATTGGAATCATACAAATCAAAACCACTAAAAATGAAATTCTTATTAGCAATTGCAATGTTTTGCGTAACATTAGGGAATGCAAACTCTTTGGCAACAAATCCAGTAAACGAGAAGGAAAAGAAGAAAAAAGAAAAAGCCAAAGAGCTTGTGAAAAGCAGTTTGGCTTCAAAAAACTTTCATTCCATAAAGAAGTGGAAAATGACCGTAGAGTATATAAATGGGGATGTTATTTCTAAAACGATAAAGATTGATGATGTGATATCTTCTAGTGCCATGGAGCTGGCTTTTATAGAAGCAGAAAAACATATAAAAACCTTAAAGAAAGTTAAGACCTATACGGTGTCTCCTATATCAGGTAATTCTTTTGTCTTACTAGCAGGAGGGAAGTAATAATCACTTGAACTTTACCTACGATAAAAAGGCCACTAATCTGTAAACTAGTGGCCTTTTGCTATGCTGTTTTCTTTCTGAAAAATTCTTATTTTTTCCGTTCAACAAACTCCAGCTGATCTGTGGCGACATTGGTGGTAAAAATTCCGTAGTTAACCACTGCTTTTCCTTTTTCTATGGTGTCGATGGTTCCAATTGACTTTCCGTCGATCATGCGTACTCTATCACCAATTTTAAGAGCAATCTTCGGTTTGGCTTTTTCAATTTTTTCTTCTTTTTTCTTTAGTTCTTTTTTCTTTTCCCTAATTACCTCTACTTTTTTTTCTACTTCTTTAACTATTTTTTCTTCCTTTGCTTTTTTAATCTTTCTCTGTTTGACGGTTTGTTTTGTCCTCTTAGAATTTTCTACCTGAACAATCTTCATGAATTCGTCTATAAGATCTCTTTTCTTTTTATTATGGAAGTATTTTTCACTTATTTCGTTTAATTTCTGACCTAAGTATATCATTCGTTGGTTACTATCATACAACTCTTGATAGCTTTCTAATTTTGATTGTAATCGTTGATTGATCTTATCTAATCGTTCTTTTTCTTCTTCTGTTTTTTGTTCTTTTGTCTTTAGTGCAGAAGTAGTTTTTTGAAGTTTTGATCTCTCTTTTTGTAGGTTGGCGATACTTTTATCAAAACGGATTTTTCCTCGTTCTACTTTTTTCTTTGCTTTATTGATTAAACTGTAAGGGATACCATTTTTTTGAGCTACCTCGAAAGTAAAAGAGCTTCCTGCCTCTCCCAGATATAGTTTAAACAAAGGCTCTAAGCTTTTGGCATCAAATAACATGTTAGCATTGGTCATATTTGGCAATTCATTGGCCAATATTTTTAGATTAGCATAATGTGTAGTAATTATACCAAAAGATTCTCGTTCATAAAAAACCTCCAAAAAGGCTTCAGCCAAAGCACCCCCCAATTCTGGATCACTACCAGTACCAAATTCGTCAATAAGAAATAGCGTTTTATTGTTACATTTCCGAAGAAAGTAATTCATATTCTTTAATCGATAGCTGTAAGTACTTAAATGATTTTCTATGGATTGATTATCCCCAATATCAGTAAGTATGGTATTGAATAAACACATCCTGCTATATTCGTGTACAGGAATTAGCATGCCACTTTGCAGCATAATTTGTAGCAACCCTACTGTTTTTAGTGTAATACTTTTTCCTCCGGCATTGGGGCCAGATATCACAATGATTCGATTGCTTTTATCTAAAGAAATTGTCTGTGGATAGGTTTTTGCTCCTTTTTCCTGATTATTGAGATAGAGTAATGGGTGGTATGCATCCTTTATAGTTAGCTCTCGATCTTCTGTTATTTTAGGAAGCACGCCGTTTAGTTGATTAGCGTATTTTGTTTTTGCAGCTATAATGTCAATATCACTTAGGTATTCCTGATACTGTTCTAATAATCCTGAGAAAGGTCTTATTTTATTGGTAAGGTCTTTAAGTATTTTTACAATCTCTTCTCGCTCATCATATTTTAAATTGCTAAGCGTTCTGCTATACTGTAATGTTGCTTCCGGTTCAATATATACAATACTACCAGTTTTAGAATTTCCCATGATCGAGCCTTTAACTTTACGGCGATACATAGATTTAACTGCAAGCACTCTTCTATTATCAACAACACTTTCTTTAATATCATCAAGATAGCCAAGACTATTGTATCTAGTCAAATCCCTACCGAAACTACCGTTAAGTTTTCCTTGTACCTCATTAATGTCTTTTCTTAACACTCTAAGAGTGGGAGAGGCATGGTCCTTAATTTCGCCAAACCTGTCAACAACTGATTCAATTAAATTGATAATCTCTTTAGTAAATGGAACTTCAGATGAAGATTGGTATAGAATGGGGTATAGTTCTTTGAATTTTTTTAAAAAGGCGAGTAATTCATTTGCAGTATGGCTTATCGATACTATCTTTTTAAAATTAGGGGTCTCTAAGAACGTATTTTCTATTGCTAGTAATTGTAATTCTTTATCAATAGTATCAAATCCATGATTTGGTATCTTACTATCATTTAAATAAGAAGATTTATATTCAAATACATGTTGTAGTGCAATATGCAAAGCTTCTTTTGTAGCTAATGGAATAATCTCTAACGCCTTTTTTTTACCGTATTCAGTATTACATAAATCAGAAATATGGTCAAGTATGATGTTAAATTCTAGATCTTTTAAGGTTTTTTCGGAAATACGGATCATGTGTTGTCCTAATCTTTTAGAAGGGTTGTTTTTGTGTTAATTTCTTTATGATAAAACTGAGCCTTCGTTTTAATTTTTGTTTTTTTTTGTTTTAATTTTACAATAAAGCAAATGTAAACAATTGCATATTTTTTTGATACTAACATGAATGTAAATATTGATAATAGCTGGAAAGAACAGCTTACAGATGAGTTTGAAAAACCATATTTTACAAAATTAGTTGATTTCGTAAAAACTGAATATCTGACTCACACTTGTTTTCCAAAAGGGTCAGATATTTTTGCTGCTTTTGATTCTTGTAGTTTTGATAATGTAAAAGTAGTCATAATAGGTCAAGATCCGTATCATGGTATCGGACAGGCTAATGGGTTATGTTTTTCTGTAAATAATGGAATTCCAATACCACCATCATTGATCAATATTTTTAAGGAAATAGCATCTGATGTTGATATTCCTCTTCCATCAAATGGCAATCTAGAACGTTGGGCGAAACAAGGAGTACTATTGCTGAATGCTACATTAACCGTAAGAGCTCATCAAGCAGGATCTCATCAAGGAAAAGGTTGGGAAAAATTTACGGATGCGGTTATTCAATCCATTTCGGATCATAAAAATGATGTGGTTTTCTTGTTGTGGGGAGGTTTTGCCAAGAAGAAAGGTGCTAGAATTGACAGTAAAAAGCATTACGTCCTGAACAGCGGTCATCCTTCACCATTAAGTGCAAATAGGGGATACTGGTTTGGAAACAAGCATTTTAGTAAAGCGAATGAGTATCTAAAAAAAACAAATCAGTTGCCTATACGGTGGTAAACAATTTATTTATGCTGCCTTTGGGATACTTGTTGTCTTAGACTTATCTAGCTTGGTATGGGTAGTAGACCTTACCTCTTTTGACTTTTTCTTATTGGTATCCACGGATTGGATACTAAATTTTAAAAGAATAAAATTGAATGCAATGAGCCCTCCAAGAATTAGTAGAAACGTTACCATATTTTATTTGTTAGTTAATTATTGGATGTTCGTACCTAAAAAAGGTTGCGTACACTTTCATAATTAGTTTGTTGGGGTAGGCAGTGCAAATGTACAAAAATATTTAAACCTTTTCTTATGAAAAGCCCTTAAGATATATGATTTAATTATATATTAAATATCCTTATGTTTTAATTAATGTTCCTTTAAAAAACTATTAAAAAAAAGAACATTTGCTATGTATAACCTATATTAAATAAGGTCTATATAATCAAATACCCTACTTTTATGATTATTTCCAATTAATAAATTAAGGTACTCTAGTAGATCCAAACTATTTTTATTCAAAAAATTATAGGTAGTTTCTACCACAAAATCAATAAAACAACTCAAGATGATGTACGTATAGGTCATTTTTTTAAGTATTCCTTTTTTGAAATAAGAATCATAAACTTGGGTTTAATAAACCTTCTGTTATATTAAATATGTGTATTTCCTAATTTTAAATGTTTTTCATTATACCTTTTCCTCCGGATTGAAGAAATAGAATTATATAGTTTTTATCACCTTCTGCTATATAACACTGCGTATACTATTAAACAATAGATGCAGAATTTAGATGTTTAAGGTTTTATTGATTCTAACCATGACAGTATCTTCTATAACGTAACGGTAAGCTATTTTAAACTAAAAGGTATTATTTAAAATCGGTACCCTAAATATAAGTTAGGTCTTAATACGATTTCAGGGGCTTTATTATTGAATAAATTACGTCCAATTCCGAATCCTAAATCGATAAAAAAGCCATTTCTTGTAACGAATTTTCCTCCCACTGAAAACCCCAGAGCAAAGTCTGTATATTCTTCTTCCACATCTCCTGAACTAACAAAATTTCCTTGATCATCATAAACCACGACATAATTATCGTGCTCTCCGGAAGACAGCATCCCGAACGCTTCTACATAAAATCCTCTGGCAACCCTGTTACCAAAAAAATATTTAAACCTTGTGGTAAAGGCTATTTCTTTATCAAACACACCATCTGTATCTATAAGATCATAATCGTCATCCTCCTCTCTTTCCTCAACTAACCTGTAGAAAAAATCAAAGCCCAAACTGCTATTATCATTTAGAATTCTTTCATAACCAAGATCTAATGCTCCAAACGCTACAATATTAAAAGGGTTGATACTTAGTTCATTTTTACTCGTATCTCTATGCGGTATATCTGATTGATCTTGAGCAGATGAAATATGATATGAGAATAAAATAATGAAGGCAATTATTGTCTGTTTCATAATAATTAAGTTGTTTTCGCTTTTAAAAAGATGTAACAAATTGGAAAAGGTTGCTTATATCTCAAAAATTAAATCTTTAGGATCAACTACCTTATCAATTATATCTAAACTAACTAATTGATTTTGAATTTCGTGTAGGGTTTTGGTTGCTATTAGGGATTGACTCCATTCGGTGAGCTTAAGCCACTGTTTAATGTCCTCTAGTTTCTGCTCGTATCTAGTTGCAAGCGTTTTGTCGATACTTGGAATGCTTTTGAAGCCTGATGTAGTGGTGTTTATGGTATCTAAAATACTTTTTATTTGATCCTTTTTTGTATTCAAAACTTCTTCCCTGACAGCGATCACAAAACATGGCCAGGGAGTAGGGCAGTCTGCTACTCTTCGAAATATTTTGTTATCAACCATTGGTTTTGTGGTAAAATGCTCCCACATGAAATAGTCAGCATTACCTTCTGTTAAAGCTTTAATCGCCCCATCAAGGTTTTTAATTACTTCAAATTGTAAAGAAGAAATGTTCCATCCATTATTTTTTGCATTGATATACGCCATTAAATGTGATCCGGATCCGTATCTGCTAATTGCTGCTCTAGTGTTTTCCAGCTCATTAAGAGTTTTAAAGGTAGCGTTGTGCCCCACGTGTATACCCCATATTAAAGGTGATTGAATATAGGTCTGCACAATTCGAGAAGGGTTACCAGCAATGATATCTTTTACGATTCCTTCTGTAAGAATAATGGCCATATCTATATCCTTATTTCTTAAAGCTTCACACATTGCACCTGTTCCTCCGGGAAAATCTGTCCACTCTAACTGTATATTATTTTGTAAGTAGGCTCCTTCTTCAATAGTTACATGCCAGGGTAAATTAAAGTGTTCCGGAACACCACCGATTTTTAGAGTATGCATAGTTTTAATATTTGAAGTTTGTTAGATTGTGTATTTTATCGATTATATTTGTTTTTTATCGTTAATTTAAAAATAATATCAGTATATTTGAAATATAAATCTGATAATTACGACGATATTTGAAGTAATTAGAACCAAATAAAACAATATTTGCTATGAAAAAGAATTTTTTAAGAGATAAAAGTATTCAAGTCAAGGTGGCTAAATTAAAAAGCAATACGTTAGAAAATGGAATTGTTGTTTTCATCGCCTTACTATTAGCTACTAATTTTTTAATAAGTTTAAAGATTTTGTTTGGATAATACATTTTCTGAAGAATTTTGTTTCTTCAGAAATTCTCTTATTTGATGTTGAGATTGTATGGACGGATTATCGTCCATTTTCTTTTTATAATTATTGGCTTCTTTTTCGTCTTGAATTCTTGCCTTTACATTATCGCTTAATTGTATTTCTAGAATGTGTTTTAATTCAGTTTTACAATCCTTGTCTAAAATAGGCGATAATACTTCTATACGTTTGTCTAAGTTACGTGTCATCCAATCCGCACTGCCTATATACATTTTATCGTTTCCATTATTATGGAAAAGATAAATTCTACCATGTTCTAAAAATCTATCTACGACACTCGTTATTCTAATATTCTCACTAAATCCAGATAACCCAGGAATTAAACAAGTAAACCCTCTTACTAGTAATTCGATTTTTACACCAGCATTACTTGCCTCATAAAGTTTCTGTATTATTTTTTTGTCTTCTAAACTATTTAATTTTGCCTTAATTCCAGAAGGATTACCTTTTTTTGCATTAGCTATTTCAATATCGATAAGTTTTTCAAAAGTTGATCGGGTGGTGTAAGGAGAAACTAATAAGCACTTGGGTTTAGTCAAAATCATTTTTCCTGACAATACTTCAAAAACCTCGGATAATTCTTTAGTAATTAAAGGGTTTGTAGTAAATAGACCGTGATCACAATAAATTTTTGCTGTTTTATCGTTAAAGTTACCAGTACCGATGTAGCTGTATAGTTTATCTTTTTCCTCTTCATTTCGTTTTACAAGCAATATTTTAGAGTGAACTTTAATTTTAGGATAACTATAAAAAACAGAAGCTCCTTTCTCTTCAAAAATCTTTCCCCATTTTAAATTATTCTCCTCATCAAAACGGGCTTTTGCTTCAACAAAAACAGTAACTTTTTTACCATTTTCTAAAGCTGTCAACAGTGAATTAGTGAGTTGAGACTCTTTGGCTACCCGATACAACGAGATTTTTATTTCGGTAGTAGCAGGATCAGTTGCCGCTTTATTAATAAAGTCTTGAACATAATCAAATGACATATAAGGAAAGTGAACCAATTGATCTTTTTGGGATATTGTTTTGAAATAACTTTCACTTCGATCAAAAGCCCTGTGCCTCACTTCGGTTAGTTTTGTATAATGTAAGGATGGATTATCAGTTGGATCCGGGAAATCAAAAAAATCACTAAAGTTATGATATGTTCCACCAGATATCATGTCTATTTTCCCTAAATCAAAAAGTTTACGCACTTTTGTCTTAAGTAGTTTGGGCATAGAGGCATCAAAGAGCAAACGAGTTGGTTGACCATAATCTCTCTGAGATAAGGATTCTTTTATTTTTTCTGCCAAGACACCTTCAAATTCATCATCTATATATAATTCTGCATCGCGTGATAGTTTTATTTGAAAACAGTCTTTAATAGTATTATTTTCAAAAACTTGGTTGAGATTAGGTTTCATAACATCTTCCAAAAAAGTAATAAAGTGATTTCCGTTTAATGAAGGAAAACAAATAAACCTATCTAAAGAATCTGATGGGATATTAACTATGCCATATACATCACGTTCCTGAAAAGTTACTAGTAAATAAAGGTTGTTGTTCTCTAAAAAGATTTCATTAGCTTTGTCTAAAGTAACCAATGTAGCTTCGACAAGTGGAAGTATTTTAGAGATAAAATATTGCGTAGCAAATTGATGTTGATTGAGATCAAACTGTTTATGGTCGATTAAATAAATCTGGTGTTTAGTGAGCTCAGGAACAAGCTGATTAAAAAAGATATCTCCAAACTTCTCTTGTAGAACTTTAACCCGCTTAAGTATTTCTTTTACCTGTTTACTCGGTTTATAAGCAAGTTTTTTACGTAAATTTTTATCTATTTTTTTTATTTGACGTAACCTTGACACTCTTACACTAAAGTATTCATCTAGATTAGAGGAAAAGATGGCCAAAAACTTTAGACGTTCATATAGTGGATTAGATTTGTCCGCCGCTTCTTGCAAAACTCTTTCATTAAAACTTAACCAATTTAAATCTCGATTTTGGTAAGGGTATTCTTTTAGATCCATATTTAAAGTTAAATTATCTATAATTTATTAGTTTTAATTTTAGGTTAAATCTAACTTTTATAACTAACAATCCTATCCAGAGAATATTTGATAAGTTCATTAACCGCCTTTTTGGGATCACTGCTGAACTGTTGAGTTGCTCTATTGGCGATCATTGCATTCATGGAAACTGCACGATGACCGAGTAGCTTTGCCATTCCATAGATACCTGAGGTTTCCATTTCAAGATTGGTTATCTTTTTATCAGCGTAACGAAAAGATGCTATTTTATCATTCAATTTCGCGTCTGAAGTAGGTAATCTTAATATACGTCCTTGCGGACCATAAAAACCAACATTTGTAATTGTAAAACCTTTGGTAGTACGATCGCTTTGCATATGTCTTCCTAGTTTCTTATCAAAAGACACTACATAAGGTGTTGATTTATCTTTATCCCAATTTAAATGTTTCATTAGTGGTTCTGAAATCTGAGGAAACTGAATGTCTTTACTATCATAAAAATGGAGCAGGCTATCAAATCCTATGGCAAGTTCTGAAACTATGAAACTATTTATGGGTATTTCTGGTTGTATCGCTCCCGAAGTACCAATACGAACAATATGAAGCGAGGTATGATTTTTTTTGACTTCTCTAGTTTCGAAATCAATGTTTGCCAATGCATCTAATTCATTAAAAACAATATCTATGTTGTCTGTACCAATACCTGTGGACAATACTGTGATTCGTTTTCCTTTATAAGTACCTGTTTGGGTATGAAATTCTCTTTTATTTATTTTGAATTCTACGGTATCAAAATATTTGGTAACGTGATTAACCCGATCTGGGTCACCGACTACGATGACTGTATTTGCCAAATGTTTTGGTTTTAGATTTAAATGATAAATACTACCATCATGGTTTAGAATTAATTCAGATTCTGCTATAGGCATACTATAATTTTAGTAGATTGTGTGTTTCATCATTATATAAGTAATCATACTTTTTTACCCCTCCATAATACCAATCCAACATTTGTGTATTATAAAAATTCTTTTTTTGTTGTAAAGCTAATATTCCTCTTTCTGATAATAGAAGCTGGTCTTTAGTTTGATCAAAAAATTGGAAAAGCCTTGCCAATACTCGTTTCATTTGCATATCTCCATACCCATAAAATCCCTGGTATTCAAGTGCGTATCCCATTAGTTGTTTTATGTTTTTAATCTGATATGTATTTACCATTTCCAAAATATTGTGCTCTAATGTGTTAAGACCAGTTAGCATATTGGGAAACCTTTGTAAATGCGCTCTTAAGCAAATAGATAAATAATCAAAAGATGATTGTTTCTTAATTTGCCCAGATATTTTGCTTGGGTTTGATTCGCAATATATTGTCCAAATATGAGCTGCAAGTTCTAAATCGTTTAGATGTAACAAAACTTTATTTTCAAAATGCTTTTTTAACTGAACATCTGATAGCTCGCATAATCCTAAGTGTTTTTTTGAGTTCTCAACCCGACCACTACAAACGAGATAGATGGGGGTGTCTTTTATTTCTAGTCTTAGCAATAAACTGATAGCAGCAATCATATTGATATGGCAAAAAAGATCATATTCAAACCAAAGTATGATTTCATCATACTTTTTAATTTCGTTGATTACCCTATCTAATTCTGTTACAAACTTTTTCTGATAGTCTGCATGAGAAA
Source organism: Aquimarina ulvae (assembly GCF_053613295.3). Classification (NCBI taxonomy): domain Bacteria; kingdom Pseudomonadati; phylum Bacteroidota; class Flavobacteriia; order Flavobacteriales; family Flavobacteriaceae; genus Aquimarina; species Aquimarina ulvae. The sequence continues at coordinate 169,588 of NZ_JBSIBP030000009.1, forward strand.
TTCTGTAATATTTTTTTAGAAAATCTTTGCGTTTCGCTATTGCTTGTTCAGACTCTATCTTTATATCTGTAGGCCCTTCACAAAGCATCTCACGCCAAACCATAAAGTCTCCATCAACAAGCTTTAGTTCTTTTAGGCGATCAGTTAAACTGTCACCATTAGAAATATGTAAAGTTGTATCCCCCAATTAGTTATTTTTTTTGATAAATTATATGGCAGTGATTATCCACCAACTCTTTTTACTCTAAATCCTTTTTCTTGTAAGATACCCATAATTTTATCACGATAATCCCCTTGAATAATAATACGCTCATCCTTAAAACTACCGCCAACACTTAATTTTGTTTTGATTTCTTTAGCAAGTTTTTTAAAATCCTCGTTGGCACCTGTGTAGCCTTCTAAAATAGTAATTGGTTTCCCCTTTCGTTTCTCATATTTACAAATAATAGGATCATCTTGCATCCAAATGCTATCTGTTTTTTTCTCTTCCTTTTCATCATCAGTATGTTCATGATCAGGAAATAAATTCTTTAATTGATCTTTTAAGTCCATTTTATTGAAACTATTTTTTTATCAATCCAATTTCTACTAATCTTTGATGAAGAAAATCACCAGCTGTAATGTCTTCATATTGTTTTGGATTACTCTCTGTAATACATTCCTCTAGGCAATTTAATTTCATATCACTTCTTGGATGCATAAAGAAAGGAATAGAATATCGCGGTTTACTCCATTCTTCTTTTGGTGGATTTACTACTCGGTGTATTGTAGAACGTAGTTTATTATTAGTATGACGTTCTAACATATCACCCACATTAATCACCAATTCATCTTCTTGGGGAACAGCGTCTATCCATTCGCCATCTTTACGCTGTACCTGTAAACCACCAGAAGAAGCTCCCATTAATAGCGTAATTAAATTAATATCACCGTGAGCTCCTGCACGAACTGCGCCTTTTGGCTCTGTAGTAATAGGAGGATAATGAATAGGGCGTAAAATACTATTACCATTACTGGCCCAATGATCAAAATAATGTTCATCGAGACCAATGTATAACGCCAGGGCTCTTAATACGTATATACCAGTTTTTTCAAGCATTCTATAGGCTTCCATACCGGTATGGTTAAAATCCATTAGCTCTTCTACGATTACATTTGGAGGATATTCTTCAATCAACTTAGCATCCTCTGAAGGTTCCTGTCCAAAATGCCAAAACTCTTTTAAATCCCCTTCTTTCTTTCCTTTTGCATGTTCTTTTCCAAAAGAAATATACCCTCTTTGTCCTCCTAGTCCTTCAATTTCATATTTCTTTTTATCTTCTAGAGGTAAAGCAAAAAAGGCTTTTACTTCTTTATACAGTTCTTCAACTAAATCATCACTTAGAAAATGGTTTTTTAACGCAACGAAACCGATCTCCTCATAAGCTTTTCCTATTTCATCAACGAACTTTTTTTTACGTGACGAATCATCAGATAAAAAATCTGCAAGATCTACACTTGGTATATTATTCATGGTTATTTGATTTTCTATAACTAAAATAGATGTATTTCATTAAAAACACATCATCCGTGATATGTTTTTTTGAAATATTCGTTACTACTGTCAAATTAATTATTTTTTAATGCCTTATGGATAACTAGCGGTAAATTTAATTAATTCGCATAATTGTTCTATCTAAATTAACAACTACTTAATAGTATTATGAAATCTGATGTTTTTTCTGAAATAAAAATAATTACATTTACTTGTCTGTTTTTACTTTATGAAACTATATATTATTTGAATTTATTGAATTTTGGACCATATGGAAGAAGAGAAAGTATTATTTGACTATGATAGAAAAACATATAGTGATGAACTATTAGTTTCATTATATACCTGTATGTTAAAGCCCAGATTGATAGAAGAGAAAATGTTGATCTTACTTCGGCAAGGTAAAATTTCTAAATGGTTTAGTGGTATTGGTCAGGAAGCTATTTCAGTAGGAATTACCAGTGCATTACATAAAGATGAATATGTGTTACCAATGCATCGTAATTTAGGTGTTTTTACGACTAGAGAGGTACCTATGTTTAGGCTTTTTAGTCAATGGCAAGGCAAAGCCAATGGTTTTACTAAAGGACGAGACCGTTCTTTTCATTTTGGTACGCAAGAATATAAAATCATCGGAATGATTTCGCATCTCGGACCACAATTAGGAGTTGCTTGTGGTATCGCTTTGGGAAATCTCTTAAAAAAAAATAATAAAATAACGGCGGTTTTTACAGGAGAAGGAGGTACTAGTGAAGGTGATTTTCACGAAGCACTGAATATTGCTTCGGTTTGGAGTTTACCGATTCTTTTTTGCATTGAGAACAATGGATATGGGTTATCTACACCAACTGATGAACAATATCATTGTAAAAACCTTGCTGATCGTGGAGTAGGATATGGTATGGAATCGTATCACATTGATGGAAATAACATATTGGAAGTTTACGACAAAGTACATAAGCTGGCAACGAGTATACGACAAAACCCCAGACCCGTTTTATTAGAATTTAAAACATTTAGAATGAGAGGCCACGAGGAAGCCAGTGGTACCAAGTATGTTCCTAATGAATTAATGGAGCATTGGGCATCTAAGGATCCCATAGAAAACTATAAAGAATACCTTGTGGAAAACGGAATTCTTTCGGAAGGAGAGGACCTTCAGAAAAAAACTATTTTAAAAGCAGAAATTGAATCACAATGGCAAAGGGCTAACGAAGAAGAAAAAATAGATATTGATCTAGATAGAGAATTGAATGATGTGTATAGTGCATATCAGATTGAACAAATCCGACCACATACGAATACTAAGGAGCTACGATTTGTAGATGCAATTTCTGAAGCTTTAAAAGAAGGAATGCATAAACATCGTGACTTGGTTATTATGGGGCAGGATATTGCAGATTATGGAGGTGTTTTTAAAATCACTGAAGGATTTGTAGCAGCATTTGGAAAGGATCGAGTTCGTAATACACCAATTTGCGAATCTGCTGTAATCTCTGCGGCATATGGATTATCAATAAATAAGATGAAAGCTGTGGTAGAAATGCAGTTTGCTGATTTCGTTTCGTCTGGATTTAATCCTATTGTAAATCTATTAGCTAAATCTTATTATCGTTGGAGTCAGTCGGCAAATGTAGTTGTAAGAATGCCTTGTGGTGGTGGTGTTGGTGCCGGTCCTTTCCATAGTCAGACCAACGAAGCCTGGTTTACAAAAACTCCGGGGTTAAAAGTCGCATACCCAGCTTTTCCTGCGGATGCCAAAGGGTTATTACTGACTTCGATTGAAGATCCGAATCCAATATTGTTTTTTGAACATAAAGCACTGTACCGTAGTATAAGACAAGAAATACCTGAAGGGTATTATACCATACCTTTTGGAAAAGCTGCTTTGTTAAAAGAAGGGAATGGCATAACTATTATCAGTTATGGAGCAGGAGTACATTGGGCTTTGGAAACACTAGAAAAATATTCAGAAATACAAGCAGATGTGATTGATTTAAGAACATTGCAGCCGTTGGATACAGAAACGATTATAGAATCTGTAAAGAAAACTGGCAAAGCGATTATTCTACAAGAAGATTCGATGTTTGGCGGCATAGCATCTGATATTTCTGCATTGATCATGGAAAATTGTTTTCAATATTTGGATGCTCCGGTAAAAAGAGTTGCCAGTTTAGAAACGCCAATTCCTTTTGAACCTAGTTTAGAATCTCAATATTTAGCAAAAAATAGATTCGAACAAGAGTTGACAGATCTTTATACGTATTAATACCTGTTTTTCACTTCGAAAACATTTTTGTTAATAAAAACAAGTAAGAATTTATATATTTGATTTTCAATTATTTGCATTTTTATAATCGATGAATTGATTTTTTTATAGGACAACAGAACATTGCAGGTTTTAGTTAGGGTTAAAATCCCCTTTGATATAAGTTGTGTGTTCTATTGTTTAATCTTAATTTCGCGGCGTCTATGTAATATACATAGCGTAGGGGATTAAAAATCAAGGGGTAATACAAAATACATGAACACTAACCAATTAGAACTATTAAGTTCTTCTACTGTTTTAGTAACAGGAGCGGCAGGCTTTATCGGATCTAATCTATGCGAGGCATTACTTGAAAAGGGTAGTATAGTGATAGGCTTAGATAATTTTGCAACAGGGCACAAAAAAAATATAGCTGCACTGCAAGAAAATCCAAATTTTACATTTATAAAGGGTGATATCCGAAATCTAAATGATTGTCATAAAGCCTGTACAGGTACTGATTATGTGCTACATCAAGCGGCTTTGGGATCTGTACCGAGATCGATAAATGACCCTATTACCAGTAATGATGTAAACGTTAGCGGTTTTCTAAATATGCTAGTAGCGGCAAGAGATGCAGAAGTGAAACGATTCATTTATGCAGCGAGTTCTTCTACCTATGGAGATTCAAAAGCATTACCCAAAGTAGAAGATGAAATTGGGAAACCTTTATCACCATATGCTATTACGAAGTATGTAAATGAATTATATGCAGATAATTTTAAAAGGACTTATGATCTCGATACTATAGGGTTACGATATTTTAATGTGTTTGGCCGGAAACAAGATCCAAATGGTGCATATGCTGCTGTGATTCCGAAATTTGTTATGCAATTTATGAAATATGAATCACCAGTGATTAATGGTGATGGGTCTTTCTCTAGGGATTTCACCTATATTGATAATGTAATTCAAATGAATCTTAAGGCAATAGTTTCGGATAATGAAGCGGCTTTAAACCAAGTGTACAATACCGCATTTGGAGAAAGAACAACATTAGATGAGTTAGTAGGTCTGTTAAAAGAATATCTCTCAGAATTTGATTCAGAAATTAGTAAAGTAAACGTAAAGAAAGGTCCGGAACGTAAGGGGGACGTGCCTCATTCTTTGGCTTCTGTGGATAAAGCTAAAGCACTATTAAGGTACGAGCCAAAATTTGATATAAAATCGGGGTTAAAAGAAGCCGTAAAATGGTATTGGAAGAACCTAAAGTAATTTTACATAACCAGTAAATAAACTAATTAACCACAAAATGCAAAATATTAAAATAGGAATAATCGGCTTGGGGTATGTTGGACTTCCTTTAGCAAGATTGTTTGCAACAAAATTTCCTGTAATTGGTTTTGATATTAATCAAAAAAGAATAGAGGAATTAAGATCCGGAATTGATACTACGTTAGAAGTAGAAGATGAAGTACTACAGTCGGTATTGAGTACTACTTCCGAAATGGATCAAGGGTTATATTGTTCTGCAGACTTAGAGGACATAAAAAGTTGTAATTACTACATCGTAACCGTTCCAACTCCTGTAGATAAAAATAACAGACCTGATCTTACTCCTTTGTATAAGTCAAGCGAAACAGTTGGTTACGTCTTGAAAAAAGGAGATATAGTTATTTATGAATCTACAGTATATCCGGGTGTTACAGAGGAAGAATGTATTCCGGTTTTAGAAAAAATTAGTGGATTAAAGTTTAATGAAGATTTTTATGCGGGGTATTCTCCAGAACGGATAAACCCGGGAGATAAACTGCATACAGTAGAAAAAATACTTAAAGTTACTGCAGGTTCTACACCAGAGATTGGTAAAAAAGTAGATGCCTTGTACGCCTCTGTAATTACTGCAGGAACTCATTTAGCTCCAACTATCAAAGTTGCTGAAGCAGCTAAAGTCATAGAGAATTCGCAACGTGATATCAACATTGCTTTTGTGAATGAATTAGCCAAGATTTTTAACCTCATGGATATTGACACCAATGAAGTGTTAAAAGCAGCTGGAACTAAATGGAATTTTTTGCCTTTTAAACCAGGGTTGGTAGGAGGTCATTGTATAGGGGTTGATCCTTATTATCTTGCCCAAAGAGCACAAGAGTTTGGGTACCATCCCGAGATTATATTAGCTGGTAGAAGACTAAATGATAGTATGGGGCAATATGTAGCTTCGGCAGTAATTAAATTGATGGTAAATCATGATATCAAAATCAAAGGGGCCAATGTGCTAGTCCTAGGAATTACTTTTAAAGAAAATTGTCCGGATGTTCGAAATACAAGAGCAGTGGATGTAATAAGAAACCTACAAGATTTTGGAACAGATATTACCATTTTTGATCCTTGGGCAAATCCTGATGAAGTAAAACAGGAATACAATCTTGATACTGTTACCAAAATGCCAACATCCACATTTGATGCCGTCGTATTAACAGTAGCACATAACGAATATTTGGAGGTTAATCTGAAGTCCTTGTTAAAGCCAAACGGGATTTTGTATGACGTAAAAGGAATTTTGAAGGAAGAAGAAGTACACGGAAGACTGTAGGGAAAAGATATCTTCAGGTATAAATTAAAATTTTTAAACCAACCACATTGAGCCAATTAAAAAAAGGAGCTTTACTTACATATTTAAAGATCTTCTTAATCAATGTTATCGGAATTGTTATAACTCCGCTAATAGTGAGTTATTTAGGAAAGAATGAGTACGGGATATTCAACGCTATTGGGGCTTTGATAGGAACCATTGCACTTCTTGATTTTGGACTAACCAATACTGTTGTCAGGTTTGTGGCCAAATATAGAGCGGAGAAGGATACAGACGGAGAGGCGAACTTTTTGGGTACCGTTAGAGTATTATATTTTGTTGTGTCCATATTAGTAGTTATCTCAGGAACAATATTTTATTTCTTTATAGACACTTACTTTACAAAATTCAATGCAGAAGAACTTAGAATTGCTAAAGCAATGTTTGTGATTCTGATTTTTAACTTGGCCATTCAACTTCCTGGAATGATATTTACTGGGATTTGCAAGGGATATGAAAAGTTTGTCTTTCCCGAATCTGTTGGGATTATCAGATACCTGCTACGATCATTAACTATTGTTGCTGTATTATTTTTTGGAGGAAGAGCAATTGCATTAGTAATTGTAGATACTATATTTAACATACTTACAATTTCAGTATCTGCTTATTATGTATTGGTAAAGCTTAAGGTAAGATTTAAATTGAAGAAATTATCCAAATCCTTTATTCTTCATATTTTTCAATATTCAGGTTGGATTTTTCTGTTTGCGATTGTAAACATGCTTCAATGGAAGTCTGGTAGCTGGGTGTTAGGAGCCATAAGTGTTCCTAAAGTTTTAGGAATCTATGGCATCGGAATCGCATTAGGGACATATTATGGAGCATTTTCTACTGCAATTTCGAGTGTGTTCTTACCAAGAGCGACCCAAATGTCTGTTAATAATGCTAGTGGCGAGGAGTTGACAACCATGATGATAAAACTAGGAAGGCTATCTTTTATTATATTAATGTACATTTTCGGAGCTTTTATGCTCTATGGAGAACAGTTTATTAATCTTTGGGTAGGAGGAGGAGAATTATCTGGCGATGGAAGATACAATATGAAAGAATGTAACGAGATTTATACAATCGCATGGGTAATAATGATTGGGTATACACTTCCTTTATTACAAGCTTTTGGCAACTCAATACTCGAGGCTAAAAATAAATTATCATTTAAAGCTATCCTGTACCTTATGTTTATGATTTTGGGTGTAGTGGTAGGTGGTTTTTTAGCAATAGAGTATAGTGCAACAGGCATGATAATAGGACTTGTGGGAGGATGGATCATTGTTCAGAATGTGATGAACTATTATTATCATAATAAGATTGGATTGAATATCATTCGATTTTTTAAAGAGCTGTTTCATAAGGTTTTGCTAATAGTCTTATTGATAATTACTGTCGGATATTTTATCAATTATATTCCTGGTGAAGGATGGTTTAATTTTATTGTCAAAGGAGTTTCTTATACCGCTGTTTTTGTGGTTATGATGTATTTTGTCGGTATGTTAGAATATGAAAGAGAATTATTTAGAAAACCTATCGTTTCATTACTGAAACGAAAATAACTAACCAATGGATACATTAAAATTACAATCAATTAGATATTCAGAAGATGGTCGTAAGATTAATTATGAATACTTGATCGGTGCTAATATCCAAAAGCTATTTGTAGAGAAGGAATCATTTTATACTAAATATCAAATCGATGTTAGTACAACACCTGCAAGTATTGCGGTCATTCCGTTTTTATCTAATGTATTACCAATAGCTTGGTTTGCCGGTTTTACAATTGAAGTTGATGAAGTTGATGAAGATTTTTATAATGCGCAGGAGAAGATAAAAAAAGAGTTTGTAAAACGTGACCATTCTAGGAATCTAAAAGGAACCCTTTTTGCGAAAAAACGAGTAAAGAATTCATTAGCAGGTTCCAAATCAGCTATGCTTTTTAGTGGAGGAGTAGATGCGTATGCAACCTACATTAGAATCTATGATCAAAAGCCAGATTTAGTTACACTTCACGGGGCGGACATCGCTATAAATGATAGAGATCAATGGAATGATTTTACTGAATTTATAGAAAATGAAAATCTTTTACAGGATAATAATAAAGAATATATAGAAACGAATCTTAGAGATTTTTATACCTATCAAGTTGAACTTTTATTAAAAGATATCGGTTGGTGGGGTAAAGTACAACATGGGTTAGCTCTGGTGGGGTCAATCGCTCCATTATCATATGTAAACAAGTACAGTTCCGTTTATATAGCATCTTCTTATACAGATCATATTGACATAGATTGGGGATCTACCCCTGCAATTGATGAAAAAATAACCTGGGGATCTGAATTTAAAGTTTTTCATGATGGCTATGAGTTAAAAAGACAAGATAAAGTTGATCTGATATCAAAATTTGCTTCTGAAAAAAATAAGAGATTCAGGTTAAGAGTTTGCTATTCTGAAAAAAGAACAGAATTTAACTGTAGCTATTGTGAAAAATGTTTTAGAACAATACTAGGTCTTATGCTCAATAATCAAAACCCTAATGAGTATGGATTTAAAGTAGATAGTACAGTGTACGATAAGATTTATCAAATATTACACATAGGCTCTGGAAGCAAGGGAGTGAAATACTTTTGGTGGGAATTGATGGAAAAAGCTAAGAATGTAGATACTTTTTATGTTTTTGATGATTTTGAGATTGAGACCAAACAGATGAATGATTTCAGAAATGGCAAGGTAGATCGTCTTTTAGAAGAAAAAATTAATAATGCAAATAAAGGATCGAATAGATTGAAATTTATTATCAGAAATAGATTCCCTTGGTTGCAAAAGCTTTATAGAAAACTTAAATAGATAACACTAGGTAAATTGCATAATTCATGAAATACGGACTACTCACATACGACGAGAATAAGAATTTCTTCAATGTTGGAGATAATATTCAAAGTTTAGCGGCTAAACAATTTTTACCAAAAGTCGATATGCTATTAAATAGAGAAAGATTAGGAGAATATAAAGGAGATCCGATAAAGTTAATTATGAATGGGTGGTTTACACATAACATTCATAATTGGGTTCCTTCCGAAAGTATAGATCCAATATTTGTTTCCTTTCATATGAATAATACTGCTGCTCCAGCTATGCTAAGCGAAAATGGTATTGCTTATTTAAAGAAACACGAACCCATAGGATGTAGAGACCAGTTTACTGCAGACACACTAAAGGCAAAAGGGATTGATGCTTACTTTACTGGTTGTCTTACATTAACACTAGATTCATATAAAGTTGACGATTCTGAAAGAGGGGACGACGTATATATAGTAGATCCTTTATACAGTTATCCTAGGCCAGAAAAAGTATTTTATAATACCAAAATCACTGTAAAAAATATTCTTAACGGATCAGCTTTTAAGTTAGGGAAGAAGAATAAGCATATTAAAAAATTTATCAGTAAAGAAGTTTTAGATAGTGCATCATTTATCAACCAAGAACCGCCTTCTAAAACATATACAGATGAACAGAAATTTGATATGGCTGTTGAATTACTTAATAAGTATGCCAGAGCAAAACTTGTAATAACATCAAGAATTCATTGTGCATTACCCTGTTTAGCTATGGGAACACCTGTAATTTTTGTTAATGGTTTTGATAGTTTTGTAGATTCTTGTCGCTTTGATGGTATTCTTGAATTATTTAATAGAATAGATATTGATAGTAAGACAGGAGCATATACTTCTAATTTTGGACTAGAAGGACAAATAACAAAAGACACTATCGTAAAAAACCTCGAAAAACATCACGATTTAGCCAATGCATTAAAAGAAAAAGTTACTAATCAAATTTAATCAACTACACAAACGATGAAAAGGGCATTCAAAAAACTGTTAAAAAATAAGTTCTTTATAGCTCCAAAAAAAATGCAACAAAAGCATACAGAATTTTCTAAAGAGCAATTAGAAGAATTGACAAAATCGCTGAAAGAAAACTATTTAGACAGAGGTAATACTAAAACTAGACTATCTCCAAACGAATATAATCAAGCAGTAAATGGACAGCTTTTTGAACGTTTGTATTATAACCGAAATCGAATCGCACCTTGGTTACAGAATGTAAAAGATTTAAATGGAGCAAATATTCTCGAAATTGGATGTGGAACTGGGATTTCTACATTAGCATTAAGCGAACAAGGAGCAAAAGTAGTTGGAGTAGATGTAGATGCAGGAGCACTTGCTGTAGCAAAGGATAGAATGAAAATAGCAGGGTATGAAGCAGAATTACATCTTGTGAATGGTGAAGAAATTGAGAAAAATTTTACAGACAGAAAATTTGATTTCATTATCTACTATGCTGTATTAGAGCACATGACTGTGAGCGAAAGGTTAGAATCATTAAAGCAAGCTTGGGATATGTTGTCAACAGGAGGATATCTAGCAGTTATAGAAACACCTAATAGACTATGGTACTATGATTCGCATACAGCTGCATTACCATTTTATGATTGGCTTCCGGATGAATTGGCCTATTATTACTCTAAGTTTTCAAGCAGGAAGAATTTTAAAGATTCCTACAGAGAGTTAGATGATGAACGTATGATGAAATTTCAAAGATGGGGAAGAGGAGCTAGTTATCACGAGTTCGAAGTGGCTATTGCGCCCTTAAAAGAACTAAATATCGTAAGTAGTTTGATGAAGTTCGAAAAATCTGCCTTCTTAAAAGTTGGTTTTAAGGGGCTACGATATATTAAATTTTTAAAATCACTAAACAAAAACTTAAACAGTGGTTTTTGCTACCCATATTTAGATATCGTTATAAAAAAGTAATAAATTAGATAGTCTTGGATACTATTCTAAACTAAATTTAGATGAAACTTGTATACATTGTTAATCGTATAGATGGTCCGGGAGGATTAGAAAGAGTACTTTCCATTAAAGCAAGTAAACTTGCAGACGATTATGATTATGATATACATATTATTACATTAAATCAAGATACGGATCATCTTTTCTATGATTTTAGTTCTAAGTTATCTTATCATAATGTGAAAGCAAAAGGGAATCCGTTATCCAGAATGTATAAATATGCATCTGGTTTACGCAACATAATTAAGAAACTAAATCCAGATATTATCGCTGTATGTGATGATGGTTTAAAAGGTTTTTATGTTCCATTACTATTAGGAAAACCTTGCCCTATGATCTATGAAAGACACGTTTCCAGAAGTGTTGAGATCAAAAAGGGAAAAAGATCGTTCAAAAAAAGGATTGCTACAACTACTAAATTTAGCCTCATGAATTTTGGAGGTAGATATTATGATTATTTTGTTGTATTGACCAATGGAAATCTAAATGAATGGTCTTTTAAAAACCTTAAAGTGATCCCTAATCCTTTATCCTTCTATCCTGAAATAAAAAGCACCTTAGAAAACAAAAAAGTACTAGCTGTAGGTAAACATTGTTTCCAAAAAGGATATGATCGATTGCTTAAAAGCTGGAAAAAAGTCGCTGCAAAACATCCAGATTGGACGTTAGATATATATGGTACGATCAGCAAAGCAGAAGGTTTAGATACATTAGCTGATGAACTTGGTATATCAAATACGGTACACTTTTATCCACCAGTAAAAAATATTGCAGAAAAATACGAACAAGCTTCTATTTATACAATGTCATCCAGATATGAAGGATTTGGAATGGTACTTACAGAAGCAATGGCATATGGCGTGCCCTGTATCTCGTATGATTGTCCGTATGGACCTTCGGATATTATTACTGATAATGAAAATGGACTTTTAATTGATAATGGTAATATTGATGCTTTCGCCGAAGCCATAATTTCCTTAATTGATAATAAAGAGAAGAGAAAATCCTTGGGAATGAATGCAAAAGAAGCTGTAAAAAAGTACTTACCTGAAACTATTGCTGAAGAATGGAATGATGTATTCAAAAGTTTAATAAATACCTCTTCAACATGAGAATAGCTTTTATCATTGATCAGGTATATTTGCACGGAGGCATAGAAAGAGTACTTTCGATTAAAGCAAATTATTTTGCCTCTAATGAAGGCGATGAAGTTTACATCTTTACTACAGAACAAAAGAAAAAAAAGCCCTGTTATCACTTTGATACAAGAATCGTATTCAAAGATTTAGGAATTAATTATAATCGACGAAAATCTTATTTTCATCCTGAGAACCTGAAAAAATTACCCAAGCATATCTCAAGAACTAAAGCTGCATTAAAAGCTGTCAACCCTGATATAGTCATAGTTTGTAGTCATAGTGTAGATACCTATTTTGTTCCATTTATTGTAAAATATATTCCCAAAGTTAAAGAATTTCATTATTCGAGATTTATTGAGAAAGAAAAACGAAAAAAACCAAGTCTTTTTAAAAGATTCTTTTTTATGTTCACGGATTATGTAGAATCAAAATATGATACATTAGTGGTTCTTAACAAAGATGAATCTAATTACTATAAGAGCAAGAATACGGTAGTTATACCAAATCCATTGACGTTTTACCCGGATCGTGTTTCTGACGTTTCAAATAAAAAAATAATTACTGCTGGAAGAATTGCCGCAGTAAAAGGATACGATATGCTAATAGATATCTGGAAAGAGATTGTACCTATTAGAAAAGACTGGGAACTTCATATCTTTGGTAGTGGAGCGCCTGGTTATGTAAAGATGCTTCAGGATAAAATTGATACAGCAGGTATTCAGGATAGCATAAAATTAATGGGATCTACGGATAAGATTCAGGAAGAGATGTTAACCTCTTCAATTTTTGTGATGACATCACATAACGAATGTTTTCCATTAGTTTTGTTAGAAGCACAAGCCTGTGGCTTACCTATCATATCTTTTGATTGCCCTTATGGACCAAGAAATATTATAGATAGAAAAATGGGTGTTCTTATACCTTTGGATAAAAACAATATTTTTATTAATGAACTTAGTATATTAATGAATGATCAGGAAAGTAGACGTCTCATGGGTAAGAATGCCAGAGAAAATGCTAAAAAGTATCAATTAGATATTGTGATGGATCTTTGGAAAAAAATGTTTAATGATTTAATCCACAAAAAATGAGATCATTACTATTAAATATATATAAGGTGTTGTTGTTACCCCATATGTTCGTATATCAAATAAGCAAAAATAAAGAGGCTATTGATAAAGATATAGAAAGATGGGCAGACGCAAAAGGAATAAGGGGTACTAAGGTTTCTTTACTTTTTAACTTCTTGGCCATATCTCCTGACTTTAGAACATTATTTTATTTCAGAAACAGAGGTATTGTTTCTAGTTTGTTAAATGTATACTGTAAAAAAGAGAAGTATTTTAGAATTGATATTAGTACGAAACTAGGAGGAGGTGTGCTGACTGGACATCCGTACAGTACAATTTTAAATGCAGATTCAATCGGAGAAAATCTATATGTAAATCATTTAGTGACAGTAGGAGAGGTTAATGGGAAAAGACCTACCATAGGAGATAATGTGTCGATTTATACAGGGGCCATTATTATTGGTGATATCAAGATTGGTAATAATTGTTCAATAGGTGCGGGATCTGTAGTAGTTAAGGATGTTCCGGATAATTGTGTTGTAGTCGGAAACCCTGCTCGTATTATTAAACAAGATGGAAAAAAGATTTGATCCGAATTTGTAAATAAAAACTAAAAGAATAAATCCAAGAATGTGAGTCAAAATAGTAATAACATAACGCTTAAAACCACTTAAAAAATGAACACTTTTGTTCCTTTAGAGTTTTACTATCCGTTGTATATTAATTTATGCCTCTTTCTAGTTGTTTTTACATTATTGCATACCAGAATTCTGCAAATTAATGAGCATAAAAACCTTGTATTCATTAATTTCTCTGGGTATTTTTTATTAATTTTTCTTATACTTTATATTGGTCAACGACCTATTAGCGGAATTTTTGGCGATACGGTTAATTATATTGTCACATTTGATAGATACAGACTAGGAGGTGATATCCCAGAAGTAAATGATTATGGTTGGCATGTATTCATGAAAACTTTAGCACAGATAGTATCTGCACATACTTTTTTCACAATCTGTGCATTTATTTACATATTTCCGCTGTATAAAATTTCTAAAACGTTATTCGGTCAATATTGGTACTATTCCTTCCTGATGTTTATTGTTTCTTTTTCATTTTGGACATATGGAGTTAATGGAATGCGTAATGGTGCGGCCACATCCCTGTTTTTATGGGGTTTATGTTATCAAAGAAATAAAATTGTTATGGCCTTATTTTTTCTGGCAGCGACATTTTTTCACAAAACATTATTCTTACCAATTTTTGCTTATATAGTAACTTGTTTTTATAACAACCCCAAAGTATTTTTTAAGGGGTGGCTTTTTTGTATTCCTTTATCTCTGGTAATGGGAAGTCTGTGGATTACACTTTTTGCGAGTTTAGGTTTTGGGGATGATCGACTTACAGGATATTTGACATCAGAAGTAGATGCGAATACGTTTGCTAGTACTGGTTTTCGGTGGGATTTCTTATTTCATAGTGCTTTTGCAGTGTTTGCTGGATGGTATTTTATTTATAAGAAGAAATTTGTAGATAAATTTTATTATCAATTATTGAATACCTACCTGATTTGTAATGGATTTTGGATTTTGGTAATCAAAGCTAACTATTCTAATAGGTTTGCCTACTTGTCTTGGTTTATGATGGCAATTGTTATTATATATCCATTTCTAAAAAAGAATTTTTTTAACAATCAGCATTTTATGATTGGAAAAGTAATGCTGGTTTACTTCTCATTTACATATATGATGTATTATTTATATTGAGGATAATCATTAACAACAGATCAATTAATCAACACATGAAAACTATAACCGTATTTACACCTACCTATAACAGGGCTTATTGCTTACATAAGTGTTATGAGAGCTTAATAAAACAGTCTAATCAGGATTTTGTTTGGTTAATTATAGACGATGGTTCTACTGATGATACCAAAACATTGATAGCTTCATGGATTAAAGAAAAGAAAATTGATATACAGTATCATTATCAGGAAAATCAAGGGATGCATGGAGGTCATAATGCTGCGTATAGATTAATAGAAACTACACTTAATGTATGTATAGATAGTGATGATTGTATGGGGGAAGAGGCGATAGACAAAATTCTTCTTGCCTGGAAAAAAATAAAAGACAAGCCAGAATTTGCTGGATTAGTGGGACTGGACGCAGATCCGGAAGGGAAAATTATTGGCACAATGATTCCTGATCATATAAAGGAGACTACTCTGTATGATTTATACAATACACATAATGTGTTAGGAGACAAAAAGTTAGTGTATAGAAGTGAAGTTGTGAAAAAATACCCTTCGTATCCGATTTTTGAAGGAGAACGTTTTGTTCCTCTAGGATTTTTGTATCAGTTGATTGATCAGGATTATAAATTGCTACCAATCAATGATGTGCTATGTGAAGTGGAGTATATGCAGGACGGATCAAGCATGAATATTCTTAAACAATATAGAAGACATCCAAAGGGGTTTGCTTTTTCTAGAAAAAGCAGAATGAAACTTGCACAAAATTTTAAAGATCAATTTAAAAATGCAATTCACTATGTTTCTAGTGCGATGTTTACAAAAAATGGATCTTTTATAAGTGAATCACCTAAGAAATTTACCACTATTCTGGCTATACCATTTGGGATACTATTAAACTTGTATATACGATATAAAACAAAAGGAGAATTTTAATGGGAACAATACGAGTTTTACAAGTTTTCACTATTATGAATAGGGGAGGAGCGGAATCTATGATTATGAATTATTATAGAAAGATAGATCGGAACAAAGTACAATTTGATTTTTTAGTTCATAGAAAAGAAAAAGCTGCTTTTGATAACGAAATAGAAAGTTTAGGTGGCAAAATTTATAGGTTCGACGCTATAAATCCACTTTTCCCTGCAGAATACTACCATAAGTTACGCGCTTTTTTTAAAGAACACCAAGAGTATACTATTGTCCACTCGCATTTAAATACTTTTAGTTGTTTTCCTCTTAAAATCGCTAAAGAGTTTAACATACCCTGTAGAATCGCACACGCACATATTGCCATTGATGATGTTCGTATTACTTCTCTTTTTTCTCAAAAAGAAAGTATAAAAGAAACTTTCAAGAAGCTAATCAAACTTCAACTCAAAAAAAAGGTAAAGAAAGATGCGACACACTTATTTTCTTGTGGCGATAAAGCTGGGAAATGGTTGTTTGGAAAAAATACTTCTTTTAGAACTATGAATAATGCGATTGATACTTCGAAGTTTGCATACAATACCATAATTGCTAAGCAGTATAAAGAAGAATTCAATGTGCAAAATCGTTTGGTGATTGGTCATGTAGGAAGGTTTGCAAGTCAAAAAAACCATGCGTTTCTATTGCAGATTTTTGCAGCTGTATTAAAAGAAAAATCGGATTGTGATATGGTTTTGATAGGTGATGGACCATTAAGAAGAGGTATGGAAAAAGAAGCTAAAAGTTTGTCTGTCGATGGTAAGGTGCACTTTTTAGGAGCACGAGCAGATGTACCCGAATTATTTCAAATGTTTGATGTATTTGTTTTTCCATCTTTTTATGAAGGACTTCCCGTTACTCTCATTGAAGCACAAGCAGCTGGAATTAAGGTATTGGCATCAGACACGATTACTACCGAAGTTAGTCTTACTGGCGATATTGAGTTTCTTTCGATAGACAAGTCTGCTTCATATTGGGCAAGTAAAATAGTAGCTCTAGACACTTCAAGAAAAAATAACAATACTAAAAAAATAGTGAATGGCGGTTATGATATTGTTTCCAATACTCAAAAGATTCAGGAATTTTATATTGAACAAATAAAGTAATTAATTATGGGAAAAATGCAAGAGAAAATATATAATAGTTTGCCGTATCCTTTTAAGTTTATATTGTTAAATATAAAGGCTTTTCAAAACTCTAAGAAACGCTATACAAAAGAGTTTGATGCTTTTTTGAAAGAATATATCGATTTATGGAATGCGGATAAGGACTATATAAATAAATATCAAGAAAATAGATTAAAAGTAGTATTATCGGAGGGATTGCACTATTCTGATTGGTATGGGAAAACAATGAAAAAACTTGGTATAAACGTTACTGATATTGAAGAAAATCCTTATGATGTACTCCAGATCATGCCTATCCTAACTAAAACCGAAAGAAAAACAAATCCAGATATATTAGTAAACAAAAATCGTCCTACGGATGGAGTGGGCTACACTAGCGGAACATCAGGAGCGCCTACAATTAACTATTTGGATAAAGAATCCATAAATAGGTCCTTCGCCTTATGGAGAAGGTTTCATAAAGCAATTGGTTTAGAAACTAAGAGCGTTAAGCAAGTTAGGTTTTCTGGTAGATTGATTGTAAAACCAGATGCAAAAAAACCTCCGTTTTGGGTGTACAATTACTTCGAAAATCAACTATTAATGTCCACCTATCATTTAACAGATGATAACCTATTGCTTTACGTTAAAAAATTAAATCGTTTCAAACCTGTTTTATTAGACGGATACCCATCGGCAATTTATATTATAAGTAGATTCATAAATCAAAATAACCTGACATTAAGTTTTACTGCAAAGGCTATCGCAGTTACAGCAGAGACATTATACGATTATCAACGATTAGAAATCGAAAAAGCTTTTAATTGTAAGGTATATAATCAGTACGCTTCTAGTGAAGGAAGTCCTTTTATAACAGAATGCGTACAAGGAAATTTGCATTTAAATACAGATTCCGGTGTTTTCGAATTTGTAAATGCCAAAGGAGCAAAAGCAAAGTGCGGTGAAGTAGCTCAATTAGTAGTTACCAGTTTTACAAACCTAAAAACACCGTTAATAAGATATAATATCGAAGATACGGTATTACTTTCTGAAGATGGAAAATCTTGTGATTGTGGTTGCGCGATGCCTATTATAGAAAAACTCACGGGTAGGGAAGATGATATCCTTTGGACCAAAGAAAAGGGGTATGTTGGTAGGATGGACACGGCCTATAAAGGTTTGGAAGGAATCGTAAAAAGCCAAATTATACAAGAAAATGCAGAAGAGATTATTATTAATTTAATAGCAGATCAAAAATTTGATAGCAAAATGCAGGAAAAACTAGTGCATAATTTTAAAGATAGACTGGGGCAGAATGTAAATTATCAAATACAAATTGTGGACGATATTCCTTTGGGACCCAATGGAAAATTTGATGCGGTTAAAAGAAATTTTACAATAGATATATAAACAATTTGTTTAAATCATGTATTTCAATTCTTTTGATTTTTTAATATTTCTTCCTATAGTTTTTGTTATTTATTGGTTATTTGAAAAAGGTAAAATTCTTTTTCAAAATATTATTTTGTTGAGTGCAAGTTATGTTTTCTACGGTTGGTGGGATTGGAGATTTTTGTCACTGATTGCACTAAGCACTTTTGTAGACTATTTGGTAGGTATCAGAATTCACCTTTGTGATGTAGAAAAGTTAAAAAAAAGATGGCTTATCGTTAGTATTTGTTTCAATTTAGGGGTGTTATCTTTTTTTAAGTATTGTCATTTTTTTATTGATTCTTGGGTGGATTTATGTAATTCTATAGGATATACTATAAAAGATGTTACTACACTAAGTATAATTCTTCCAGTAGGAATTTCTTTTTATACTTTTCAAACTATGTCATATACAATTGATATTTATCGAGGTAAATTGGAGCCTACTAGAGACTTTATCTCATTTGCGGCTTTTGTTTCTTTTTTTCCACAATTAGTTGCTGGACCTATTGAAAGAGCTACACATTTACTGCCTCAGTTTTTAGAAAAAAGGAAGTATACTAAGGAATCAATATCATATGGAATAAAGCTCATTATTTGGGGGTTTTTCCTAAAACTAGTAGTTGCTGATAGGACAGCAATTTATGTAAACTCAGTTTACAATAATGTAGAATATCACGATGGACTAAGTTTACTTTTTGCTACTGTTTTATTTGCATTTCAAATTTATGGAGATTTTGCAGGGTATTCTTTAATAGCAATTGGAACTGCAAAATTCTTTGGGTTTGATTTAATGACTAATTTTAAAAGACCTTATTTTTCTGCTTCTATACACGAATTTTGGAATAGATGGCATATTTCCTTATCAACTTGGTTTCGTGATTACTTGTACATACCGTTAGGTGGAAATCGCGTTGGTAAATTTAGATGGTTTTTTAATTTATTTATTACATTTTTAATAAGTGGTCTATGGCACGGTGCGAAATGGACATTTGTCATTTGGGGAGCAATTAATGGGGTTTATTTAATTATAGAAATACTTTGTAATGGTAAAAAAAGAAAAGGTGTTCTTAATGTTATTTGTACTTTTTGTTTTATAAGTTTTG
This sequence comes from Aquimarina ulvae, assembly GCF_053613295.3. NCBI lineage: Bacteria > Pseudomonadati > Bacteroidota > Flavobacteriia > Flavobacteriales > Flavobacteriaceae > Aquimarina > Aquimarina ulvae. The sequence goes on from NZ_JBSIBP030000009.1 coordinate 189,426, forward strand.
CCTGGATTTTTTTTAGAGCTAATAGTGTTGACGATGCTTTTTACATTATTAATAAAATTTTTACTAATCCGGGTAGCTTATATATTGGAAGTGGTGATGATATAACTGCATCTTTATATGCCGTACTAGCAATTTTTTTACTTCTTACAATTGAGTTTAGAAGAGAATGTTTAAAGGATATAATTTTTATCAATTTTATTAAAAAAACAGAAACAGGGCGTATGTTTGTGTATGCTTTACTTATATATTTAATTCTATATTTGGGTGTTTTTGGGGATAGTCAATTTATTTATTTTCAATTTTAAAGCTTTATTTATGAATAGATACTTGGCTACGTTTTTTAAGATTATAAAATTTATGATCGTTATATCGCTTGTGGATGTTCTTTTTGGAACAGCAAGTAATTATTTATTTTTTTCACAGAAAACAGGTAAATATGCACGTGCTAACCAGGTTATTTATGAAACAGAAGCAGAAGTGTTGATTTTTGGAAGTTCTCACGCACACCGACATTATGTTCCCAAGGTTTTAGAAAAGCAGTTAAACACTACAGCTTATAATGCTGGTGCCGAAGGACAACAGCTATTATATCATTTGGCGCTTCAGAAAATGCTCCTAAAACGTAGTAAGCCCAGTTTATTTATTCTTAATATAGATGAAGATTTCTTATTCTCTTCGGCTATAGCTCTTGATAGACTTAATGATTTGAATCCTTATTATACCGAATATAAAGATGAACTAAAACCGCTTTTTAAGCTAAATTCAGAATTTATTGATATAGAGATGTTCTTTAATTCATACCTTTTAAACTCTACAATCCTTCATATATTTAGATATTGTTTATCTCCTCAATTAGATTATAAAGGTTATAGACCTCTTTATGGTGTTATGACTAAAGATAAAACTCTTTCTAAATCAGACATGACGGATGATAACGTTAAACAAATTGATGAGAATTTCGTCATGGCTTTAGAAGAATTTATTTATAACTCGAAATCAAATAATATCGATTTAGTTTTTGTGATGTCTCCAACACTAAGAAAAATAAATAAAAATAATAAATCCCTTATGATGATTAATAATATAGCTAATAAGACGTGCGTGCCTATATTAAACTTATCAACTAGTAAAAAATTTGATAATAAGCTCGAGTGGTTTCACGATCCATCCCACCTTAACGATAATGGGGCTAAGTATTTTACTAAACTGGTTTCGGAATATATAAATCAACAAAAAAATAGTAATAATTAAAAAAGGATATCGTGAGACATCCTTTTTTAATTACTTTATACCAAAGGTTTATCCTTATCGCGTTACACACGTATTACCAATTAAAGTAATTGCATTAGGAGTGTCTGAATTGTTATTAATACAATCATATCGATCAGCTCCAGAAGGTTCTAGTATGTTATTATTGCTAATAGATACACTAGAATGAGTTCCATATAAACGGATACCATCACTATCGCTAGGGTTTATTTTGGTATTAGATGAAATATCGATATTAGAAGAAGTTCCTAATTCGATACCGCCTGTTACTTCATTGTTCTTAAGTGTAATTCCGTTAGCATTATTAATGGTGATCTTTTTATAGTTTAAGAATTTATTTCTTTCTAAAGAGATCGTATACCCATTAGACTCTGAGGAATTATTCAATCCAGTAAGATATAGATGGAACCCACCAGCAGTAACTTCATTATCGTTAATAACGGTATTATTTACAA